>NZ_NGLI01000011.1:0-1398 GCF_002141285.1 Enterococcus sp. 3G1_DIV0629 | reverse complement strand
AGAATACTGGCCTGAGTTGAAATAGCAGTATCCCTGTCTCTTATACACATCTAGATGTGTATAAGAGACAGTCCATATCCCATTTTGCGAGCATATCTGCTATTACCTGTCTCTTATACACATCTAGATGTGTATAAGAGACAGTTCATATCCCATTTTGCGAGCATATCTGCTATTACTGTGACTTAAATGTTAATATGGTTAAATTGACCGTTATATTTTTTATATAAATATCGTATAATTAGTATAAATATAGAAGAAGGAAAGAAGGTGCAATCTTGGAATCTAAAGACAAGTATTTAGATTACGCTAGGGTCAATAAAGATAAATTTATTGAAACAATTATCAAGGGGAAAATCCCTGACGATGAAAAAGACGCGGTATTCATGGCCGGAAGCCCAGGAGCAGGTAAAACAGAGGTTGCACTAGGTTTAGCTGAAAATTATGACAACCATGTTGTGATTGATGCGGACTATTTTAGAACACAATTTCCAGAATACAATGGAAAGAACTCAAGTGTTTTTCAGAAAGCTTCTTCTTGGTTAGTTGAACAATCATTAAAATATGTACTGGAACATGGCTATTCTTTCATATTAGATGCTACTTTTGCTATCCTTAGTGCAGAGAAAAACATTATTCGAGCCCTTAAAAATAACTTTCGCGTTACGATTTTCTATGTTTACCAATATCCCAAAGTTGCCTGGGATTTCACTCGAAAACGTGAACTAGCTGAGGGACGTCATGTGCCAAAAGAAACGTTTATCAATGCGTTTTTTAAGTCAAGAGAGAATATTGAAAAAGTCAAAGATAGACATCCTGAAGTAGTCCTTCACATAATGATTAAAGATTATCAAAATAATATTTCTGAAGTACACTATGCAGCAGATAATATTCAATTAGTACTACCAATACAATATACTTCAAAAGAGTTGGAGGAGGAATTACATGACTGAGAAAGAACAAGTACAACAAATCGTGAAGAAGTATAATAAAAGTATTGCTGATCTATCAGAAAATGCCTCAGCGAAAGAATTTAAAACAGTGATGAAGTATATAGCAGATGAGGCAAATCGTAAGCAGCGTAAATTAGTGGGGTTGGATAAGTAAATTTTTTAAACCATATCCTTGTAAAGTTGAGTTTTTTATTTTAATGAACTAAGACTATTAAATCTGTCTCTTATACACATCTAGATGTGTATAACTATAAAATATTAAACTTGTTATTAATTTATAGTTATGTTGTCTTTATAAGGCAAATTTAAATTTTGGAGGATTCATAATGAAAAAGAAATATTTGGACTTAAAAATGTGGATTAGTGTAATAGCCTGTCTCTTATACACATCTAGATGTGTATAAGAGACAGATATTAATTATATTAAAATTTTTAAAGGTTAAGA
>NZ_NGLI01000010.1:0-1824 GCF_002141285.1 Enterococcus sp. 3G1_DIV0629 | reverse complement strand
AAAATTCGTTTGGTAGAAAATACAGAGTTCACAACACAACTTGATAGTGGGACTGGAGCTTATATCAATATTGAGCTATATGATCGAACAGGGAAGCTAAAAAAACAAGCATCTACCAATGCCGAAGATCTATCAGAAGTCTTAGTGAAAGCATTTGATCAAACTTCGTATGAAGAAGGTGATCTCCTAGATGTTTCCTATCTTCAACATTCACATAAAATGCAGTTTTATCAAGAGGGGGAAGTAGAATTACCTTTTGGAAGTTCAGGAAAAAATCAATTATTTACAATTAAAAATGATGAACTAGTTCGTCTAACGGACAATATGGTTCAAACTAAAGAGGTAACGACAGAAGTTGGAAGTCCAGTAGAAGTGGAAGAATTTGTGGATTCAGTGAATGAAGCCCTCTCTAATTTATCCGTTAGTTATTCATTAAATTCTGAGTTTAATCCAGGAAAAACAGGGGAACAAACGAATACGTTGACTGTCTGCTTCGGAGAACACTTCTCTAGAGAAATACCAATCAAGTTAACATATGTTTATGATAACAACATTTCTATTCGCTGTTATCGGGAAGAGGAACGTTTTATTTTAGGATTGAATGAAGATAATCGAACCATCAACTTTGTTACAGATACAAGTCAAAATACACAACTCGATTCTGGTTCAGGAGAATATTTGACAATAACTGTTACTGACAAAGAAGGAAAACAAAAGTATCAAATGAAAGCTAATGCGGAAGATTTAGCTAGTAAAATGATTGATTCATTGAATAGGAAATCTTACGAAAATGGTGATATTGTTCATATAAAACATACTTTTGATAATAAAGTACAATATTATAAAAATGGAGAAATTAAACTTGATTTTGGTTCGTGTAAAAAAGAAGAAATTTTTATGATTCAGAATGATGAATTAATTCGTCTAACGGACGATATGGTCCAAACTAAAAAGGTGACGACAGAAGTCGGAAGTCCAGTAGAAGCAGAAGAATTTGTGGCATCTGTTCATGATGCATTTTCTGATATGTCTATCCATTATGCGTTGAAAGATTCGTTTAACCCAGGAAAAACAGGGGAACAAACGAATACTTTAGAAGTTTCCTTAGGAGAAGCTGTAACGCAAGAAATTCCAGTGAAATTGAACTATGTTTATGAGAATAATCTGTTAATGCGTGGGTATGCTTCTGAAGAACGATTTATTTTGGGACTAAACAAAAATAACAAAACTATTAATTTTGTAACAGACTCAGATCGGACCACTCAATTAAATGATAATCAAGGATTATTTGTTTCCGTGACAGTTTTTTCAAAAGAAGGGAAACAAAAGTATCAAATGAATGCGAATGGTGAAGATACACCTAGTGATTTAGTATCAATATTAAATGGTAGAACTTATGAAGAGGGAGATTGGATCCAAGTAAAAAATATATTTGATAACAAACTACAATTCTATCAAAATGGTGAGATTAAACTTGATTTTGATTCATGTAAAAAAGAAGAACTCTTTAGAATTCAAAATGATCAATTAGTCTATTTCTCTGACAATGTGATTCAAACTAAAGAGGTAACGACAGAAGTAGGAAGTCCAGTAGAAGCAAAAGAATTTGTGGCATCTGTCCATGATGCATTTTCTGATATGCCGGTGCAGTATGGGTTGAAAGATCCGTTCAACCTAGGAAAAACAGGGGAACAAACGAATACTTTAGAAGTTTCCTTAGGAGAAGCTGTGACGCAAGAAATTCCAGTAAAACTGAACTATGTTTATGAGAATAATTTGTCTATTCATTGTTATTACGAGCAAGAACGATTTATTTTAGGGTTG
>NZ_NGLI01000009.1:0-3450 GCF_002141285.1 Enterococcus sp. 3G1_DIV0629 | reverse complement strand
TCGCCTCCGTGGAAGTCACTGCGCCGCAAGCGGCTTGTTCCGGTGTCCTTCTATTCTCATTTTTAAATAACATTAATATTACGTTTCTGAACAATAAAAAAAATAAACATGTGCATAGCACACGTTTATTCGTAACGTTCTAACGCATAGCGTTATCACTCTATAACCCTTATAAATAAGGGTTATGTGGTTACGCTAGCAGCATAGCTGCTTCGCTATAATCGAACCGCTTTGCTCCCGATTCATATATATTTTTATATATATCATAACATATATATAAAAGTATATATATTTATATATATCAAAAATAAAATTATATATTTATATGTAACCGCTTAATTATTCGGTTTTTACATAATATAAAAATATACGATTTAATATTTTTTTAACATTTTGGTATTTTTCTATTTTTTTATTTAACTTAAAAAATGAGCTGTAAAAACAGCCCATTTCTAATTCAATTTCCTATTTTACTTTGTTTTTTCCATACTCCCGACTTCCTTATCCTGTTCTTACCTTTATTAGGCTCTCCTTCTGGCAAAGTCTCTTCTGATATATCTTTCCAATTATTACTTTTTCTTATCCTTATAAATCCGCTAGCCCTATTTAATGTTTTAAAAACATTAGATTTTCTAATTGCCATTGGTTTATAAGTAGGAGGTGCTGGATTGTATAATGATAATCCAACAACTGTGGTAGAATCAGGAAATTCATGATTAGGATAAGTAATAGCAATCTTTAACGCTGTTCCTGTATAGTATTCACTAGGTGCAACTGTGGTAGAAAATGGAACACTAATATTTGAGTCTTTTTGCATTTCATCAATAGTATTACCATCTATTTGCCATATTGTTTTTCCTTGCACAGAAACATTATATTTAACTCTAGCCCCACCTAAAGCATAATCTGTCCTATGATTAGAAAAAAGTATCGGAACAACTTCACCTTTTACATATATACTGCCATCATCATTTTCTCTTTGCTCGGTTATCCTAATGGATTGAACAAAATGCCTACATCCTGCCCATATCGAAGTATTTTGCCCATACTGAATGAACATGTCATTTCCATTTATTGAATAAAAATAATCTGTAGTAGTGGTTCCATCACCCCACCAATAATTTTTATCTCCTACATGATTAGGATACCATGAAGGTATCCCATCAGCTTGCTTCTTTACTTTGGCATTGGTAGATACTGTAAATTTTATTTGAATTGGCATAATTACACACCTGCCACAATATCATTTTCAGTTTTACCCGGATTTGTTCTGATCCAAGTGTTCCCATCAGCACTTCCGGTAAAGACATTAATATTACCACCAGCAACTCCCATTCCCGGAGCAAAATTACCTTTAAGAATATCATCACCAGTATGTTGCCAAACATGAATATTTTCAAGATGTTGAAGTAATTTCTTAAATGCTTCTTGATTACTATTCAACATATTTTTAATATCTTGAATTTCTTGCTTCATGTTATTAATTTCTTTTTTAATATCACCTAATTCATTTTTTATATTATTGATTTCATTTTTATTATTATTAATTTGTTGCTGTAAATTATTAATAATATCTTGAAACTCTTTATCTATCCCTTGATTAGGATTATCTTCATAACCCGGAGGAGCACTATCGTCTGGTTTAGTATAGTAAACATATGCCCACGGACTTATATAACTAGCTTTATTTCTTCCTCCGAATTTACCTTCATTATCGCTTCTTTCAAAGCGCATTACTCTTCTAAATTGTAATTCTGCATAGTCATCTTGATAAGTCAATTTGATAACTATCTCATATTTACTAGAATCTTTTTCATAGTTAGTTCCTTTGGTTACTCCAACTATAATATTTTTATTTTCCATTTCACTAAACAATGGATGATCTTTCTTTAAAGGTAGTTCATAATATTTATATGTTTTTAAAGGTGTATCATCAAATACATTTTCAAATTCTTTTGCATTAAATACTCTATGAGAGCCTGCTAAAGAAAGATAATCAAAATGTCTAGTAGGAGTTAAAGGCATTATTTTATCTGTAACAGTTGGTTTGCTGCTATCGTACCATCTAGAAAAACTATTTAAAGAAAAACCACCTATATTTATTACTTGAGAAATAACACGATCAAAAACTCTTAAAGTACGTTTAGAATCGTTGTCTGCTGTAATGACTGATAATTTCTGATGAAAAGTCCTTATGTTGCTTTCTACCGTAAATTTAGAGTTTTCTAGTAAGAATTTTGCACCGTCATTTTCTTTTTTAGAATCATTTAACAAATATAACGGTGCATCAATAAAATTTTCTATGTTTTTGGTAACATCATAAATATAGTAACCTTGAAAATCAGCAAGAGAATTATTGTTGTAAAGCTCTTTTAAAATTGAATCCTTAAAATATTTATCTAAATTACCAGAAACAATTTTATTATCAAAATGTTTCGGTGATAATTCACATATCTTCAAAAGATTATTATAAGAATCATCTTTATAACTCAAAATAAAAGAACTTAATAAAGATTTATCACCTTCATTTTCATCATGATTAGCATAATTTTGATACATATTAGCTGGAGTAATTCCGCTAAATCTATCAGTAAAAATAAGTTTTTTAGGATTTTCCCAGATATCATACATTTCTACTGAATCAAAACAAGGTTCAAAACATAACCCATTCATTTCTTTTAAGTATCTGTTAGTAGTTCCTTTATACGTAATAGCCCAAATAGTTGATTTTCCTTCAATAACATCACTAATAGGATCAAAAATATCTTGTTTATCAATTGGGATTTCATATAAAAGTTTTTCTTCTCCAGTATCTAAATCATACTCATAACACTTATAATCAGTAGTTAAATAATGTAAGTAGTTTTTATTATTAGGTACTCGTTTAAATACATTTACTATCCATTGAGGCTCGTAGTTAGTATTTAATTTGTCAAAGTTTAAAGATACCGGATTTTGATTATTTGCAGTAGTATAGCCAAACTCTGCTTTTCTAATCTGATTTTTATAAATGAAATATAATTCTTTATTACTTTTTATAGTAGAATTTTCTTTATTTACAATCCATAGTCTATTGACTTGTGTAGGAATATTGTTTATTAATAAAACAAAATCAAGCTTTTCATCATTGCTTATTTCACGAGAATTAATAGCCCATGTAGCATTGTTTTTATCACAAATATCGTTAGCTAGATTTGTTTTAGTTGCTTCAATAAATCCCCATTCTGTTCTAAAAGCATACGTAAATACTGACTGTTTACTATTAACAGTCGTTGTTTGCGTTGCAGCTAACGATAAATGTTCATTATTTCCTGTAACAATGATTCCGAATAATTTAAATTTATCAATAATATCTGGTAATTGATCTGCAAGCTCTAATTTTATGATAAGTTCTAAATCATTCAAATCTTTAATTAACTTATCTAATTCATCATTCATTTGACCTGCCCA
>NZ_NGLI01000008.1:0-9490 GCF_002141285.1 Enterococcus sp. 3G1_DIV0629 | reverse complement strand
TTTCTGTATATATGTTAATATATATATGTAGATATATTGAAATATATATTAATATTCAAGGAGGGCTATCGTTGTATAAAGATAATATAATTTAAAAATTGATGAAAGTATTTTCTTAGCTAAAAAAACACTCGTAGAAAATATTTATAATCAAGCTCGATTAGAAAATATAAATATCACATTCCCTGATACTAAAACCATAATGGAAGGAATGAGCGTTTCTGGATTATCTGTTGATGAATTTCAAAAAGTAATAAATTTGAGAAATGCTTGGAAATTTATTTTCGATACTATGAGCGATTCTCTAACTATAGAATACATTACTAATATCCATTCTATAGTCACATATGGTGAAATTGCCTCAATCTATGGTTAACACTCTTAGAACTGGTTCTGTGAGCATTGGCGGTTCATTTTATGTTCCTAAAATACCTGATAAAGAGTCTGTTAAAAATAAAATTAATTCTATATTTACTAGAAATACTTCTTTAACAGAAAAAGCCTTAGATTATTTCTTATATTCTTGCAGAGCTCAGCTATTTTGGGATGGTAATAAAAGAACTTCGTTAATCTGCACAAATAAATTCATGATAGAAAACGGTATTGGTGTTCTTATCATTGAAGAAAAGCATATACGCCGTTTTAACAAATTGATGATTCAATATTATGAAACTGCTGATAGTTCAAAAATCAAACGATTTTTATACGATAATTGTATTATCGGAATTGATTACGCTAATTAATATATCTAAATAGATATCTAAATATATATATTAAAAGATATATATTTAGATATCATAAAAAGGGGATAGAAAATGAAGACAATCACAGTTAACATAGATAAAGGCGGTACTGGTAAAAGTTCATTTGTATATAACTATGCCTATTATCTTGCCAGAGAAAATAAAAAGGTTTTACTAATTGATAGTGATGATTCCTGCAATTTAACGCTTTCATTTCCTAAAGCTATAACCACAGGATATAATACTTCTATTGCTGACATTTTCAATAAAAAAGAGGTCAACATTTTAAATGTAGATACAAACATTGATTTGATTCCGGGCTCGCCTTTAGCTAATGATGACAGTTTAGATATCAAATCAAAACAAAATAATTGTATGCTTCTTTTTATGTACATTGCAGATCATATAAACACTTTCAATCAATACGATTATATTTTGATAGATACACACAATGATGATAGTTTAGTTACTTGTAATTGCATTGCTGTTTCTGATATTGTTCTGGCTGTGTGCGATCCATCTAAAAATGGATATCGCGCATGGAAACAGCTTATAAAGACAATTGAACGATTAAAAGAAGAACTGATAGACGTTATTTCTAGAAAGAGTTACATCACTACAGAAGGCTATTTAGTAGCTAATATGATTAATTTTGTAGGGAATAATGTTGATAAAGTCAGCAAGAAGTTTTTAGATACTATTGTAGATCATGATCGCTATCTTGGATTAGTTCCTAGAAAAACTCTAATAGGTAATAGCCTAATGGAAAATACAGATATTTTTTCTGCTAGAGATCAAATGACAGCATCAGAAAAAGAAAAACAGACTAAGTTTTATAATAATATTGAATCTTTATTTAAAAAGATTACCGATTTAGTAGATAACAAATAGGAGTGAATATAATGCCAGATTTTACACAATTCAACAAACAACCCAATAATTTAAATGAATCTGTAGAGAAGGAAAATACTCTTTACGAAGAACAACGAAAAAAAGAAATTTCTGTAGATCATCAACAAAAAAGCAACATCCCTATGCCAAAAGCAAAAAAAGAAGAAAAAGAAGAATCTTTATTTATACGCATAAAAAACAAAGATAAATTACAAAAACTAGCTAAAAAATCAAATGTTAGCATGAAAGAATTAATTGAATTTTGGATTGATAACGCTGATTTATAAGATAGGAGGGGAAACTGTCATGGATGATTTTAAACAAAAATCAGATGAAAAACCTGCTTATATAGAAACAGATGCTGCACCATATCTAAAAGCAAGATTGGATGTACTAAAAATAGTAAAACTGCATGAGACTTTTAATTCTAAAACAATTGATAGAATTAATAAAGCTTTAAATATAAACCTATATGATTGGCAAATTGATTATTTAAGAGGTAATGATAATGCTTTAATCGGTAAGGGTAGAGGAGCAGGAAAAACGTACGTTAAATTTATTAGGATTTTTATGTCCTATGATGATGATATTATATATAGAACACATTATGACAAAGATATGTATGACGATATTAGTGAAGCTATTAGTCCAGATTATTCTTCCTCGTTCCATATTTTAAAATATAATTTAAAATTATATGATGATATTATAAATAAACCTCTTAAAAAAGCTGGATTTAAAACAATAAATATTATATTTTAACAGATAGGGCAACTATTTTTTCAAATATCATAATTTGACTGATATTTACAATCATGTTAATATTTAAAAGAAGAAGAAATTCAAGAGGATAACCAAAGAGCACTAGCGGGCTGGCTAGTGCTCTTCTTTTACGTTCTATTCAGATTAACGGGTAGACTTGCTGTCTTTTTTGACAATTTTGCAATCAAGCCATTTGCAGATGTAGTGGGCTGCTACTTCTGCCGCAATTGCAAAAATAAAATTAACAAAGAAATTCAAGACGACAACCTCCTCCCCTTGCCAGAATAGCCGGGGTAGCAGACAGCGATCCAATTATATCATAAATACTTGACTTCTTTTTTTATGGTCCTTTTTGTTTACTGTAAAAAGCTAATTATTTTGATAAAATTAAAATATATCATTCTTATATGAGGAGCGAATTTTAATGTATAACAATAATAATTGGCAAAATGATTTTCAAAGACAACAAGAACTAAATAATGCTAGTAATCGAATCGCTGCCGCTCTTGCAGCACAGAAAAATGAAGACAGAAAACATCTATTGCGTATTGAAATTGCAAAAGCAACAGATAGAAGAGTAAAAGCGGAATTACAATCTATGCTTGATGAGATTGAGAAAAAAGAAAAAAGAAATAAAATTATTGCATTTATTCTCTTATTTATCGTTATGGCTGTTGCTGCTTTTGTAGGATTCTTTTTCTATAATCAACATCTTTCTAATAAATCTACTATTAGCAACAACGCTGCAGCAATAAGCAGCACTAATATATCTTCTGATAGTAATCCTAGAAATAATATTGATACTAAGCAATTAACACAAGAACAGGTTAAAAAATGGGTCTATTATCATATGAAAAAGGATAATCCTAATATTTCTGGATCAAGTGCTTATGATTTTAGTATAGTACCTAATCAAGATAGTGAATTAGAAATATCTGTATCATCTGGAGGAACTCCTGTAAATGATTATTTAATTGATTCAAGTGGGGATTTATATAAAATATCATCAGGACAAAAGACATTGCTATCTAAGAATTGGGATGTTCCTAACAATTTTGAATTAGATGAACCTACTCAAACATCAACATCTAGCACATTAGCTGCTAATGATATATCTTTTTCAAGTCAATCACAAGTTAATTCTAATAATATAAGTGATGAAAAGATTAGAAGTGAAGTAGCTAATATTGTTGATAACAAATGGAAAAATGCTTCACAGAAACATCCTTATGAAATAGTTATTAATAGAGATACGCCTGAAAAAGGTATAATTAACATTGTTGTTAATCCTACTGATGTACAGACAGATGCTATAGATGCTTTTAGAATAAACAAAAATGGAGAATTGGAAGAATCTAGTAGATTTGTTCCTCCTTATAAGATGGGAGATTGGATTCCAATTGATACAGCTACACAAACACAAGCTGATGAAGTTAGAAATATAATGATTAAAAATCAAAATCTAGATCCTAATGTTTTAAATAGTATTTCTGATGAAGAAATATTAGCAGCTAATGCAGGAAATGCAACTAATTCTCAAATAGCAGAAACTGCTCAAAATTTAATAAATAAATATCCTGAATTAAGCAGTAAAAATATATTGGAAAATATAGAGAATTATACAAAAGATGATGCACGTATATATTTAAGCAATATTAATGCTGAATATATCGGTAATGAATCTTATGAATATTCTAGTAATATAGAAAAGGATAAAGTTATACGAACTGAGCCAATTGCTGGTACTGAAATAAAAAAAGGAGATATTGTAAGAGTTATTTATTCTAAAGGACCTGATCCTAATACTTTAAAGTAACACTATTCAATAAATAGAATTACTTTTTTAGGATTGTGTTTTGAATTTCATCAATTTTTGAAAAAAATATGTATACAGGGGAGGCGCCTTAGCGCACTCCCCTTTTATATATTTATCTTATTTATCAATTTTAATGTTTTATTTATTTTAGAAAAAATGAACCTTAGAGTCTCAAGGGATTAAAAGAAAATATGCCGACAAAATGTGCTTAATATGCCGACAAAATGTGCTTAATACAACTACAAAATGTGCTATTAAACGCCGTTTTTTTTGTTGTTGCGCCATTATTTTTTATTAAATGCGATATTTTTGTTGACGAGTCGTTGTTTTGTGGTAAAATAAAAACCATAGGGAGCTCACCTTGTTCTCTCGTTAATTTTTCCGGCAAGAAAAATTTAAATGAATTAAATATAGAAAGAAAGGAGGATACCCTATGGTCTCATCTTCTATTTCTGATGAACAAAATTCTCAGAAAATAGCTTTTATTTGTGATAATGAAGAGGATGACAGAAGTGTCACCCCTGATGAAGAAATTATATCACAAAAGGCGGTTATAATTCAAATGGAAGATTTAGATAAAGCTATTAACCATGAAAGTAACGATTTGATAAAAGCTATACCTAAAGGAAGAGCTACAACACTAAAACTTTTTGAGATAGCTGTATCAATTATAAATCCATTAGAACCACCAAAAAACAATACAATTTATATTGATAAGAATGTTTTATTGAGTTTTTTTAATAATGATAAATATAAATATGCGTATTTAAAGCGTATGATAAAACAATTTGTAGGTGACTTAATATTTGATTTTTCTAAGTCTGAAGAAGAAGGAGATATAGTTGCTGCAATTTCAAGAGCAACTTGGAGAAAAACAGATAATTATGTATCTATAAAATTTTCTGACGATATTATGCCGTACTTGATAGATTTATCATCAGACTATACAAAATATAGTGCTAAAGAAATTAGTAGATTAGATAGTAAATACAGCATAGTACTTTATAGATGGTTAATGATGAATTATAGCAAGTACAAAAAATATAAAAATAAGAAGTGTAAAAATCCTATTATTACAATTTCTGAAATCAGAAGATTAACTGAAACTGTTGATAAATATAAAAAGTTTAGCGATTTTGAAGGTCGAGTATTAAATCATTCTACTAAAGAAATAAATGAACATACTTCAATATTTATTAGATACGAAAAGATTAAGAAAGGAAGAAATATTGAAAGCATTCAATTTTTTATTGATGATAATTTCAAAAATATGCCTAAAAATTCTGATGATTTAAAACCTAGACAGACAAAAGAAGAAAGAGAACAACAGCGTAAGGTTAATGCCGCTGATGCTATGGCTAGTGAATATACTCAAATTTTGTTCCAAAATCGTTTTTTAGGACCTTTGGACTTTATGGACGTTTCTTTGATGGATAGACTACAAACTGATTTATATCCTTTATATGATGAACTTAAAACAAAAGTCAGTTTAAAAGGAAATTCAGATATGAAGCTTGTTAAAGAACATATTGAACATGTATCAAAATATAAAGATCATCCTGTAAGTGGAATAAATGATATTGTTGCTTATTTACGTACTACCGTTTCAAATTATTTAAAAGATAAAACGAATTTCTTGAATTAATTGAACAAGGTAGGCTCCCTATAAATATTATGAAGGGAGTCTTGTAAATGCAGGGCGAATTGATAAAAAATAATTTGGGATATTTGAGAGAAAGTCAAAAAATAAGCAAAAGTAAACTTTCTAAATTAAGCGGTGTTAATAAGCGGTCAATTCAAAGAATAGAAAATGAAAATCATATTCCGTCTTTAAAAAATGCTTATTCCATTTGCGAAGCTTTAGGTGTTTCTATCTATGATGTTTTCCCAGTTGAAAGTATTTTAAATGATAAGAAATTAGAAACAAAAGTAGTTGTATCATTAGAAAATATGAAAACTACTAGAGAGAACGCAAATGGTAAATAAAATTGTTGTTACCAATAATCTTCGCAAGATTAGAAAGAATCAGGGGATGAGTCAGGAAAGGCTAGCCGTACGATCTGGAATATCTAAACAAACTATTATCTTAATAGAAAAAGGCGATAGGCTACCATCTCTAAAAACAGCTTATGCTATTAGTAGTGCTTTGAGAGTTTCTATTTATGATATCTTTCCATTTCAAAGTATCTGGATCAATAAGGATCATCAAAAATTAATGTAGTTAGGAGAGTAAGATAATGAACGAAAGTATTTTTAGAGAAGCCTCTAGGCGTTATCGAGATTTTAAAGCCAGAGGATTTATCGTAAAAGAAGGGAATATCAATGGACGTGATATTTACCAAGCTTTTGTTAAGGAGGTTGCCGCAGAAAAAAGCGGCAGCTCCTACAATAATCCGTGGGGCGCAAAAGCTTATGAGAAGGCTTTTAATACTAAAGTTGATTACTTTTCTAACGAAACTTTAGATGATCTAATAAAAGAAAGATATGATCGGATTGTTGAAAAGTATAAATCAGAAATAAAAGCTGAACTAGATATTGGCGGATTCTATGATATGTTTGAAAAATACGGAACAAGTAGAACTAAGGGATTTGATCCTTATTTGCTTGATTCTCTTGAAACTTTAGAGGAACTTATTGATTTTTGTAGAGCGGCGGATGGTATTGAAATTTTTATGTTTAGAAAAGCACGTGGAAGAAATAGGCGTGAAGAATCTGACATGATTGAGCAATATCAAAATGAATTAAGTATGAATTTAAAAGCTCTTATAAATGAAATGAGCATGTTAAAGTATGATCTCGCTTCTTAAAGAATTGTTTGGAGGAAATAGATATGAGTAAAGAAGATAAAAAAATAGCCGATGATTTACAAGCTGAATTAAAAAAAGTATTGGGGTTGGAATATTTAACTAAGAAAAAGCTGGATGCTTATAATGCTAATCTATTTCTATTGAAAGACATATGGAAAAATAATAAGCAGTCTCAAATTAAATATCTTGGTTGGGATGATCCCGAAAAAATACCTTTTTATCCAGAAGCTGACTCTTTTAAAGCATCAAGTTCATTATGTAAATACAACACAGATAAGCTAGTTATGAATGCTGAAATGATCGAGTATGATTTTACAGAAGCTTATACAAACATCATGAGAATCTATAAATTACCTTCAAACACATATCTAAAAAACAAGCCTACTACAGATAAAGTTTTGGGTAGAATGAGCGAACATCAAGCGAATCCTTCAAAACACCCTTATCGTGAATTATCTACATTTTGGTTTATACAAATGGATATAGAAGCTATCAGAAAAGAAAGTACTTATGCAAAAAAAGGATCAATGCTTAGTCTTTATGGTGATGTTTTAAGTGCTAGAAATCTAATATTAAGTGAAATTGAACTGAAATTAATTTTTGATTTTTATAATGTAAAAAAATTAGAAGTTACTGACGGTCATATGTTTAGAACCAGAAAGGGAATGTTAGATGACTATTTTCAAAGAGTGGATAAATTAAAAGATATAGAAGCTTTTAGAAAAAATAAAACATATAAAAAAATGCGTAATAACCTTTACGGACAAATAGGAAAATTAGAACTAGGAGATTATGGAAAAAAAGTATTCAGCTTCCCAATATATAATAGAGCGCTTTCATCTATGGTAGCAGGCGTTTTTAGAGATATGATGATTAGATTTGAACAAAAATATGTAAATAGTGAATATGACCTATTGTTTATAAGAACGGATGGTATTTATTTTAGAAAAGAAGTACCGGAATTTGAAATTCTAGCATCTAAAGGAGTAGTTAAAAAGAAAATACACACTATAGGAGATCAAGAGTTTCAAATGGCAGAAATGAATACGTATCATTAAGGACGTGATATTTTGAGAGCGAATGATCCTATCATTATTCTTGAAGAGGCTAAATTTATTTGGACTTATGAAGAAATTAAGCGAGCACGTTCGCTTTTTAAACAAGGTATTAAACCTACAATAGTTGCTGAAATATTGGAACAAGATATATTAAATGTTTCTTTATTACTGATTCATTTAATAAACAAAAATTTAATTTAGTAAGGGTGTAACATCTTAAAACTTAGGGTGTTACACCTCTATGGGTGAATAATATGACTATAGCTAAAGATAAACAAAGAAAATTTGTTACGTTAAGAAATACAACGATTGAATATTTAGAAAACAGAGCAAAAGAAGAAACTAAACGAAGAAAAAGAAATGTTACTGTTTCTGAATTATTAGATGAATTAGCAGAAAACGACAAAACAATACGAACAACTTTTAGGTAATGAGGTGTCAAGAACATGAGAAAACTAGATACTAGAGTTTATAACAGTGAATTAGATACTATATGTAAAAGTGATAATCCTAAAGTTTTTATCAGAACAGATTTAATTAAGCGCTTAACTTATGGAGAGTATGAGAAGGAACCTAACAACGGTTTTCAAATAGGGATTGAATCACCTTTTGTTTCTATTTTAGATTTAGATAGATGTGAAGTTTATGTAGATGATGAAATAAATCTAAATGACAATCAGAAGATGATTTTATCAAATTTAAAAAATGATGTTGTTTTAGACGATTATAATTCTGTTTTAGAAGCTATATCAATGGCTATAACTCTTTACTTTGCAGGTTATTATTCAAGCTATATAAATAATGATGAAGAATTTATAGCTGTTATTCAAGCTTTTATGGATTTGTTTAGTTAGGAGAAATTAACATGAGAAATATCTCGACTAGCTTTAAGTATAACGAAGAAGATGCTAGATTGCTCTCCATTATTATGACAACTCAAGCAGAGCAAAAACTTCAAGTATTCCAAGAAGTAGCGGATAAATTAAGTGATTATGCTTATTGGTTTTTACTTTCTACTATGTGGGTGAAAAGTTCTGATTATGCTCCTATTTCTAGTTGGAAGAAATTATTTAGTGAAAAAAGGCTGAATAAAGCAATAAGTTTGATGAAACCTGATGAATTAACTGCTTTTAAAAATTTGCCTAGTAAGCTTACTGTATATCGGGCTCATTCAAAAGATGAAAATGATTGGATCAGCTATACACTTGATTTAAAAACAGCAATAGAATTTGCTGAAAGAAAAAAAGTGAATGAAATTATGGAATATAAAATAAAAAAACATGATTGTCTAGCTTTGTTCTTACGCAGAGGAGAAACAGAGATAATTTGTTTAGATAAAACATTAGCTAAGAAAAAAAGAGTGATAGTCGTTAATGAAGAGGTGTTAGAAGTATGAGTAGATTGATAATAGTC
>NZ_NGLI01000007.1:0-14719 GCF_002141285.1 Enterococcus sp. 3G1_DIV0629 | reverse complement strand
AGTTAAGCCTGCTCCTGTTGGCTCAATAGGAGTATTTCCCCACCAATTTAGAGAAGGAAAATTATATTTAAATCTTCTTAAAGCATGATCTAATTTCTTTTGAGTAGAATGTGTAGGATATTGAGCCCCTGATAATTCTGTTAGTTTATTCATATTTTCTTCTGAAATACTCAATCTAGTTACCTCCTTAAGCTCCTAAATTCTTAGAATTAGCAATATTTCTAAACATTGTAGCTACTGTACTATTCCACTGAACTTCTATTTCAGTTCCAAATGCCAAATTCAATAAATTAACTGCATGTCTTCTTGCGTTATAATAGATATCTCCCATACCTTCTATAACGTGATTATTTGCTGATGCTTCACCGCTAATCATTCGCTCTTTTTTTTGATCTGGATTATTATATACACCAAAAAGAGTTAGCATTTCATTTGTTGTATTTCTATAAGCTGTTTGCAGTGTAGATGTCCGATCAGGAACATTAAAATCAATTTTACCTATTTTATCCGCTATATTAGCGTCCATATCTATATCTATAGCTATTTCACCTGATAAAATTTTTTGTAATAAGATTTGTGAATTAACACCGTTTTTTTGACCTTTAATAATATAAGGACTTCTCATTTGTAGCCAATTCATTCTCTCTGTTGCCTTAATAGTTGCTAACATCTTGCAATAATGATTAACAATTTGAAAATCTGTTGAATAAAAATCTAAAAAGCTCTGCTTATTATAAAAAACTACATAATCGCCTTTTAGATTTCTTGGCGTAATTAATTTTTTATTAGATAAATAGTTATTAGAATCAAAATACGAAGGCATAATATCGCCATATAAGTTATATCCTAACTCATCTGATCTTCCTAAAATAACTATGTCTCCATAATCATCTTTTCCTACACAAACACCACCGCCAAAATTTCTAAGCATTGTTTCTAACTGTGCAATATTTAAAGTTGGTGGAACATTAGTATAGGTAAATAAATTAATTAACATATCTTGAAATTGAACTTTTAATATTTCTGCCTGCATACGCTCAAATTCTTTGAAATCGTTAGACATATTATTATCTGTACTTGTTTCATCTAATATACCTAAAATAACTTCTTGACGAGCTCCATACGTTCTTAAAAAAGTCGAGTGTTGTCCTGTTTCAACTCCGTACTTGTCATAAATTTTTATAGCTGAATTATTTTCCAAAGAAACTACCTCCTAAAAAAACCTCTTAGAAATTAGCTCTAAGAGGTTTTTATTATCCTTTATTCTTTATTCCTCTTTGGAATCGTCTTTTTTTGTTCTTTTTGTAGTTGTTTTAGACTTTTTATCAGTATCTACTGATTCAGTAGCCTTTCCTTGTTCCGTAGTTTCTGGATCATCTTCGCCAAAAACTTCATTAGCTGCTGCCCCTGTTTCTTCACTATAAGGGATATTAACTTGACCTGTAGCATCTACAGGCAGTTGTTTATTATCAATTGCAATAGATGTTAGTTCTACTGTATCAACTAATTCATCTGCTAAAATTACACAAGCTGGCATAAATGGACTATATGACATAATTTGTTTATCATTTAAAATAATTTGAGTATATCTTCCTAGAGGGTTGGCAGTAGATGATAGTTCAACAGGAATTTGTGGATTAATAATCAACGCACGTTTATCTAAAATAACCGCTTGAATACGTGAACCATCAAATTTTAGTTCAATATCTTGTGCTCCTGTTAAAGAATCTTGATAAGCAGCCTCGCTTGCTTCTGTTCCAGCTGGTACAGTTTCGCCAACTTCAAAGGTGTAATCACTTAAAAATCCTTTCGCAATATCTTCATTTGTTACAACGTGATCCTTTGTGTATTCATAAATACTTGGGAAGAAATCAACTTCTTTAATAGCTAAGTTAGATTTAACCGCATCTGAATGGAAAGCTGCTGCAAAGAAATCAACTGATAAATCAACGCTTGTATTTACAGGTAATAACATTCTTAATTCTGTAAAATCAGCTTGAATATTTACCCCAGTATAGCCTCTATTGTTAGCCTGATTTACATATCCCATATTATAAAAACGATTAGGATGGATCATCAGTTTTGAATGACGTAAAATAGCTTTTTGCATTTGTTTAGCAGTCAAAGCTTTACCCATATCAATAGTTCTAACTGCTCCTTTATAAACAGCTGTAGAAATTAATTTTTTAGTTTCATAGTATTTTTCATATTCATTTCCAGATAGCATAGATTGAGTAACAGCAATTACATATCTATTTAATTGTGTTTCATCACGGAAAATATCTGTAAATACTGTGTCTTGTAAAGTTTTTAAGTTAGATACATCACGTTTTCTGCTATGAATTGCCGCTAATAATTCTGGTGCTCTACGTTCAAATAATTTCTTTTCAGCTTTTGAAGGATCAAACATAAATGTTTCAGCTGCATCAATAATCATTTCTTCTACTTTGTCACCAGTAGTGATTAGTTCTCCTTCAAATTCAGCTAGCGGATTAACAATTTTATTTTCTCTAAACAAGATTTTTGCAACTAAATTAATAGCTGTTCTATGCCAAACATTGGCAAAATTTTCATCTTGACTTAAAATTTCCCCTACTCCAGTAAAACTAGTTTGTCCTCTCTCTGCAATAGGTAATTGTCCTTGATAATTTTTAGGCAATTTAGCCCGTACCGTATTCATAAATTCTGCTGGTGTGATTCCTAAATTCTTAAATCCATTCATTTAAATTACACGCTCCTTTTTATAATCCTTTTATAATTACATCGTCATATTCATTTCCATTTACTTCTTTTCCAAAGCTCCGTTTTTGAACTTTAGCAATAACTAATTGATCGTTTAATTCTCTCAATTTTTCGTTATTTTCTTCATACTTCTTTTTTAAAGCCAAAAAATGAGCTACTTTTTGTTGCTGAATATTAACAAACTTAAATACTGAATCTTCTAACTTATCAGCTACTTTAATAAAGCCTTCTAAAGCATCTGTATTAAAATAGTCATTGTTTTTAATAGCCGATAAATCATTAATATTAGGGATAAAAAAATCAGAAATTTTATCCTCTTGATAAAATGTAGGCAATTCAACTTCAAACATCTTCAATAATAACCCCCTTATATTCATCATCTAAATCACTTAATTCTTCTGATCCAGAATTAATCCTGTTAGATAAATTATTTATTAATTTATCTTGGCGTTCTGTTTCTTCTATAAGTTGATAGATAATTGGATCAAATTGTTCATCTTGATAAAAAGCTTGTTTTGCTTTCTCTTCAAGTTTACTAATTTGATCTAAAACTTCTGCTAAATTAGTAGGGTTAATAGACTGTTGATTATTATTGATAAATACTGTAACATCATCTAATTTATCAATTAAATCTAGCTTTTCCTGCATAGCATCAACTCTGACATCTGACATTTTTACACACTCCATCCATTAGCCCATTGACTACGGGCTGTTTCAAAAGCTCCTTTTCCTTCTTGTTCATTAGAATCTTTTGAAAGTTCTTCTGCATTTTCTTTTTTATCTTCTTGCCAAGATTCTTTATTTTCTGTTTCAGTAACAGCTACACCTTCTGACTTCTCTTCTGAATCAGGAATGTTATCTGCTGTTGCTTCTACAATTTCATCATTTTCAGCATAAGTTTCATTAGTAGCATTCTCTAACTGATCTTCTGCTGCTTTTTCGATTAATTCATCAACTTTTTTATTTTCAATATTTTCCATAATTCTTTACTCCAATCCTTTTTTATATTTTATGAAGGTTCATTATTTGTATTAAGAACATAACCTGTAACATTTGAAACTCTGTAAATATCACCGCTATCTGGTCTAGCTTGATTAGTAGCTGGAAATTTAATATAAAAGCATTTTTTGCCTTCTTCTGTACCTTTATAAGTTTCCACTTTTAAATATTGTGCTGTATTGTTAGAATCAATAAATTGTAAACTTGATTCTCTTTTATATTGTTCAGCAACATCAAAAGCGTAGGACGATAATTGAATAGAGGATATAATTTCCTCACTGCTTTTTGTAATATGCAGCAGCTGCAAGCTAATATTTAAAAGCTTTTGATTATCAGATAAACTTAGCTTATATTCACTATCGCTTAAATCAGAACCACCATTAAACAGCTCTACCATGCTAACTTGACCTGAATCTGCTGCAAATGTAGGTACATTAATCAAATCTTTATAATTACCTGTAGTAGCAACTGCGGCAAGCGAACTAGTATCTGCTTTTAATTCAAGTTTTTCATCTGTTTCTTGCTTAGTATATACATCTACTTTTTTTGCGTAATATTGACTAACAACAGATGATAAATCTGCTTTGGCTTTATCCGTATACTTTTTGGCATCCTCAAATTTACTATCAATATATCGCCTTGTTTTAGTAAAGAAATTCTTTGATCCTGTTAAAATCGACATTTAATTTAAGCCTCCTCTGGATATTTAGAACCACAAATTTTTTCAAATTCTTTTTTCGTTAAACAACCCATTTTAACGTAATCAACTAAATCACTTACTGAATAACAGCCCCAATCATAAAACTGTTTGATATTGTCAAATCCGGGAAAATTATTCATGTGATCCACCTTCTTCTTGATTTAATTGCGTTACTTTTTTTGTTAATTGAGCAACCATCATTTTTAAATTGCTTTGCTCTTTTATAGATTGAGACAATTGTTTCATTAATAATGAATTTTGTTCTTTAAAAATAGAGATATCTTCATCCACATCTGCGGCATTGGTAGGAATATGTTCTCTTTTTAATTCCTTACCATCCCATACCCAGTTTTCAAAATCATCCGGGTATATTTCTGTTTCTATTTCAATTAAATCTGGACCGGGCAAAATAGCATACCCACTTAAATGCCCAATTTCATTTTTTGTATATATTTTTGGCATTGCTCATTACTCCTTAGTAATCCATGTATCACTGAAACTAATTGTTAAAGGTGCAGCATTTAAACCTTTAGAACTGTATTTCATTGTTCCATCTGGATATATCCATTGATACATTGTCCTAGTAGTCTCTAAATTAGAACCTATATTTACACATGCCGGTATTACCCTAAAATTTTCTGGTCTATAACCTGATGGAATAGTTTCGTTTAATTTAGCACTTCCATCTGCACGTTTTCCTGTCTGATTAGTATTACAATCTAACGTAACAACTTGACCTGTTTTTCTTAGCGTGCCTTTTAATCCATAACCAAGATTAATTACTACTTCGCTTTTCTTTAGGTCTGACGGATCTCCTTTTGGTCCCTGTGGTCCTGTGTCTCCTTTAGGACCTTGTGGACCAACAACATGCCCTAAGTTAATAACAGACATAATAACAACCCCTTAATCTGGCTCTGTATAAATGAGATCGCCCTGTTCATTAATATGAAAAGTTCCAACTTTTCCCGGTTCTCCCTGTGGTCCCTGTGGCCCAATTTTCCCTTGAGGTCCGGTTGCTCCTGTAGCCCCTTTAGGTCCTGTATCTCCCTTTGGTCCCTGCGGACCAACAACGTGCCCTAAATTTTTTTCTACCAAAGATGTCACTCCTCTTCTGCGGTATATATTAAGTTGCCCTCACTATTGATTCTAAAATTGCCAACTTTAGCATCTTTTCCTTTTAAACTATTCAAAAAGTCTGCTTCTGTTCCTTTGTTTCCTGCATCTAGCCAAATTTGATAAGCTGATTTTCCGGGATCACCCTTATCTCCTTTTGGTCCTTTGCATTCATCACCTGAACTTGTATCATTGCATCCTTGAACAAATTCCCAAATGCAATCAATATTTTTTTGAAGTTGATTTTCCATTTTAAACCCACTCCATCATTTAATTAGTTGGCTTTGGAACGTTTAAAAAATTCATGAAGGTTTCTGAACTCATGGTATACGTATCATTTTCAGGATTATGATGAATTTCCATAAATGCTAATTTACCTTTTTCTTTCTTTGGTTCATCAGATTTTTCTTTTGGATCATCTTCTGATGGATCTTGAATATCTGTACTACCTGTTTGATCTTCAGGAGTTATACCTTCCATAAATTCAGTATATTTTTCATTCACTTCTTCTTTGCCTTCCATGATTATTCCTCCATTCTGTTGGTTAATCTATTAAAATCATCTACTACATTTTCACTATCATTACCTTCTTCTTTATCCGGTAATCTTCTGAAATAACAGCCTTCTTCATTACTGATAAATTCAAACAAATCTTTTTCTTTTTCCGGTAATAATCTCCATTCATTGACACTAATTCGCCATTCCATAATGATCCCCCTAATTGAATATGACGAAAATTTCTTCTTTCATCATTTCTTTAAATAAAGGAGTAAACAAATCATAGCCACTTTTGACCCACTCATCATAAATATCAAATACATCTTTGCTTCTTCCTTGTGTATTAGTAATACTATCCGTAATAGAATCGGTTTTAGCATCACCTAAGCTAGCTGTATAATCTCCTGAGTGACTTTCAGAACGACTTTTACCAGTTGTATTAGTATTACTAGCATTGTCTGCCTTCTGAACTTGTGAAGCATATGATATATTGTCTAAATCAATATCTAATTCATTTTGAGGGGTATTACTTACACCTGATCTATTTACACTCTTAGCATCTGTAGTTCCGCTAGAATCGCTATGATTTAATGATCTACTTTTACTACCAGTAACACGAGAATCATTGTTTACAGTGTTTCCAGTTACATTGCCTTTAGCATTTCCCGTTTGAGTGATATACATTTCATCAAGTATCATCCGCCAATGCTGGCAATAAATCGGCATCTTTCTTCTTAAAAAAGAACCTAATTGTAAAATAAAAGCATCTGGAGTTTGATATCCGTATTCTTTCATGAAAAAGTATTCTAAAAATGATCTTTCAAATTCTTCTTTAAAAGCAATATCCCTTTCATCCCCCCAAATTTTAAAAGGATAATTACCAACTGCTTTGAAAAAATTTTTTCTACTGTTTTCGATAATTGATTGAGGCGAGGCATATAGTTGAGGTTTTTCATTGAAATCTGAAAAACCTCTCAACAGCCACTGCAATTCTTGAGTATAACTAGACATTATTAATCTCCTACTTTTTTATTGGAAACAAATTTCTATAATCAAGAATATAAGCACAAGTTGAATCTACTCTAACTTCTACTTGGTCAGGATTATTATCACAATATTTTTCTACAACCCCGCGGAATTTTTCATTATTCATAATAAATTCAACTTCTTCTCCGATTCTAATTGGAACTGGAATAGAAATTTCTTCTTCGATTCCTAATTCAATATCAAAAGCAACCCTATAAATCATAGATCCATCTGAAATTTTAAATGACTCAAATTTAATTGATTGGAAGTGAAGTGACCTGTTAAAAAGAGTATCCCTAAATTTATTAAATGTATTAATATCAGAATCTGAATCATCATTTTCTCTATTAGAATATTCAAAAAAACCTTTAATAATACATCTATTTTCCCCGCTTAAATCAAGCTCCATATAATTTTTTCTTCTTACTTCAAAATTTATTGATCTAAAATTTTTTTTATTAACTTCCTCAATTTTTTTTAAAAATACGTTAATTAATCTATCCATATTAAGCATTTCCTTTCATTATTATCGCTTAGGAATTGTTAAATAATATTCAGGGAAATCAATATCTTTTGCTCCGCCCTTCATATTTCCTGCGGGATCATTTGTTAATCGAACTTTTACATAAACTTGCTTTCCTGCAAATTTTTTAATATCAATTGTTGTATCAAATCCCGGTTTATTATTACTACTTAATCCATAAGCAGCGTTAACATCTGGACGTGGAATGTCTTTTGATTTTTGACGTGCTACTTCTTTATTAGTTGCTTTATCCATAAGGAAAATAAAACAGTAATTATAATTTTCTTTCCCTGCATGAGCCCATCCTGCTTCCCTGAAACTTCCTAAAGGTTCTTCACGGAATTTTGCTAATTTTGCTGTCATTCCGTTAACTGTTTTAGCTGGGCTTTCTTCGATTATTTTGTCATGATTTGAGCTTGATTGAGGTTTTGAAGTAGAACCTGTATTAGCTGAACCGCTTAAAGATTCACCTGTAATAGCTTCTACTAATGCTTTAGCAACTGCATCAATATTTTTCACTAAATTATTTACATCTTTAGCACTTGAAATAAAGCCAAGTTCTACTAAACGATAAGAAATGCCACGATTTGCAAATACATTCATATTAAGCAAATCATCACGTTTATAAGTTCCTGTAGGTTTTGATGATCCCCAAAGTCCAACATATTTTTCTAAAACTTTAGCAATTGCTAAATCATTAGAATCTGGATTAAAGCGAGCGCTGATAATTACATGCCCACCTGTAGCACTAGAGCTTGTAGCTGCATCTAAATGGAACTCTGTAACAGAAGAATAACCATTTACTCCATACGCTCCGCCGCCTGCCTTTGTTTGTTGATACATATCTAGAGATTCATTGTAAAAATCAATTTGATTTTTCTTTAATTTAGCAGCCCATGCTTTTAGTTTTGGTCCTAAAATATTACGTGTAAATGTTGCCTCTTGATATCCATTCCCCGTTGCGCCGGGATCACCTTGACCATGTCCAAAAACTACTAAATGTTTACTCATTTGTTTCTTCCTCCTTATGATTTAATTCATTATTTGTTTTATTTATCTCAACTGTATTTTGATTAGTTGAGCTCAATCGCTTCATAAAAGGTTCAAATATTTTTGTAGAAATACCTAGCTTATTGAGATTTTCAATAATGCTTGTAAATTCATTTATGATTTCTAAACCATAAACACACACAATAACGCTAGATGAAATGATTTCAGGTAATAAAACTGTTGTAGGTACAACACCCATTAAAACTAAAAATAGAGCAAATTTTTTTAAAATTCCTGCACTCATTTTTCCTGACTTCAAATCATGATTTACATAAGCTTGAACCCATCCTGTAGCTGTATCAATAAACATTAGGATCAAAATAAATCCTAACCACACAAGTAATTTTCCATATTCATCTTTCATAATCTCTTCTGTTAGAAAAATTAATTTCAAATTTTTTTACACTCACTTTCCTATATATTTTTTACTCTCTAAAACATATAGGCGTGTTAGACAAATCAAGAGAAATCTGTTCAATTTTTGAAAAGTCCTTTAATTGTTTCATACCAACAAACCTATACCCATAGGGAGCAATTATTTCAAAGGCTTTAATTAGAGAAATAGTAAATAATGGTTGTCTAATACTGTAAGAACTCGGTACTTGTTCTCCATGCCGATAATCATAGAAAACATGAACTTTATCATTTGAATATTCAAACGAATAATTTTCAGTTTCATTAATAACTTTCTCAAATTCTTTATAAGTTGTTTTATTCATTGGTTTTCTCATGTTATGCCTCACTAATAATTTCCTGTTATGTCACGTTTTTTCATTTTTTCTTTGTCTCTCCAGAAAGTAATTCCACTATCAAAAATCATATTTAGAGCATTTCTCCATTTATTAGAAATTCTTCCTTTAACATCTGCCCCATTTGTTTTTATATAGTTAAATGATGGTTTTACTTTCATATAATTAGAAATACTGTCGTATCGCCTGATTTTATAACCAAATTGAGCGAAAAATTCAGCTACAATCATTAGTGCTTGTGGATTAATTGTGTACAAAATAGAGTAATAACTATCATTATCCCAAGCGACTTCAAAATTATAATCACTACCAGAAACAGCGCTAATATCAGGTTCATTTCTGATATCCGCTAAGCCTGCATTAATATTGGCAATTGCATTTTCATATTGATTAGAGGCAATTAATTGTGAAGTCGTAAGATTGTTATAAAATACTTTTTGTTCTGTTCCTTGATTAGCAGCAAGTGCAGCATTAGCTGTACTTTGAGCAATATTTAAAGATTGATTAGCTATGTTCTGACTAGCCATTATTCCTGCTCCATCCAAAGCATATTGAGCTAATCCGGTAACAGCACCTGCTACTCCAGCTGCTCCCCCTATAATTGGACCACCTTGTGCAACTCTTACAGCTGCATCTCCTAAAGCACCAACCATAGTTTTAGCTCCCTGCAATCCGTATTGCTGCCATTGTCCATACTGAGTGTTATCGAGTTGTTTTCTTGCTCCAGATTGATTTATAGAATTTATATTTCTTGTATTGGCTTGACCTAATGCAAAATTTCTTTCACTATTGCTTTGTTGTATGTTGTTTTGTGATACTGCAAATTTTGCATTGTCTATGCTTTGACTAATTCTGTTTTGATTTAAATATTCATAAGATTTTGAAGCATCAATATATAAATCAAAGTTCTTCATGGTTGCATCTATTAAAGAATCTTTCCTAATAGCAGCTTCACCTTGAACTCGGCTTTCTTCGCCTTCTCCATTGTCAACAACATAGTTTAAATAATGTTCAAAATAAAACTCTACACGATTTGACTTGCCCAAAAATCCTTTTACATCAACTAAGAAAGGTGCCTCCTGCTTTTTGAAGTTGGCAAGATTGAAATTCTTTTGTACACCTTTACCATTTGATAAAGTCATAGTACAAAAAGGAGCACAGCATAATTTTTCTAGACCTTTAGGACCTTGTAAGGAATTGATATAATTAATAGTTTCAGGATGAGTTTGCCCTAAAGTGATATTCAAGGCTTCTCTAATTAGTCGGTACTTTGTGTAATCATTTTTCTTATTTTCAACTAATAACTGAACATACTTTTGAGCTATTTTAGGGAATCTAAACCTATTTATTTTCAAAGCATAAATACCTGATCCTTGGGGAGGAGTAGGTTTATCTCCTCCAGAATCTCCTCCCCCTGTATCACCGCCACCAGTTCCATTTTTTATAATTTTCATGGGGTCTAACCAAGTTCCATCATCTACAAATGCGCTTGATTGAGCTGCTAACCAATCTTTTTTAGTAATGCCTAGATGTAAATGCTCTGTTGTTCTTGTTCCTATAGTTTCTCCAAGTGTAACCTTCTGACCAACATTCACTTTTATATCAGCACTACTATTACCAAATTCTTGATAAACAACGTAATAGCCATCACTTGAATGTGTGGCAATCACATATCCCAAAGCTTCATAACCGCTAGGCGCATATCCTGCATAAACCACCTCGCCACTATGAACACATCTTATATTTGAACCCGGATGATCTACCGAACCAAAATCAAGTCCATCATGAAATCCGGTTGGTGGTCTGAAACTTGCATCTTCTGGATGTGTTCCAAATAATTGGCTATCTAAGCCCCAAGGTTTATTACCATCATCATCAGAAAACGGCCATCCCCAGCCAGAACTTTTAGCTTCTAATGCTCTATTTTTTAAAGATTTACTCATCAATCCATCTAATTTTTCAAATTTTCCCGGATTTTGAGAATTGATTGCATTGTAACAAGCTTGCATATTGGATAAATAATGTTCATAACCACTTGCAGCATAGTCTGCATTGGCTCCCCCAACTCTAAATAAGCCTTTTACATAAGCATCTAAAGTTTTTTTGCCTTCTGTATGATACAAACCATTAGCTTCTGATAATACAAAGCAAAAACTATTAAAGTAATCATCTAATGAATTGAAATGAACATAATAACCGCCTTCTGCTCTCGGCGTTCCTTGAGAAACAGTAACTCCCGGCGGTGGATTGAAAGGCATACTTATACCACTCCAATTATTATCTTTAACCCCAACAGTAGATGTTCCGGAATCTCCCCAATGACTTTCAAAAAACATTTGAGTAATCATAAAACTAGGCATAATATTTCTTTGTTTAGCGTATTTTAACAGCATATTGATATGCTCATTTTTTATAACGTAACCAGAATTTACTATGTCTCCATCAGTAAAAGTTCCTGTACTTCCCGAATCTCCGCCACTTCCTCCAGAGTCTCCGCTGTCTCCGCCGCCGCTTCCTCCGCCTGACGATCCGCCAGAAGTTTTGCTGCCTATTTCATAAAGTTCCATGTTTTGGTTATAGCCGCCCCATTCGCCATTTCCTAATTTAGTAGTTAATTTTCTTTTATTACTGTCATAAGAAAAAGCAAGTCCTATTTCTTTTTGTAAAAAGCTGACTACTACTGACTTACCTCCATTAGTAAGCTTTACATCATCAGTAAACTTTTTAACGGCTGTTGCTAATGAATTTTCGCTGTTTTTAGAAGTTTCTATAGTCACTTTGTTTGAATGACTTAAATTAACTACATTTTCTACTCTAAAATCTAATAACTGACCTGTTAAAGTGTTGTAAGGTAGAACATAATAAGTAAGCTGTGTTGGTGTTCCTATAAAATTCATAGTTTCAGCATCAGCTAAAGCTATAACTAAAAAATTAACATCCCCACTATTGCCTGCATCCTCAAATAAATCATCATACAAAAGTTCATATGCTAACCCATCTACTCCGATTTCTTCTTGATTTGCCAATAAAGGAGCTAAATTGTTATCTAGGTAGTATTGGTTGCCTTTTTCTTTAACCACGTTTAGCATTCCACGCTCAATAAATGCTTTACTTAAATCCCACTTGAACATGAATGTTTGTACCGGATCAACTACCCAATCAACATAAACTAAACCATCACTATCATAGTGAATATCCATTACAAAGCCCCACCATTCACAATTTTCAGTGCTTCCTTCATAGCTAGGATTAATCACATGTACATAGTTAACTTCTAATAATTGTTCATACTTCTTATTAGTTCTAATTTGCTCTTCTACTCTTTGATAACTTCCTGTCATAGAACCTACTTTGAAATTATCAAAATAGGCTTTTTGTTCGGCTTTGCTATCAAAGAGAGGCTCATGTTTAAAATCTGTTGATATCGGAACAGCTGAATAAAATTCAATTTTTGATTTTACTCTCGACATATCATCAGCTACCTTTTATTTTTTTCTTTAAATAAAATTTAGCACCATCAAAAATTGAAATACATATCAAATAGCCATAAAAACGAACAAAATAATAAAAAGGTAAACAATTGTTTACCTTTTTTTAGAATACTTCCCAGCCGTTTATTTTACTTAAATCTTTAAACATATATTTACGCATATATTTTTCAACAATTAATCTCAAATCAGGAGCATCAAAATATATCTGTTTATTCTTTAATTGCGTAGTTATTATATAAAATATTTGCAAATCTAAAATTTCTGATCCAGAAGGAATTTTATCAACAAAAGTCCTTTTATCTCTATCAATTAAACGACTAATAATTAAATGATTTTCTCCGTCTTTCCAAACACCTAACACAATATTATCAAGTTTAATATTATAGAGTAATTGTCTAGGACTTTTGGCATGTTTAAGCTTTAGAACATTGAAATTATCATTATCTGGATATTGATTTCTTTGAGCATAATCTCCGTAAGCAGTACCACTAATTGAATCTTTATATAGTTGATTGCGCTTTGCTTCATTTTCTAGATGGTAAAAAATGATTGATCCATTTTTCTTTTCTGTTTTTACTTCGTTAAATTCATCATAATCATAATAAGCAAAATACGGATTTAAAATACTACCAGAATTTCCTAATGCAAATAACTTACAGTCTTCTGTTCCTGCTCTATTACGTGCAATAGAATCATAAATATCTTCTAATTCAATAGGTTCATCAGGTAAATAATTCCATAGCTTTTTAGCTTGAAATTCGTCTAAAATAATAATCTTTACATAAGGCATACCGGGACCACGTATTTTTTCCGCAGCTGATATAGCGCTTATATATCCTATTCTTATTCTTTTTCTATTTTTTTTGTTCATTTTGTCTTTAAATACAAATAAAATATCTCTAACACCTTCTGAACTACCTTCAAAATCTATATAAGTTTCAAATCCTTCAAGAATAGTCGGATCAAGAGCCGCTTTAAAATCTTCTAAAAAGTCTTCTAAAATAAGCCTTTTAGCAGCTTCTCTGGCTTGTGTTAAAGTTCTTCTTAAAAAGAAAAATTGATATTCAGAATCTACAAATGAAGGCATATTTTCTAATTCTTCAATACTTTGCAATGAAAAGCGATCAAGTATATTAAGAAACCCTTTGTTAATACTGTGATCGAGAAACCCATATGTTTTCCCTATGTCACGATTCCCCACAATAAAACCAAATTTCTTTACCTCACTAATGATAAGTTCAACATTAAGCCAACCTTCTTCTGTTTGATAAGGATTGTCTTTTGTCATACTACTTCACCTAAATTGCTTTTTTATCTAATGTAACAACAAAAATATTTTAATAACACACGAAACACTTTTAAAAACGAACAAAAAAACAAAAAGGTAAACAATTGTTTACCTTTTTATCTATTTATTCAAATAATTTGTCCTAATTATCTCAGAAAGATAAATCTTTCTATTTCTGATTTTCACTACTTTTAATATCTTTTAATAATAAAGATACTTCTTCTAGCTTTTCAGGCGATCCTTCTGCAAATATTGTTCCGCCACCTAATAAATCAATTACTGTAAAATCATCCAAATCATTATAACAAATACTTGTTATAAAGTTAGGATTAATATACACTATATCACCACTTGTATTTATAATTTTAATCATTTCTATTCCTCTCATTCAAATTTTGTACTACTTGTCTCTAGATAGGTATTTTTTTATTTGCTTCGTTTCCTCCTCGAAAAACTTTTCTATCCATTTATTAAACATTCTCATGTGCCATTTCAACATGAGAAAAGAAACAATAAAAGAAGTTATTGAAGAGACTAAAA
>NZ_NGLI01000006.1:0-32333 GCF_002141285.1 Enterococcus sp. 3G1_DIV0629 | reverse complement strand
AGAATTTTTATTACTTCTTGTAAGTTTATTTTTAAATCATTAAAAATATAAATGATCAATCCAATAGATAGTAGTAGATTACAGAATAGTAAAATAATGGTATCAAAGATTTTTCCTAAAAATTGCAGGGTATTTGTTGTCAAAAATTTTTTAGTAAATTTATCTGAAAAATAATATGTTTGTATACTAGATCCAATAAAAACTATAAAAGTAAAAAAAGGTATTATGGAAATAAAGGTTTCTACTGCTTTAGAAAATTTATTTATGTCCATATTTTGCATTTACCTACCTTACAAAAAAATTTTTTCAATAAACAATATACATTAATTATAATATTTTTAAATAAAATATTGGAGGATAAATAGTGAAAAAGTCAAGTAAATTATTGTCTGATTTGCTGTTATTGGGTTAAGTTATTGTCTATTTACCTGCTGTTTTAACAGAATAATTTGAATGGTACTTGTTACAACAACTGGAACATGATAAAGCTGAATTAGAAGAACTATCAGGACTAACGATAGGTTAGATTTTTATTAGTATGGAAAGGAGATAAGTATGGAATATGTTTTATTTGATTTAAAGCAAAATAAATTCTTTGCTCAAATAGAAGATTCAAAGGAAGGTTTTTATCTTACTTGCGAATATGAATTTGCTTATCGTTTTTCAGAAGAAGAAATTGAATTAGCTTGGCATATGGCGTATAAATGCGCATGGTTAGGGCTAGGTAAATTTTATGTTCTTGGCGATTTTGAATAGATCATTTTTTTATAATTCTGTAACTTGATTTATTTTCGCTTAGTAGACCTGCGGTTAAAAGGAGGGATATATTATCTCAAAATTTTTTAATTACCGAGGTATAAGGATAAGAAAAATCCATTTAAATATTTATAGATTATATCTGTTTTTGATGGCTTTACCTTTTTTAGTTGGGGTAGGCTTTTTTTGTTACTTTAAAATCTATCCTATTGTGAAGCCAATGATTGAAAGTGGGAAAATTGAGTATACTCAGTTAATATTTCCAATGGTTGAATTAGTAGGAATGTTGATTCTCATTTTTGGAAGTTTATCGTTGATACGTAAAACTTCTAAAATTCGAGGGAAATATTTTGTTCGTGTTTTACACCGACAAATGTTAGCTCAAATGATTCTTAGTCGTAATTGGGTAGATCGTAAAACGAAAAAAAATACAGATGGAAAAACACGTGAAGTAATAAAGTTTCCTAGAGTTTATTATAGGCATAAAAAATTTACTACGGAAATTACTGTTCCAACTGATGGAAAAAGATATCATGAACAGATGTTAAAAATTGGTCCTGTTTTGGAGCAAATGTTTTTTGCTGATTTAATTGAGTCTACTAGCGAATTAGGATTTACAAAGTATGAACTGCTGATCGGATTAGGTACTAATCGAATTTCTATTCGAGACGTGAAAGTCACTCAAACTTCTATTCAATTGATGAAAGATTTTGTTTGGGATTTTGCCAAAATGCCCCATATGTTGATTGGTGGTGGTACTGGTGGCGGAAAGACGTTTTTCTTGTTTACTCTTGTTCTGTATTTATCACAGATTGGCACAGTTTACATTTGTGACCCTAAAAATGCAGACTTAGTTTCTATTGGAGAATTACCAGCTTTTAAGAATCATGCTTTTAGTGGCGTAGATCGTATTGCTCGCTGTTTGAGAGACGCTGAAAAAGAAATGTTAAATCGATTTGCTTATATGAAAACACACCCTGATTATAAATGGGGAGCTGATTATACGTATTATAATATGGCGCCTTATTTTGTAATTGCTGATGAATGGAGTGCATTAATGGCAGAAGTAAATGATGATTTTAGAAAACGTCTAGAAATTATGAAGCCATTAACTCAAATTATTCTAAAAGGACGTCAAGCTGGTGTGTTTATGGTTTTAGCAACGCAACGTCCAGATACCGAAGATATAGACGGAAAATTGCGAGATCAATTTAATGTGCGTGTTTCCTTAGGAAAGCTTGAAAGTACTGGTTATGCTATGATTTTTGGGAAATCTGCAGAAAATAAGAACTTCTTTAATAATGATGTTCGTGGGCGAGGATATATAAGTGATGGTGGTATGCCTAGAGAAAATTATTCTCCTTTAGTTCCAAAAGATTTTGATTTTAAAGAAGCACTGTCTAAGATTCCTAAAATGATTGAAGAAGACTATTCAAAATTGAATTTAACAGAATCTGAGAAGGAACAACTTGAAAAAGAATTAGAAATCAAAGGAGGAATTTAGTAAAAAGTGTTACAAATTTAAGCTATTTAGAAAATTTTTATCTCCAGACTGTTAGTAAATGGGAATAAGGTATAAGAGCATTTTTCCCATTTTTGCTGGGTTGAAAAGTTTTCCGAAGTTGTTGCTTGCGGTGCGGAGCGAACAAGGTCTCCTTGTGAGAGGTGGGCGCCACAGCGCCCACCGATGAACGCAACGACGAGCCGAGGTCTCCTCGAGCGAGACGTGTACAAGCAAGCTTACAAATTCGTGAAAGGCGCCGGTTTTGCGCCATTTTCAAGTAAAAATGCGGGGAAAAATGGGCTTGGCGAGCTTTGCTCGTCAAGCTGTAACCCCCGTATTCTAACAGGGGGGTAGTAATGTGAAAAATTAAGAAAAATTGTGGTAGTAATGCTTGATATATAGGTATTTCTTTTGGTTACACTTTTGAAAAAAAAAATCGTGATTTTGTCAACTAAATTTTTATGGAGGGAATAGCAATTGATAAATCGCAAATTAACCATGTAGGACGAAGTATAAAAGCTTCTAGGTTAAGATTTAGAATGACGCAAACTGAGTTTGCGAAAGAGGTTGGTGTAAGCCGTCAAGTAATTAATTATTTGGAGAAGGGTACTGCACGTGTTTCGGAAGAAACTTTAAATAAAATACTTGATTATATTGCAAGTCAAGAACGACATGATCCTCTTGAATGCATTATTGATTATTTGAGAATCACTTTCCCAACACATGATACTACAGGTATTTTTGAGAATGTACTGAAAATTGATAAAGCTTATTTTGCTGAGGTAGAATCTCATTTATATGGGTACATAGGCGGTTATCAATTAGACTATATTCAAGTTCTTTATTCAAAGAAAAATGATGAACGTGGTGTATTAATTCAATTATCAGGTCAAGGATGCCGTCAATTTGAAGCTTTTCTCGAAGCACAAGGAAGATCGTGGTTCGATTTTTTTTATTCTTGTTTTGATTATAAATGCAGAGTGACAAGACTTGATTTGGCAATTAATGATTATAAAGAATATCTCAGTATTCCGACTCTTTTGAATAAAATTTTTCGTCAGGAATTAATTTCTCGTTTTCGTAAATTTGATTTTAATGGTTCTGGTAGTATTTCAGAAAAGAAACAGGAAGGTACAAGTATTTACTTTGGATCGAAAAAAAGTGAATTTTATATTACGTTTTATCAGAAAAATTACGAACAGGCTCGTAAATTAGGAATACCAGTGGAAGAAGTCCCAATAAAAAATCGTTATGAATTGCGATTTAAAAATGAGCGTGCAATGTTGGCTATTTCTGAATTTTTAAGAACTGGTGATTTGCCAGCAATTGCTTTAGGAATTATGAAAGATTATTTACAATTTACTGATCGAAAAATTGGTGTTGAACGTAGATATTGGAAAACAAATCAAAAATGGGCTTTTTTCTTAGGTGATGCCGAAAAAATGCGTTTATCGATAGAACCTAATGAACAGTTATATGAGCGTTCTAAAAATTGGTTTAAACGATCAGCTGCGGCTACTGCTAAAGTGATTTTAGAAATAGATAAAATTAAAGGAACAGACGAATTACAAGAGATTCTTGATGAAATTGAGTTAAGTGATAAGCATTTACATGTTATTGAAGTACAAACAACTGATATTAAAGATATGATTTGTGCTTAATTATTTTTTGTAGATTTATCTTTATGATAAGTCGGTATTTTGGAATGAATATGTTGTACGTAAAGCATTTAGAGAAAATTAGTTTAGATAAGGAATGAAAGCCTATGGTGAATAAGATGAAAAGTTTGAATCGTATGTTTTTTTACAAATCAAAAATTGCTGTGGGATTATCTTTAATATTTTTTTCTTTAGGAATATGGGGAGGAATGCAAGTTCAAAGTAAACAAAGTTACTTTAATCATGTAGTCGACCAAGTGGATTTTGAATATTCTTTAGCTTTTCATGATAAGTATGCTTTTCATGATAAGTATGCTTTTCATGATAAGAATGTTTCTAAAAAAATTCGTGAGGTAACTAGTAACAGAGTACAAATTCTGACTTGGGATTTATATCCACTTTTGGGATATCCAGAAAGTATGACAAGTAAACTTTTTTATCCGAATGCAGGAAATCAAGAAAGAGCAGAAAAAGCGTGGGATACCCTTCTAAAACTTCGAAAATTAGTTTTAGAAGAAGAACAAAAAGAGAGTTTGTCTCAATAATATCTAATGGAAGGAGTTGTTGCTTATGGTAAAAATAATGGGAAAATACACTGGATGTGTGTATTATTCTTGTCAAAATCAAAAAGAAGCTAATGAATGGATTTGTGCGAAAGAAATACTTGAGCCATTAGTTATTCTTGTTCTTCCTAGAGAGAAGTTAAGGGCATGAACAAGAGATATGGCTATTGAAATCGTTGATTTTGTAGCAAATATTGATGATTAAAAAGGGTTTATGTAAGTATGAAATTTAATTATAATTCTTTAGGTGATGGATTTTACAAAAATATAGATTTAGAAGAAGCAAATAACTTAGTCACATACTATGAGACAGATATTTTAAAAAAAATTGCTCAACAAAAAGACAAGAAATTATCAGTTGCTAAATATATTTCAAATTTCAATATGAAAGAAAAAAGATGTTTTTTAGGACTTTTGAAACGTTTTAAGCAAGTAAGAGTTGTTTATGATCAGGAAGACGGAATTTCTCGTCAATATTTGGTTGAAGCATAAGGAGAAGTCTAATGAGTTCAATCGGTGAAAAACTTTTTCTGAATGAAATAGAACAATTGAAAAAAGAAAATAGAAAATATATTTATGTAGACGAAGAAGACTATAAAGATTTTGAACAATTATTCCAAGACTATGATCTTTTAGTTATTCGTGAATATGGTTCTTCACTATATAGGGTCTATTTGAATAATGTGGAAAATAGAGAGAAAATTCGTTTATTGAAAAAAGAAAACAAAATAAAAAAAAGAGAGGATAGTTTATTCTTTTTATTAGTTATAACTTTGGCTTTTCTTGGAATGTATCTTTCATGTTTATGCTTGATACGATAATGAATCCAAAACATATTATTATGAATTAATTTAAACATTTTTTGAACTTTTTATTATTATATAAATAGCTATTTTATAACAAACTAAGGAGTGAACATATTGAAAAAAGTAGCCTTAAAATCGTTATTAATGGGAGCTATGGTTTTCGCAGGATTAGCAGTAGGACAAAGTGCTTTTGCAGATAGTTCTATTCCAATGTATCGGATGTATAATCCTTATAGTGGCGAGCATTTGTATACGAGAAGTACAGGGGAGAGAGACAATTTAAAACGAGTTGGTTGGAACTATGAAGGAATTGCATGGAATGCCCCAACAAGTGGTGAACCTGTCTATCGTTTGTACAATCGTTATAATGGCGAACATTTTTATACGTTGAATGCAAAAGAAAGAGATAGCATTACAAAACAAGGATGGACTTACGAAGGTGTAGCTTTTTACTCCTATACTGGTGCTAACGGTGTTCCTTTAACTCGTCTGTACAATAAACGTGTGAATTGGCACCATTACACATTAGATGAGAACGAGAAACGAGTGATTAGTAAACAAGGCTGGAACATTGAAGGAATTGGTTGGTATGCAATGCCAGGAAGTACCGCAAATCCTGTACCAGCACCTAATCCAAGTAAACCAGTAACGCAAAAAGTATTGAATGCACCAGTTGTTTATCAAGGAAATACAATGCTTTGTGAAGGAGCTTCTTTACTTTCAGGATTGAAATATAAAGGAGTAACTAATCAAGATTTATTTAGTTTTGTCAATTCAATGCCACGAGCAAATGATAACAATCCATACCACGGATACTCTGGCGAATGGCGCTACAATGTGAATGGGACGTACCAAGGCATTATGCCTAGCCCAGTAGTGCAATGGGCGAAAAACGTCGGTGGAAATGCTGCTAATATCACTGGATGTGGCGCTAATGGTATTAAAAATGAAATTAGAAAAGGAAATCCAGTAGTGGCATGGGTGACCTATAACTATGCTACACCTGAATTTAAACAAATGCCTTGGGGGCGTGCTGTTTGGAACGGACATGTAGTTCTTGTGGATGGCTTTAAAGATGGAGCTTATCACATTGTTGACCCAGTGTTTGGTATTAAATGGATTAATTCTGGTACATTTGAACGTTCTTTCAACACTACCGGTATGGCAGTAGCAGTTAGATAAATAAAAATTAAATAAATAGTTTAAAAGACTTCTAAAGGATTACTTTAGAGGTCTTTTTTATTTTCTAAGATAGGAGGGGAGTTAGTGGGTATAAGAGCCCCTTGTTTTTGGCAGAAAAAAATTAAGATTTCAATTTTTTAATAATTTAGAGAAGAGGGAGAAAAAATGATTTATAAGAAAGTCTTTTTATATTCAGCGGTAGTATTAAGTGTGGCAGGATTAGGTGTAGGAGCTGGTAAGGGCGTAGTAAATGCGACTGAAACAAAAGCTTCTATTAGCTACACAGCACCTGAAAAAATGAAATATACCAAAATTGGTGACGAGATTAAAGGATATATTCGAGTAAAACGTCCGAATGGTGAACTTGAATATATGGTGACACATGATTTTGTGGATAGTAATGGAAATGAAGCTTATTGTATGGATTCAGAAAAACCGACTCCTAATGGGCATAATTTAGCATTACAAGGAAAACTTGGCGATGAATTTTATCGTATGTATGAAGCTGGATATGCTAAAAAAGGTGATTTGAATGGATTACCAGTAGCCAATGTTCAAGAAGCGCGATATGCGACACAGATTGTTTCTTGGCTTTTATCAAATAATTTTAAGACTTCGGATATTGTTTGGTCTACTCCTGAACATTCACAAGCTGAAATTGATCGAGTTCACAAGGCATTTGATATTATTTGGAATCACGTACAAAATGGAAAAACGTCTACGGATACAACTTATAATTTGAAAAAGGTAAATGAATCAGAAGATGATATTTACTATAATTATAAATTCAAATCAGAAGCAAATAAAACGGATGGTAAAGCAAGTGTAAGTTTCGATAAAGAAATTTCTGGTATGCGTATTTTGAACAAAGACGGTAAAGAAATTTCAAAAGACAACTTACCACTTAATCAAGAAATTACGATTCAAATTCCTAAAGGAACACCAACAGGTGAATTGACAATTACGTCTGAAGGGGATATTAAAACGGTTCATGTATTTAAATATGGTGGTGATTCGTCAGTTCAACCAACAAATTCTCTAATTAGTGTGGATGATGAGCATAAAACGGATGAACAAAAAATCAATTGGAAATTGAAGGATATTGTAATTGGAACGACAGCTACAGATAAAGCTGATAATGATAAAGTGCTTGCACCAGATACAACAGCTACAGTTGTCGATGAAGTTTCCTATGAAAATCTGATTGTTGGTAAAGAGTACACTGTCACAGGAAAACTCATGGATAAAGAAACAGGAAAAGCTCTGTTAGTTGATGGGAAAGAAGTCACTGCAAGTGCAAAATTTACAGCAAAAACACCTAATGGAAAGATACCGGTAGAATTTACTTTTAATACTACAGGCTTAGATGATAAAGAACTTGTTGCCTTTGAATCAATGACACATGAAGATAAAGAAGTCGCTACTCATGCGGATATTAATGATAAAGGACAAACAGTCAAAGTTGATAAGAAAACACCAAAAATTAGTACTACGGCAACGGACAAAGCAGATAAAGATAAAGTTTTGGCACCAAATCAAGTTGTCACTATTGTTGATGAAGTATCTTATGAAGGACTGGTAGCAGGAAAAGAGTATCGTGTAGAAGGGACATTGATGGATAAAACTACTGGGAAGCCATTAATGGTCGATGGGAAAGAAGTCACTGCAAATGCAAAATTTACAGCAAAAACTGCAAAAGGCAAACAAAATGTCGAATTTACCTTTAATACAGCAGGTTTAGATGATAAAGAACTAGTTGTTTTTGAAAATCTTTATTTTGGAACAAAAGTAATTGCTACTCATGCGGATATCAATGATAAAGGACAAACAGTTAAAGTGGATATACCAAACACACCTTTACCACAAACTGGATCAGAAAATTATCAATCAAAAGGATTAATTGGTTTAGCTTTAGCTGGTGTGTCTGTTTTGTTAGTGTCTGTTTATTCTATTGTTAAACGCAAAAATAAATAAGAATAAAAAGGAGTATCAAAAAGGTGGTGCTCCTTTTTTATACAAGGAGAAATAGATAATGAAGAAAATATTTAAACACTGGAAGTTAATCTTTGTTTCATTGACTATTTTCTTGATTGCTGGAATTGGTTTTTATTTTGTATATCAGCAAAAAGAGTTAGATAAAACTGCTCAAAATATTCAAAATACTGCTATTCAAGCAATGGAAAAGCAACAAAAGCGTCAGAATAAACAGAGTCAACAAAAAGAAATGAGTAGTGATGAAAAAGTACCAGACACAGAGACAACAGAAGAAAAGCAAAAAGAAAATCAGCAAAATGAAATTCAAATCAGTACTTCTGAAAATCAACCTGACTATGTTGGAAAAGATGTAAAACCACTGACTTTAGAGGCTATGAAGAAAGTAAATGCTGAGAAAGTTGTTTCTAATTTTGGAATGGGAACTATTCAAATTCCAAGTATTGGCATGAATCTTCCAATTTTAGAAGGAATGAGCCAAGAAAATTTAAGTGTTGGTGCTGGAACAATGAAGCCTAATCAAGAATTGGGAAAAGGCAATTTTACTTTAGCAGGTCATTATATGACGAATGCTGGGTTGCTTTTTGGTGGTATTAAAAATGTGAAGAAAAATGATCTTGTACAAGTCACTTATAAAAATAAAACTATGAATTTCAAAGTCATAAAAATAGAACATATTACGGCAGAAGATAATCAAGTGATTTTCGATTCAGAAGGAAATGGTATTTTAACGTTAATTACTTGTGACAGTTCAGTTGATGGCACTAATGGTCGTTTAATGGTTCGAGCAGTGCGTAGTTAGTTTGGAGGAATATAAGTTGAAAAAATATCAATTGATTGAAGTGCTGTATCGTTGTTCTTTAGTGTTGATTTTTTTGACAGGATTGCCCTTTGCTTTTTCTGGATATCGGGCATTTCAATCTCTTTTAAAACATTCTTTTTATATTGATAATGCGGGAAAAGCATATGGATATGGATCATTAGGTGAAGAGTTGTGGAGTTTGGGAATGCATTTATTGCTTTTGTTTGTTGTTTTTGATTTTTGTTATATGATTTTGTCTAAACAAAAATTTAGATGGAAGAAAGATTTATCTTCTATTCGACTAATAAAATGTTTGTATTGCTTGGGAATATTCTTTGAGCTGTTTAAACAAAGCTTATTAAGTATGGTGACACCAGATAAAAGTTGGTATGGTGTGGTTGTTTGGATGTGGATGTCAACTTTTGGGATCATTATTTTTAAATATTATTTATCCTATTTATCAAATAAAAAGATTGATTTAGCTGAAGATAATAAATTACAGGAGGAATAAATGGTTTTATTTGTATGTGGATTATTTATTGGCATGTTGCTTGGAATTCTGACTTGTTTAAGTCCAAAATTTTATTCTTAGAAAGGGTAATTTTATGAAAGTTAATATATGGAATCTAGTAAAAGGCGATGAATTTTTTATTGGAAGTTATCCTGATTCGTTTGCGATAGGACGTTGGTTTTCAGCAGAAGAATTAGTGTCGTCTTCTTATGGGAAAATTGAAAAGGAGTATCTTATTCGATTTAATCCATATAATCGTCCTGAATTAGAATTGGGTGTATTTGATGTAGATAATTATTCTCGATTGTGGCAAGGAGAATATGATGTATTGGATTTAATACGTCGATTGAAACATATTTACGCTACACAAGAATTTGAATTGCAAGGTTTGAAACAGGATAGTTATGATAATTTAAAATCAGTTGCTGAGTCCAAAGCCAAAGAAATGCTTAATCAAGCTGTGAAAGAGCTAGGTTTGTTTTGATATGTAAAAGGAAGAATGTAAATGGAACTTGTTTATTTAGGTTCAGAAATCAAACTGTCTGAGTATCTCTATAGGTATGAAGAAATGGTACGCTATGTAGTGCAAGAGTCTAGTTTTGCAGATTTATCGTCTGATCGGTCAAAATCGTTGTTAAAAGCAGAATTACGTAAGGCAGAAACAGGTTGGTATGAATTTTATAGTTCTAACCGACGTGGACCAGATTATGCGTATTTGCAGGAACAAATTATTGATTTTGGAACGTCTCGTTTAGATTTATTTGATTGTCGAGACGAAGAATTGACCGAAGATAATTTTATACATTATCATATTGAATCTTTAAAATCTGAAAAGCTATTGTCTATTTTCCAATTTGAGGAAGCAGATTTACATTTTATTGAGGAATACGAACGAAAACGAGCTTCTGAATATTTCAATGAACGTAATCAATATCTAAAGGGATATGAAAATGATCGGATTTCAGTAAATGAAACTATGCAACGTATTGGATACCAACATTTGAAACAAAGTTTTTTAACAGATCATTTGGTTAATTCTTATAGAAAAAAACATAAAAATTAAGGAGAAAAAAATGAAAATTGAATTTAGCGCTCCCTTGCACCGTATTTTATGTGATAAATACGGTTTTTTAGTGTTTTCTAGTAGTCCTAGTGAAAAAGAAAAGGAAGAATACTTGAGGGTATGTGCGTTGCTGAATCGTGATGATTTGCCTTTTACGCCATATGTTCCGGTTGTTTACGAACGAAAATTATCTAATATAACGAGTTTGATTATTGAAGGAGCCGTTCGATTTACTGATACAGGATTACCTTTAGGTTATCGGTATGATTTTTATAAAGCTCGTTATATTTATAAAAACTATCCACAAGAAATAAAAGTTTATTGTAAGCAAGTAACTAGAAAAATACTGCTACAAAAATTAAAACAATTTAGTTTTTTGGAAAAGGAGGATTTGAATGTTTGATTTTAAAGGAAAAGACGATCAATTAAAGCTAGAAATTTTTCCTAAAAAATTAAAAGAACTAAGAACTGAGCAAAATTTTCTAGTAGAACAAATTGCTTTGTTTGTTGGTGTTAGTACTGCAAGTATTCGTAATTATGAATCTGGAACAACTTATCCCAATGTAGAACGTTTATTAAAACTAGCTAATTTTTTTGATGTTCCATTAGATTATTTTTTTAAAGAATAAATAGATATTTGAAGGGAGTTAAACATGAAATTTATTAAAATGAAAAAAAAGCCAAAGCAAGAAGTCCTTAAAGACAAAAAAGAGATAAGTCCTAAAACCGCTAGAATTGCATTTTTAGCGGTTTTAATTTGTCTAGTAATAAGTGCCCCTATAGGTTTTTTGATGGGCAAGAGCGCTAATGTGAAGGCTTCTAGCAATAAAGAAGAACTAGATAGATTAGAAAGTAAAATCGAAAGTACGGATAAAAATGATTTAAATATTTTTTTGGCAGAACGTTTTATGGAAGACTTCATAAAAGAGTATATGAATAAACCAGACAATGAAGATGATTTTAATAAGAGACAGAATAATTTAAAAACATATATGGTTGATAAACTTCCAGCAGAGGAATTTAACAATATTAAACAAAAATTGTTAGATTTTAAACTGTATGACTTCGAGAAGCAAGGTACTACTTATGTTGCTAAGTACTACGTAACATATAAGATTGAATATCCAGTCGAAAAGGAACGTACGGTTAAGAAAAAAGTAGATAAAAAAGAAGTGGAGGTCAAAGAGAAATATAAAGAAAATGAATCAAAAGAATTATCTGTTATTTTGAATATTCCTTTTGTGCAAAAAGACGGAAAATCTAAAGTAACTGCGTTACCTTATTATTCAAAAATCAGTAATTTAACTTTAGATGGTGTAAAGGGATTTAATCGTGAAGTTAATGGTTTGGAAAAAGCTTCAGAGAGTGAAAGTGGTAAGATTAATGATTTCATAAAAGAATTTTACGCTGTTTATACTTCTGGAGATTTGAAACAAGCAACTTATATGATGGATTCGCCACAAGTAATCGATGGAGCATTTGAAATTACGGATTCTAAACCCGAGATTTATAAGGACGGAAAATCTTATGTTGTTAATGACACGATCAATTTAAGAGAAAAAGATACAGAAAACCAACATAAGGAGCAAGTAATAATCAAAATCACTGAAAAAAATAGAAACTTTTATGTGAAAGAATTTAAACATGACTTTGGAGGAAATAATTAATGAAACTAAAAAGACTACAGTTCATGAATAATTTGAAGAATGTGAAGTTTTTAAAATCAAAAGTATTTATTGGAACATTAGCTGTTAATGGTTTATTTAGTATGCCAGTTTTGGCGGAAGACCCTAGCGCAAAAAAATTCACAGATTATGTTTTAGGTGATTGGATTTCACCTATATTTGCATTAGTTGTGGCATTTCTTGTAGTGAAATTTTTTATGAATCAAGATTGGGTAAAGGGAGCATTGTTACTTGTCGGTGGTGCAATTGTTTATTTCTTGATTAAAGACCCACAATCATTCTTAGATACATTAAGTACCATTCCACAAAAATTTGGATTCTAGGAGATAATTATGAATAAAGAAAAACAAGTTTTTGATTATAAGGAGCCTTTTCAGGCTCCTTATATGGTTAGAGAAATTACTAAAAAATTACGGTTAAGAAACGCTGTTTCAGGACAAACAATTTTTGTTTTTGGTTTTACAGCTTTGCTAAGTATGTTGATTTTATATCCTTTACTTGGTTTTACTCAATTTTTTGTCATTTTATGCCTAATTATTCCGTATGGCATGGTGGAGTTATTTAATCGTGTAGAACCTGATGGTAAGAAGGTTCATTTATTTTTATTGGATTACATACGGTTTGTATGTGTCTATCAGATTGGAAAAAAAGTGATACAACAAACAAATTTGATCACAATTAGAAAAACGAAAATGATTTATAAAAAAGAACAATTGAATCATTTAAAGATAAAAAATGCAGATTGAAAGGAGAAAATATGGTATTAAGTATTCCAGTAGCTAAAATATATAAAAATTTTTTGTTAACAAAAGATAATGAGGTATGGGCATATTTTAAAGTACCGCTTATTTCGATTACAGGGCAGAACAGAGAAAAACAGGAAAAACATAAAGATACGTTAAACCAGTTTTTTCAAGGATTAAGACGGTATAAGGATATAGATATTTCACTTGAACCAGTCTCATTTGATTTAGAACGAAGAATGGAAGAATTAAGCAAAGATTTTTCTTCTGAATACAGTGATTTATCTGAAAATATTAGTGAACGGACGGTACAGATTTTAGAACGTGAATTAGGTTTATTAACAAATGAGCGTTTGATTGTAGGTGTGAAGCTAAGTGAAGTTTTTTCTTCTGAGACTTTAAAGGAAAAGTCGCTAGAATTGATGGATCAAGTTGTTTCACGTACGTTGTCTTTATTTCACTATCAGTTAGAAGTCGATCAGTCATTCTTTGAAAGGTTTGGAATGTTAGAAGAAATGTTGTTTCAACGTTTTGGAGCAGTTCAAGGAATTAGGTTAACAGAACAAGAATTAATGCACCATGTTCATTATCCATTTGTTAGAGGATTGAAAAGTGCTTTATCAAATGAGCCAATTAATTTTAATGACACCTATTCATTAACTGATACGATTATTAATCCTTATGAAAATCAAGGTATTTTAGAATTAGCAACAAGGGAAGGTAAAAGTTATATTTCTATTTTACCGATCCATAAATTTAGTAAGAATATGCGATTTAATCATGTGATCGAACGTGTTCAGGAGTTGCCGTTTCCTGTAGAGTTTCAATTTAAAGGTCGATTTGAGCCATTAAAAGGTACAAATGGATTACAAGGAAAATCGAATCGTGCAAATAAACGATTAAAGAACTTTGCCAGAGAGTCTCAGCAAACGGGAGATTCTGAGGGCAAGAATGGACGACTTAATCGGTATATTTTATTGGATTTAGATGAAAAGATTGAGGAACGTGTACCAATCATTAAGTGGCAAGGTGCATTTGTTGTATATGGTTCGAGTGTTAAGCAATGTCGTAAACGTTCTGCTCAATTAATTGATTATTGTGAAGCTTTGAAGGTTGAAGTAGTGAATGGGTTAGCGGATCAAGATAAACTATTTCATTACTTTTTAGCAGGTCAAAAATCAAATTTAATTAAAAATTGGGTGCATTATACGACTGCAGAAGGAATTGCAGAAATGATGATTGGAACTAATAATCGTATCGGCGATCAGGTAGGTTTTCCAATAGGTCGAGTTTCTACTATGAGTAATGTAACTGGTTTAAAGCCTGAACAGATTGCTCGTGCTTGTCGCAAAGTAGTTATGTTTAACCCTAGATTAGCCAATCAAGCAGACATAGCAGGAAAATCTTCTAGTTCTCCGCATATTGCAATTACAGGTCCAACAGGTGGAGGTAAATCATTTTTAGCAAAATTGATTTTCTTTTACTGTAGCTTGTTGAAAGGGAAGGGTTTATATATTGATCCGAAGTCAGAATACAAAGAATGGTTAATGAAAGTAGAACAAAATCCTTATTACCAAAAGAATTATCCATTGTTTGTTTCATATATCCGTTCGTTTAACTTTGTTACTTTGAATCCTGATAACCCTGAAAATCATGGGGTACTTGATCCAATGAATTATTTAAGTGGTGCAAATGTACAAGACACGTTAGAAACTATTTTTGAACAGATTTATGATTTTACTGATCGTGAAGATGCTAGAACCGATATGTTAAGAGGAATTAAGCAAGTAGTTACTGATAAATCAGAAGGTCAAAAAGTTGGTTTAATGAGTGTCGTTGATTACATGATTCATTGCGAAAATGAAGAGACTAGAAAATCTGGTCGTGCAATTTATGAGCGAGTAGAGGGCTCTATTTTAGAATTAGCATTTTCACGTGGTGAAAGCAAAGGATTGAATCTTGATTCTAAAATAACAATTTTAGAAGTTGCTGGTTTAGATATGCCAACTGCAAAAGAAAATCCGAGAAATTATACGTCAAGTCAACGTAAATCAGTTGCTTTAATGATGTGTTTAGGTAAATTCTGTGAACAATTCGGTAGTAATCGTGATGAAAATACATTTGTTTTATTTGATGAAGCTTGGATTTTTAGTAGTTCTGAAGGTGGTCGGAAGATTATTAAATCTATGCGAAGAATTGGACGTTCTTACAATAATATGATGGTTTTAATTACACAGTCAATTCATGATACTAAAACGGAAGATGATTCTGGAAACTTCGGTCGAATCTTTGCTTTTGATAATTCGGATGAACGAGAAGATATTTTACGTCATATTGGATTAGAAGTAACAGATATTAATATTGATTGGTTGAAAAAAACACCACAGTATCACTGTTTATATTTAGATATCTATGGTCGAGTGAATCGAATGTTAGTTTATTGTCCGTTTGAAGAAGTGTTAGAAAGTCTAAAAACTGTCAATAAAAATGCGAGTGGAAGTGCAGAAGAAATGTTTATTTCTTAGGAGGTTTGTGAATGTTTGAAGATTATTTTGACATTGATTCGATTATATCTTATTTAAAACAGGCGCCTTTCTTTTCAGGGCTCGATGAAAAAGCAATAGGTGCTTTAAATGGACTTCTCAATATCCTTTTTGGAATTGGGAAGTCCATTGTTTTATCAGGGAATTATTTAATTAAAAATGTTTATTCCGTTGATATATTAAATGATTCTATTGATAAAGTATTTAATTCTGGAGAGCAAGTTTGGGATAGTATTTTTAAAACATTGGGTGTTGTTTTTCTGACTATTCTGTTTATCTATGCGGTTCGGGATATTTTAAAGTATGGTATGCAAAAAATCTTTATGCGATTATTGGTTTTTGGTTCATTAGTGATTGTTGCCACAGGGTTTTATTCAAATGGGGCGAGTTGGTTAAAAGATATTAATACAATATCTGGAAACATGCAAAGTGAATTGGTTACTGTAATGGCACCAGAAATATCAAAAGATGCAGATAAGTTGTCAAGTGATCTAGGGTTAACTCCTCCAACAGATACAACAGATAAAGTAGAAAACATGTTATATTACAAATTTATTTTAGAACCTTTTGCTTTATTTAATTATGGTAAAACAGATATTTCTAAAGAACAATATACGGAATTGACAGCTAAAAAAGGTAAATATGATGATGTAAGTGAAGATATAAGTGATAGAGTTGACAAAAATTCTGAAAAAAATCCTTATTTGACAGGAAAAAAGCTGGGTGATAAATATCTAATATTACTCAATTCAGGTATTGACTATGTAATTGTTGCAGGAATTATCTTGTTAATTTCGGTAATGAATTTCTTAGTTCAAATTTTTATTCTTGCTTTAGTACTGATCTCACCAATTTGGGTAGCTTTAGCTTTGTTACCAGATAATGAACATGTACTAATGAATGGTATGAAACTTATTTTGGGATCGTTTGCTCTGAAAATTGCTTTAGGAATCGGCTTTGGGTTTATTTTTATGATTCTTAATTTTATTGATTCAGCTTTTGGATTAACTTCAATTACAGCAATAGTAGCAAGTTTAATTATTAAAGTAATATTAGCTATTTTAGTAGTTAAAAATTTCCATTGGTTTAAAAATGTAATTACAAAAGCAGAAGTAGATCATGTTCCAGATATGAAATTACTAAAAAATGATGGTATTGGTAGAAATACTAGAAAAGAAATTGAACCTGATTACAATCTGGATAATGATATGAAAAATGGAGATTTTTCTTCTAATCCGAATGGATACAATAACGAATATGCAGATAATGTTCAGCTACAATCTGCACTTGAAGACGAATCTTCTAAACATTCAAATTTTGGAGAAAATATCATGCGTGGTATGGGCTATATTGCAGGTCGTGGTTTAGGAAATGCGGTTTTAGATAAGATTGGTGATAAAGCAAAAGATATGTATGAAGATTCCAAATTACAGAATGTTGTAGATAATTCAAAAGAATTTGCTGGTTCACCTTCTGAATATTTAAAAGATCGTTTATCTCCTTACTCTTCTGCTTATAGTGAAGGTAATATAGAAGGATTAAATAAGACTTATGGTATTGATCCAAATGGGGAACAAGAAATCAGAATGAATGAAACAGAAGAAGAAAAAGAGAACAAAGAGAAAAATAATAACTTGCAAGAATTTGAACGTGAGTTGGCTTTATTAAGGGGAGAAGAAGTTTCTGATATAGAAGTTCCAGTTAATGAGTATACTTCTGATTATTCTACAATAAGTAATTTTAATGATGTAAGTGATGATTTTATTAGTCATGATAGAGCTAATGTATCAACTATGAGTGAACAAGAAATACCTATAGAAACCCCGTTGAATAGTCTTGATGATTATGATTTTGAAAATGCTTCGCCTGAATTAGAAACAGTTGATCCAAATATGGAAAGAGAGGAAGAATTGAATGAAATTGATTCGTAGAGGAAGCTTAGGCTTCCTTTTTTTGTTTATAATAGGGGTTATTTTTTCACTTACTGGGGCGTTTGGGTCGAATGATGAAAGCTTTAATACAGGATACGGTGATATTTATACAGGTGTTTATACAGAGGATTTACCTTCATTTCCAGAGATAAAAGGGACAGGAAATGTTCCAGATGAAATTGCGCAAATGGCTGTGGGTTCAGCAGTTAAGTATCACTTGTTACCTAGTGTCATTATTAGTCAATGGGCTTATGAAAGCGAATGGGGACGTTCCGCTTCTGCTAAAAATGATAATAATTTTTTTGGGATTACGTGGTTTGAAGGTTGTCCGTTTCCAAAGGGTTCTGCAAGAGGAATAGGAGGTAGTGAGGGGGGCTATTACATGAAGTTTCCTAATAAAAAAGCAGCATTTAGTTATTATGGATACATGGTAGCTTCACAATCAAACTTTAATGCATGTGTAGGAAATAAAAATCCTAGCGAATGTTTATTGATTTTAGGCAGAGGAGGATATGCGGCAGCAGGGATAGATATAAGTAGTCCTTATTTTATAGGATGTATGTCAATTATTAAATCTAATAATCTAACACAATATGATGATTTTGCAATCAAAAATTGGAAAGAATTTGGTGGCATGACAGGTGGTTCTGTTGGTGGTGGCTGGGGATGGCCGTTTCCTGAAGTTGGACAAGGATCATTTACAGGCGGTCAATTGTTCGGAAGAAATGCAGGGGGAGAATTTCGTCAAAATGGATGGCATGATGGTTTAGATTTTGGTTCTGTCGATCACCCTGGAAAAGAAATCCATGCTATACATGGTGGAACAGTCGTATATGTAGGAAACCCTAATATTGCGGGATTAGGTGCTTGTGTTATTGTGATTAACGATAGCGGATTAAATATGGTCTATCAAGAATTTGCTACAAGTTTAAGCAATGCAAAAGTAAAAGTAGGCGATAAGGTCAAATTGGGAGACGTAATCGGTATACGTGACACAGAACACTTGCATTTAGGAATAACTAAAAAAAATTGGCTACAAGCTCAGGCAAGTGCATTTACTGATGATGGAACATGGCTTGATCCGTTAAAAATTATAACAACTGGTAAATATTAATATTGAAGGAGCGTACTATGAAAAAGATAGTTGTATTCATTGCCTTAATTAGTATAGGATTTTTTTTAGGAAATCAATATTCGAATCAAAAGAGCAAAAGAAATGAATTAACGATTGAAAAGAAGCTGTCGGAAATTAGTAAGGAAAGAGATAAGTATAAAATTGCCTTAGATGAAATAAAACAAGAAGATGATGTAAAAGAAGTTAGTAAAAAAAATGAAGATAGAGAAGATATTTTAAGAGATTTTTCGTATAAGCTTCTAAATTTTACGTCAATTGACGATAGAAATGACGAGATTAAAAGTTATTTGACTAACAAATGCATAAAAGAACAAGGACTAGATGTTAAAGTCAATGCGGATTTTAATAGTATAGGATCAATTGAATATATTTATCAAGAAACAGATGATGTAAATCATTATATTGTTTTAGGTAATGATAAAAGTAGAGGTGCAGAACATGATGTATTAATTGATATTATTTTTGGAAAAGATAAAATAAATAGTTTTTATATCAAGTATATGGAAATACGATAAATTTGTTATTTTGTTTTGTTCAATTTATTGTTTTAATGTATAATTTTATTAGGAGGAAGGTAGTGAAATGAAAAAATATTTTGTTCTTTTAATTAGTTTAATATTAGGTATTGTGATTGTTTCAGGTTGTTCTTCCAATAAAAAAAGTGAAGATACGCAAAAAGTCGTTGATAAAATTGTAGAAAAACAAAATAAGATAGCCAATTCAAATGATGATAATAAGAAAAAATATAATTATACAGAAGATGATTTTAGTTTTTTGATTTATTATGATAAAGATCAAAAATTGTATTTAGTAGATAGCTGGGTTCCTTTTGAAAATAAAGCTAATGATTTAAGAAAAAAATGGGGTATATCTTTAGATGAAAATGAATTAAAAAGATTTAAATATGATTCAGACTTTAATGATTATAAAGATTCTGGAAATTATGAAGTTGTCTATAAATCAGGAAAATTTGCAGATTAGGAAAGAGCCTTTGACAGCTATTTGATAGTTGTTAAAGGTTCTTTTTTAGTATTTGCATTTTGTTTAGTTTATTATTTCTTTATCAGTTATTCATTTATGTCCAACAAGGTATGTTCTTTTGATATTTTGATTTCAAAAAGATATTTTCTGAGTATTTCACTAAAGAAAACTTTTTTTATGTTATATTTCTATTATGGATTAAAATAGGAATTTATATGTTTAGGAGGATGGGAAATGAGTAGAGGATATTTTAGAAGGAGAATTTTTTGTATTGTAGCAATAGTTGCTGTATTCAGCCAGATTGGATTAGGGATTGCGTTTGCTGATATCATTCCTACAGCAGTAGGAGATGATCCAGGGGTAACAATAAGCGGGCCTGAATCAATTTCAAGTAGAGATCAGGTGGAATTGAATGTAACTTTATCTGCTTCAGCTGGACGGTTAGATGAAGATGGTTCAATTAAAATAGCAATACCAAAATCAATTGTTAATAATAAAAATGATCTGACAAGTAATTTGGTGATTGATGATCCGTTTTATTTGTCTGAACCTGCTGTTGTGGAAGACGAATTGGGTAATTATGTGTTGAACGTTCAATATGATCATACTAAAATTAATCCACAGAGTGCGACTGGAGAAACGTTTACTATAAAATTTGCGGCACCTTATTTGAATGTAAATGATGAAACGAAACCTGATTCTGTAAGTTTTAAGGCAGATCTAAATAAAGGTAGCGAGTTAGTTAGTACGGATAACGCTACTTCAACTGTAAAAAAAGCTACTAGTAGTCTAGCAATACTTTCAAAATGGAGTACAAGACCCTCCAAAGTAGTTAACGGAGTAAGGGCGGCTTTAATGAGTGAATCGAATCCAGCTTCAAACATATTTGCAATTACAGTTAACTATAATCAAACAACAATCAATGATGCCAAACTAGTTGATACAACGCCAAAAGGTACAGAGTTAACAGATCCTGGAACGTATATACCCGCTACAGGTAACGCAACTCCTTTCGAACACATTCGTATTGCAAAGGTGACATCGAGACAAGAAAATGGTAGTCCTAATGCTTGGGAATATGTAACAAGTGATTTTTCAGATAAAATTACTACTAGTCCAAACGGATTTGAAATCAGTTTTGGTGATCTTTCACCTGATGATAGCTATGTTGTGATGTATGCAGAGAAAGTAATAGAAAAATCTACTCCAGAGGAATTTGGGGTTCGCTACAATCATGTTGATTTGTATTCAAGTGGTAATCTTTTTCGGAGCTATGACACCGCAATAGCCTTAGATGATTCGGGTTACAATTCTGTTTCCTTAACTAAGGCTGTAAAACAATCGACATTGTCCACTACAAATGGTGACTTAGAATATTCCCTAAGACTAAAGAGCAACAACGGAACTATTCCTGCTGGTACAGTGATAAGCGATTCTTTACCGGAATTCACAACATTCTTAGAAACAACTGGAAAAGACGATTCTATGATTTCTGATGTAACCTATGATTCAGAAACGAATGTAATCAGTTATACGTTACTTAAAGATATTTTAGAAGGTGAAACGCAAGAGCTGACCTTTAAAGTACGGTTTAGTAACCCTAATGCGCTTCCTGGCGAAAAGATTATAAATAGAGCTTCGATCAACTATGCTGGGACAAATATTTATAGTAACGATGCCATAACTACTTTAGACGGTAGTGCTTATCTCTATAAATTTGATCAAGATAATCAAAATCCGTTGGCTGGAGCAGAGTTTCAGATTGTTGATAGTACAGGGCGTATTGTTGCTGATGGATTAGTTTCAGATGAGAAGGGGTTCATTAACTCAGGATTACTTCAACCAGGAGATTATCAATTTATAGAAACAAAAGCACCTGAAGGCTATCAGCTAGAGAAATCACCCATTGATTTTACTGTTGTTTCAGGTCAAGAGACGCCAATCAATCTTACTAAAAGCAATAAATTACTAGAAGAAGAGGAAAAATTGGGCGGAGTAATACTGAATAAAATTGATAGTCAGGACAAAACACCCTTATCTGGAGCAGAATTTGATCTTTTAACTGATAGTGGAACTGTGGTTCAAACTAAGTTGGTAACAGATAAACAAGGAAAAATTAAAGTAGACAATCTACCTGTAGGTAACTATCAATTTATAGAAACGAAAGCACCGGAAAATTATCGGCTGGATCAAACACCAGTCAAATTTACAATAAGTGAAAATAACGAGAAAATCATTGAATTGACAATAGGGAATACAAGGATATCTAAGAAGCCAGATGTAACAAAACCGAATATAGGGAGACAAGTGACAACTGATATGAGTAAAGATGGTGTTAATCCTTCGACTACCAATAATTCCATATCGGTACAAAAACGGGAAGCAAATAATAATAGAGAAAGATTCCCAAAAACCAACGAAATTACGAAAAATATAGTAATGGGAAGTACCGGATTGGCTTTGGTAGGGATTGCTATATATTATATTAGGAAAAAATAAATGATAGACCAAAAAAGGTCAGACGTTTTTGTCTGACCTTTTTGCATTTTTAAATTGTCACCCTTTACAAAAACAAACATATGTTTGTATTGCCGGGTTGAAACGAGGAGAATGTTATGCTTGATTACTCAGATGAACCAGTGAATGATTATTTTTTGATTGGTATGAAGAGCTTTTACGCGAGTTTTGAGTGCATTGAAAGGAATTTAGAACCACTAACAATAGTATTAGTTATTATGAGTTGGATAATACTGGATCAGGTCTTACTCTGGCAGTTTCAACAACTGCCAAAAGCAAATATGGAATCACGAATGTTAGCAGGCCAAGTGACTTACCTTAAGGATATTATACTTTTAGGCTCTACATTTCCTCTTTATCTATATAAGATATCTTATATAGATAAAGTTATTTTTATAAATCCATTTTTGATTTTATAGAAGATATAATGAAAAAGATAAATGCTGGTATTCCTATAATATAGGAAAACTCTATAATTATGAAGAGAATTCCAAAGGAGATTACTGTATAGATTATTGTAATAAGAGTATGGAGTGGAATTTTTCTGGTTAATATTTGGATTTCCCAAGGACGAATATATCTAAAAGATTTTTTTGTCCCTTTTAAATATAAATAGCTTAATCCATAGCAAGAAAAAGGAAACATTAAAATATTTAGTGTGATTTTTCCAAAAAATAGATATTGTTCTATGTTATTTGCTAAATAGATTAAATGATGTGTTAGTTGATAATAAGTGATACTAAAAATAATAAGAATGCTGGGAATTAATCTTATAAGATAGTATGAAATAAATTTGTGAAAGAAATCTTTGTTAGTAGTAATCATAGTTAATACCTTTCTGATGATTAGTTCCTATAGTAATTTTTTTAATTTTAAATATTCCGAAAAGTGAATATGATAATAGATAAATATGATAATTTATCTATTTTATAACTATTTACACAATTACACATGTCTATTTTTGTAATTGTGTAAATAGTTTTTTTAAACAATATATATTAATAGTAATGTATATCTAAAAATGAAAAGATACATATCTTTGAGTTGTATTTTGTTGATATAAAAAACTATTTTTCTCTTTCTATAGTACGTTTTCTAAGTACTTCAAATTGATTTTTAAAGGTACGCTGTTGTTCGTCAGTTAATGAATCAATTAAGCTTGATAATGCTCTTGAAACTACTTCTTTTTGATTTTCTCCAATACCAATTAGAGAAAGAGCATTAATTTTATCTCTTAATTCTGAGTCAATTTTCATGCTTGCAGGCTTAGGTGTATATTCAACAGTTTTTAATTCAGTTTTTTTTTGATCAAGCTTGAATGTTTCTCTAGGAGTAATTGGTACTCCTCTGTCTAGGTTTTTATTTCTATTGCTTCTGACGAGTTTATTCATTTTCAAATTCCTCAATTCTATTAATGATCTCGGTAGAAACTAATTGATATACGTCATGAACTTTTTTATCATGCATATCTTCGTCTGTAATACCAGTTAAATCATATCTTTTTAACCGTTCCATATTTTTGATAGTAGTACTGAAAATATTACTTTCTCCAAATACTTCTTTAGCATTTTCTAAAGTAGCAATATCAACGGGCGCTCCATTTTTTAATAAAACAGGTAGAATACCAAGTATTTCAAGTGTAGGTGCTTTATACGTATTAATTACTTCGTTTTGAATATAATTTACGAATGCTTCTGCTCCTTGTAAAGATCGTTCATGTGTTTGTAAAACGATAATACAATAATCACTCATATATAATGCACTATCGGTTATGAGACTAATGGTTGGTGGAATATCAATGATTATATAGTCGTATTTATTTTTTAGAGGTTGAATAAGTTTATTTAGATAGTGTACACGTTCTGTGTAATCTACAATACTTTCCATATAACGAGGATATAAAGAAAAATCTGGTGCTGAAGGCAATATATCTAAATTAGGTTTTATATTGATTAAAGCAGATTGTAAATCTTCATTTTGGATTGCTGCCATTAACGTATGTGAAAAACTAGTAACTTCGTTTTCTAAATTACTTTTAGTTTTTAAGTATAAGTTTGTTGCGTTTGCTTGTGGATCAAGATCAATTAAAAGTGTTTTATTATTGTTTGAAGCTAGAGCATTTCCAACCATAGTTGAATTTGTTGTTTTTCCTGTCCCACCCTTAAAATTTCCAAATGTAATAATTTTTGCTTTCATAAAATCCCTCCTAAAACTTTTTTTCTTATGAATACTTTATCAAAAAAGTTTTAGGAAGTCAAATGGTATTCAAGTATCCTAGTATTCAAGTATTCAAGTATCCTAGTATCCTAGTATTCAAGTATTCAAAATAAAAAAAGTTAGAACGGCTCAATATTAATGTTTATGAGCCGTTCTAACTTTTTTCAAAAGTATTCAAGTATTCAAGTATTCAAGCATTCTATGGTATTCAAGTATTCAAGTATTCAAGTATTCAAGTATTAAATAATACCGTTTTGAAAAAAGTATTTACAAAAAAAAAATGTAGTGTATCTTTAATTTAAAAGTAAATAAAAAAAAACTGCCCACGAATTGCAGTTCGTGACCAGTAAAGCGAGTTGAAAAACTCGTAAATACGTTAACTGTATTATAGCATATTTTTTGCTCTAATGGTAGTTTTTTTAAGACAAGAGAGGACAAACTCTTGCTAGTTTTTACTAGGAATAAAGGGACAGGTCATATGCCAGCCGATTCTATAAAATGGCGTTGCGGACATAAGCAAAGGTTACTCTCATGACTTTGTGTCCTAAGGGTGGTGGCGACCGTTAACGGCTAGGGTGGCAAACAGGATTCCGAAAGAATCGGTAGTTGTCATTCAATGCTGCGATTGGGCTGTTTGATCGTAGGGAATGACAATGTGTGAAAGCACCAACTCATGAGAGATGTGATAGTGGCTCCAAGGCGTCGGCATGACGTTAGGCACTTTTACAGGTTGTACTCTGATCGATGTTTCAATATTTTTTATTTTTTTGAAATGTCTTTCATAGGGTACAACTATGCTCAACACCAAAACGCACAACAATCAGTTAGAATTACCGGGTGCAGGATTGCAACTGTTTTTCTAACTTTTTTGCATTTTAGAAAGAGAAAGAAAGACGAAAAAAATAATTTTTAAGTTAATAGTAATAGGTACTGTAAAGAGGAGATTAAGTGGAAAATTTAGTGTCTCTTAACTTTTCGGAATATATGTTAGGAAGTGTATGTGATGGGTGGGTATCAATTTTATTATGATGAAAGTGAACATAGTCGCAAGATAAATGGTAATACGGTTACCAGTTCAAATTTTTATGATAATTTCGTATCGGCTATTGTTGGTTGGAATTCTAATAATCAGTTTGAAATAGAGCACAAATATTTGGTATTTGAAAAATGTTATGAAGATAGGAAAACTAAAGGAGAATTGAAGAGTTCAACACTGAAAAATTCTCAATTGAAATATGGTTTTTCCTCATTGTCAAAAGACAACGTAAAATTCTTGATGGACTTTTTTGATTTGTTTGATGATAACATTTTTTTGTATTATTCAATTAGGAGTAAAACTGAGTATGTAATAATGCAAATACTATTTGAATTACAAAAAGATACTAGAGTTTCGTTTAGATCTTTGGTTTATTCAGTAACAAAATCTTTAATTATGTATAAACCAAAAGAAATATTAAATGGAATAGGTAAAAATGAAACGGATTTTTTAAATTTATTAGTTAGTTTTTTTGAGAAACGTATAGAGGAAAATCAATCTAATTTACAGCTAAAAGGTAGAGAAAGTTTTGTTTTTATGCAAAATATTATTTTGTTAAATAATCTAAAATCAGAAATTAACATTAATTGGAATTATGAATTTTCTTTTATAGGATTTATGAAGTATTTAAATGAACTATCGATAAGGAAAGATAAAGTTGAGTTATTTATTGATAAAGAAGGAAATGAATTAACTTTAAATGCTGCTAAAGACTGTGGGTTTACTTCTGCAAAAGAATTATTATCAGATGAATCTGTAGGTATTAGAATGAGTGATATGATTTCAGGTATAATTACTAAAATATTGAAATCAATAAGAAAAGATTTGGATTATCAAACTCCAGATGAGTTTGTTACTAAAAAATTATTAAATAAGCGATGGTTTGATTTAAGTGAAGGTCAATTTATTTTATACAAAAAGTTATTTAAACTGCTTTCCCAACTCAATGAGGTATATTATAAATCTTTTACTGGTATATATGTTGATGATTTTATTATTTTAATTTACTTTTTAGATTATATTGATAGTTTTAAAAGCTATAGTGATTTTGTTAAGTGTAATACTAATAACATGCCTGAACGTATTAATTCTATAGTAAATGCTAAGTTAAAAGATTATTTTAAAGAAATCTTTTAATATACAACTTGACATAATATATACAATAGTATATATTATGTTTTGTAAGCTATCGTAATTCTCCTTTGAAAATCAAAGGTGTTTATTTATGAAAAAATTAGTGACGGATTTTATTGACAAAGATTTAAAAAAACTTGAGAGAAAGAACAGTAGAGAGTTTGATGAGTTATCAATTCAATTATTACAGCTTGAGGCTTCAGGATCTTATTACTCTGCTAAGCCAGAACGACAGTTTTTGGGAATTGGTACGAAACATTATCGTGTACTTTATAAAATTGAGCAGGATTATATCGTTTGTTTAGTTTTTCTAAAGAAACAAGGTCAAAAAATAGAGAACAGACATTATGATGTAGCTGAAGCACGGTATAAAGATTTTTGCAAACAGTTAGAAGAGTGGAAAAATGATACAGGTCGATAATTTTTTATCGGTTAATAGAGGTTTCGATATAAACTTTTAAAAAGGAAGATTTTCAAAGGAGAGCCTTTATTAATATTAATAAAGGTAAATAAATTAAAGGAGGGAGTTGTATATGACAGAAAAAATTAATTTTAGTAAACTAACACCTTTTGCAGATAAATATAATATTGATCAAGAAGTTGTTCAGAGAGTAAAAATAATAGCACAATTAACAAAATTAAGAGAAGAATCGAATTTAACACAAAAAGATTTAGCTGATAAAACTGGTTTAACACAAGCACAAATATCAAAGATTGAAAAAGGTAAAACAAATCCTAACCTTGAAACACTTCTAAAAATTGCAAACTTCTTTAAAAAAGAAATTAAGTTAGTTTAAATCCTAAATAACTTCACGTCAAAAAAACTTTATAAATAATTACCTTAGGGATCAGTAATTTTACTGATCCCTTTCCTTATATATAAAAATTATTTAAAATTTATTAGTAAAGAGGTATCATAAGTAGGAAGTGTAATTTATATTTTTTGTTTGCTAGATGATTCATAATGTTTATAAGAGAATATTAAAATGAGCTCAAATATAACAGTTCTAGTATATTTGAGTATGTAAATTTCACAAACTTTTAAATTATAAAAATTAGTAAAATTAAGTCAGTTTTACCTAGACCAATTTTATTTCACAAAGTTAGCTGAAAAAAGGCTTGGTAGAGCTGGTACTTGGGATAGTAAGGATTATGTAAACTAAGTGATTAAATAACGATATCTCATATAATTTTTTAAATTATTCTTGAAAAAATGTTTATTACATGTAAAAATAAATTGTGTTAAAAAAATAGAATATTATTTGTAGATACCTTTTGATGAGGTTGTAAAAAAATACTGAATGATTGAGGTAATGTAAAAGATATAGATTTTGCATTCCTACTACTATTTTTATTATTAATGATAGGAACCCTCAACATAGCAGCAAAGCGTAATATGCTTTTTTGTTATGTTGAGGGTTTTTTGTTATTTTTTATAGGAGGTGATTATTTAATTGTTGTTTAAAAGCTTTGAATTTTTACTTTGTTAGAATGGTTGATAAACACAGAAAATTAAATAATTATATTTGGAGGCGATAAAGATGAATTTAGCTAATTTTCACTCCCATGTGGCTAGTATGAAGGAGAATGGAAGAACTTTGTCAGGTTTCAATTTTGTTTATAACAAGCATGATTGTGTTGCTGTTTTAAGTACGGCAGAACAAGATTTACGTAAAGATCGAGAAGCAATATGTATGTTGAAAGTATTTAAAGACGGTAATTTAGAAGAATGTTTTGAATGCTTTTGTCGAACACGTTGGTTAAATATTCCCAACCCTATTGATTTGTATCGTTTTTTTGAAATTGATCGCAGTACTTCGAAAGAAAATCATTTTAAGGATCTTATAAAAAGTTTGTTAGGAGCAATGGAAGAAAGAATACCAGCGAAATTTAAAAATACGGTAAAAAAAGACGTTGACCGAGCAATCTTAAAAGTCATTGAAACTGATCCAACTGATCCGAATAAAAAGTATTGTTTTGCTGTAAAAGTAAATGGATTAAGTAAAACTGGTTCTCAAATTTATCGATCAGATTACAATGATGAAAAAACAAGACGTTTAAGACCAGATTTATATAAAATTTTTGGTATTCATAAAGATATAAGTTTTAGTTACTCTGATGATCCTAATAAAGCAAGAACTGATTGGGAAATTTTGCATAATTTTAATGAGAGCCACAATGAGTATAAGTTGTGAGAATTTTATTTTTAGCTGTTATAAATATGGTATAATTGAGAGGTAGAAAAGTGAAAAGATGGTGGCTAATCTCTTGAAAAAGGGGTGATGCCTATGGTTCATAGCTTTATCCCTAGAAGGGAGTAGGCAAGTGTCAACTTTTGAAGCAATTCAACTGATGATCGCTTTTGCGACGTTAGTTTTGCTGATAATTGACCATAAGGACAAAAAATAACCATCTAAACACTTTGGCTAGGAGTTAGATGGTTTGAGAAAAAAACATTTAATTCAAAGTCACCGTCTTTTTAACGGTTCTACAAAAGGAATTGGAGCTATGTTTGTGCATGGCTCCTTTTTCTTTTCATTTTTATTATAGCTTAGATTGTTGATTATTTCCAGTACATTGTATGTATGTTGATAAATTCATAAATAATTTAATGATAAGTAAAGAGTAAAAAGTAAAAAAAAATTCATTTTTTTCTCTTTATATTGTAATTTAACGTTGCGATTATGAATTTAAATCATACGATTATGACTTGATATCATTGTTTTTTGAAAAAACAAGAACATATGTTTGCGTATTTTTGTGTGTTATGCTAAAATTTTTTTTGTAAAATTTGCTTAGTTGAATTTTACAGATAAAATTATTTCTTTTTTTACTCTTGACAATTATTTTAGTTAAGGGTAAAGTCTAAAGCGAGTTGATTGTGATTTTTGACACAGTCAGTTAAGTGTACATTTGAATATAAAAAAAAATGAAGGAAGGCTTTCCGCTCAGGGCTGGTAACCCTTCGAAGCTAAGAAAGCCACAAAGACCTAGTTCGCACCTAGGCTCCTTCACCGTCATGGCTTTCGCCACAACGGTAACATGATAACATAATACAATAAATACTTCTATGAATTTCTTTTAATTTCTTATCTTTACAGGGATTTTTGTGCCTATTTTTAGATGAAAAAATTAAGGATATATTTTTAAAGTTATTTTTGTAGCATGCTTTGTTACTTAGTAAGGTGTTTTTATAAGTTTGTGACAGTGAAAAAAAGGAGTTAGTTGCTGTTTAGGCAATTAGCTCCTTTTTTCGTTTTTGGCGTTATCAAATGGAATCACAATCAGCTTTTAGTATTTCTTAACGATTGATCCTTGATAACTAAATATTGAACAAAAAACAATCCAGTAATAGCTTATTTTTTGTTCTCTATACACATTAACAAACATGTATAGCATAGCCTGAGAAACTATACTATAGCATTATTTTGTTCATTTGTGTAGTTGGTTGAGGAACCATTTATAAAATCCTTAAGACGTCCGCTTAAAAGGGGGACGCTGATGGTACTAGATGGAACTGGTAAACCGCAAGGGTAAACAAGGTACTTGATTGACAAAGAGTCTGCATTTCAGGCGTGCAATCCGAGCAATAATGCCAAGACGATTCCTGAAAGAAGATTGCTACTACAGCAATAGCACATTTAAACAGGAAAGTATCTAAGAGAGGTACGTTAATGAACAATATTGATTATTTTAATCAGCAATTAGAAGTTGAACTAAAAGAAATGCTGATACACCATAGAAAAGTCTATGAAAGAAATAGACTTCGTTTAGAAGAATTAGGTGTTCAAGAATATTTACGAAAGTTTGAAGTTGATTTCGAAGAAAGTGTCACTTTCATAAAAGAAAAAAACTATAAGGCTGCATTAAAGATTTTACCAGATAAGTTGGAAGATCAGACCTTTAGAAATCAGCGTGAGTATTGTGCTTTTTGTATTGATGTGATCCATAAACAAGCGATACCTTCGTTTTGTTATGGTGTTGAGATGGAAGAAGCCAATTTACGTGCTACAGCGAATCAATATATTCGCATAATCAAAGAGAAAGAAGGAAAAGAGTAATGGATTTTTTGAAAATTAAACCAAAAGAAACATTTGGGACGTTGTCCTTTGTAGGAAAGCCAATTAAAGGTTCAGAATATATACAAGGATCGGGGCGAGATCGTAGACATAATGGAAATTATTGTCGTTTGTTAAGTTCTCGTCAGTCAGAAACTATTGAAATTATTCTACCTACTCGTGTTAATTTGTCTGAATTTAACTTTGGAGATGTTGTAACTATTGAAGACGTAAAAGTAGAGCCTATGAGTGAAAGTACCAATAATGGTGCAATTGTAGGTTGGCGTATATTTGTACAAAATATGAAAAAAGGAAATGCTTAGTAGGAGGAAATTATAAATGCCAAAAAGAAACGAATTAAATGCAGGAATGGAAATTGATTCAAAAGAGACATTTGGAGAATTACTATTTTTGCGTATGAAGTCAGAGAAAACAGAAGTTGACGAGGATACAGGTGAACGTAAGGTAACTCATAGACGTTATGTTGTTCAATCAAGAAAACAACTTTCAGAAGAAATTATTACAATTCCAGTAGAAACACCATTACGTGAATTGGTTGCTGGAGATAAGGTAGAAATTATCAATCCTAGTACAACTTTATATGGATTTGGTAATGGAACATTTTCAAATTCTTATATTCAGGTTTTTGCTGAAGATATTCGAAAAATTTCTGAATCAGCGGGCGTAAAACTACAAAATGATTCAAAAAATCAAAAAGACAACCCAAACAAATAATTTTGGGGTAGGAAAATGAATGTATTGAAGGAGAATAAAAAATTATTCTCCTTTTGAAAAATACTGTATTGGTTAGTAAAAGAGTTTAAAATATATATGTTCTAGTGTTAGTTTCTTTGATTATTTGATTATATAGAGTGAGATAATTTTATAAAATACTTTGATAAGAAATAGTAAAAGAATATATTGTTGGTTAGAAAATTCCATTCAAAAAAGTTAACTATTTAGGAGTTTTTTATGAAATTAATTTTAGAATTTTTGGGAACAGTTTTTTTATGCTTACTTACGTTGTTTTCTTTTAAATATATTTTTAAAAATATAGGAAAGTAACTTCCGAAAATATATGAAAATTGCGCGTGAAAAAGTAAGAAAAAAAGCTTCACCAATTAGCAATGTAGAATTTTTAAAAATTTCTTTGTTGTTCACTAATAACGAGAAAATGTAAAATACTATTATTAAACCAATTAGGATAGCAAAGATAATCATTTTATTTTTTATTGAAGTATTTAAAAAGTCAGTATTTATTTTTTTCCAGCTTTGGATGAAAGAAATTTTAGATTCTGTGTATATGATTTTATTACGAAGTTCACTATAATTAACGATAATTCGATTTGGAAGAGTCTTAAAATTATTGCCTTTCCAAAATATGAGTATACATTCTTTATTTTTATGTATTTGAACCAGATATAGCTTGGTATCTTTTTCCAGAGATACTGGGAGGCTGATATCTGATGCTAATACATAATATTGACTTTTTTTAGGATACTTATCTGTATTAATA
>NZ_NGLI01000005.1:0-80838 GCF_002141285.1 Enterococcus sp. 3G1_DIV0629 | reverse complement strand
AAAGGAGGATAAGGGATTCGAACCCTTGCACGGTTTTACCCGCCTGACGGTTTTCAAGACCGTTCCCTTCAGCCGGACTTGGGTAATCCTCCATATGAAACTTACAACGCCACAATGGACCTTGTAGGACTCGAACCTACGACCGGACGGTTATGAGCCGTCTGCTCTAACCAACTGAGCTAAAGGTCCAGGCTCTTAAAAATCGCGGCGGAGGGGATCGAACCCCCGACCTCCCGGGTATGAACCGGACGCTCTAGCCAGCTGAGCTACACCGCGAAAAAGATATTCATTATTTAAATGAAATGGAGCCTAGCGGGATCGAACCGCTGACCTCCTGCGTGCAAAGCAGGCGCTCTCCCAGCTGAGCTAAGGCCCCGTGTTTAAATTTATAATTATCGGGAAGACAGGATTCGAACCTGCGACCCCTTGGTCCCAAACCAAGTGCTCTACCAAGCTGAGCTACTTCCCGTTTAATTAACGCGCCCAAGAGGAGTCGAACCCCTAACCTTTTGATCCGTAGTCAAACACTCTATCCAGTTGAGCTATGGGCGCATATTTGAAATGCCGAGGACCGGAATCGAACCGGTACGGTGATCACTCACCGCAGGATTTTAAGTCCTGTGCGTCTGCCAGTTCCGCCACCCCGGCGCGATTGCTTTGGCAAAGCGGAAAACGGGGTTCGAACCCGCGACCCCCACCTTGGCAAGGTGGTGCTCTACCACTGAGCTATTTCCGCGTGTTTAAAGATGCCGGCTAAAGGACTTGAACCCTCGACCCTCTGATTACAAATCAGATGCTCTACCAACTGAGCTAAGCCGGCATGTAAAACTTAAATGATGCGGGTGAAGGGACTTGAACCCCCACGCCGTAAGGCGCTAGATCCTAAATCTAGTGCGTCTGCCAATTCCGCCACACCCGCAAAAATATGAGCCGTACAGGGCTCGAACCTGTGACCCTCTGATTAAAAGTCAGATGCTCTACCAACTGAGCTAACGGCTCATATGGAGGTTAACGGGATCGAACCGCTGACCCTCTGCTTGTAAGGCAGATGCTCTCCCAGCTGAGCTAAACCTCCATGGATAACTTAAGCGTGGCGACGTCCTACTCTCACAAGGGGCAACCCCTCACTACAATCGGCGCTAAGAAGCTTAACTTCTGTGTTCGGCATGGTTACAGGTGTATCCTTCTCGCTATCGCCACCACACTGTGGTGTTATCTTTTATTGAGTAAATTTTGTTCACTCAAAACTGGATTTGAAGTCATATAAGTTTTTTTGCCGAGTTCTTTTCTTTTTAACCTATTGGTTAAGTCCTCGATCGATTAGTATCAGTCCGCTCCATACATCACTGTACTTCCACTCCTGACCTATCTACCTGATCATCTCTCAGGGATCTTACTTTCTTAAAGAAATGGGAAATCTCATCTTGAGGTGGGCTTCACACTTAGATGCTTTCAGCGTTTATCCCTTCCCTACATAGCTACCCAGCAATGCCCTTGGCAGAACAACTGGTACACCAGCGGTAAGTCCATCCCGGTCCTCTCGTACTAAGGACAGCTCCTCTCAAATTTCCAACGCCCGCGACGGATAGGGACCGAACTGTCTCACGACGTTCTGAACCCAGCTCGCGTGCCGCTTTAATGGGCGAACAGCCCAACCCTTGGGACCGACTACAGCCCCAGGATGCGACGAGCCGACATCGAGGTGCCAAACCTCCCCGTCGATGTGGACTCTTGGGGGAGATAAGCCTGTTATCCCCAGGGTAGCTTTTATCCGTTGAGCGATGGCCCTTCCATGCGGAACCACCGGATCACTAAGCCCGACTTTCGTCCCTGCTCGACTTGTTGGTCTCGCAGTCAAGCTCCCTTCTGCCTTTACACTCTTCGAATGATTTCCAACCATTCTGAGGGAACCTTTGGGCGCCTCCGTTACCTTTTAGGAGGCGACCGCCCCAGTCAAACTGCCCATCTGACACTGTCTCCCACCACGATTAGTGGTGCGGGTTAGAGTGGCCATAACGCAGGGGTAGTATCCCACCAGCGCCTCCATCGAAACTAGCGTTCCGATTTCTACGGCTCCTACCTATCCTGTACATGCGGTACAGACACTCAATATCAAACTACAGTAAAGCTCCATGGGGTCTTTCCGTCCTGTCGCGGGTAACCTGCATCTTCACAGGTACTAAAATTTCACCGAGTCTCTCGTTGAGACAGTGCCCAAATCGTTACGCCTTTCGTGCGGGTCGGAACTTACCCGACAAGGAATTTCGCTACCTTAGGACCGTTATAGTTACGGCCGCCGTTTACTGGGGCTTCAATTCGTACCTTCGCTTGCGCTAAGCACTCCTCTTAACCTTCCAGCACCGGGCAGGCGTCAGCCCCTATACTTCATCTTACGATTTTGCAGAGACCTGTGTTTTTGATAAACAGTCGCTTGGGCCTATTCACTGCGGCTGATCGTATGATCAGCACCCCTTCTCCCGAAGTTACGGGGTCATTTTGCCGAGTTCCTTAACGAGAGTTCTCTCGCTCACCTTAGGATTCTCTCCTCGACTACCTGTGTCGGTTTGCGGTACGGGCCGCTGTTTTCTCACTAGAAGCTTTTCTCGGCAGTGTGACATCAGGAACTTCGGTACTATTATTTCCCTCCCCATCACAGCTTGTCCTTAAGAAAAGAAGCATTTGACTCCTCTTCAGACTTACTGCTTGGACAGACATTTCCAATCGTCTGCATTCCTTAGCCTCCTGCGTCCCTCCATTGCTCAAACAAAAACAACGGGTACAGGAATATCAACCTGTTATCCATCGCCTACGCCTATCGGCCTCGGCTTAGGTCCCGACTAACCCTGGGCGGACGAGCCTTCCCCAGGAAACCTTAGTCATTCGGTGGACAGGATTCTCACCTGTCTTTCGCTACTCATACCGGCATTCTCACTTCTAAGCGCTCCAGCAGTCCTCACGATCTGCCTTCGACGCCCTTAGAACGCTCTCCTACCAATACACCTAAAGGTGTACTCCACAGCTTCGGTAATATGTTTAGCCCCGGTACATTTTCGGCGCAGGGTCACTCGACTAGTGAGCTATTACGCACTCTTTAAATGGTGGCTGCTTCTAAGCCAACATCCTAGTTGTCTGTGCAACCCCACATCCTTTTCCACTTAACATATATTTTGGGACCTTAGCTGGTGGTCTGGGCTGTTTCCCTTTCGACTATGGATCTTATCACTCACAGTCTGACTCCCGGATATGAATGAATGGCATTCGGAGTTTATCTGAATTCGGTAACCCGAGATGGGCCCCTAGTCCAAACAGTGCTCTACCTCCATCATTCTCAATTCCGAGGCTAGCCCTAAAGCTATTTCGGAGAGAACCAGCTATCTCCAAGTTCGTTTGGAATTTCTCCGCTACCCACACCTCATCCCAGCACTTTTCAACGTACGTGGGTTCGGTCCTCCAGTGCGTTTTACCGCACCTTCAACCTGGACATGGGTAGATCACATGGTTTCGGGTCTACGACTACATACTCAAACGCCCTATTCAGACTCGCTTTCGCTGCGGCTCCGTCTCTTCAACTTAACCTCGCATGCAATCGTAACTCGCCGGTTCATTCTACAAAAGGCACGCCATCACCCATTAACGGGCTTTGACTTGTTGTAGGCACACGGTTTCAGGTTCTATTTCACTCCCCTTCCGGGGTGCTTTTCACCTTTCCCTCACGGTACTGGTTCACTATCGGTCACTAGGGAGTATTTAGCCTTGGGAGATGGTCCTCCCGGATTCCGACGGAATTTCTCGTGTTCCGCCGTACTCAGGATCCTCCTAGGTGTCTTCCACATTTCGTCTACGGGGTTTTTACCCTCTTTGACTGACTTTTCCAAGTCATTCGACTATCTGAAAGAACTACCATATCGGAGTCCTACAACCCCAACAAGCAAGCTTGTTGGTTTGGGCTTTTCCCGTTTCGCTCGCCGCTACTCAGGGAATCGAATTTTCTTTCTCTTCCTGCAGGTACTTAGATGTTTCAGTTCTCTGCGTCTACCTCGAATGTGCTATGTATTCACACAATCGTAACATCCTATTAAAGATGCTGGGTTCCCCCATTCGGAAATCTCTGGATCATAGCTTACGTACAGCTCCCCAAAGCATATCGGTGTTAGTCCCGTCCTTCATCGGCTCCTAGTGCCAAGGCATCCACCGTGCGCCCTTATTCACTTAACCTTATCAACCTTGCGGTTGGGTTTTGATCCTTCTTCTAGCGATAGAATTCAGATCAAGAAAATAAGCAATTGAACTTATTAAAAAACTCTATCCAGCTCACAAATCAGCCTGTGCGGCAAAAAGATCGATCGTCTCATAAAATCAAAGATTTCATGGCCGTCCGCCTATTTTGCTTCAGGCTAAACAATTTGTTTAGCTTTCAAATTCAACGCGGTGTTCTCGGTTTGTATTACTTACATTTACTTCAAATATCCAGTTTTCAATGAACAAAAGTGTTTGAGAGTAAACCTCTCAAAACTGAACAAAGTAAAAACAAATTGTGTAGTCTCCGTAATATTCCTTAGAAAGGAGGTGATCCAGCCGCACCTTCCGATACGGCTACCTTGTTACGACTTCACCCCAATCATCTATCCCACCTTAGGCGGCTGGCTCCAAAAAGGTTACCTCACCGACTTCGGGTGTTACAAACTCTCGTGGTGTGACGGGCGGTGTGTACAAGGCCCGGGAACGTATTCACCGCGGCGTGCTGATCCGCGATTACTAGCGATTCCGGCTTCATGCAGGCGAGTTGCAGCCTGCAATCCGAACTGAGAGAAGCTTTAAGAGATTAGCTTAGCCTCGCGACTTCGCAACTCGTTGTACTTCCCATTGTAGCACGTGTGTAGCCCAGGTCATAAGGGGCATGATGATTTGACGTCATCCCCACCTTCCTCCGGTTTGTCACCGGCAGTCTTGCTAGAGTGCCCAACTAAATGATGGCAACTAACAATAAGGGTTGCGCTCGTTGCGGGACTTAACCCAACATCTCACGACACGAGCTGACGACAACCATGCACCACCTGTCACTTTGCCCCCGAAGGGGAAGCTCTATCTCTAGAGTGGTCAAAGGATGTCAAGACCTGGTAAGGTTCTTCGCGTTGCTTCGAATTAAACCACATGCTCCACCGCTTGTGCGGGCCCCCGTCAATTCCTTTGAGTTTCAACCTTGCGGTCGTACTCCCCAGGCGGAGTGCTTAATGCGTTAGCTGCAGCACTGAAGGGCGGAAACCCTCCAACACTTAGCACTCATCGTTTACGGCGTGGACTACCAGGGTATCTAATCCTGTTTGCTCCCCACGCTTTCGAGCCTCAGCGTCAGTTACAGACCAGAGAGCCGCCTTCGCCACTGGTGTTCCTCCATATATCTACGCATTTCACCGCTACACATGGAATTCCACTCTCCTCTTCTGCACTCAAGTCTCCCAGTTTCCAATGACCCTCCCCGGTTGAGCCGGGGGCTTTCACATCAGACTTAAGAAACCGCCTGCGCTCGCTTTACGCCCAATAAATCCGGACAACGCTTGCCACCTACGTATTACCGCGGCTGCTGGCACGTAGTTAGCCGTGGCTTTCTGGTTAGATACCGTCAAGGGATGAACAGTTACTCTCATCCTTGTTCTTCTCTAACAACAGAGTTTTACGATCCGAAAACCTTCTTCACTCACGCGGCGTTGCTCGGTCAGACTTTCGTCCATTGCCGAAGATTCCCTACTGCTGCCTCCCGTAGGAGTTTGGGCCGTGTCTCAGTCCCAATGTGGCCGATCACCCTCTCAGGTCGGCTATGCATCGTGGCCTTGGTGAGCCGTTACCTCACCAACTAGCTAATGCACCGCGGGTCCATCCATCAGCGACACCCGAAAGCGCCTTTCAAATCAAAACCATGCGGTTTCGATTGTTATACGGTATTAGCACCTGTTTCCAAGTGTTATCCCCTTCTGATGGGCAGGTTACCCACGTGTTACTCACCCGTTCGCCACTCCTCTTTTTCCGGTGGAGCAAGCTCCGGTGGAAAAAGAAGCGTACGACTTGCATGTATTAGGCACGCCGCCAGCGTTCGTCCTGAGCCAGGATCAAACTCTCATAAAAAGTTCGAACAATCTTGTGATTGTTAAGCTCAATTTGTTTGCTAGCATATTGCTTGCTTGTTAAAAATGTTTGTTGTCTTGAATTGAATCAAGACGCCCTACACATTTGGTTTGTCTTACTTTGTTCAGTTTTCAAAGGTCTACTTCATCGGAAGCGTTTCTCCGATTTGTTTTGGCTGCCGTAGCAACTTTTATATCATATCAGAGTGACAAGCGATTGTCAACTCTTTTTTAAAAGTTTTTTCGATTTCGTTTTTCGAAATCTTTCAGCAACTCATTTATCATAACTTATCGTTTGTTATTTGTCAAGAACTTTTTTGAAGTTTTTTTCGATAGGATCAAGCTTCGCAAACTGTTCTTTTTTAACGACTCAGTTATCTTATCACGTCTAAAAACACGTGTCAACTCTTTTTTGGAATTTTCACAAAATGTTTCAATCAGATGCGACAACGTTGTTTAATATATCATTAAAAAAAATAAAGGTCAAGCTAAAATAATATTTTAGCTTGACCTTATTATAATTTCAACGATTGTCAAAAGTATTGTTTGCAACTGTGTTCCCTGTTTCTATTGATAGGATACAGCTTTCGAAACATAAGTTTTGAACTGCTTCGATTCGTCCAAATTCTTTTGCAGTTATTGTACAATGAGTAAAGCAGACATCTTCTATAGGTTTTTCAGGAAATGCTACCAAGTCAAAAGCCCGAGAAGGAAGTGGATAGCCTAGAGAAAGACTTGCCTGTACATTTTTGACATGTATGTCTCTGACTTTTGTCATTTGTTTTGATTCAGGTATTTCTTCAGCCACTGCTTGCCAACTTTCTGGCATTCGTTCAAGGCCATTGCTATTTTTTCTATTATATTCATTATGCCAGTCCATTATCCAAGAAAACGGAAATTGTACATCCATCATATTCAGGTTTTCTACCCTGATATTTTCAATCACTCCCCCTCTTTCTCTTGAAGATTTCATTCGAATACCACAGTCTGACTGAAAAAAATTGATATCGTGAATATACACATCACTAACTCCAGCACTAACTTCGCTACCAATAGTTACACCGTAACCTGAACGAATGTTACATCTCGCAATCTCGATTCTTGATGATTTTCGATTGACTCTTGCACCGTTCCCGTCCCTGCCAGATTTAATAGCGATACAATCATCACCACAGGCCAAATCACATTCATAGATACGCACATCTGTTGAAGAATCAATATCAATCCCATCTGTACTTGGCCCATCATTATGACGGATGATTACTTTTTCTACTAATACATCGTTAGAATAAGTGATTTGCAGGTTCCAAAAACCTGATTTTTGAAAAATCAAATCACGAATGACAACATGTTCTGCATGATACAGTAAACACGCGCGCGGACGCTTAATAGCATAATCTGCAATCCAACGCAGTCCCTTTCGATCATATTCAGCTCTTGTTCCGCTTTTTTGGTCTTTCCCCCAATATAGTTCCCACCAATGCTCTCCTTGTCCGTCAATTATTCCTTTTCCTTCTATAAGAATATCTTTTGCTGAGAGAACATTCAAAATCGCTGCTGGCCATTTCATTTCTATTCCAGCAACTCGTGTATCAATCTCTGGAAATGCTTCGATCTCTGTTTTTCCCTTGAGAACAGCCCCTTCTTCGAAGATGAGATGGCTCTTATCTTTTAAAAAAAGTGCACCGACTAAATAAATACCTTTTGGAATAAATACGGGCAAGTGTTCTTTTGCACCTTGATTGATTGCCTTTTGCAGCATTACTGTATCATCTTGTTGAATGTCGTTTGTTTTAAAGTCTAAAGCATTGATGAACTCTTTTTTTGTCTGCAATACTTTTCTCCTTATCTTTCATTGATTTTTTTTAATTCTTCACCAATAAACACAGTTTTCGAACGATTCAGCGGATACCCTACTAATAAAATGATTGCGGATACAAATAAACAGAATGCTGGTAGCAAGTTTGCCATCGTATAAATTCTTTCTTGTACTAAAACTGATTGGATGGCCCCACCTGTTGTAGACGATTGGTAACCAATGAGTGCTAGCATAAATCCGCCGACTGCTCCTGCGCATGCTTGTCCTACTTTTCTCGCAAAAGAATTCACTCCGTATACTGTTCCATCTTCTCTTAAGCCTGTCTTATATTGATGATAGTCAATCACGTCAGTAATGAATGCCCAGACCATCAAATTGAATAAACCAGATCCTAAAGTAGCAATAAATAAAAGAATCAGATATACCCATGCATTTGTTATATGAAGGAAATACATCAGCAAGTACATACATGAAGAAGCGAGTAACGCAAATACGCTTGCTTCCTTTTTACCAAATAATTTTGTCAGCTTTGTAGCAAATGGTGCTAAAACTACTACTGTTCCGTAAGTAAATAAAAGAGCAACAGACATTGCTTGTTTATTATGGAAGTAATCATTAAATAAATAAGTCATATTCGTCCCAGCTAAAATCTGATTGATCACAATGAAAATGTCAACAATGACTAAAATAATCAGTGCTCGGTTAGCCAATAAACCTTTTACCAACTGAGAAGCAGACACTTTTTCGTTTTTGACAACTCTTACTCGTTCAGTAGTCAATTTACAAGTCAGCATGTATGCGACAAATGCAATTGCCGCACATCCGATGGAAATCCAAAAGAAATGATTCCCCGAAACGACTTGCTGCCCACTCTTGTTATGGGTGTACATTAAAATCGGGATAAAGAACCCTGTAGTTGACCCGCCAATCGCAGAACCAATGCTTCGGAATGTGGATAACGAGGTGCGGTCATTAGGATTTGAACTAATGGCTGCTGCCATTGCTCCGTAAGGGATATTGATTGTTGACAGAAAAATACCATAAACAATATATGAAACAAAAATATATGCAATCTTCACCGTCATTGGAAGATGTTGGACGAATGGTAAAAACAAAATGACTGTCACTAAGCAAAATGGATATTTCATTTTTCTGATCCAAGGAATAAATCGGCCAGCTTCTGTTAACTCTGAGACATCGCATAATCTTCCAACCATCACATCAGCAAACGCATCCAAAATTCTCGAAATCAAGAATAACGTACCTACGATTGCTCCTGAAACACCAAGAACATTCGTGTAATAAATCATCAAGAAACTATTGACCAAACCTAAAATAAAACAGTTACCTAAATCACCGAACATGTAGCCTATCTTATCGGAAATCCCAAATTCCTTTTTTTCTTTTTTTACTGTATTTGCTGTAACAGCATTTTGTGAAAGCATTTGAATTCCTCCTACCTCTTCTAGTAAACGTTTTCAAAATTATAACTCTTTTTTTCTTGTTTTGATATTCACAATATTGACTTTTTATTGCACTATCTTGACAGAGAAAAAACAAAAATACGTTTAAAAACATTGGCAGAAAAGGGCATTAATATTATTTTCATAACATCATAGATAAACAAAAAGATTCACTAACTAGCAAAAACAAGTTAGTGAATCTCTATTTATTAGAGAGCTAGGTCATTCATGATCTTTTCCATCATACTTAAAAAATTCAAAGTCAGCATAACTTCCTCTTTTTCTATTTAAATCATGTACGACTATCCCGATAAAATTCCCCGTAAATCCACCTGAGAGTATACACATGTTTTTTTGTAGACCTACTTCCTTCCATTCTTCAGATGGTGCGTCTTTCAAATAAAACTGTGCTGTCTCTTTCTTTACGGCTACTTTCAAGAAAGTCTTCTTTTCTTTGAGTGGAATCCTCCAATCTTCTATTTGTGCAACTCCGTTTTCTGATTCTATCATACGAAGACATTTTCCCTTGTTTTCATCCCAAGTAACATAGCAATAAATATAATTGGATTCATTTAAGTACAATACCAGTCCAGCCATCTGATTAAAATTATTAGGTGTATATTCAAATGCTGTCTCCGCATCAAAAGTAAAATCCGTTTGCCGAATAGCTAATAAGTGATGGTCAAAGGTAGATTGAAGGGATTCACCGGCAATCAGTCGTAAAAAACCAGGTCTAGTTTTTGTATCACACCAATCAACCCTTGGCAAAATACGTCTGGCATTCCAGTTCTTTTTTAGCTCTCCTTCGAATGTATCCATAAACTGATGATTTCTCTCTTGTTGTACCTCTTCATTCGTCTCAATCATTATTTCTTCCATTGGAGTTGTCTGGTTATCTTTAAGCCTTAACCAATCGTCGGACGTCCAATACACTTCTTGGATAGCGGTTTCTCTTCCCAAAATAGCCGCACCGTTTAATGGTCTGGTACAAAGATATGTCATGTACCATTTTCCTGACGGGGTTTGTACTAAGCTCCCATGTCCTGTACATTGCAATGTAGAAGCAGGTTTGTCACTAGCTGTCAGCATAGGAAAACCAGGATCAAGCTCGTAAGGACCAGTAATATTCTTTGCTCGGCAGACTGTGACTGAATGTCCTCTTCCTGTACCGCCTTCTGCCGTCATCAAATAATAATACCCGTTACGAAAATACAAATGCGGTGCCTCCGTTTTCGCTAATTCTGTACCTGCAAATATTTTATAGATGGGACTATCAAGCTTCTTCTTCTCTGCATCATATTCTTGCAATACGATACCGCTGGATTTATTCGGTGTGTCCAGACGATAATCCCATAATTCATTGACAAGCCATTTTTTTCCTGTTTCCAAATCATGAAACAAAGAAGGATCAAAACCGTTGCTATTTAAATAAATCGGTTCGGACCAAGGTCCTGTGATCTCAGATGCAGTAATCAAGTAATTGTGGACATCTTTAAACGGACGGCCTGCACTTTTGACCTCTGTGTAAACAAGATAGAACAATCCGTCAGCATAACTGATTTGCGGTGCCCATATGCTTCCGTTTGTAGGATTTCCTTGCAAAGATACTTGAGTGGTCAAAATATCCGTTGTATGTGACCAATTGACTAAATTCTTCGACTCATATACTCGAATTCCTGGAAGCCATTCAAAAGAGGAGACAATAATGTAATACCGGTCTTTCGCTCTTAAAATATTAGGATCTGGATTGAACCCTCTTAAAATAGGATTTTTCACTTTGATAGTCTGCATGATTCAGGCTTCCTTTCTCATTCTTACTCGATACAAACTGAATGCCCCAGCGGCAAAATAAAAAAATGCAAAAGGAAACGCAATAAACTGAGTGCCGACCAACAATATAACTCCCGTTATAAAATACAAACCAGTGGCAGTTGTTAAGTATTTTCCTTTAGCCGTCAAAAATAGTGCTACTGCTAAAAAAGCAAGTGAAATAAACAACACAACGGCAAACAGACCAGTCATGTCCTGTAATAGCTCAAATGTATTTTCTAAAGACAAAGTTGGATGATCGACAGCAAGCGACTGATAACTTTTTTTAAACTCTGACGCAGACATATTACTTAAAGTAACTGCTAATCCGCCAAAGAAAATCAGAGATAGGCTGCCACCGATCATTCCTAGCAATAGTTCCCATTTTCTTTTCATTTCAGAACCCCCTGCTTTTCTAAATAGATCCATTCAGGTCTTTTGATTGGTGTTTCATAATTGTTATTTCGTTCAGAGAATTTGGCAGTCTGTTCATTTTTCTTGTCATCCCAATTATCCCAACCAGTTGGGTGAACATGCCCACCTATCTTACACGCTTCAAACACGACATTTGCATACGGGCGCCACGGTCTTCCTAAATAGACGTTTTTAGTATCAGGCTCTGCAGTCAAGGTACAGCTTTCAAAATGATACCCTGATTTTTGATTTTTTGGCGTAGATGCTGCTGTGATATATCCAGGATTTTTACTGGCTAAGCTATGGATACGGCACTGGCGAAAAACTGCATCTGCCCCACCAAATATGAAATCCACCGTTCCTTCAATCCAGCAATATTCATAGGTCTGACGACAATAATCAGGATTGGCAGAAGCCGGTGTACAAAAAGGCGTACCATCTTTTTGCAAGTCAGGCAACGGACCCGTGCATAAAGTATCCTGATAACCAGTTAGTCGACAGTTTTTTAACAATACGCGATCTCCTGAATTGAATAAAGCAACAGCTTGACCTACTTTTTCTCCTGGACCTGCTGTATTTTCGATGTGAAGATTTTCTAATACGACATTCGATCCTTCTAAGAAAAAAGTAGCACTTCGGAAAGTCCCTAACTGGCTACCGTCAAGATACTCCTGTTTTGCAAAACGATTTCCGGAGATCACTACTGTTCCTGTTCCCACAAGTTTAAAATTGGATAATCTGCTTTCTATATATTCATCATATCTTCCTTCTTTTACTATCAAGACCTTTGGATGGCTATCTGGCAGGCCTGCCAAATAATCGATTCCTTCTTGGATAGTTTCAAAATCCGTCGGGGTATCTATAGAATTTTTTCCAATTATCAGTTTGTCTTTCATCCTCATAAATGCTCCCTTATGAATTGTTTCCAAATGTTTCTCATTTCTTGTGTTTCCATATGACCGCCTGTTAAAGAAAAAGAAGAAAAGTTTTCTGGACTACCCATTGATTGATACTTTTTGTCCAACCCTTTTCTCAGCTTCAGTACACCTTCGTCCAAGCACATCGTATCGTTTTTTCCAACTAAGCTAAGACGAGGGCGCGGAGCGATTTTTTCTTGGATTGCTAACGTTGTATAAGCTGTCAGTAGGTTGGGCACATAGTAATAAAACCCATGATGATCTAGGCGACGATGTAGCAAAAGTGTTTCGATGTCCACCTGTGCCGCTAGATCAATACAAACTTTGACACGAGAATCCAATGCCGCCACCCACCAGCTTAATAAGCCTCCCATAGAAAGACCAATCGTTGCGATCCGTTGAGTATCTGTGTCTTCCCTTGTCTCCAAATAATCGATCAAGCTGATCACATCATAAATACGCATTCCCCATAACGTTTTTCCTGTTAATAAAAATTGTTTGAACAACTCGCTTTCGGAAATACCTCCGCGTTCTTCAAATCCCCAAGCATCAATCGACCAAACAGCATATCCCATTCCTGTCAGTACTTCTGCAAAAGATGGAGAAGCTAAGTAAGGAGCACCATGGATCAATTCACTTTTCCCGACTGAAAAATCTCCGCCGTGAGAATGCAGGTAAAGGACCGTCGGAAACGGTCCTTCTTTCTCCGGGTAAGCATAAAGTGCTGGTACTGTTTCCAATTCATTTAAGTACAGTTGATAATATTCAAGCATAAACCCATTTTGTTTTTCTCGGTATAATCGCTTTCCACTAGGAGTAAGTCTGCTAGATGGATCACCTAAAAAGTCATTCAACTGCATAAGCAAAGTTTTTACGAACAACCAGCTCATCCATATTTTCCGATTGAGTTGACCGGAATTTCTCAATACTGATTTCTTTCGTATTTTCTAATAGAAATGCTGGTCCTTCATGATTCTCAATCGTCATTTGATTAAAGGAAACCTTATCCGCAAAACCAATGTAAAATCCTTGCTTGCTCATTTCCTCTATCCCTGTCATCATAGCAGGAACACCGGGAACTGCATCTTGGGCCATTGAAACATCAATATTGTCAAATGTGATTTCTTGTATAAACTGTTCTGCTAATCCATAAATAAATCCTGCAGAAGCATGGACATTCCTTGCCGTGATATTCGAAAAATGGATCCTTCTGAATGCTGGTGTCCGCTCATCTATCGGATAAGCCGTTTTTTCCCATACATATGGTTCTTTTCCTCGCGGACCGCAGAAATAATAAAGATTCAGTATAAATGGACACATCACATTATCCATGACTATATTGGATACTCGAATATCTTCAACGATCCCGCCTCGACCTCGTCTAGATTTCAATCGTATTCCTCGATCAGTTTCTTGGAAGATACAATTTGAAATGGTAATATTACGTATACTGCCACTCATTTCACTTCCTAACACGACCCCACCGTGTCCATGGACCATCGTACAATTTGTGATCGTGATATTTTCACAAGCGATCCTTTCGTACGTATCTTCAGTCCCTGCTTTGATTGCGATACAGTCATCTCCCACGTCAATATGGCAATTACTAATACGCACATTTTTGCAGGATTCTGGATCGATTCCGTCTGTATTTGGTGAATCCGCGGGGTTCAAAATCGTCAAGTTGTCAAACGTCGCGTTGCTACAAAGAATTGGGTTGATCGTCCAACTTGGTGACTGGATCAGTTTGATATCTTTCACAGTGATTCGATGGCAGTTATGGAAACTCATCAATTTAGGACGAGGATAAGCCAGATTATCTGGTTCGTTTCGGAAAGTATGCCACCATTTTTTTCCATTTCCATCTAATGTACCGAAACCAGTGACAGAGATGTTCTCTACATTTTGAGCATAGATACAGGAAGCATAGACTTTTCGATGGACTCCTTCCCAACGTGAATGAACAATAGGATAATCTTTTGGATCGTCAGAGAATTTCAAAACCGCCCCTGCGCTCAAATGAAGTTCTACATTGCTTTTTAAAAATAAAGCCCCTGTTAAAAATTCACCTGCTGGCACAACTACGGTCCCACCACCTGCGCTTGCTGCTGCATCAATCGCTTGTTGTATTGCTTCAGTATTCAATTCATCAATTGATGCACCAAATGTCAAAATATCATACATATTTATAATGCCTCCACTTCGATCAATGCTTGCAAGAATGCACCGACACCTTTTTGATCATTACAAATAATCGGCTCACTGATGTAGTAAGCGTATGAACCATCTCGCTGCTCTGCTCCGCCTAACCCTGCTACTTGACAGTTTTTGTTCAAGTTCAACCAGCCTTCTTTTGTTTCAAGAACAAATTCATCGAGTAGTCCTTGATGAGATTTTTTCACTTGCGGCAGCCACTCTTCTTTGTTCAGCAAGCCTAAGCGTATCCCTTTAGCCATTGCGTAAACAAACATACTACTGCCAGAAGCTTCCAGATAATTTCCTTTCCGTTTTGTTTCTGTTGTTACTTGATACCATGTCCCACTGTTTTCTTCTTGATACGGAAGTAATGCGGTCAATGTCTTTTCTAAAATTTCCTTCAGCAAAGAACAATCCGTTTCCGCATGAAGCAATTCATAGGTATCTGCCGCAGCCATCAGATACCAGCCAATCGACCGACTCCAGAAATGATGAGATAAACCTGTTTCTGGGTCAGCCCATGGTTGGACTTTCTTTTCATCCCATGCATGGATTAGTAAATTTGTTTTTGGATCGAATAAATGTTTATAGCTGATTTCAAACTGTCTCAAGACATCTTGGTAATCTTTTTCCTCACTAAAATTCTGGATAAATTCAGCATAAAAAGGTGAGCCCATATATAATCCATCTAACCAAATTTGATAAGGATAAATTTCTTTATGCCAAAAAGCCCCTTCGGATGTGCGTGGATGGTTTGCCAACTGCTGGGAAAGGAGTTCTGCTGCTTTTTTATATTTTTCTTCGCCTGTTTCTTTGTACAATAAAAAGAAAAGCTTTCCTGTATTTACATGGTCGATATTGTATTCTTCAACGCTGTAGCCACGGATCGTTCCATCTTCTTGCACGAAATAGTCGATATTGTCTTTTATGAAATCAAAATAAATTTTTTCTTGGGTTTGTTCCCAAAGTAATTGGAACCCTTTAAGTACGACACCATAGTCATAAGACCATTTTCCTTTATACCACTTTTCTTCATATAAGCGAGGTGTTCTTTCCATGATGCTTTTTGCTAATTTCTTTGACCAGTTTTCCATTATTTGCTCTCCTTTAAAAATTAAAATAGGATTTGGGACAAATACCAAGAAGTATTTGTCCCAATCGTCTATATTACTGTGCCGCTGCTTTGTATGCTTCCTCGTACTCTTGTGTGATTCGATCGCCTCCCTGTGCTTTCCAGTCTTCTACAGCTTTCTTGAATCCTTCTTCGTCAAGCTGTCCCATGATGTATTGCACCGTAGCATCAATGACGATTTTTTCAATTTCTGATCCTACTTCATTGTTCGTCGGTGAATCCAATGGCACAGAAGGATCCATTACAGCGAATTCTTCGTTTTCTTTGATCAATTGATTCGACAATTCTTTTTCAGGATCTGCATCTTTGAAAGAGAACGTCACTTCACTAGGCCGAGAACTTGATAGCGGTTGCACTTCTTGTTGCCAAAGATCCATATCGATAAATTCAATAGAACCATCATCATTCAATTCATAATGCGTTCCTTCAATACCACCAGTCATCAATTTATACATATCTTCTTCTAGAAGATCATCAACAAATTGCAGTAATTTCTTCAATTGTGCTTCGTCTTTTACTTGGGATTTAGGGAATGCTAGCAAACCGCCAATACCATTTCCTTCTGACCAAACATGATAGTCGCCGCCTTCACCATCTGAGATCTTGTTTACAGGAATCAACTCCATATCATCTTGAATGCCTTGTCCCATTGTCTTCAAGTTCTTGATGTCCACCATTCCAGTGTAGATCCCTGTTCTTCCTTGTGCAAATTGTTCTTGTTGGTCCGTTTTTTGAGTAACCGCAAAGTCTTGAGCTAAATAGCCATTCTCAAATAGATCTCTTGAGAAGTTCAACGCTTTCATGTATTCTTCTGTATCAAATTCTGGAGTGAATTTGCCATTATCGTCTACAGCCCAACCATTCGGTGCTCCAAAATAAGAAGTGAACAGCTTAAAGCTGGTATAACGAATATCACTAGGCGCACGATCACCAAAACCAACTGTATCATCCACACCATTTCCATCTGGATCGTTTTCTGTAAATTGTTTAGCTACTTCGTAAAGTTCATCCATCGTAGTTGGAACATCTAATCCAAGATTATCCAACCAATCTTTTCGAATGACTAAACCAGCACGAGCATAGTCCTTTTGCATTGGCACGCCATACAGTGCTCCGTCGATACTTGCAGCTTCGATCCTATCCTCAGAGATTTGACTTAAGTTTTTATAGTCTTTTAAATATTCCGATACATCCCAGAATACGCCTGATTTCAACGCATTTCGGACAGAAGAGTTTTTCAGCATAGCAATTTGAAGTGTAACGATATCTCCTAGTTCGTCAGAAGCCAATGCAGTTGTCAGTCTTTCTTCTTTTGAAGCATCAGGAATCCAATTGAATGTAAGTTCCGTATCGGTTTTTTCTTCGATTAGGTTCACGATTGTGTCAGTTGGTGGTGAAGCATGGTGTAAAATATTCAACCAAGTGATTTTTGCTTTCCCATCTTCTGTCTCTGAAGAACTGTTGTTTGAACTGTTGCCGCATGCGGCAAGTGCTAGAATTCCTGCAAAACTAAGACCTAATTTTACGAGCGTTGCTTTTTTCATAAATTTTCTCCTTCACTGTTTTAATGATATTTTTGTTTTCTTCTGTTTTTTCTGTATATGAGTTCTTCCATTCCAAATGACAAAATATAGAATTTGCTGTCCACGTGACTGCGGAAAAGAAGAGACTGCCACCGATAAAGGTTAAAACACCTGGCATTGTTTGGATGATCATCAGGTAAATCCCCACCATACTTAGGATCAACACTAATGAATAATGAAGATGAGAGAATCCGAACAAAAATGCCATTTTCATTTTGAAAAAATATCCTTTCCAATCATAGTGAGCCATGATTGGGAAAATATAGAGTGCTGAGAGCAAATACATGAACGCAGCAATATACAAAGCGATTCTAAGATACCAATTGTGTATGAAAGAAAGATCCACAAGTAAAACAATTCCGATGACACCGTATATCCAGCTCATCAGTAAGGTTTCGCGATAGTTTTCTTTAAAATATGAGAAGTACGTTTTCGTCAAAGGAAATGTTTCTTTTGTGCGCAGCCATTTTCTAATCACTGCAACCATTGCATAAGATGCAGGACCAAAAGTAAAAATCCCTAGTCCTGCAATGACCAAACCACCCCACAGAAAATTCAAATAAACCAACTGTAAAATACGATTTAGCCTTCCATTTATTTTATCTAATGACTGCAGCATGTCTTTCCCTCTCTTTCTAAATTAGTAAACGCCGTCTTCTCCTAGCTTTTTGGCGATCTTATTAGCTAAAATTACCATGAATAATCCTACGACCCCTTTAAACAATCCCATTGCTGTACTGAAACTTAATTGTCCATTCTTCAATCCAGCTGTATAAATGTAGGTGTCGAAAATTTCTGCAACACTTCGATTCAATGAATTCAATAACAAGTACATATGCTCGAAACCTAAGTCCAGTGTCTGACCGATTTTTAGAATCAGCAAGGTAATGATTACTGGACGAATTGCCGGTAATGTAACATGCCATGTTTTTCGCAAGCGTCCTGCTCCATCCATTTCAGCTGCTTCATATAACTGTGTATCTACTGCAGTGATCGCTGAAAGGTAGATGATCGTAGACCAGCCCAACTCTTTCCAGATTACTTGTCCAATATAGACTGTTCGTGTCCACTCAGGAGATGTCAGAAAACTGATTTTTTCAAAACCCATCGTTGCAAGGAATTCATTCAATACCCCTCCGTCAACGTTCAAAAATACATAAGTAATCGAAACGATGATTACCCAAGACATGAAATGAGGGATATAAATGATCGTTTGAATCCCATTTTTCAGTCGCTTGTTCGTTACTTCGTTTAATAGTAGGGACAAAATAATTGGCATCGGAAAAAACACAAAGATATTTAACCCGAACAAGATCAAAGTATTCCTTAATAAAGTAAAGAAAGTCGGCTCTGTAAACAAACGAATGAAATGTTTGAATCCCACCCAAGGACTGCCCATTATCCCTAAAAATGGTTGATAATCTTGAAAAGCAATAACGAGCCCTCCCATAGGAAGATACCTAAAGATCAGGAAATAAAGGACCCCCGGCAGAATCATCACGTATAAAAATTTATTCGTTTTGATTCCTGCAATTATTTTTTTTCGTCTTCTGAGCTTTTCTTCTTTTTTCGATAGCGTCAGTTGAAATGGTTCTTGTTTCTTTACACTTTCCATAAGCCCCTCCTTAGTTTTGTGAATGTTTGCTGCTTATGTCTTTATGATAGATAACTATCCGAATTACGTATATAATCATTTTCATCGCATGTAAAAACGCTTACACAACAATGATTTTTATACTCGCAAAATATAAAAGTATATTTCTTCACAAATAAGATACGCCTACTAACTATTCTATTTTTTTCTATCTGACACTTAACGTAGGAAATGATTATATACGTAATCTTTCACCGATGATAAATTGAATACATAGAAACAGAACTTTTAATTTATTTTGAGGAGGAGCCTATCTATATGAAAAAGAAAGTCTCTATAGGAGAAAGAAGTTTTACATTTTTCAACAATACGTTTCTGATCTTGCTAGCTTTGATCTGTATCGTGCCTTTTTTAAATATCATCGCTACATCTTTCGCTTCTACACAAGAAGTCGTCGCGAAAAAATTTATCCTTTTCCCTACCACCTTTTCTCTAGACGCGTATCGCTATATTCTATCTACGCCAACTATTTTTAGAGCACTTGCTGTTTCGATTGGCGTTACCGGGGTTGGAACGATCGTCAGCATGTGCGCAACTTCACTGATGGCATACGGGCTTTCCAGAAAGTACTTGTTTGGTCGAGGATTCGTCAACTTTCTTGTTGTATTTTCTATGTTGTTCAGCGGGGGAATGATTCCCACATTCTTGGTTGTTCGTTCTCTGGGACTGGTCAATTCTTATTGGGCAATGATCTTGCCTGTAGCTGTTAATGCAATGAACATGATCATTATGAGAAACTTTTTCCAAGCCTTGCCGGATAGTTTGGAAGAATCGGCAAAAATGGATGGTTGTACAGATTTTGGTGTATTTTTCAAAATCATGCTACCATTAGCGTTACCGTCTATTGCTACTATCTCACTTTTTTATGCTGTTACTTACTGGAACACTTATATGACCGCTATTTTATATATCAACGATTCATCTAAATGGCCGATACAGATTCTTTTACGTCAGATCGTCATTGTATCAAGCGGGATGCAAGCAGAAAGTAGTGCCGTTGATGTGATTCCACCAGCACAAACAGTTAAAATGGCTGTTATCGTTATTGCAACAGTCCCTATGCTGATTGCTTATCCTTTTGTTCAGAAATACTTTGTCAAAGGCGCACTCGTAGGTTCTGTTAAAGGTTGATTATGTATGGAACATAAAATGGAGGTTGTGAAAGAGACGTTCAGCCTTATTGTTTATAAGCTGTCTCTTGAACACCGTTTATTCGCAAAAAGGACTGTGACAAAGCTTTGGTCACAGTCCTTTTTGCGTGCTTAGCCTTGAAATTTAACTATCCATAAAGACAAATATTAAGGTTATTCACCTTTCTTTTATTGCTTGAATCAGATCACAAGAAAAACAGCCTCTTGTTTCACAAATATTTTTTTCGATATTCTCCCGGAGTGATCGATTCCTTCTTTTTGAAGAAACGAATAAAATTTTGCGGATTTCGATATTGCAGTTTTTCTGCAATATCTTTCACAGAGAGGTTGGTCTCTTTCAACCACTTTTTCGCTACCTCTAGACGATGATTTTGAACAAAATCACCAAATTTTTCTCCTGTTTCCTTTTTAAATACATTGCTTAAATAATTAGGGTTATAGTGCAACCTATCAGCAATCACATCTAGAGATAGATCACGGTCATATTCTGTATAGACGATGTGCATGATATTCTCCGAAAGATTTTTAAATTCATGATCAGTGATTGCTTGAGAACATTCTGTGATTGGCAAGACTAATTGTTCTAAAACAAGTTTTTCTAGCTCTTTAGGATGATAATTGTTCAATGCTTTTACATAAATTTGTTTCATGTTATCAAAATTTTTTGAATCTACTCCCAATAACTGACCTAATTGAACAAGTTCATTGATCAAACGGACCGAAACTACTTCTCGGCTCAGAGGATTTTTATTTTGTGCGAACAATGCATTAATTAATTCATGTACCAACTTCCTTACTTCCTGATTTCCGGAACGAATAGCTTCAAACAATCGATTCTGTTCTTCTACTGGGTATCTAATAAGCGTTTTTTCATGCGCAGCAGGTACAATTTCCTGATAAAATATGATCGAACTCGGACCAGTATTTACACGATAATACAGGGCTTCTTTTGCTCGGTCAACCGATTGCTTGCTTTCATTCAGCGTTTCGAACCGATTACTGATACCTATACTCACAGTTAATTTCAAGTATTCTTTTACACGTTTTTGAATGAGTCGGCAATATTCCATGACTTTTTTGCTTGCTTCTGCATCGTCTTTATCCATTCGATAAATAGTGGCTTGCATTTCTTCATTCAAAACGATCGGCAGCATTCGATTTTCCTTTGGCACAATTTCCGTAATCATGTTGTTGATTGCTAAAAGTAGCAAATCACGCTCCCCACCGTGACTATCTTCTAACAGATCGATTTGAACCAAAGCTGTATAATAGCAGTCATTTTGAGAACTATAACCAAATTGCTGCAACCGCTGATCTAGTTCTCGCCTTTCTACTCGATTTCTAAATAAACTAAGTACAAATAGCGTTTCCAGTTGCGGCTTTTGGGTAACTAAGTGTGCACTTAACGCTTCTTTTTCTCCTATGATCCGACTGACTGATTGAGCGACCAAATCTAGTTCTTTCCCGCTGAATCCTTTTGATTTAAGATTCAAACGTTCCTGAATTTGAGAAATTGGACGGGCAAATCTGTCCGAAAATAAATAGGAAAGGAGACCGATCAGTCCTACTAGCGTCAAAGACACTGCAACTAACCCGATTCTCAGATTGCGAATCGTTGCTCCAATTGCACTAGAATCAACTTCTAATCTGTAAATCCAATTATTATAATCTGACTTCAGTACGATATAGGATGTCCCATTTTCTCTTATCACTTTCAACTGGTTGTAATCTAGATCCACATCCGCTAATGCATCTGGCTGTCCTTCTTCTTTTACTTTCTGTGTAGAAAAAAGCTTCCCATCTTCGTTTTCAATAGAAAGTATATCTTCTCCACTTTCACCAACAACTTGTTCTATTGTATGTTTCTCTATCGTAGCAATTCCCAATGCATATTTTTCTTTTTCAAACATTGGCAAAGGAATTACCATTTCGATTCCTTTGTTTTTCTTTTGCCAAAATAAATTATCTTTGTTATTTATGTACTTCTGTTGATACCTTTCAACTTCCTCTTCGGTCAGTTGATTCAACGATCCATTGATTACTCCCCATTTACCAGCTAAACTGACTAAATCATAATTATTATCATCCATAACAATTGTTTCTATAAAGTTTAGTTCTTTCCTGATTTCAGAATAAGTGGAGTAATTTGTATATGTCAGCGGATGCTTGAATATATCCGAGAAATTTTTGGTCGAACCATACGTAGAAAACGAATATTCGATCGTTCTGATTTTCCATTCAACGTTCGTTTTGACTTGCCTGAGCAGATTTTTTTTATCTGTTAAATAACTCGATTCGATCGACTCATAGGTATTCTGATAAATGAATAAACTAAATCCTATGACAAGTACGGCTCCTAATAAAAACATCGGTAAAAATATTTTATAAAATACTGTACTTTTCTTCATTTTCTTCCTCTCTTTCCTTTTAAATAAAAGGCTTTCATTTTTCTGTAAAATTGATACTCATCTAATTAAATGAGCATTCCCCGCTTTTAAGAATAGCATAATTAAAAATAAAAATCCAAGTAATTTTTAACGTGTGCAATCTTTTCATACCAAAGATCTATTGACTTATCGTAGTTATCGTAATATGATGAATGCGTTAACAAAAAGTGAAAAAGTAAGGAAAATGATGGAATGGTAACGATCAAAGATATCGCTAAAGCAGCTGGTGTTTCTCATACGACAGTTTCTCGTGCTTTGAATAACAGCAGTTTAATCAAAAATGAAACAAAACAAAAAATACGGAAACTAGCTAAGGAAATGAATTATTCGCCGAACTATAGTGCAAAAGGTTTAGTAAATCAAAAAAAATATCTGATCGGGCTGTTTTTCTCAAGTTTGCATAAAGGAACTTCATCAAATTTCCTAGCAGATTCCATTGCAGGTATCCATTCAGTGTTGGACACAAACTACAGCTTATCTGTCGAAAGTATCGATGCTGTTGATTTAACAGAAATCAATTTGCAACGTTATGATGGTCTAATCGTTATGAGTCAAAGTGATGAAGATCAGCCTTTTATCGATTATCTAAAAGAAAAAGAGTTTCCCTTCGTCGTTGTCAATCGTCACATCAATGATCCAGCGGTTATCAATGTTACTGCCGATGATGCGGCCGGTGTTATGCAGGCAGTAGATTACGGTATTGGGTGCGGACATACGAAGATCGCTTATATTGGTGGGAAGAAAAACTTTCGTTCGACAAAAGAACGGGAAAAAGGTGTATTGGACAGTCTAAAAAAAGCAAGCATCCCTGCCAATCCAGCCTATTTTTTAACAGGAGACTACAGCTTAGAAAGCGGCCTCCAAAACATGGAGTACCTATTATCGCTTTCTGACCTGCCTACTCTGGTTTTTTGTGGCAACGACGACATAGCGATTGGTGCATTGAGAGCTGTACATTCAGCTGGTCTTCGTGTTCCCCAGAACATTTCTCTGATTGGGTTCGATGATTCTCCAGTCGTCTCCTATCTTAATCCACCGCTTACTACAGTACACAAACCGTTGAAAGAAATGTGTCAAGTAGGAACAAAGCTTTTACTGGATTTGATTGAAGACAGGCCGATCGAACAATCTAAAATGGAGCTCTCCACCTTACTGATGCTTCGTGAGTCGATCAATTACTTGTAAACTGCAAGTAATTTTATATAAAAATGTTAACGTGTGCATAACACAGAAAGGAAGTAATCTATGAATAAACTGACAAAAGAATTAGTGAAAAAAAACGAGGCTCCCGTAAAAGTTCTTCAATTCGGCGAAGGCAATTTTATGCGCGGATTTGTTGATTGGCAGATTCAGCAACTGAATAACCAACAATTGTTTAAAGGAAATGTCGCCATCATTCAGCCTTTAGAACAAGGTCTTGGGAATATGATGAACCAGCAAGACAATTTATATACGGTCATTTTACAAGGACTCAGCAATGGCGAAATCGTTGATACTTCCGAGATTATCACCATAGTAGAACAAATGATCAATCCTTATCATGAATGGGATGCTTATCTTTCTCTAGCAGAAAATGACGACTTGACCTATATTGTTTCCAATACAACAGAGGCAGGAATCCAATTTGTGGAGACTGATGAACGAACAGATACGCCACCACAGAGCTTCCCGGGCAAACTGACAGCCTTTTTATACCGACGTTTCGAATTAAACAAAGCTGGTTTTACAATTATTCCTTGTGAATTGATTGACAGAAACGGTGAACGTCTAAAAGAAATCATTTTACGCTACGCAGAAAAATGGGATTTAGAACCTGCTTTTATTGAGTGGTTAGAGAAAGAAAATGTTTTCTGTTGTAGTTTAGTTGACCGCATCGTCCCAGGTTATCCTCGTGAGGATGCCGATGTTTTCAATCAACGACATAACTATGAAGATCAATTGATGGTCAAAGCGGAACCATTCATGCTTTGGGTAATCGAAGGGCCTAAAGAGTTGGAGAATCAACTACCATTCAAACAGGCTGGCTTGAATGTCATCATCACAGATGATATGACTCCTTATCGTGAACGTAAGGTGCATTTGCTTAATGGACCGCACACAGCGATGGTCCCTCTTGCTTTGTTGGCGGAATTGGAAACTGTAGAAGAAGTAATGAAAGATCCTTTATTCTCCGCTTATGTTGATCAGCTATTCGATCTAGAATTGATTCCTATGCTTTCTTTACCTAAAGATGAATTAGCCATTTATGCTGATCAAATCAAAGAACGTTTCTTGAATCCTTTTGCCCATCACAAATTAGAAGCGATTTCATTAAATAGTGTTTCAAAATTCAGCACCCGTCTGCTTCCGGTCTTCAAGAAGTATATCGAAGAAAAAAATCAGGTACCACCGCTAATCTCTGTTTCACTAGCTACGTTACTTCTTATGTATCGAGGCGATCAAGTAAAGCCCCATGATGATGAAAAGACGATAAACGAATTTGCTGATGCTTGGTCTGATAATGAAACAGCTATTCTTCGATTATTGCAAAACGCTGCGCTTTGGGGAGAAGATTTGTCTCAATTACCGAATGTGGCAGATACTGTTCAAGAAATGGCTACAAAAATCGATCAAAAAGGTGTCCGAGCAGTATTACAAGAATTGAAAGGAACGATGGTCCATGCTTGAAACCCTGCAACCAACAATGAAACTAAACCAACGAGACAGTGTTGTTGTCGCATTAACACCTATCCCAAAGCAAACACAACTGACGATTGATCAGCAAACGATCACCACTCTTGAAGATATCCCGCAAGGTCACAAGATTGCATTGAGTGATTTGAAAGCTGGAGACAACGTAATCAAATATGGCTATCCAATCGGGCATGTGACGACAGACGTAACTGCCGGTCAATGGCTGCATACTCATAATGTAAAAACCAACCTTTCTGGTGAATTGGATTATCGATATGAAAAAGATGTCCATCCAAGTCATTATCCTTTTGAGAACCGAACATTTCAAGGCTACTTACGAAAAAATGGAAAAGTAGGGATTCGTAATGACTTGTTCTTAGTCCCTACCGTTGGGTGTGTGAATGGTATTGCTGAACTGATCGTCAAACAGTTCAAAGAAAAACATCCGGATCTGGGACAGTTTGACCATATTACGATTTTAAAGCATCCCTACGGCTGTTCACAGCTTGGAAAAGATCATCAAAATACTCGAGAAATCTTAGCAGACGCGGTAAACCATCCAAATGCTGGCGGAGTTTTAGTGTTTGGATTAGGTTGCGAGAACAATACCGTTCCTGAATTCAAAAAAATTTTAGGTGAATATGATGAAGAACGAGTGAAATTTCTAGTGGCTCAAGATGTCTATGATGAGATCGAACAAGGCGTAGCTCTACTAGAAGAACTTTTAACTGCGGCCGAAAACGACCAGCGAATATCAGTCCCGCTCTCTAAGTTGAATGTCGGTTTGAAATGCGGCGGTTCTGATGGTCTATCGGGAATAACTGCCAATCCTTTGCTTGGTGCATTTTCTGATTACTTGATTGCTCAAGGAGGTAGCACGATCTTAACAGAAGTGCCAGAAATGTTTGGCGCAGAACAAGTATTGATGGCACGAGCGGAAAATGAAAAAGTTTTTGGTTCAATCGTTGACTTGATCAATGACTTCAAACAGTATTTCTTGTCTTACGGGGAACCAGTTTACGAAAACCCATCTCCTGGTAATAAAGCAGGTGGGATCACTACATTAGAAGATAAGTCTTTAGGCTGCACGCAAAAATCAGGAAGCTCTCCTGTCGTTGATGTGCTGCAATATGGCGAAAAAATCAGAAAACCAGGGCTTAGTTTATTGCAAGCTCCCGGGAATGATCTTGTAGCTGCCTCTGCTCTTGCTTCATCCGATTGCCAGTTGGTCTTGTTTACCACAGGAAGAGGGACTCCGTTTGGCTCATATGTCCCAACGGTCAAGGTATCTACGAATACGACTCTTTTTGAACGCAAAGGTCATTGGATGGACTTTAATGCAGGCGTCTTATTAGACCAGCCAATGGAAGTGATCTTAGAATCATTTGTTCAAAAAATCATCGCTGTAGCTAGTGGAGAAGAAACGAAAAATGAACAAAATGACGTTCGAGAAATTGCCATTTTTAAAAACGGAGTAACACTTTGATTTTCATAAAACAGTATAAAAAGAAAGAAGGAAGATTTATGTTTTTATCTGATGATTTTTTATTAAAAGACGATTGGGCGAAAAAGCTTTATCATTCTTACGCAAAAAATATGCCCATTATTGATTATCACTGTCACTTAGATCCAAAAGAAATTTACGAAAACAACAATTTCAGCAATCTGACAGAAGCTTGGTTAGGAGGCGATCATTACAAATGGCGCTTGATGCGAGCTTGCGGCGTGCCTGAAGAAAAAATCACAGGAAATGCTTCTGATTTTGAAAAATTTTTAGCTTGGTGTCAAACCGTACCAAAAATTATCGGAAATCCGCTTTACAGTTGGTCACATCTTGAATTGAAGCGTTTCTTCGATATTGACTTATTGATAAATGAAGAAAACGCAGAGAAAATTTGGGCACAAGCAAATGAAATTTTGGCAACTCCTGATTTCCGTCGACGGGAAATCGCGAAAAAATCAAATGTAGAAGTGATTTGTACGACAGATGATCCAGCAGATGACTTACACTATCATCAATTGCTTGCTCATGAAGAACCAGATTTGAAAGTTCTCCCTTCATTCCGTCCAGATAAAGCACTCAATATTGAAAAAGAAGGATTTAATGCATGGATCACACTACTGGAAGAAGCAGCTGACCAAACGATCACCACCTATCAAGAACTGATCGAAGTCTTAGGGCAGCGGATAGAATACTTCCATCAACATGGATGTCGTGTTTCCGACCACGCTTTAGATACCTTACGCTATAAAGAAGCGGATGAAACAGTATTAGAAGAGATTTTTCAAAAAGCACGAGCTAACAAACTATTATCTTCAGATGAAATCGATGCTTATCGTACAGAAACACTGATACGTTTGACCCACTTCTATCATTCTCATAATTGGACGATGCAGCTACACATTCATGCTTATCGTAATTGTAATACACAAATGTTGGAAAAATTAGGACCCGATACCGGCTATGATGGAATGAATGATCTTTCTTTGACTATTCCTCTGCAAAAATTATTGAATCGTGCAGAAGAAACGGATCAGTTGCCAAAAACGATCCTCTATTCACTGAATCCAAATGACTACCCTGCGATTTTAGCTTTGATGGGCTGTTTCCAAAAAGAACAGAATGGAAAACTGCAGTTAGGTTCTGGATGGTGGTACAACGATACTCGAGCTGGTATGCGCGGTCAATTGACACAGTTTGCTGATGGTAGTGCTTTGGGGAATTTTGTCGGCATGCTGACGGATTCAAGAAGTTTCCTTTCTTACACTAGACATGAATATTTCCGTCGTGTTCTTTGTGAATTTTTAGGCGAAATGGTTATGCGAGGAGAAGCACCTGAGGATGAACAACTTTTAGGAAGTCTAGTTCAAGCGATTAGTTATACAAATGCTAAAAATTACTTTGGCTTTTTTGCCTAATTGATTAATAGTAACAGTAACGAATCAGAAACAGGATAGCGAAATAACGGAATCCGTTTATCCACGTTTTAGAGAAGAAGACGGAACAAATTTGCTCCGTCTTCTTCTCTTGCTGTTCTGCTTCATTGCCTATAAACCTTTATGAAAGAAGAGATAACATGCCTACTATCCATATTGCCGGTGATTCTACTGCGGCAGAAAAAGATGAAAACAAGCGTCCCGAGACAGGTTGGGGAGAAAAAATCTCTGCTTATTTTTCACCTGAGATCCAGATCAATAACCAAGCAAAGAATGGACGCAGCACCAAATCATTTATCCAGGAAGGAAGGTTAGCCCGTTTAGCTTCACAATTTCAGCCAAATGATTTCTTATTTGTACAATTTGGACATAACGACCAGAAAATCCAAGAAGAAAGAGGTACGCTTCCCTTCGGTAGCTATTTAAAAAATCTGCAGATATTTTTTGAATGCGCAAAAAAAGCGAACGTCCAAATGGTCTTGCTGACATCTGTGACGCGACGAGATTACTTAGAAAATGGAACATTGAATCCAGATATACTTGGAGACTATCCAAAAGCGATGCGTGCATTTGCTGAGAAACACCATATTCCGCTTTTAGATGTTTTCTCAAGATCACAAGAATGTTTCCAGACCTTTTCAAAAGAAGAGACAAAAAAATTCTATCTGCATCTTATGCCTAATAGTTGTGAAAATTACCCAGAGGGACTAAAGGATAATACCCACTTTAGTCCAGAAGGCGCTGATAAAGTTGCCCGAATAATTGCTGAATTGATAAAAGAATCCCGTCTGCCTCTTGCTGATTATTTACAAAAAGGAGTTTGAGATGTTTCCATTAAATTTAGGCATCCGTGCCCATGATTTAGATGTTCGAAATCGTGAAGAAATCGTTCAAAAAGTATCACAGCTTCACTTGTCACATATCCAATTTGCACCGCAAAAAGCATTTCCTGAACAACTTAAATTAACTGACATGACACTTGGGAGTGCTGCCTATTTTGGTGAATACTTCCAAAAAAACAATATCGAACTTTCCATTTTAGGATGCTATATCAACCTATCCAGCAAAAATCAAGAAGTTCGTGCACAAGCATTAGCAACTTTCAAACAGCAAATTGCTCTGTGCTCTGCCTATCAAGCCAAGATGATCGCTACGGAAACTGGTAGTGTCTCTGTCGGTTACACAAAAGAAAATTTTACTGAAGAAGCTTATCAGATCGCTAGAAATTCTGTCATTGAATTAGTCGCTCATGCAGAAAATTTTGGCGTAACTGTTGCTGTTGAAGCAGGAATCAATCATCCAATCTATAACTATCAGTTAGCCAAACGTTTAGTTGATGAAGTAGCTTCACCAAATTTAAAAATCATTTTAGACTGTGCGAATTTGATTCACAAAGAAAATCATGCTGATCAGGAGAAAGTGATCCGAGGTGCCTTGGACAATTTACAGGGTTGTATTACAGCGCTTCATCTCAAAGACTACATCATGGAAAATGGAAAGATCCGCATGGTTCCTGTTGGCAAAGGCTGTTTAGATTTCCGCCCGGTACTGCATTATATCAAATATGAGCGTCCTCTAATGTACGCCACTCTTGAAGCTACTCCTGAGATTTATGTTCCTGAAGCAATAGAACACTTGCAGTTTATTTACCAAGATTGTTAAGGAGAAGATTATGGAGGAACGAATACAGAAAAGTTATCAAAAATATCATGCAAATGCTTTTCAGACATTGCTGCATCTTTATCAGGGGAATTATTGGCGCTTTGCCATGTCAGGACTCTTTTTTATTATCAAACATCTTCCATCTTGGTTAATGCCGATCGCTATTGCCAATGTAATCAATGCAGCTTCATCAAAAGATTCCTCTCAATTGCAGGCGATTTATTTCAACGCTTTTTTGATGACTTGTCTGATCGGTCAAAATATATTGACGAATTATTTTCATGTAAAATACCATAGCACTTCGATCCGGCAAGTAGAAGCTGGACTAAGAGCGACTCTTATCAAGAAAATCCAAGAACTTTCTATTCCCTATCAAAAAGAATTGCAATCTGGCCGGATCCAATCAAAGATCATCCGTGATGTAGAAGCCATCCAAACGTTGTCCTCTCAAGTATTTGTCAGCGGATTGAACATTGCTGTCAATTTATTCGTGGCTTTAGGTATCACGCTTTATAGAAGTCCTGTTGTTTTCTTGTTTTTCTTATTGACTGTCCCTCTCGCCGCGTTAGTTACTCTTTTTTTCCGGAAAAGGATCAGACAGTCCAATTCAGATTTCCGGCAAGAAATGGAAGAGACTTCTGCAAAAGTGATCGAAGTGATCGAATTAGCACCGATAGCTCGAGCTCATGGGTTAGAAAAACACGAAACAACTCGCTTAAATAAGCATTTTACCCAAATCTATGAAAAAGGATTCCACTTAGATATCCTGCAATCTGTTTTCGGATCAGTCAGCTGGGCTAGTTTTCAGATATTTCAACTGATTTGTTTGATTTTCACTGGGATATTAGCTTTACAAGGGCGTATTCAACCAGGTGATGTCGTGATGTATCAGACATATTTCACAACGATCGTCAATTCCGTTTCTGGAATGATCACACTGATTCCTACGATTTCAAAAGGCATGGAATCTATTACTTCTATTGGTGAACTGTTGATTGCTGGCGATGTAGAAACTTATCACGGTAAGAAAAAAATCCAACATTTGGATGGAAATTTTCGTTTTGAGGATGTTTCTTTTCATTACCCGGACTCACTCAAGCCGATTATCGATCATTTTTCTCTAGAGGTGAAAGCTGGAGAAACAATTGCTTTTGTTGGGCCATCTGGTTCTGGAAAATCTACACTCCTTAACTTATTGATTGGATTTATCCAGCCGTCTTCAGGGAGGATTTTCCTAGATAATCAGCCTTTGGATGAATTGGATATGCGAAGTGTGCGTAATTATTTAGCCGTTGTTCCTCAAACCACTTTGTTGTTCTCCGCTTCGATCAAAGAGAACATTACTTATGGCTTGAAAAACGTATCAAAAGAACGTTTAGATGAAGTCATCGAAGCTGCGCAACTTTCTTCACTGATTGACCAGCTTCCTGATGGTCTGGATACCTTAGTAGGCGAACATGGCAACAAGCTGTCTGGTGGCCAAAAACAACGTATCTCCATTGCACGAGCATTGATACGTCAGCCGAAAATCATTTTGCTAGATGAAGCAACTTCAGCTTTAGATAACCAGTCAGAGAAAAAAATCCAGCAGGCCCTGAATTACCTGACAGAAACACCCACTACTTTTATTGTGGCTCATCGGCTTTCAACGATCAAAGAGGCAGATAAAATCGTCGTGATCGATGAAGGAAAAATCGTTGAGATGGGGACTTACGAAGAGCTGTTAGCTCAAGAGGGCTATTTTTACCGTTTGAAAAATGAATGACAAAAAAAGGAGAGACGACAAGACTTTTGTCGTCTCTCCTATTTCTGAATAAACGGTGTTCTCCTGCCAACTCCTCGGTTACAAATCACAATAGTCATCAAACATGAGAAGCTGTTTTTTGAAATTGTTCCTTGTCACTCAGAGTTAAACGGTAGGCTCACGACCTCTTGGTAAACGGTGTTCAAGAGACAGTCTATCGGCAATAAGAAGCAATTTTGTCATCGCTCAAGGCTGAACGTCTCTTTCACAACCTCTGTTGTTTCATAAAATAGTTCTATTCGCTGTAAAGGTCGCGAACTGGCGTCATGATAATCCGGTTCAAGTCATTGATGATCGTACTGAACCCTTGTTCTTTTTGCATTAAATCATTGATTACTTCTTCTGATTGGATTTTCACAGCCATTTCTTGTGCTTTCATTGCATCTTCGTCGCTGAATTCTTGTCCACTCATTTGTTTTTCTTGTAATTCGATTTGCATCGCTTGGAAGTCTTTGAACAGCTTGTGTGCTTCTTCGTTTGCTTGTACTTTCTCGTACGCTTCTTTCAACGCTTTGAATTCTGGTAATTCACGGATCTCACGTTCGATCTGATTCGCGCTATCGTAGATGTTTGACATGTTATGCCCTCTTTTCTTTTAGTAGTTACTCTCTATTGTAACATGGGGTTATTCGTTTTCAAAGGGTCTACTCTCCTTGATATTTCCGCCAGAGATCTTTAGCCGCTTCACCAATTCCCTGAACGCCTTCTTTCACCATATCGCCGAAATTCTTCAATCCTTCTTTTGCTTGTTCACCGTATTGATTCAAGTTATCTTGCCAATTTCCAGACTCTCCATTAGAATTGCCTGTTTTTCCAACTTGATCTGCTGCTACCACTTGCCCTCCTGTGGCATAGGCATCAGCTACACTAAATCCTGTTTTGGAAGTATAAGGAAGGATACCTTCTGCCGCTGATTTGAAGACTTTCCCGACAACATTTCCACTTGTCCCTTCCAAATAATGCAGCTTGCTAGATTCTTCATACCCCATCCATGTCGAAATCACTACATCTGGCGTATACCCGATCATCCATTGGTCATTTGCTTTCGTGGCATCGAAATTAGTTTCTGTGGTTCCTGTTTTCCCTGCTATCGTATAACCTGCAGGATTCGCAGCTGCTGCTGTCCCATTTGAGAATGTACCAAGAAGCATGCTGGTCATTTCATCGGCTGTTTCCTTTGATATGACCTGTTTTGGCTTTTTGTTTGTATTATCGATGATCACCGCTCCAGTTGAATCAACGATTTTCGTGATGAGATGCGGCGTATACATCTGACCTTCATTGGCAAATGCACTGTAAGCACCCGCCATGATCAATGGAGATACTCCTTTTTCTAATCCGCCAAGAGCTAAGCCATAATACTTATCAGATTTTGCTAAAGGCAGGCCGAATTCTTCTGCTTTATCATAGCCTTTTTGTAAACCGATCTCATGCAAAAGCCATACAGCAGGCAAGTTCAAACTTTGTGCAACAGCCTGATACATCGGTACTTCTCCTTGATATGTCCCGTCAAAATTATGCGCATCGTAATAACTTTGCGGTTCATCTTTCAAGACACTAGAAGGCTTGTAACCAGCTTCCAACGCTGGTGTATACACGCTTAATGGTTTGATCGTTGATCCTGGAGAACGGCGCATCTGTGTAGCAAAGCTGAATCCTCTAAAGACATGATCTCCTCTTCGTCCTACTAATGCTTGTACACCGCCTGTATTCGGATCTAAAGCTACTGAAGCAGATTGGACCATGGCACCATCTGAAGCATTTGCTGGGAATAATGCATTATTTTGATAAGTAGCTTCTAATTGCTTTTGGTAATCCTGATCTAAAGCTGTATAGATTTTATAGCCTTTATTCATGACATCTTCTTCATCAAGACCATACTCGTTAACTGCTTCATCGATCACTGCATCAAAATAATAAGGATAACGATAACCAGAATCTGAATTGTCGTATGTGTCATGAAGATAAGCACTGATGTCTGTCTGGCTTTCTGCTTGTTCTTGTTCTTTTGTGATTTTTCCGTTTTCTTCCATTACGCTTAGTACTGTGTTTTTCCGATCATTCGCATTTTCTGGGTGATCAATCGGATTATAAATACCAGGACCTTTCAGCATTCCTGCCAAAGTAGCAGCCTCAGATAGCGTAACATTCGTTGCATCTACTCCAAAATACTTTCTGGAAGCGTCTTGGACACCCCATACCCCGTTGCCAAAATAGGCATTGTTAAGATACATGGTCAAGATTTCTTCTTTGCTGTACTTCTTTTCGATCTCGATTGCCAAAAATAATTCCTTCGCTTTTCGATCAAATGTTTGATCTAATGTCAGATAAGCATTTTTGGCAAGCTGCTGAGTAATCGTACTTCCTCCGCCCCCTGATGTTCCGCCAGACAAAACCATCCGAACAGCCGCACGGGCGATTCCTTTGATATCAAACCCGTGATGTTCGTAAAAATTCCTATCTTCTGTCGAGATCACCGCATCTTGGATATAGGGAGAAATCGCGTTTAATTCTACGTATGTCCCTTTTTGGGCGTACAGTGTGCCAGCTTCTTCATTTTTCTTATCATAAATGACTGTCGATTGGCTTAATCCAGATTTTAACGTTTCGACATTTGCTTGTTTGGCTAAAATAAAAAGGTAGATACTTGTCACTAAGACGCAGATCAAACCAATCAGCAAAATCAATTTGTTCACATGATATTTTTTCCAAATGCGCTTTCGCCATCGATGGAATTGTCCGAGATATGGTCTGATCCATCGCCAAAAACTGATCAAAGCAGCTTTTATCTTTCCTAAAATGCTTTGAAAATCCATTCGCTTCTTCTCCTGTCTATTCAATTCAATCGTCTTATTTTACCATAATGAAAGAGTGTTTTCTTCCTGCTTAAGTTGTAGTTCGATTTGTTTTTTTTCGTTAGTGCAAGTAGAGTAACATAAGAATAAACAGAAAAATGTAAGTTTTTTCTTAAATATGTTTTAAAAATGGTACAATTAGTCTGCAATTTTACCGAAAGGAGTACACTTGTGAAAATCACGATCACTTTACCTATGAACCATCCTGAAACAACGATTCGCGACTTGCTTGAAAAGGAATGGTTAGTTCCTAGAAAGGTTCGGCACTTTTTGCGTATACGTAAAAACGTTTGGATCAATCAACAACCTGCTTTGTTCCATCATGAAGTAAAAGGCAATGACCAGATCACATTGTTATTCGAAGAAACAGATTATAATTATCAAGAAGTCCAATTAGGAGACGCGAAGCACATCCGTGTTTTATATGAAGATGAACATTTGATTATAGTGGATAAGCCTGCAGGAATGAAAACTCATCCAAACGAACCAACAGAAAACAGTACCTTGCTCAATCACTTAGCTGCTTATCTCGATACGAAAAAACAACGACCTTACGTTGTCCACCGTTTGGACAAAGAAACAAGCGGCGCTGTTTTATTTGCAAAAAACCCATTTGTCTTGCCGATACTTGGAAGAATGTTGGAACAAAAAATGATCTATCGGAGATATCAAGCCATCGTATGGGGGAAAATCGCCAAAGATAGGACTATTACCAATAAAATCGGACGCGATCGCCATGATCGGAGAAAACGGGTCGTAGATGATAAAAATGGTCAGAATGCCTTGACACATGTCACTGTCGACAAAATACTTTCTGGAAAAACACAAGTGTATTGTGTTTTGGAAACCGGTCGTACGCACCAGATCAGAGTTCACTTAGCTCATATAGGGCATCCAATCGTTGGAGACCCTCTCTACCAAAATAGACCAGCTGAACGACTGATGCTCCATGCATTAGAACTGCACATGATCCATCCATTTACTCAAGAAAAAATAGTTGGTAAAGCTTTACCCGGATTGTGGAAATAGAAAGAAGAAAGAACGTAGTCTTATCATTATCTGCTGATAAGACTACGTTCTTTTTGTGTAACTTGTCTGCTTACTTTTGATGTTCGTGTTCTGCTAACAGCAAACTACCGATAATCCCACTTTCATTCGGCAGTCCCCAACGAACGATATATTCACTTACTTGAGGTGTTTCCATGTAGCCACCCATCAATTCAACAAATTGCTGACGGATTTTTTGAAGGAGATGATCCTGATTCATTACCCCGCCGCCTAAAATAATCTTTTCAGGTGCTAACGTCAACGTATAGTTGATCAGTGCTTGAGCAATATAAAAAGCTTGAATATCCCAAATCGGATGATCTTGCGGCAGATCTTGCCCTTTGATCCCTATACGTGCCTCAATAGACGGACCTGCCGCTAATCCTTCTAAACAGTCTTTATGATAAGGACAAGTGCCTTCATATTGATCATCTGGATGGCGTTTTACCCAAATATGTCCCATTTCAGGATGTGCGATCCCTGAAAAAATTTCCTCATTAATCACGACACCTGCACCGATTCCTGTTCCCACGGTAAGGTAAATACAACTATTTTTCCCTTGTGCTGCCCCTTGCTTCAGCTCCCCGTATGCAGCCGCATTGACATCCGTCGTCCAAGCAACAGGAACATTGTAGCGTTTCCTGATTGTGCCGAGAAAATCAAATTGTGCCCATCCTTTTTTGGGAGTTGCCAAAACGTATCCGTAATTATCTTTTGTTTGGTCGATACCAATCGGGCCGAATGAGCCAATCCCGATTCCCTTCAGTTCATAACGATCAAAAAATTCAAATACCTGATCCAATGTTTCTTCTGGTGTTGTGGTAGGGATACTTGTTTTTTCCAAAATCTCTCCACCTTCTGAAACCGCACACACAAATTTTGTTCCGCCTGCTTCTATTCCGCCATACATTTAGTTTTCCTCCTCGAATCCGATTGTCCGAATTTCATAAGGTTGGATTATCGGGACAACCGATTGCTGCGTTGGTTCTTCAAGCAGATTCAATATGACCGTTTTTCGATTGTCTTTAGTTATTTCTAACTTTCCTAAATGACTAGACATATTGAAACCTCTCACTACTACTTTATCACTAAACTTACTCCGTTTCAAAGCTGTAATTGCAAACGTTTCACTTTCTATCGTTAAATATTGTTGTTTCGATGCCAATGTTCCTTCATGATGTTTGATTTGTTGAGTGGAAAAAGGAATCTGTGCCGCGTATGCATGCAAATAAGTAGAGAATGTTTCTTCTGGTCCATGTAGTTCAACGCTGTAATTGAACCGATGCTTACCTAAACACTGTGCTTCTGGTGTTGGAAAATACCCCCAATCTCCTAGTTCTCCCACACAGCGAAGTAGCGTCACCGCGATTTGTCCATCTGCTGTTACTTCATATTCATTCAAACCAAAGTTACCAACTGTTACACCGTACTGTTCATCATGAATATTGACAAATGCTTGTTGATGTTGCGGATTCGTGGGATTTTCCCAGCTCCTAGGTACATGGTTTGGGCGCTTTACTACTTCAAAAATACTATCTGCTTCGTGATGTTCCACATGTAACTTTGTAGGAAACAAGACACGCAATCGATGATCTTTCATTTGATTATCAAGAGTCGTTTCAAAGTCGATTTTTTTACTATCTTTTCTGACAGTCATGATCGTTTCTAGTTGAAGGATCCGTTTTTCTTTAGATCGTTCTGCTTTTCGATAACGAAATTCTACAACCATCCGTTGTTCTTTCTCTAAACGCTCGTCTGCAGAAACTGGAATCTCCATTTCCTGTAGAATACTTATTTTGGCTATTTCTGGTGTATCTACTAATACTTTTACTTCAGAGCCCTCTTGATTACTGGATAGGATTGGTTGATCATAGACAGGTTGCTTAAAGATATACTCGTTTCCTATATCACCGATATCTTCAAAAATATGCAGGTTATTCCATTTTCGTTTGTTTTTGCGATCTTCCATTGTAATGGTACCGTTTTTTTCAATCGTCAAACGCAGGTGGGCGTTTTCGACGATTCGTCCACTCTGACGGATCATTGTTTCCTTTTCTTCTGCTTTCGCTTCCCCTTCTACAAGCGCGAATGTTTCCCAAGAAAACGCCGGCATGTTTTCTATTGGTAAAGTTACCTTGATCGTTCTTGCCATATACGGCACACGGAAACGATCTTTCGGCAAATCATAACCAAACTGGACAGTTTCTTCAGATAAAATAGCTGGTATAGTGGCCCCGCTTTTTGTTTCTACGTGATACTTCTGTCTAGGCAACTGTTCTAACTCTTGATACAGTTGTTCAGGTATTCCTTCAGCGAATCTTTTTCTTGCTAATTCAATGGTTATTTCTGCTTCACCGCTTTTATCCATTCCCGCAGTATTTACAACGACAAATGGAAAGCTGTCTTTTGGAAATCCAGTTGTATCGATCGCTGTGGTCAGTTGTTCTAAAGAATCTTGTGCAAGATACTTTCCGACTTCATCTGCTTTTTCAAAACGAGGTATCATTTCCCGATGGGCAGAATCAACTGAACAACCGCAAATGCTGTCGTGAGGATGATTTTGCATTAATGTCTTCCAAGCATAATCTAATTGATCGTGGGGGTAAATCCCTGTAACTTCGTAAGCCATCGTCGCAAGTGGTTCTGTGATGTTTTCTAGCTGCCGTTGGACCTTGGTATTCCATTGCTTCAAGTAAACGCGAGTAGATGCTGTATTGGCTAAAGTATACCAGCCATCCGTTTCTTGACTTGTCAACTCTCCTTCTACTAAACCTAAGTCTTCTGGCAACTCTTGTCGAACTGCTTCCAGATAGTCAGTAAAATTAGAATGGATGAACTCGTAATCTGGAAACAGCTCATTTGCGAGATGAATTGCTTTTGATATATCTTTTTGTACTGGTTGATGATCAACACCATTCATCATTAATAGATGATCAGTAGATGCATATTGTTCTGCATCTGCTAATTTCTGCTTCCAAAAGACACGAGCAGCTTCTTTTTCTACGGGAATCTCATTCCCATTGCTATACCAATTAGCAAATAACAGACCAAAGATTGCTGTTTGATCAGGTCCTTTCCACCACATCTCTGAGTATTGAGAAGAATAGTTTTCTGCTTCCAGAACTTGATTGTCAAAGCCAATTGGTTTTACCCCACGGCCAAATGCCGCTGCTGAAATACCAGCTTGTTTCATTAATTGAGGCGTCTGTCCCATATTTCCAAATGTATCAGGAAAATAACCTAACATGACGGGGTTTCCCCATTTACGGCTTTCTTCCATACCAATCAGCATATTTCTCACGTTTGATTCCGAACTGATCAGAAAATCATCTTGCAAGATATAAAATGGTCCGATTCTTAATTTTCCTTCATTGATCGCTTGTTGGAGTGCCTGTCTTTTTTCTGGTCTTACTTGAAGATAGTCATCTAAAATAATCGTTTGCCCATCCAAATGAAAACTGTTGAAAGACGGATCAACTTCAAATAGCTCTAGTAGATCGTCTATCAATTCAATCAACCGCATGTGATGCTGTTCGTAAGCCATGTACCATTCACGATCCCAATGGCTATGAGAAATGATATATACTTTCTTTTTCATTTACAGTACCTCCTATTTTTCTACTCGAATATCAAAGTAATCCATGACTAATTCGCAAAACATCATATTTGCCCAAGAAAACCATTCTCTCGTATAATTTTCAGGATTGTTCACATCAAATCCTTCGTGCATAAGATGTGTTCCTGCATCAGTTGCCACAAGCAAATTCAATAGCCGTTCTTTTTCAGATTTATCTGGTGTTGTCATTCCTTCCATAGCTAATGCAATCGGCCAAACATACTCTTTTGGCGTATGAGAAGAACCAATTCCTTTTGCGTATTTTCCTTCATAAAAATATGGATTCTCTTTACTCAACAATGTTCTTCTTGTTTGAAGATAATCTTCCTCTTGTTCCGAACAGTAACCCAAATAAGGTGCCGCGATCAAATTGGGCACATTACTGTCATCCATGACCGTCGCATTACCCATTCCATCTACTTCGTATGCATAAATCGTTTGCCCTTTTTGATTAACCGTCCGTCCGTGATTTTGGATGCCTTCTTGGATCTCTTTCTTCAATATTTGTGCTTTCTGTACAATTTCTTTATCATCGAGTATCGTTTGGAAAATTTCTTCCACATAACCTAACACGACCACCGCAAACATATTGGATGGTACCAGATATCCGTAACGGCAAGCATCATCGCTAGGACGGAACCCAGACCATGTCATACCTGTAAAAGTTGTTTTGGCTCCTCGTCCGGCATTGATCAGCGTATCTTCTTTTCTTGTCGTATCTCGTATAAATGTATAAGGAGAGTGTTCATGATCCTGCTCTGTTTCGAACACGCCTAAGATTTTTTTGATCCCTTCAATAAAAGTTGGGTTGAATTGGTCCGTTTTTCCTGTATTTTTGTAAAGAAGATAGGCCAACTGTATCGGGTAGCATAAAGAATCAATTTCATATTTTCTTTCCCAGATCCAATCGTTCATTTTTGTGTGATCTGTTTGGTGTCCCGCACCGTTCGCTTCTTCATTGAAGGCATTCGCATATGGATCGATGTTGATATAAAAAAATTGCTTTTTGACCAACCCACTAATCATGTCAGCTAGTTCCTCATCTTCTTTTGCAATCACTAAATAAGGACGAACTTGTGCAGTAGAATCTCGCAACCACATTGCAGGAATGTCTCCTGTCAATAAAAAAGTAGTACCGTCATTTTGCTTTTTGACTGTTGTCAATAATGTGTTGGCAAATGCTGCTGTAAAATTCATTGCCCAGTCCGCATGGGTTTTCCCGCATTTTTGTGTGATATCATCCATAAATTTTTGCACCGACTTTGGTATATCTTTATAAACCATAAAAATCTCCTCTTTTCATTTGATATATCTTTAAAGATTATACCTCTTGTGACATTCTATGTCTACGCTTTCAAAAAAATAACTTTTTATTTACTTTTTCATCTATTATGGTATTATTTAAATATGATATATCATTAAGAGGTGTTTATATGAATCAACCATTGTACCAGACAATATTTAATGATTTGCAAACGGCTATTTTAACTGGTGAATTACCTGTGGATAGCCAACTACCAACTGAAAAGGAACTTTCCCATACTTATAAAGTAAGCAGAATCACTTCCAAACGTGCATTGACTGAATTAGAGCAATTAGGGCTGATTTATCGCGTACGTGGGAAAGGCAGTTTTGTTAAATCAGCTTCTCCGGAGCAGATGCTTCCTTCTCCTACAAAAACACGGCGGATTTTGTTTCTTCTTCCATATGTCGCTGATTTATCTGTTGGTGATTTTACCAAGGGATTGAATCCTGTGATGCAGGATAAACAGATGGATGTCATGATGACGACACATGATTTTTTACAAAATAAAACGGCAAAAGAACTCATCCATGAATTTGATGGATTGATTTATTATGCCTTTGATACAGAACAGCATCTTGACTTGCTTTTTGAGCTTTCATTAAAGGAATTCCCTGTTATCATATTGGATAAAAAAATCTATGAATTGCCTTTTCCTACCGTGCTTTCCGACAACTTCCAAGGTGGTGTGCTCGCTACTTCTCATTTGATCGAACAGGGACATTCAAAAATCGCTTATTTATTTGGTGCACAGACTCATCCACAATCCGTACGTCAGCGTTACCTTGGTTACCTTGAAGCATTGGACAAAGCTGGTTTGGCTTTTCACACTTCGCTGGATGACAAAAGCGCGACATTCGATGAATTGCTTTCTTATATCACTAAGTATGAAGTGACCGCTTTTGTTTGCGAAAACGATGTTGTCGCTATCCAGACGATGAATTTCTTGAGACAGCATGATTATCATGTTCCTGAAGATTTTTCAATCATCGGATTTGATGATATCCAAGCAGCCGCTCTTGTTGATCCACCGTTAACAACCATTGCACAAGATTTTGAACAGTTAGGCAAGCTTGCTGGAGAGTCTTTGATTACTTGGTTAGAGACAAACGAACGTCCTTCCGACAGCAAATTTCCAGTTTCATTTATCAAAAGACAATCAACAAAGGAGAAATAAAATGAATATCGGTCAAATAGATACTAGACATGGCACAGCTAATCAGCCAAATTTTTCTAACGGGAACTGCCAGCCTTACACTGGCGTTCCTTTTGGGATGAATTATTTTGCACCGCAAACGACCGATCAAAACGGCAGCTGGTGGTTTCATCCTGAGGACCGTGTTTTTCAAGGTTATCGACTTACCCACCAGCCAAGTCCTTGGATGGGCGATTTCAGTCATATGCTGCTCACGCCAATCAATGGTAAATTACAGGAAAATACTCTTTTTCATGCTCAAAGTTCTTACCGCCCAGAAGAAAGTATATTTTGTCCGACTCATCTGTCGATCCGTCAATTGCGTTATGGCATCCGTTCTACATTGATACCCAGTATGTATGGCGGAATCTTATCTATTGATTACAGCAGAAATGATAGCGGTTTACTTTTATCCTTTCCGGGACGTCATCAGCTCTTTGTTATAGATCCTTACACAGTGGAAGGAAAAATCACACATTTTGCTGGTTCAGAAGATCCTGATTTTTCTTTTTATTTTATATTGAGATTTGAATATCCTTTAACAATTGATGAGCTAGCTGTTTCCAACAAAAATAGCGATTCGATCCCGTTGTATTTTGAACAGACAAAAAAACAAACCATCCGATTTGGGACATCTTTTATCAGCCCGGAACAAGCAGCTTATAACCTGGAACTAGAACAAAATCAAAGCAAAGAGACTTACCTTACTAACAGCCAGAAACAATGGCAATCCTATTTTGATCGTATACAGCTCACACACCATGATCAACAACAATTGCGGACGTTTTATCATAATTTATATCGGGTGTTTTTATTTCCGCAAACATTTTATGAAATGGATCCTAGTGGGCAAAAAATCCACTATGATACGACTAGCCGATCTGTGAAACCTGGTGTTCTCTATACAAATAATGGGTTTTGGGATACGTATAAAACGGTTTATCCTCTTTATTCTTTGATTGCTGTAGAAAAGTACGAAGAAATACTGGAAGGTTTTTTGAACAGCTATAGAGAAAGTGGCTATTTGCCAAAATGGCTGTCTCCTGACGAACGTGGACTAATGCCTGGGACATTGATTGATGCAGTCATTGCAGATGCTGCTGTAAAAGGTATTCGGCCAGACTTGATGCAGGAATTTCTAACAGCAATGAAGAAAGGCGCTACAGTTCAAAGTAATCATCCAAATTATGGACGACAAGGGACAGATGATTACTTGACATACGGCTATGTTCCTAATCACTACCATGAATCGGTCAATCATACGCTAGATTATGCTTACAGCGACTTTTGTATTAGTCAAGTTGCCAAAGTACTAGCAGAGGATGAAACGGTGAAAAAATATCAGCAACGATCATTGAACTATCAAAATATTTTTGACTATGAGACAGGATGGATGCGTTCCAAAGATAAAAATGGCAAATTCAGAGAACCATTTTCTGCTCATCGTTGGGGACAAGATTATGCAGAAGGCAGTGCTTGGCAAAGCAGCTTTGCTGTTTATCATGATTTTGCAGGGTTGATCGAAAAATATGGCGGCAGTGAGAGATTCAAAGAAAGACTCATTGATTTGTGCAATCAGTCTCCGACATTTGAAACAGGAGGATATGGTTTTGAGATTCATGAAATGAGCGAGATGGCTGCGATAGAATTTGGGCAGTTAGCTATCTCCAATCAGCCAAGTTTTCATTACCCATACTTGTTCAGCTATATTGGACAACCCGAAATGGCACAGCCATTGCTTAAACAATTGATGACTCAAACCTTCGACGATTCTTCAACGGGTTACCCTGGAGATGAGGACAACGGAAGTATGGCTGCTTGGTATATCTTCAATAGTCTGGGATTCTATCCTGTCACACCAGGAACCGGTGAATATGTTATCGGTATGCCTTTAATGGACAAGGCTGTTGTGCTTTTGTCAAATGGAAAGGAATTGACGATTGAAGCCACTCCTAATCGGCCACAACAGCAATTTATCCATAAAATCAATCGGATGGACAAAGAATATACGAAATTATATTTTACCCATCAAGATTTGCTGAAAGGCGGCAAGATCTCTTACCAATTAGGTATCGTCCCTCATCCTAAGAAGTATCGATCAAAAGATTTGCCTTTTTCCTTATCAAACGATAACTAACAAGAGGATGTGAAAAAGCTGTCCTGCATCAAGTAATAAGAACAGCCAAGCAAAAATAGCTCCTCATATTTTTCGTTTGGTTGGGCTTATTACCGCAGATGCAAGCTTTTGAACACCGTTTATTGAGAGGTTGTAAAATCAGCGTTTTGACCTGAGTGTTAGAGAAACAAACGGCAAAATAGTTCCTCATATTTTGCCGTTTGTTGAGCTAATACTGAGGGTTAGCTGATTCAGTGGTTGTGAAAAAGCTGCCCTGCCTCAAGTAATAAGAACTCTCAAAAGTTAGCTTTCTAGACAAACTTTTGAACATTGATTCATTCCATACGCTCCTTCTTTTAGGATTTTCCTCTCTTTTCCCGATACTCCTTAGGGGATCTGCCGACAATCTTCTTGAATAATTTAGAGAAATACGTGGTATTGTTGTAGCCAATCTCACTTGCTATTTCATTGACGTTTTGATTACTGTGCAAAAGCAGCTGCTTTGCTTTTTCCATACGTAAATGGTTCAAATAAGCTGAAAAACTTTTTTTCGTTTCTTTTTTGAACAACTGTCCTAAATACATGACATTTAAATGCAAACTTTCTGACACTTCTTTGAGTGTAAGTGGTTCTTGATAATGCTGATGCAGGATTTCGATTACTTTTTCTACATTGCCACTGTATTTTTTCTGTCTCTGGTGCTTTTGGACGAACGACAGAAGTAGCTGGTGGAGTTCTTGCACCGTTTTTGCCTGATGAATTTTTTCGATTCCTTGTAAATATTCCTCATCTTCTAGATCAATCAATTCCCGTTGAATCTCCATAAACAGTAAAAAGCTGGAGTACCGGATGTCTTCCGGCATCATGGCTGCTAATTGAAATTGTTCGAAAAAATCAGTGATCATTTTTTGGGCAACATCCAATCGTTTATTTTGCAACACACGTCTGAAATTTGAAAAATCGATGGTTTGCCCTTTTGTTGTTGCTTGTACTGCATAAAAAACATGCTCGTTTTTATCTCCATAAAATTGATGCAACTGTAGATTGTCTTTTGCTTGTTGAAATGTTTCAGGGATCTTGTCCGACGAATCTGTCTCTTCCCCGATACTGATCAGCCATTCCTGATCAGGAATGTTTTCTTGGATAAAACAGCAGAATCCATCAACTTCGTCTGCCTCCAACAACAGCGTAATCAATATACGGTCTCCGTAATTTCTTTGATAGTAAAACATTGGCTGGTGTTCTTTCAACCATGTATTGATAAGAGGATCATGAATTCTTGATAATTGGATCAATACTATTCTATGCTGTTTCTCACTGATTTGTCCTATTATTTCTTCTTCACTTGCCTCATCTAACTCTTCATTCAACCATTGACTGAATAATAGTTCCTGATAGATTTCTTGCTGATTTTTTTGTTCATTTTGCTGGTCTAACCGTGTTTTTATTTTCTTGAGGCTTTCAATCAATTCGAACTTATTCACGGGTTTCATCAAATAATTCACCGCGCCTAATTGCATGCCTCCTTTCAAATAATCAAATTCTTGGTACCCGGACAAAATCATAAATTCAAAATTATGATGTTCTTTTTGAGCCGCTTCAATAAATTCCAGTCCGTTTATTTCTGGCATCGTCACATCCGTTACCACTAGATCAATCCGCTGTTGTTCAAGGACAGATAGTCCTTCTTTGGCATTCTCCGCTGTTGCTGCTATTTGAAAACCTAAACTTTTCCAATCAATTATCTTTTTCAACCCATTCAAAATCATATATTCATCATCTACCAATAACACCTGATACATGTTCACCCCTCCTTGAATGTAATAGAAACAGTCAGTCCACCTGTCTCATTATTCTCAAGCGACATGTAATAACTGCTGCCGAAATTGGCACGTAAACGTTCATTCACGTTTTGCAGACCGATTGATTCGTGAAGTTCCACTTTGGGATGAGACAGTTTTTCTTCCACCTGTTTTAGCCGTTTTTCAGTCATCCCTCTTCCATTATCTTTGACGATAATCCTAACCCTCTTGTCTTCCTGTAAGACTTTGACACTTAGGGCATTATCAAATCGAGTAAAATCAATACCATGTTTAAAATAATTTTCAACTAATGGTTGAATCACAAATTTGGGTACTTCGATTTTTTCTAAATCAGGATCGATCATAAAATGATAGGCCACTCGATTAGGATAACGCATTTGATATAAATAGACATATTTTTCGCAAAAGTCCAGTTCTTCTTTCAAAGAGATCGTCTTCTCTTGATTTGTGTTGTTTCGGAGCAAGGCGGAAAAAGCGTATACAACATCTGCTAATTCTTCGCTTCCTTCGCTGATTGCATACATTCGGATATATTCTAATGTATTGTATAAAAAATGCGGATTGATCTGTGCTTGAAGCGCCCGCATATGTGCATCTTGCTGTTTGATTTCTAGTTTGTAGATGTCTTCGACAAATTGATTGATGCTATCCAACATTTCGTTGATACCGATTGAAAGTTCCTTTAGTTCATATTCCGTTTTTGTTGTATCAATCCGTGTTTCTAAATTCCCTGCTGCCGTTTGCTCCATTGCCCGCATGACGATGGATATTTGCTGTGAATATCGTTTGAATGTTTTATAAAGAAAGATAAGCAATATACTGTCTAAAACAATGATACCGACAATCAGCGGTGCAAGGTTTTTCCCCGTTTCGATTTTTACGCTTTTTTTATCTAATACAGCTAATATTCGGTAATCATCCGACAGTTCTTGATGTTGGATAAAATTATTTTTTCTCAGATTAGCAATTGGCAATTGTGAATTTTTCTGAAGACTCTCTGAGATAATCGTTTCTTGTTTTCCAAACGTTTCTTTAGCTATTTTATTATCATGGAACGTATACAATCGATTTGTCGTGCCAGAAATCATGTATAAAGAGAGTCCATTGAATGACGTTAGATTCTCTAAAATCGTATCTAGCTCTTTCTTTTGGAAACCGATAAAAATACTGCCTGACTCAGCTCCTCCTTGTGTGATAGGCAACTTGATATAAAAGGCATCTAGTAATTTTGGTGTTCCTGCTTTTACTTCTCCGCCTTTGTTTTCTCTAGAGGATTCATAATACTCCGGTAGCTGATTCAACACGATATATACCGCACTTAGTTCTTCATAATTTATATAAAGATCTTTGATTTGATTTGGGAAAGAAACTAATTCGTCGGTGCTGTTTTGCTGCTCATATACATACATCAAATACTGATCTATGGGTTTTGTTAAGTAGGTAGTGACATTTTCAATTTTTTCGGAATCACCGACGAGTTGGTTTTTAATGATCCTACTCAAAGTTGTTTTGTCATTCAGCATTCTGCTTGTACTTTGAACGGCATCACTTGTCATGTTTTCTGCCTGCTTTTGGTTTTGATCCCACGTATGGACACTAAAAATAATAGTAGCAGTCATCGTTACACCAATCATGATAACCGCATATTTCCTTAACAGCCGATTCAGTAAGGTTCCTTTTGAAAATAGAATCCGGATCCTATTCATAACTTTCCAACTGTTTATCTAACTCTTCACGCCACTGTTTCGTCATCGTACCATTCCAAACCGTCAAAAGACCAATGACACCAAATAGGATCAATCCTTTGAATTGCCAAGTCACAGCTATAATTACACCGCTACCAATAATTGTTTTTAGAAAAGACGAAAAGCTGGAAAAAACCGAAATAAAACTCAGCTTTAGTAGATTAGGAATAGAGATCGTATATTCACTGTCTAAAATCATACTGTATTGATAAGTAGCAAATAGGCAAAATAAGGCAAAAAGCAAAATAAAATCAATAGCTAAAAAAATGAGCCCTTTGATTTGAACAGATAGATATAGATTGTAGCTCAATAAAGCAGTACTAGATAAAAATAAACCAAATAGCAGATTTCCTCTTAAAAAATTTCTTTTATATATATTCCAGCCTCTTTTTAACGTGATTTCTTTATACTCGAATCCATATAAATAAAATAATTCATTGACTGTTTTCCATGCTGTACCTAATCCAAAGATGATTCCGCCGACAAACGTATATATCCAGAAATATAAGGTTAGTTTTATAACGACCCACATCCGGATAAATAACTCTTCCAAAACCTTCCCTAACATATCTTCTCCTCCAAACATTAAGTTTCTACTTTCTCATTATACAAAAAAGGTTGGGCAATCAGCACCTTGGTCTGAGTATTAGAGAAACAAACGAAAAAAAAGTTCCTCATATTTTGCCGTTTTGTGAGCGAATACCGAGGGGCAGCTGATTGAACACCGTTTACCAAGAGGTTGTGAAATAGCCGCTTAGTTTCGAGTAGTAAGAAAAATTTTGTAAATATGGCTTTCCACATTTTTACATAAATTTAGCTTAATACCGAGAAACTGGCTTTTGAACACCGTTTATTCGGAACAAGAGGTTGCGACACGTTTTTGTCACAACCTCTTTGTCTTTATTCATTATTGTTCTTGTCGAAACTCGTCATATTGTTTTTGCATTTCTTTTAATACCTTGTCATAACCAGCTTTATCTAAAGCTTCTTTTAATTTCGGCAATGTTTCATCTGGATCAACAGTTCCTGTATTCAATCCATCCAAATACTGGTTCATGACATTTGAAATATTACTTAATTCTGTTTTCACACTGTCCGTGTTGAAGCTGAATCCTAAAATCGGTGAAGTTTCTGCTTCAGCAATCGATTGGTCGCGTTTGGCAATCATGTCATCCGTAATGGACTCTTGTGTATATAGAATCTTATTGTTTCCTGTATTCCAAGCAGACATATGTGTGTTTGGCTGATAACCATCTAGCAATTTGATTTTATCCTCTGAACCATCGACTTTTTCCCATGCTTCTCCTTCGATTCCCCAAACAAGTCCATTCAATAATTCTGGATCACTGTTAATCAGCCCTAGAAGTTCTACTGATTTTTCTTTATTTTTTGAAGTATTGGATACGACAAAATTTGCCATTTGTGCTTGAGCTGTAGATTTCAATGGAACAGTAATTGCTTTTGAAACTAGTTCTTGTTTTGCTGCATTTGTCAAAATCGTGTCGCCATAATCATAGGGTCCTTGTGTTTCTCCACGCATCAGCCAAGTATTTCCTTCTAGTGGATAGTCCTTATTACTCGTTGCAGCGTCACTTGGAATGAGTCCTTGTTTGTACCAGCTATGCATCGTACGCAACAGTCCGATATACGTTTCATTGTCGTATTGATTGATGATTTTTGAATCATCTCCATCCAGATCAATAGCAAATGGTAAAGTGTTCCCTAAAGGATAGTCAAAGTTTCCTTGGACTTTGAATCCTTGTCCAATCGCAAAAGCGGCCGTGTTTGGTTCTTTTTCATGGAATTCCTTCAAAACTTTTTCTGCATCAGCGTAAGATTGGATTCCATCAATTGAAAGATCATATTTATCTAGTAAAGCTTTGTTAAAAGTAAGTACTTGTTGAGCAAAGACATTTCCATTTACTGGAAAGGCATATAATTTCCCATTCACCAAATTTCCTTTGATATAAGCTTCGTCTAAATCATTATACGCTTTTTCAGCATACTTGGGCGCTAATTCAGTCAAATCAGCAAAGGCTCCTTTTTGAGCATTGGAAACATAGTTGTTCGCAAAGGCGATATCGTAATTTTCTCCGGAAGAAATGATGACGTTCATTTTCTTTTCGTAATCGCCCCAACCAATGTAATTGATATTGACTTTTGCACCGATCTCTTTTTCGATTCGTTTGTTTGCCACTTCCATCAATTGATCGAAATTATCCGGTTTATCGCCGATTTGATACATCTGCAAAGTGTCCGAATTGCTAGCTTCTGCTTTCTCTTTAGAACCAGAACCTCCGCATGCCGCTAATGTACCTACCAACAATACTGAAACACCTGTAAAGGCTAGTTTCTTCCATAACTTCATTTTTCTTCCTCCTAGTTTTATGATTTATATTTTTTTCTTTATTCTTTTACTCCACCGATCGTTAGACCTTTGACAAAATGTTTCTGGAAAAATGGATAGCTGATCGCAATAGGCAACGTAGAGATAACTACGATCGCCATTCTGGCGGATTCTCCTGGAACTGAAGCTAGCCCACCTGTCAATTGGCTTCCTGCTCCTGAATTTTGCGTCAGATATTGAATATTACTTTGGATTTTCATCAAAAGATACTGTAGTGGAACCAGCTTATCATCTTGAATGTATAGTAAAGCATTAAACCAGTCATTCCAGTAACCCAATGCGGCAAATAAGCTGATTGTCGCGATACCAGGAACAGCTAACGGTAAAACGATTTGAACGAATATTCGAAGTTCGCTAGCTCCGTCGATCCGCGCCGATTCAATAATCGAATCAGAGACCGAACGTTTAAAGAATGTGCGCATCACAATAATATTGAAGGGGCTGACAGCCATTGGCAAGATCAATGCCCAAATCGTATCTTTTAACTGGAGAAGATTTGTCATAACAAGATAATTAGCTACCATACCGGGTGAGAACAACATCGTAATCAAACAAAAAACGGTAAAAAAACGACGGAATGGAAAATTTGACCGCGAAATCGCATAAGCATATAAAGAAGTAGCCGTGCTATTGATCAGTGTACCTAAAACAGTGACAAGCATAGTAACATAAAGCGCTTGGAAAATTTTATCCTGCATCTGATCGAACAAGTACGTATAACCAAATAGACTGAATTTTTCTGGCCAAAAACTGTACCCGTGCGTCGACAATATGGACTCATCGGTAAAAGAGATGGCAATAACAAATATAAATGGCAAAATACAGGAAATAGCAAAGAGTGCAATCATTATATTAGAGAAAAAATTGGTCGTCTTATTGAAAGAACGGACTTGGACTCTCTCCACTTTCTTTTTTTTCATTTTTTTCCTCCTTAGAATAATGCAGAGTCGCTATCAAAACGACGGGCGACCGTATTTGTGATCATCAATAAGACAAAACCGACAACTGATTGATAAAGTCCTGCAGCAGCCGTCATACCAAAATCTCCTGTGGACGTCAGCCCATTGTAGATATACGTATCCAAAACTTGAGTCACATCGTACAATGCACCGGAATTCCTAGGAATGTTATAAAACAGGCCAAAATCAGCTCGAAAAATGTTTCCTACGGCTAAAATCGTTAAAATCGTCATCAATGGAATCAGTTGTGGTATCGTCACATGTTTGATTTGCTGCCATTTGCTAGCTCCATCAACCATAGCAGCTTCATAATAAGTCGGATCGATTCCCATAACAGATGCAAAGTAAATGATGCTGTTATAACCAATCCCTTTCCATGTACCGATGAACACTAAGATAAATGGCCAATATTTCGGTTCATTATACCAATTGACAGATTCTCCTCCGTGTCCAGTAATCCACTGGTTGAATATTCCTTTGTCGGGACTTAAAAAGGCGTAAACGAAGTAACTGATAATGACCCAAGATAGAAAATAAGGGAGCAAGGACATCGTTTGATAAACTTTAACAAGTCGTTTATTTCTCAACTCGCTCATAATGATTGCAAATACGACTGAAATGAGCAGATTTAAAAGGATAAATGTTACATTATATAAAATTGTATTTTTAGTGATGAGAAATGCTTGGTCCGAAGAAAATAAAAATTTGAAATTTTCCCAACCCACCCAAGGACTTTCCCTCAGGCTAGCCAAGAACCCATCTGCTGAAATATGAAAATTTTTGAATGCTACGACATTCGCCATTACAGGTATGTAAAAGAAAAAAAGCATCCAAAGCATACCCGGTACAGCCATCAGGACAAGTGCTTTATAACGCCATAGATTCATAAAAAAATGATTGAACCCCTTTCGTTTTTTCATCTAAAAACCCCTTTCGATTCATTCGCAACGTAATTATAGCGCTTTCAATAATGAGAATAAATAAACAAAGTATAGGGAAAATGAAACAAAGTATAGGAGAGGTTGTGAATTCAGCGTTTTGTCCTGAGTATTAGAGAAAAAAACGGAAAAATAGTTTCTCATATTTTACCGTTTTTTGAGCTAATACCGAAGGTCAGCTGATTGAACACCGTTTACCAAGAGGTCGTGAAATCAGCGTTTTGTCCTGAGTATTAGAGAAACAAACGGCAAAATAGCTCCTCATATTTTGCCGTTTTTTGAGCTAATACCGAGGGTCAGCTGATTGAACACCGTTTATCAGAGGTTGTGAAAAAGCTGCCCTGCATCAAGCAATAAGAACAGCCAAACCAAAATAGCTCCTCATATTTTATGAATATTATAACTTGTGACCGAGGAGTTGACAGGAGAACACCGTTTATCAGAGGTTGTGAATTCAGCGTTTTGTCCTGAGTATTAGGGAGATCGTGACCTTACTATCTAACTCTGAGTCACAAGGAACAATGGGGACTGTGACAAAAGTCTTGTCACAGTCCCTTATTCTGAACAAACAGTGTTCCAGAAGTAGCTTCTACGGAAATAAGCCGAAATTTTACAAAAATTTGAGAAGCAATTTTCGTCAATTCCTTCTTATTTCTTGAAGCTGACCACTTCTATTACAACCTCTACGCTTAATCTTTGCTTTCCTTCACAAAAAAGCCATCCAAAAGTCAGACGGACAAGTCTGCTTTTCAGATGGCGCTACAACTACAATGCTTATTCTTTTAGCTGTCCATTCACTTATTTTTCTCTCACTTGTTCTAGCTCTTCTTTGGTCATGGGGCGATACTGCCCTTTATTCAAATCTTTAGGAAGCCAAAAATTCCCCATACGGATTCTTTTTAAATATAAGACTTCTTTTCCTACTGCTTTGACCATTCGCTTGACTTGGTGAAACTTCCCTTCATGCAAAATCAGACGGATAATTGAAGTTTCTGACTCTTGATCTACTTGATCAATTTGGAGTTTTGCCGGCAATGTCTGCTCATCGCCATCCATAATCAGTCCTTCTGCAAATAAATGGATATCTTCTTCTGTCATTATACCGCTAACCTCAGCTAGATATTCTTTCTCCACGTGTTTTTTTGGTGATAATAACTGATGGGCAAATACCCCATCATTCGTTAAAATCAGGAGGCCTTCCGTGTCTTTATCCAATCGGCCAACTGGAAAAAGATCTTCCCGATAATCCTGGTCTTCCAACAAATCGATTACGGTTTGATCATGATTATCCTGAGTAGCAGAAATGACTCCTGCAGGTTTATGCAAAATATAATAAAAATCTTTTTGATACGCAATGATTTCTCCTAAATAAGTAACCGTATCTTCAAACTCGTTTACTTGCGCTTTATCGCTTTTGACCACTTGTCCATTGACTTCAATCGTTCCTTTTTTGATCAATCCTTTGACTTCTTTGCGGCTACCGAGTCCCATATCTGCTAAAAATTTATCTAAACGCATGCGTTTCCTCCATTTCAAAAGAGCATTGATTCTGCTCTTCCCATTCACTTATTTTATTTTTAATTTGTGTCGTAAACGCGCTATTCCTGGTCCTAGTAGTCTTTCTGCCAAACGGATTTTCAAAGCTAAATAACCGTACACCAATGCCCCTATGCCTGCTACTGCAAGAATCAATAATAGAGACTGGAATTTGCTATCTTCATTTAAGAAAGTCCCAAAAATCATCTTTGTGATCCACGAAGCAAAAAGCATAATCAAGGTAAGAATAAAGATCAGTAATGTCCTACGCCAGACAAAACTTGGTTTAAAGCGAGCTACTTCATGGATCCTCTTTAAGATCAAGGTACAAGACACAGCAAACCCGAGCATTGTCGCTAATAAAGGGCCATACACTTCAAATAAACGAATGGCTGGATATTGAAGAAGTAGTTTCACCAGAAATCCAACAACCAAATAACTGATTGCCGCCCTGTTTTCAAACATTCCTTGCAGCATGTTGGAAACTAGCATATATAACCCTAAGAAGAGTCCTACAAAACTTGCTTGGATCAGTACATTGCTTCCTAAAGAATCTGGTGTATAAAATAATGTGTTTAGCGGATAGGCAAGTAACATGACACCAAATGTCGCTGGAAACATAAAAAATGAAAACAGTTGTAAATTTCCGCTCGTCAATTTTGCCAGTCCTACTCGATCTTTCAACGTAACAGCTTCTGTAATCAACGGTAACCCGGTAGACGCGATCGATGTTGCCAATGCGATAACTACCATCGTCAACTTATCTGGATTGGCACTAAAAATCGAAAAAAGATCTAGCAACTGTGCATTGGAATATTCAGTAGATGCGGACATGATCCTCATAAAAGTGAATTGATCGACTAATTTGAAGATTGTTACCCCTGAACCAACGATAATAAACGGTATTGCTTCTTTAATGGTATCTAACAACAATTCCTTCGTTGCAATATTTACTTTGTTTTCGCTGTAGTGGATAAATGCAGATGTATACGCTTGATGTTTCTTCAAAAAATACAAAAGGACAAGGATACTTGCTAGCATACCGATAAATGCCGCGAAAGTTGATTGCGTGACCGCCGTCACATAATCGCCATTCATGACTTTCATGATGATGAATGTAGCCAACAGCATATAAAAAATACGTGCAACTTGTTCGACGATCTGCGACAGCGCATAAGGCATCATCTCTTGGTTCCCTTGAAAATACCCTCGTATCACACTCATACAAGGAAAAACCAATACAGCGATACTCAAAGAACGCATCGTTGGAATCAGTTCTTCTCCGCCACCAGAAGCATGAGCTAGCCAAGGAGAGGCGATGTACATGAACAAAGCGAACAAAAGACCTAACCCGCCCATCATCTGTAATGCACGGATGAATAATCGTCGTGAAGTGCCATATTCATTCAACGAATTATATCGCGCGGTTTGTTTTGCGATCGCCGCGGGTATTCCTGCTGTAGAGATTAGTAGAAATAATGCATATATATTGTACCCCATATTGAATAATCCATTGGCAGCCTTAGCATTTTCGCCCATCCAAGCATACCAAGGAATGATATAGACAGCTCCTAGCAACCTTGAAATGATATTACTGGCGGTCATCCAGGCAGAGCCTCGTGCCATTTTTTCTTGCGGTGATAATTGATCTAATGCTGGTTTTCTTTGATTATCCATCGGTCAGATTCCAACTTTCTACAAAACATTACTATCATTTTAATTGGTAAAACAGAAACTGGCAATCGATTTTATATAACTTTTATAAGAACGAATGTTTTTTTGAATTCGGTTTCGTTTTTTTGGTAAAGTAAAGAAATATACAGCCTTTTATGGCTAACATTTATAGGAGATATCAATGACACAAGAAATAAAAAAACTACCCGTTATATTTTTAGGTCTTTTCTTTATCACAGTTGGATTGAATTGGTTCTTGCTCCCTCACGATATAGCTTCCGCCGGAGTGGGCGCAATTGGACATTTAGTTGAAACGGCCTTTTCTATCCAACGTTCAGTTACTGTTTGGAGCATCAATCTTATGATGCTGCTTCTAGCCGCTATTCTATTAGGAAAATCAATATTTTTTAAAACTGTAGCGGGAAGTCTGCTTTTTCCTGTTGTTTTAGAAATCGTTCCAAAAGTGGAAATGCTCTCCTCTCATTTCTTCTCACTGATTTCAGGAAGTCTTTTGTTCAGTCTTGGCGTTTACACATTGTACACCGTCGGAGCCTCAAATGGCGGGATAACGATACCGCCAATTATTTTTCACAAATTTTTTCGACTTCCAATGCCGCAAGGACTGTTACTTACGAATAGCTTTATCGTCTTTTTGAATTATTATGTTTTTGGATTGTGGGAAACACTGTTCGTTCTCCTATCTATTACAGTCAGTTCATTGTTTATGAAAATACTCATCCGCTTGTCCCCTGTGTCAAGAAAATTTGAATAAAGCTGGATTTTGTCATAGCGGAATCAAACGATATATTGAAAAGAGTGTGCTATAATAAACCAAGAAATTGAATGAAGCGAGGGATCAATCAATGAGCTTCTCTTTAGAAGACATCCGTCATTTACTATTAAAAGAACATCTATTAAAAGAATTTGTTTCAACAAAAGGCTGGCATCTTGATGTACCAGAAAAAGCTGAATTTCTTCAGTTAAGTTATGATTCAAGAAAAGCTGATGCTTCTACTCTGTTTTTCTGTAAAGGAATGAATTTCAAAGAAGAATATTTGGATTCAGCGATCAAACAAGGTATCCAATATTACGTATCAGAGCAGCCATACGAAAATTCAGCAGTAGGAATCATTGTGACGGATATCCGTAAAGCAATGGCACTTCTTGCTATGGCCTTTTACGACTATCCACAAAATAAATTGAAAGTGATTGGATTCACTGGAACAAAAGGTAAAACAACTGCTGCGTACTTTACTAAAGCAATCTTGGATCACACAACGAATAAAAAAACTGCATTGCTTTCTACGATGAATACAACGCTAGATGGCAAAACGTATTTCAAATCCCATTTAACAACGCCTGAGTCATTAGATTTATATCGTATGATGGCAGAAGCAGTTGAAAATGGTATGACTCATTTAGTGATGGAAGTTTCTTCCCAAGCTTACAAAACACAACGTGTGTACGGGTTGACTTTAGATGTAGGAATCTTCTTGAATATCTCGCCTGACCATATCAGTCCGATCGAACATCCGACATTTGATGACTATTTCTATTGCAAGCGTCAATTGATCTTAAACTCAAAAACAGTTGTTTTGAATCACGAAAGTGACTATTTTGATTTGCTTAAAGAAACCGCCGATCTATTCCAGATCCCAACGATCACTTATGGTCGTTCGGAAGAAAGCAATTATCAAGTGATTCATTCAGACAAAGGTAACCACGGGTTTACTTTATCTTCTCGTCAAGATCACTTAGCTATCTGCGATACTGCTTATGATATTTTGCTGGCCGGAGGATTCAATCAAGAAAATGCAGCCAGTGCGATCATTGCCGCAGCACTAACAGGTGCTTCCAGTCAAGATGCACAAGCCGGATTAAAAGAAGCTCGTGTACCAGGCCGAATGGATCAATTGATCCAATCAAATGGGGCGCATGTCTATGTGGACTACGCACATAATTATCTAAGTTTGAAAACATTGCTGGAATTTGCCAAAAATGAACATCCAGATGGTCGTGTAATTGTTGTATTAGGCAGCCCAGGAAACAAAGCAATCTCCCGTCGACATGATTTTGGAAAAGTGCTATCAGAAACAGCTGACGTTGCCTTTTTGACGGCAGATGACCCAGCATTTGAAGATCCGCAAAAAATCGCGGAAGAAATCAATGAAGCAATTACTAATCCAGAATTGATCGTTCATTATGAAATGGACCGTCCTGAAGCGATTCGACGTGCTTTAGCAGAAAGTGCTCCGCAGGATTCAGTCGTCATTGCGGGAAAAGGGGTTGATCCCTATCAAAAAATCAATGGTGTAGATGAACCTTATGAAGGGGATTATGCAATCGTGAAGCGGTTGATTGAATAATAATGTTATTTATATTCTAGTAGACGGGACGCCATGAAAAGAAAACTTTTCATGGCGTCCCGTCTATGTCTTTTGTTTTAAACATTTACTAGCCTGTTACCACTGACTCTACAATTATCAAGAAAAGTTGCCGGATAATTATATGAAAAATCTCCTATGCCATATCGCAACGTTCCTCTCATATATATGTCCAACAAAGTTCCTCCTCCTCGATTTTCAGCCCAAGAACGATTATGTGACCATGTTCCTATTAAGAATCCGCTAGAATAACTTGACCCCAAAAAATTAGTACTTATCACACGTCCGCCTGAAATAGTTACTCTAAAGTCCTGATTTATGTAACCATGCCCTATTGCTGGAACTCCAGACCATACTCGAGCAGTATAATAACTCCCATTATTTATGATTTTCTTTTCTGCATCTGTCTTTTCTGTGTTTAAAGTCATTTCATATAAATTTTCTTTAAATTGCTCTATATCTTCACTAATTTTATCTTTTATTATTTCTTCATTATATCCTTTATAGATAACGTTTTCATTTATTTCTACGGTCGGATTTTCTATCGTTACTTTTAGTTTATTCTCACTAATAAATTTGTTTAAATCAAGCGCAATTTTTTCATTCATTTCTAATTCTAAATTAGACAGCATTTCTGAAGACATACTTTGCTGAGTATCAAATTGAACCTCTTGGGCTTTTACTACAGGTCCCATCCCTAAATTAATTGAAACAAACGTTGTTAATACAATAGCTTTAAAAAAACTATTTTTCATAATAAAACCTCCAAAATTTATAGTATTTATACTAATTAATTAGTATACTTTAATTATATTTTATTATTCCTATTTTTTCTATATGTTTATTATTTTTTCAATAATATAAAGGTGGTTATTATGAAAAAATTTTTCAACTTAGCAAACGGTATCTTTTTTCTTTCTCTTTTTTCTGTCATTTTTCTAACTTTGAATTTGCAAAGTGGCAAAATGGGGGCTGTTATTTTTAGAAATCTCCATTTGCCAGTTGATGCATCGATTGTTGGATGGTTACTGCTACTTTTTTCTTACTTGATGAGTCGGAAGCATCAGACTAAGTTTTTCGCGCGCTTAGGCGGAAGGGTTGCTCTATTTTTTCTAGTCGTTTATCTGATATTCACATGTCTAGGTTTGCTTCAGTCGCTCGGTATTCTGCCTTGATACTTCGTTCGAATCATATTGACTATAATAAATAGAGGCTGGGACAGAAGCGTTTAACTCCTTCGGAAATAAGCTGAAATTCACGAAAATTGCTTTTCAAATTTTTGTGAATTTCAGCTTATTTCCGAAGGAGTTGCTTCTGCTTCCGCCGTTTATACGTGTTTAGAGCGTGAGACAAAAGTGTTCTTTACTTTTGTCCCACGCTCTATTTTCTTAGAAATCAGTTAGCTGACTTTTCACTAGCTAATTCTGCTGCCTTTTCTCTTTCTTCATTCAATAATTTATTATCATAAAATTTAATAAATGGGAACCAGATAATGAATGCGATGATTGCACAAAAAACAGCTAGCACAGCCGCTTTCCAATCACCCCCACTGCCGACAAATGCACCAATTCCAACTGGTGAAGGCCACGGCATCTGTGCAAGCATCGGTTTAACGATTTCCAGCCGAATGGCAAAATAAGCGAGTGTAGCAGAAGCCATCGGTGCTAAGAAAAACGGAACCGCTAAATAGGGATTGTAGACGATTGGCATCCCGAAAATAATTGGTTCGTTGATATTGAATAGTCCTGGTACAAGAGAGGCTTTTCCTAACACTTTCAGCTGATCAGATTTCGCGAGAAATGCAATAAAGATGATCAATCCTAAGGTCGCGCCTGATCCACCAACGGTTACATAAGAATTGTTGAATTCTCCTGCCAACGGATAATTTGCGCCTTGTGCGTTAGCTGCCATATTAGCTAATACGATTGGGGTCAAGAAAGAAGTGATGATATTCGCTCCATGGATTCCTACGATCCACAATGCATGGATCAAGAAATAAATCACCATGACACCAAGCCACGTATTCGTCAGTTGCGTAACAAACCCAAATGGGATAGCAATCATTTTGAAAATATCCGTTCCTAGTGCAACTAATAATCCATTGATGATCATCACCACAAACGCAATGACAAATGTTGGGATCAGAGCGGTGAAAGAACGAGAAACTCCTGGGGGAACAACATCTGGCATTTTTATGACCCAATTTCTCTTGACACACATACAATACAATTCGACCGCAATGATCGACATAATAATAGCTGTAAAGATTCCTGAAGTTCCTAAACGTTCGACAAAAGAGCCTATCCGTATCCCATTTACTACAGTTTCTGTCTCATTGATAGAAGCAATCAAGCTGATTTTACCATCGGTCATGATCAATTCAGGGATACACATAAAGAATGCAAAAACAGATAGTAATGCCCCCGTGAGCGGATTAACGTTCAACTTTTGTTCATCTCGTTCAATTGACGTTAATTCATAAGCAAACACAATGGCAAAGTAAATAGATAAAATCCCCATCGTCATTGTATTGACGATCATGTACAAGTCACTAACTTTGAAAAAAGTTGCATTAAAAAATCCTTCTAAAAATGGAAACGGTAATGGCAAAATATTCAAAACCAAAAACATCGAACCTACGATCGTGAAAGGAATAGAAGCCATCCCCGCTGCCATGACAGCCCGAACGATTTTAAGTTGCGCAATTTTCCCCATAGGTCCCATCAGGTATTTCTGCAAAAAATCAAACATTAATTATTCTCCTTTCCTAAATACAACGCTTTTTCATATTGTTTTATACGGATATACTGCTGATCATGATTGAGCGAAATTTTCTTTAAACGATACTGGATAAATACACTGACAAAAATACCGCTTACAACAAGAATGAAAACAAATAGCTGTCCTCTATTGTTATTTGCCATAAAAGGATACAAGAGTGTAAATCCTGAGGTGAACAACACTGGAATCAATAATATATTGCAGACACCCTGAAACAAAAAATACCGCTTTGTCCATGGAACATTCGTTTGGTGCTTTCGATAAAGCTTTACTTGTTCTCCTACTGCAGGCAAAATAGCTAAAAGTAGAACTATTGGTAAACTGCTTCCTAAACTTTTAGCTGATAGAAGCAGAATCATCCATTGCATGTTCATGAAAAAGAAAAAGGCAGTCAGATAGCGTACGAACAGATAACGATTGAAATACATGTTTTTCAAACTAAGTTGCTTTTTTTCTAATTCGATTTTCCTTTTTACTGTATCCTGCACAATAAATCTTCCTTTCTATTTATTTTTTTGATACAAATAATTCATTTCCTGTGCAACTTCCAATAATGTCATCGTCGTCATCAGATGATCTTGTGCATGGACCATGATAATTTCCATTTCTATTTTTGTCCCACTAGCATATTCTTTCAGAAGTTGAGTTTGTGATTGATGCGCATGAAGAATCTCTTCATTTGCTTGTCGCAACTTCTCTTCTACTTCTTCAAACATCTCCTTACGCATCGAGCGAAATGCTTCATGTATCAGTGTTCGTGCATTTCCGCTATGAAAAATGATATCAAAAGACGTCACTTGTAGCGTTTCACTGTTTATTTTTTCAGCCATCTGTTTTCCTCCTTATTCGATCAGTTTGATAAATTTACTGCTGAAATTCTCAAAAATAGGTTCAGCTAAGATTTCCTGTTGCACGTTTAGCTGGTCAACTAACCTAACGATTGCTTTGGTCACGACCGTAATTCCTTCATTTTCGATATAAGAAGGCGAAACTAGAAAAACAAAATGGATTCCTTGATACTGATTCCATTGCATCCCTGAAGGAATCAATGCAACGGCTATCTTTGTTTCGATTCCAACTGGAACAGCGGGATGTGGGACTGCCACTGTATCACTGAATATGATTTGTCCCATACTTTCACGTTGCTGGATCTGCTTTCGCATTTCTCTTATATATCCTTCTTCTTCATTTATGCTCAGCTTCTGCAACAAATCATGAAGAACTTCTTCTTTTTTCGGTTCGTACGTATAAGTCTTGAAAAACTTTTCAGACAGCTGTTCGGTGTAAATCTGCTTTTTTTGCTGTAGAGAAAATGCTGGTATCGGTCGATCTGAGGAATGATAGGGTATGGATTCACCAATTACCTTTCGTATTTTATGAACATCATCTTCATTCAAAAAAATACTGACATGTAAAACTGGAATTTTAAAAAACATTGTCGAAAGATCAATAGAAGAAATAATCAGGTCGATGCCTTTTAAAGTTGTTTCATTGATCTCATAATAGCCTTTTACATTTACCACTGTAATATTTTTTCCAAATTCGCTGATCACACGATTCTTTAATAATTGAGCACTGCCATAGCCTGTTGCGCAGATGATCAACGCATGCAATTTATGCGTAGCTCTTTCTTTTTCCAATGCCGCCATGAGATGCAAAGCCAAATAGGCCCATTCATCTTCATTGATGGTATAGTTTTTCAAAGCCGGCATGTTGCTGAAAAGCGTTTTTACTGCTTCAAAAACTTTGGGATTTTCTTTCTTTATCTCTTCAGTTAATGGGTTCTCAATGCGAATGCCTCGGCTCAATCGAATCATCATTGGTGACAAATGATCAAGCAGTCCATTGAAAAGCTGGAGATCCTCTATTAATGAAAAACAAAATTCCTGAGACAATCGTTTCAAAACTATCGCTACTTCCTTTGATAGTTCCTGATCATTTTTATTTTCTCTATGATTTGACTTAGCCATAAGGTGTAAAGTCAAATAAGCTATTTCTTCTTGGGGAAACGATACATCTGCGATTACCTCAATACGTTGAACAATGCGTTGCGCCACTTGATACTCTACTCGATCAGAAACTTCTTGTTCGATACCTAGTTCCTTGATTTCAAACCCTTCTCGTAGACGTTTGATTCCCAAAGCCAAGTGTAAGGACAAATTCTGTATGATAAAATCAGAAACTTTTAACTTAGCTTCTCTTGTTTCATCGAGAATGATGATCACTAGCGCTTCAAAACTGATGTCTGTGAAAAAGCGACTTTGTCCTAAATATTCTTTCAATGAATTCCCATAATGGTTCCCGAAAAAAGTATCCATGATAAAATGCCGTCGATTTCTTTCTTCCCCTTCGATCCATATCCCTTGACCATGCTTAGAAACAATTTTTAGTGAATAAGGAATCAATCGCTCTTTGATTTCTTGCATGTCCTTTGTCAAACTAGAACGACTGATATAAAGCTCTTCTGCCAAATCATCCATAAAAAGAATGGCATCTTCCAAAAGCAGTTGGTTCAATATATACTTTTGTCGGTCTTCCGACTCATAAAATCCTTGAGGCTCTCTAGCATATCCGGGTATTATTTCTTGCCGACTCAAAAACAGATCAAATGTCAATCTCTGCAAAATGTGCAGTTGATAGCCATAACCTGGTTTAGCAATGATCTTACCTCCGTTTTTTTCTACTAACTCTTTGATCCGCTGCAAGTAATTACGGATTGTCCGATCAGATAATAACAATTCAGAAGCTAAACGTTGACTGGTGACATACTCCTTCCTGTGATCAATCAAATATCTCAACAGCAATTTTTCCTTCTGTTTCATTATCATCCACTCCTATTCCATCATATGTTCTCTTCGATCACCTCTGCTAACTTCTGGATGCCTGTAGGGATTGGGACATACGCTTGGAAAGGGATACTAACAACAGGCTTTCCAACAGATTCTCCTAATTTTTTGAATTTATCCAAAAACATCGTCGTTTGCGGGCTGATCAGAAATAAATCAAAATCACTATTCTTAATCATATTATCGCCTTCTGTAGCTGAAACTGCATCTACGAGTACCTCTTCTCCTTTTTGCTTAAAGAAATCCGTTGTCTTTGAGGCCATCATCGATGATGACATTCCTGCTGCACAAATAATCAATGCTTTTTTCATAAATCAATCACTCCTTTTATTTTTATAAACCAAGCATAACTTGTAAGCGTTTTCTATTCAAAATATATATTTCCGTAGCATTACGGAAAAAATGTGTATCATCACTTGAATAATGAACGTAGAACATTTCACTGATTTTCCGTAAAAAAAGATACACATGGAATGATAGCAATTTATCATCCATGTGTATCTTCACTTTTTCCTTATTTTTTATTCGATCTCATCTAATGATTCAAACCGTGTTTTTCTCTTATTTTGCGGATAAGTATCTCAGTCACCCCAATATACATGATTCCTAAACATACCCCAAGGATATTCTCAAAAATGCGGATCGTTACTGCTCCTGGAACACCAAATAAGCTTGCAGCGATTGTCAAAGCACCAAAGCAATTAAAAATTGTTTTATATCTATAGGTAGAACAAATACCTAAAGCTAGTCCACCCAATATACCGACCCACGCAAATGGAATAAATTGGCTGATACCAATAAATAAAGCACATCCGATCAATGAGCCGATAATTCTGTCTACTGCTCGTTCTTTGAAACCAATCGACATCAATCCATAGCTAGATACAATAGAAGAAAATGCAAACCCTGCCCACATCAATCGTTGAAAAGGGACATATTCTCCTGCGACAATCAAAAGACTGATACCAAACGCATAGCTGAGCATCCAAATTTTTTGTTGCGAATAAATATCTTTCAAAAAATTCTTTCTGAATAAGCTTTTGCCTCTATTCTTTTCTCGATGTTTTCTATAAAGGATAACTGAAAACCAACAAAAAAATAAAAACAATAAGCTACCTGTTTGTGTAAAGAAATCCTTGTTCAACAAATCTTTAGGTAACGAATAAACAATAAAAAGATAAGAAAAACCGTACAAAGAAGCATTCCCCATTTTGGGATCACTAGCAGTTGCCAGTAATATGCTACTTAGTAAAATAAAATGAATCAACACGCCCATAGCTGACCATTTAATCAGTTGGACATAAGGCGCTATTAATAGTGAGAGCATAACGATTGCTAAACTAATGATCGAATGAGAAATCTTATAACCAAAATCAACAAAACGAATACTCATCAACATACAGAATAAAACCACAGCGTATGGTTTATGCGTCGATTCAAACAATGTTGTAATGAAAATAATAAAACAAATGGCAAATAATACGATAAATAATGATCGTAAAAACAATGAACAAATATACATGCGCTTTTCTTTTCTAGAAGTTGCTTCTCGTATTTTTTGTTTTAAAATAAACGGATCTAGTTGCAGAGACTGATAAAAACCCACCTGTTGTCGTCCTTTCTTTTACTTTTATTTCTATATTTTTTACAGTCAACTATGACAGGTTGTAAATACTATGGAACATCATATGGCGTTGTTATTTTCTTGTCAACTATTTTCCCTATTCATATTTTTTACAAAAAAACAGCTGACAGAGATTCTGCCAACTGCTTTTATCAGGTTATTTAATTAGCAACGATATTGACTAACTTATTTGGTACCGCAATAATTTTTCTGACTGTTTTGCCTTCGATATATTCTTGCACTGTTTCATTAGCTAATGCTACTTTTTCTAGCTCATCTTTCCCTAAGTCTCGGGGAACATTGCTTTTCGCACGAACTTTACCGTTTACTTGGAAAACAACTTCTACTTCGTCTTCCACAAGTGCTGCTTCGTCATATGTTGGCCATGGTGCGTAAGAAATACCACCTTCATTTCCAAGGATTGACCATAGTTCTTCACCCATGTGAGGAGCAATCGGTGCGAGTAGTTGAACAAATCCTTCGATATATTCATAAGGCAGAGCGTCCACTTTATAGGCTTCATTGATAAAGACCATCAATTGGGAGATTGCTGTATTGAAATGAAGATTTTCATAGTCTTCTGTCACTTTTTTTACTGTTTGATGGTACACTTTATCAAGTTTGCCGTCATTCAATGTAGTGATACGATCACGCATTTTATTGTTTTCATCAACGATCAAACGCCATACACGATCCAAGAATTTACGACTTCCTTCTAAGCCATTTTCGCTCCAAGCAATCGAAGCGTCTAATGGTCCCATGAACATTTCGTACATGCGCAGTGTATCTGCACCGTAAGTTTCAACCACATCATCAGGATTGACTACATTACCGCGAGATTTTGACATTTTTTCGTTGTTTTCGCCTAAGATCATTCCTTGATTGTATAGTTTTTGGAATGGTTCTTTTGTAGGAACAACACCGATATCGTATAAGAACTTATGCCAGAATCGTGCATATAGTAAATGAAGTACCGCATGTTCTGCTCCACCAATGTAGATGTCAACTGGCAGCCAACGCTTCAACTTTTCATAATCTGCTAGTTCTTTTTTGTTATGAGGGTCGATATAACGCAGGTAATACCATGAGCTTCCTGCCCATTGTGGCATTGTATTCGTTTCGCGACGGCCTTTTTTACCTGTTACAGGATCAACGACATTGACCCACTCCTCAATATTTGCTAATGGAGATTCTCCAGTACCGCTTGGCTTGATATTTTTTGTCTTAGGCAAACGTAATGGTAGCTCTTCTTCTGGGACAGCTGTGACTGTTCCGTCTTCCCAGTGGATGATTGGGATTGGTTCGCCCCAGTAACGTTGACGGGAGAATAGCCAGTCGCGTAAGCGATAGCTGACTTCTTTTTTCCCTAAGCCATTTTCTTCTAGCCATTCATTCATTTTGTCGATTGCTTCTTGTTTGTTCATACCGTCTAAAAATTCAGAGTTGATGTGCGTACCATCTTCTGTGTAAGCAGCTTTTTGAACATCTCCACCTTCAATAACTGGAAGAATCTCTAGTCCGAAAGTTTGAGCGAATTCAAAGTCACGTTCATCATGTGCTGGAACAGCCATGATTGCTCCTGTGCCGTATGAAGCTAATACATAATCAGCGATCCAGATTGGGATTTCTTTGCCATTGACTGGATTGATTGCGTAAGCACCAGTAAATACTCCTGTTTTTTCTTTTGCAAGATCTGTTCTCTTCAGATCTGATTTTTTCGCTGTCTCTTCGATATAAGCTTCTACAGCAGCTTTTTGTTCAGGAGTTGTAATTTCTCTAACAAGATCTAGTTCAGGTGCAAGAACCGAGTAAGTTGCACCGAATAGAGTATCTGGTCGTGTCGTAAACACGGTATAGGATTTATCCGTACCAGCCACTTTAAATTCAACATTTGCTCCCACTGAACGCCCGATCCAATTTCTTTGCATTTCCTTGATGCTTTCTGGCCAGTCAACTAGTTCTAGATCATCCAATAAGCGATCGGCATAAGCAGTGATTTTCAGCATCCATTGGCGCATTGGTTTTCTGACTACGTCATAGCCACCACGTTCACTTTTTCCATCGATCACTTCTTCATTTGAAATAACTGTTCCTAATTCAGGTACCCAGTTTACCGCTACTTCTGCTTCATAAGCCAGACCTTTTTCATAAAGCTTCGTAAAGATCCATTGTGTCCATTTGTAATACTCTGGATCAGTTGTATTCACTTCGCGATTCCAGTCATAACTAAATCCTAAAGAATTGATTTGGCGTCGGAATGTTTCGATATTTTTTTGGGTAAATTCAGCCGGATCGTTTCCTGTATCTAACGCATATTGCTCAGCAGGTAGACCGAATGCATCCCACCCCATTGGATGCAGTACGTTGTATCCTTGACTTCTTTTCACACGGGAAAGGATATCCGTTGCCGTATAGCCTTCAGGATGCCCTACATGGAGCCCTTGTCCGGATGGATAGGGAAACATATCTAGTGCATAAAATTTTGGTTTTTCAGGATCATCATGGGTGTTGAAGGTATTCGTTTTTGCCCAGTATTTTTGCCATTTTTTCTCAATTTCTTTATGATTGTAACTCATTTTCTGTCCTCCTGTTCTATTAAAAACGCTTGTTTCTATTATAGCGAAAAAAACCGGCAGAATCTGTTTCTTTTTGTTTTCTTTTACTTTGTTTTCTCAAACTTCACAAAAGAAATAAAAAAATCCTATAAAAAGATTGCTCTTTTTATAGGACGTAATCTACGCGGTACCACCTATTTTTACCTTAATGAAAAGGCCTCGAACGTTGTAACGGCCGTCACCGCCACTTGCTTACTCGAATATTCAGCAAGGGCAACTCAAAGGCGAGTTCAAAAGCATCCGTGCACATTCTCACCAACCATGTGCTCTCTGAAACTTCAGTCTTTTTACTACTTCCTTTTCAAGTGTTGTCATATTTAAGTAGCCTTATAGTAACAAATATTTTTGTGGAATTCAATCGTTATTTCTTTGAACAGCTATTTTATTTAGCTACAATCAATGTTTGACCTGGATAAATAAAGTTGTTTTTGATATTGTTCCATTCGATTAGTTGAGACATTGTAATACCATGGCTGTCAGCAACGCCCCAAACAGATTCTCCAGATTTCACAGTATAGGTTTTCGAACCAGCAGGTGATTGTTGGTTTGTTGTTTGAGACGAACCTTTCTTCACGATCACTTGTTGTCCAGGATAGATGAAATTATTTTTGATATTATTCCATTCGATCAACTGATCCATCGTGATATGATGTTTGTTCGCTACGCTCCAAACTGACTCGCCTGCTTTCACGGTATACATTGTATTACCAGAGGATGATGTACTTGTTGTAGCAGACGTATTCGGTGTATTTGGTTTCGCTGCCGAAGTAGTTGAACCTGTATTGGTATTTGTTGAATTGCCGCCTTTAACAATCAATTGCTGTCCTGGGTAAATAAAGTTGTTTTTGATATTATTCCATTCGATCAGCTGATTCATCGTGATGCCATTTTTATTTGCTACGCTCCAAACAGATTCACCCGCCTTGACTGTATAAGTGCCTTGAGACGAACTGCTGCCAGTATTAGCTGAACTGCTGTTATTTGTATTGGCTGACGAACCTGTATTACTTGATGCGCTGTTTGTTGACCCACTGTTTGAAACAGTCAGTTGTTGTCCTGGATAAATAAAGTTATTTTGGATGTTGTTCCATTGAATCAGTTGAGCCATCGTAATTCCATATTTGTTGGAGACACTCCAAACAGAGTCTCCGGCTTTCACTGTGTATTTCGTTCCTGAAGCCGTATTAGAAGAACTTGAGTTAGACGAATTTGAACCACTTGTGTTCCCAGTACTTGAGCCAGTATTTGAGCCAGTATTAGAAGAACCGCCATTTGATACGATCAGCTGTTGTCCTGGATAAACAAAATTATTCTTGATATTGTTCCATTCAATCAATTGAGCCATCGTAATTCCGTGATCATTTGAGATCTTCCAAACAGAATCGCCAGATTGAACAGTGTATTTCGCCCCGGTTGTTTGTCCTCCGTTTGATGTACCAGCATTTCCTGAAGAATTGGTATTGTTACCAGAATTATTCGTCGAAGAGCCATTTTCTTGGCTACCCTTGATCGTTAGTTTTTGTCCTGGATAAATGAAATTGTTTTGGATATTGTTCCATTGAATCAATTGATCCATTGTAATACCGAATTTATTGGAGATTCCCCAAACAGAATCGCCAGATTGAACAGTATAAGTGGTCGAAGTTGCTGAACCTGAGTTTGTATTACCAGAATTGTTTGAACCGCTAGTACTACCTGTACTTCCAGTATTATTCCCACCTGTAGTGGCTCCACCGCCCGCGTTTCCGCTAGCTGGTGTATCATATTGGGTCAATCCGTAAGTCGTGATGATATTATTTAATTTGCTTGCATAACCAGGGTCAGTTGCATAACGACCTGTTAAACAAGCTGTCGCATCTGTATAGGATTTCGTGTTGCTCTTCCAAGTACCGGCATAGTAATAGCCGTTGCCAAATGAAGTATTTCTAAGTACATAGGCATTGTCATTGAACGATTCAGCAAAAGAAGGATATTGTCGGAAAGGCTCCTTTTTATTTACCCATTGATTATTTAAAAATTCAAGCGTATCCATGTAGACGGTTTGTCCTTGATAGCTACCTTTTATCCCAAAAAGATTGTAATAAGGTGCTTGCGATAACGCACTACTGCCCCAACCGCTTTCTACAACTGCTTGTGCGATCATCACTGATGCATACAAATCATTAGCTTGAGCAATTGGCTGCGCATAAGTAGCAATTTCTGTGATAAATGCCGCTGTGTTGATTCTTGCGCCGAACTGAACAGGTGTTTCATCCGCTTGAACAGGAACCGGCTGTACTAATGGAGCAGCGACAGAACAGCCTACCATCGCAGTTCCCACGATTGCTGCCCCTCGTTTTGCTTTTCGAAAACGTTTGGTCTGTTCTAAACGTCTCCGTTCTTTTCTTGCAATGTTTTCCATCTTCTATCCTCCAACTTCAATTTATCTATTATTAATAATTATAACTTCTCTTAATATTTATTAAAAGTTATTTAAGAGCTTTGTTGTTTTTTGTAATCATATTGTAATTTACCGTAATGAACAACTTCTGTTCATTTTCAAGTTCTTCCTACGTCTATGTTCTTATTTACAAGGATTTCGAAAAACACTGATTTTATTTTCCTAACATTTCATTTGTATTACCAAAAAATGTCTTTCCGGTTACAGTTATTTTTTTTATAAGAATATTGGTTATTCAAAGAGGGATCATACATTGGTTTTATCTCTTTACCGTTTTTTTCGCTGGACCAAAAATGCTATAATAAGTCATTGCTTCAAAGGAGGAATTGTATGAAATATAAAACATCATTTCAGGTGACTGGCAGCTTCTTTCTTGTCCTGTTTTTTATTTTGGGCTGGATCGTAAAGTTCCATCTGTCGTGGCTTTCTGGTTTCGATCAGTGGTTTACAGACATTGTCAGAGCTTCTTATCCTGATCTGAACAGCTACCAACTCTTTATGACTAAATTCGGTAATCCTCTTACCGTCATCATTTTATTTGCTTGTACGGCTTTATGGATGTGGTATAAGAAAAAAAGGGCAGAAACATTTTGGTTCGTTTCTGGATTTATTGTAATTGCTGGAATCATCAACCCGTTGATCAAACTATTTTTCATGCGAGAGCGCCCTTCATTGACACACTTAGTGGTTGAAACAAGTTATAGTTTCCCTAGTGGACATGCAGCAGGCAGTATGATTCTTTACGGCTCTTTCCTATTTCTGCTGCCAGCTTTTGTTCAAAAAAGAACCTTACGTACATTGCTTCAATTACTGATGGTGTTTATTATAGTAAGTGTCGGGATAAGCCGCATTTATCTGGGTGTTCATTTTCCTACTGATATCATCGGCGGCTACTTACTCAGTCTTTCTTGGCTGTGCCTGACTTATCCAGTGTATAGAGAAAAAAGAAAACAAATAGATAACTCTTACAGAAAGAAGGACTTTTAATGACTTTTCCTTATTCAGAAGGAAATAAAAGATATCATTCTTGGAATTACGCTTTACGAAATGAGTTTGGCGGGAAAATTTTCAAGGTGCCGATCGATGGAGGGTTCGACTGCCCGAATCGAGATGGGACTGTTGCCCATGGCGGATGTACTTTTTGCAGTGTATCTGGTTCGGGTGACATGATCGTTGCACCTGAAGACCCACTTCCAATCCAATTCCAGAAAGAAATTGACATGATGCATCAAAAATGGCCTCATGTCCAACAATACATCGTTTATTTCCAAAATTTTACAAACACCCATGCGCCAGTTGAAATAATTAAAGAACGATTTGAGCAAGTAGTCAATTTACCAGGTGTCGTAGGATTATCAGTTGGTACACGACCGGATTGTCTGCCAGATGAAGTAGTTGATTACCTTGCTGAACTGAATGAGCGGATGTATTTATGGGTAGAACTTGGATTGCAAACAACTTTTGAAGAAACTTCAAAACTGATCAACCGAGCACATGATTATCAAACTTATTTAGATGGCGTGGCTAAATTACGCAAACATAATATCCGTGTTTGTACGCATTTGATCAACGGATTACCAGGCGAAAGTTTAGAAATGATGAAAGAAAATGTCAGACGCACTATTTTAGATTCCGATATCCAAGGAATCAAGCTCCATTTGATGCATCTGATGCGCAAAACGAGAATGTTGCGAGATTATCATGAAGGTCGACTTCAATTAATGAGCCGTCCTGACTATGTCAATGTCATTTGCGACCAGCTGGAAATGATACCAAAAGAAATCATCATCCATCGTTTGACAGGGGATGCGCCGTGGGATTCCTTGATTGGACCAATGTGGAGCTTGAAAAAATGGGAAGTCTTGAATGCAATTGATGAAGAACTTCTTCGCAGAGATAGCTTCCAAGGAAAATATGATGTACGGAAAAAGGTGAGTGTCTGATGTTGCAAACTGCTTTGCATTTCAGCCATACATTACTGCAAGAAATCTTGCAACCAGGAGATCACGTCGTAGATGCAACGATGGGCAATGGCCACGATACGGTTTTTCTAGCAGAACACATCGGAAAAACTGGTCATGTCTATAGTTTTGATATCCAGCAACAAGCAATCGATGCTACTCGCGAAAAGCTAGAACAGCATCAGTTAGAAGAACGTGTCTCATTGTTTCTACAAGGCCACGAAACGTTAGGAGAAGTGATAGCTGAACAACAAGATCTCAAAGCAGGGATCTTCAATCTAGGGTATCTCCCAAAAAGTGATAAAGCAATCATCACTATGCCAGAGACTACACGCACAGCTATGGAAGAAATATTGAAACGACTTGTGCCTCGCGGACGATTGATCCTTGTCGTCTACTATGGTCATGAAGGCGGAGAAAAAGAACTGGATATGGTTGACTCTTTTTGTTCCAAACTGCCACAGGAAACATATAATGTGCTGAATTATCGGTTTATCAACCAAAAGAACCAGCCACCTATTTTATATTGTATTGAGAAAAAAAGATAAATAAAAAACGCAAAACATAAATGATATGTTTTGCGTTTTTTTCTCTAATACTCAGGTTAGAGCGTTGATTTCACAACCTCTTTATTCACGGTGCTCAAAAGCTTGCATCTGCGGTAATAAGTCCAACCAAATCAAAAACATGAGAAGCTGTTTTTGATTGGCTGTTCTTATTACTTGATGCAGGACAGCTTTTGCACAACCTCTTTATTCAAATACAAATTGATTATGATAAAGTTCCGCATAGAATCCATTTTCTGCTAATAACTCGTGATGACTGCCTTCTTCAATGACTTCCCCATCACGCAAGACAACGATTCTATCTGCATTCAAGATCGTTTTCAGCCGGTGAGCAATCACAAAGCTGGTTCTTCCTTTGATTGCTTCATCCATTGCTTTTTGGATCCTTGCTTCTGTTACCGTGTCTACATTACTTGTTGCTTCATCCAAAATCAATAAAGATGGATTTGTGATGATCGTTCGAGCAATACTGATCAACTGCTTTTGACCTGTACTGAACAAATTGTTTTCTTCGGATATCTCTGTATCATACCCTTTTTCTAACGTCATGATGAAGTCGTGAATGTTCGCTTGTTTTGCTGCATTGATGACTTCTTCATCTGAAGCATCTGGTTTACCGAATGTGATATTGTCTTTGATGGTGCCAGAGAACAATACGGATTCTTGCAAAACGATTCCTACATGTCTACGTAATGCATCTAGATCATACTCTCGGATATCTATTCCATCGATGACTACTGACCCATCATTGACATCATAAAAACGATTCAGCAGATTCATGATCGTCGTTTTCCCAGATCCGGTTGGTCCAACAAGAGCAACCATTTCTCCTTTGTCCACATTGATTGAGACATCTTTCAAGACTAGTTTTTCTGGAGAATAACCAAAATCTACGTGTTGCAAGGCAAGTCCTTGTTCCACTCCATCAAATGCTTTACCGTTTTCTGGTTTGACTTCATCTTTTTCATCAAACATTTCATTTAATCGTCTTGCCCCTGTGATTGCTAATTGGATCATGCTGTACCCAGAAGAAATCTGCATCAATGGTTGGTAGTATTGTTGTGAATATTGGACAAATGTCACAACTAAGCCTAACGCCACCGAACGTTCCAAATCGCCATTCAATGCTAACCAACCGCCGAAAAAGATAACGATTGCTGTATTGACTAGTGACATTCCTTGCATCATCGGAAATAGTAGGCCAGAATATGCTTGTCCTTTGAACGTTGCTTCGCGAACACTTTGATTATGTTCTAAGAATCCTTCAATCGTCTCTTCTTGTAAGCCATTTGTGATGATAACACGTTGTCCGCTGATTTTTTCATCCATATAGCCATTCAGTTTTCCCACTTCATCTTGCTGAAGATCCACGTATTTTCGCGCTTTTCGGATAATCAAGACAGCTATCAAAATAGCTACTGGAGTAGAAGCAATCGTAGCCCAAGCTAATTCTACATTTTGACGAAACATCATAATCAAGATTCCGACAAGTAAAACAGCATTCGTGATGACTTGAAGCAATGCTTGGTTCAAACTATTTTGAATATTATCTAAGTCACTGGTAAAACGACTTAAAATTTCACCATCCTGATGAGAATCAAAGAAGCGAATCGTCAATTTTTCCAATTTGTTGAATAAACCGATACGCATCCGGTTCGTTGACTTTCCTACTACTTGAGTGAACAAAATACTATAAATAAAGTTGGCTGCACTAGCTAATACATAAAACAACAAGAGTTTCCATATCACAGAAACAAATTTGCTTTTATCGTCTACGCCTTGCATCAAGCCACCTACGTAATTTGCTAATTCTTGGAAAGCTTCCCCGATATACTGAGGTGCTTTTACTTGTAGATAGGTAGCAATAATTACTGTGATAAAGATAAAGAAAAAGGAGAGTTTGTACCGCTTCAAATAGTGATAGAAAAATTTACTTGCTTTTATTAAATCAGTCATACTTACTCCTCCGTTCCTTTTTGAGTTTCAAAGATTTCCTGATAGACACGGTTTCCAGCTACCAATTCTTCATGGGTTCCTTCGCCGACTAATCTACCTTCATCCAATACTAAGATGCGGTCTGCTTTGACAACAGAAGCAATTTTTTGTGCGATGACGATCGTCGTTGTTCCCTTCAAATCTCGATCCAGTGCTTCTCGGACCAGTTTTTCAGAGCGAGCATCCAATGCACTCGTACTATCATCTAAAATCAAGATCTTTGGATCACCGATAACACCACGAGTAATGGATAGTCGCTGCTTTTGTCCACCAGAAAAATTGCTGCTTCGTTCTTCTACTGGTGCTTCGTAACGATCAGATAACTTTTCGATGAATTCTTTTGCTTGAGCAATAGAAGAAGCATGTTCCATCTCTTTTTCTGTTGCATTCTTTTTTCCTTGGCGCAAGTTTTGAGCAATCGTTCCTGAGAATAAAATTGCTTTTTGCAAAACAAAGGACACCGTTTGTCTTAAACTCTTTTCATTTACTTGGCGAAGATCTACACCACCTACTTCTACTTTTCCTTCTGTTGGATCAAACAGACGAGGAATCAGCTGTGCTAGTGTGGATTTCCCGGCGCCAGTCGCCCCGACGATCCCGACCATTTCTCCAGGTTTGATAGAAAAGCTGATATCTTTAAGCGTATCTGTATCCTCACCAGGATAACGAAAAGAAACATGGTCAAAAGTGACAGAACCCGTCAACTCTTGTTCTGGAACGTCTAAATAAGTAAGATCTGGTTCAGCATCTAAAATTTCCGCAATCCGCTTCAGCGATACGGCTGCTCTTGAAGTCATCATCATCATCATTCCACCGATAATGATCGCCATCATGATCTGCATCAAGTAATTCATGAATGAAGCAATTCCACCAATTAACGTAGGATCATCTTTAACAAGATCGCTCACAAAAAAGATCGCCCCAACCACAGCCAAATTGGCAGCCAGCATGAAGGACGGGATCATCACAGAAAATAATGTACCGACTATGATGTTGTGTTTTGTTAAGTCCTCACTTACTTTGCTGAATGTCTTCAATTGGTTTTCTTCCTGTACAAAAGATTTCACCACACGAATCCCTAGTAAGTTTTCTTTTGCAATGCTATTTACACGATCAATCAGTTTTTGAATGATCATGAAGTGCTTACCCATCCGTGTAAATGAAAGTGCCGTGATAAGAAATACCGTAACGATAAGCGCTACGATGATCCACCACAATTGTGGCATCGTGATCATAGCTAAAATGAAGGCACCAATAAATAAGAATGGAATTCGAAAAAGTGATTGCAAAGAAATCATCACTAAATTTTGGATTTGCGTGATATCATTTGTTAGACGAACAACAAGATTCCCAGCAGAGAACTGTTCGATATTCCCAAATGAAAATGTCTGGATCTTTCGAAATGCTTCTTCTCGGATATCTGCACTTACGCCCTGAGCTACTTTTGCAGAGAAAATCGTGTTCGTTACACCTGCGGCTAATCCTAGCAAAGCCAGACTGATCAGGTAAATACCGATTGTTTTCATTTCATCATTATCTTCTGTAATAATAGCTTCCAATACTTGCTGTAGTAACTTAGGTTGCCATAATGCTGCTGCAACCATGACTGCTACGGACAGCAAGGAAATAAAAACAGCTACTTTATATTTTTTCGCATGTCGTAAGATTAATTTCATTCGTAGATTACACCCCTTTGTTTAAATTGACAGGACTAATTTAACACTGTAAAATTAGACCGACTAACAATTTACCATGTTTAAAAAGATAATGCAATACACGAGGTTGATAAAATGGAAATAAAGCTTTCTCAAGCAATCATCATTCAGGCCGCCTTTGATATCCTGGCTGAAACACAAGCTCTTTCGCAGCTTTCCATGCGAAACATCGCAAACAGAATTCATGTTCAAGCACCTGCTTTATATTGGTATTTCAAAAATAAACAACAGCTCTTGCAGAAAATGGCTGAAACAATGGAAGAAGAACTAGCGCTTCCAGATCCAACTTTGCCCTGGAATGAACAATTGCTGCAATATATGGAAAATTACTATGACCTTTACACACGTTTTCCTTGTGGGGCAGAATTAGAAATCAATACTGTGCCCGCTTTTCCGAGTCGATTAGAACATTTGGAACAAATGATCCAATTACTTGTTCGTGAAGGATTTTCAGTCACCCAAAGTCATCAGGCCATTGCCTCTCTCCACAATTTATTGATTGGACAGCTAATGGATCAGCAGCATGAACAACAGCTTCGGCAAAAGATTATGGATGGAAATGAATTTTTGAAAGAAACAGTTCTATTTATGCGTAATTATGTAGTTGAAAATCAATTAGAGGGATTTAAAGAAAGTATGCAGTCCCATGCAGAATTGAATGAAAAAGCACTCTTTCTAACGAGTGCACAAACCTATATTGAAGGTTTATGCCAACAAAATAAAAGAAGAGAAAACGATCGATAAAAAAAGCTCCTATAAAGGTCACCAACAAAGTGATCTCTATAGGAGCTATCTTTTTAAGTCTCTTTTTTACTTTTCTTCCATCAGCCACACCAATGCACGTTGGATCCATTGATCCCAGAAGACCCAGTTATGATCGCCAGGTCCTTGTTCAAAGGTGACCGCTAAGCCTTGTTCCTGCATAGCAGATACCATTTCCTGATTTGCTTGATAAAGAAAATCAGATTCCCCACAAGCCATATAAAACCTTGGGACTGGTTTTCCGCTTTTTACTAATTCTTTCAACAAATATTGCGGATCATTCTTTGAACCTTCGATTTGATCCAATGGTCCAAAGATCCCTTCCCAAAAGGCTGCTTTACGTACCATCAAAAGGTCATCCATTCGGTTCCCTACAGAAACAGCGCCTGAAAGAGAGATTACTGCTGCGAAATTTTCTGATTTTGCAAGGCCTAGTTTTAATGCGCCATATCCGCCCATCGATAATCCAGCGGCATATGTTTTTTCCCTTTTTCTTGTTAATTGCGGGAATAGTTCATGACAAATCTCAGGTAGCTCTTCTGCAATGAACGTCCAATATTTCATATCATAAACCGTATCTGTATACCAGCCAAGATCAGTAGATGGCATGATGACAGCTAATCCGTAGTCTGCTACATAACGTTCAATCGACGTACGTCTTTCCCATACACTATGATTGCCACCCATCCCATGAAGTAAATATAAAACAGGTATGTCCGTTGTCGCTTGCTCTGAACTGGTGCCAATCACCTTTTTAGTTGTTTGTGGGAGTATCACATTTAGATTGACTTCCATTTCTAATACATTCGAATAAATATTTGCTTGAATAAATGCCATATTTTCGCCTTCCTTAGTAAGAAGTTATTTTTGAATAACTTTAAATTTGAATGATTCGGCAAAGTACATGTCTCGACCGAAACTACTGTTTTATTTTACCACTTTTTTCATGAACGAAAAGCGTTAAGACCAAAGCAATGATCACGAGTAACAAGCCAACTAGATAAACGGAATGTAACCCATCATAAAGAATTTTTCTTAATGGTAACAGAATATCCGCATCGATATATTTAGCCGTTTGTGGATTCACCAGTTTGTTCATGATATCTGCATCATTTGTTAAATTTGCTGCTGCAAGTTCTCGTTTAGTTACCCCATTTATCAATAAACCAAAAATAGAAACCATAACTGTTTGACCAATTGTTCGAACTAACGTATTAAAAGAAGTTGCTACACCAAGCTGATCACGAGATACACTATTTTGTGCACTGACAGTCGAGGTAGTCATGGTCACACCTAAGCCTATACCGATGATTGTTGATATAGCAAAAAACCATAAATAGTTACTTCTGAAAGGCATAAGATACAACCAAGCGCCCCCAATAGCTGCGATCAGTAATCCAATTCTCAAGACCCAATGAGTTTTCATTTGAGTCATCCACTTGCTTGCAAGGAAAGAACCGACCATCCAGACTAGTGATAATGGTGCTAATACCAACCCACCAATTGCTGCATTCAGTCCTAATACACCTTGCATCCACATAGGAATATAAACATCGATTCCCATCAAAAAACCACTAGCCAATGCTGCAGCCAAGTTGACCACAACAAATAGTGGATTTTTGAATAAATGCATCATGATGACAGGATCTTTAGCTCTTTTTTCGGCAAAAATAAAAATACCTAACAGTACGATACTACCTAGCAGCAAAGCAGAAACAAGCGGACTCATTCCTTCGTCTCCTAATAATTGGAACCCTAACAGCAATGAGACAAGCATGGCCATCAAACTAAAACTACCAAAAATATCCATTGGTTTAGACTCATGTATGATTTTTGGTTCATTTAAATATAGACAAATCAAAATAATTAATAGAATTCCGATCGGCACATTGATAAAAAAGATCCAGTGCCAGCTGATCGTTTCAACGATGAATCCTCCCGCAAGCGGTCCAAAAACACTGGCAATTCCCCAAGCTGAACTATTCAAGCCTAAAACTTTTGCTCGCTTCTCAATAGAATAAAGATCGCCAATGATCGTCAAAGCTACTGGCATCATTGCTCCAGCGCCCATCCCTTGAATCGCACGAGCTGCAATCAACCCGATCATGCTTTGAGATAAACCGCAAAATAACGAACCGATAATAAACAATAATGTCCCAAAAATAAAAATTGGTTTCCGCCCCACTTTATCCGCAAGTTTTCCGTAAATCGGAGTAAGCATAGCGTTTGTCAGCAAATAAATTGAAAATACCCAGTTCATGATTTCCATTCCATGTAATGAGCCGACAATCGTTGGCATAGCGGTTGTTACGATTGTTCCTTCAATAGCCGTCATGAACGTTGCAATGAAAACACTCACTGTGACTAAAGCAACATTTGTTTCTTTTTTCATCTTATTCCTCCTTTTTCATCATGACAGGATCTAAAAATAGATAAATACTCACTATCTTTTTCAAGAGGTGCACTGCCATAAAAAAAGCTGGAACAACCACCATTCGGCGATCGTTCCAGCTGAATATAGCTTATTTTGCTAAACTTGCTTTCAATGCATCTACTTTGTCCGTATGTTCCCAAGGCAAATCCACATCTGTACGACCAAAATGACCGTAAGCAGCTGTTTGTTTGTAAATCGGACGACGCAAATCAAGCATCTCGATGATTCCTGCTGGCCGAAGATCGAAGTTTTCTCTCACTGCAGCAATCAGTTCTTCTTCCGGAACCGTTCCAGTACCGAAAGTATTGATGGAGATCGAAACAGGTTGAGCAACACCAATCGCATAAGCTAGCTGTACTTCTGCTTTGCGAGCAAGCCCTGCTGCAACGATGTTTTTAGCAATATAACGTGCAGCATAGCTGGCAGAACGGTCAACTTTTGTCGCATCTTTACCAGAAAAAGCACCGCCACCATGACGAGCATAACCGCCATACGTATCAACAATGATTTTTCTTCCTGTTAATCCGGCATCCCCTTGAGGACCACCAATGACAAATCGGCCAGTCGGATTGATATAATATTTTGTTTGATCATCTAATAATTCAGCTGGAATAACTTCCTTCACTACTTTTTCGATGACATCATGACGAATTGTTTCATTATCTACTGCATCATCATGCTGTGTTGAAATAACGATTGTATCTACGCGTTCAGGTTGTCCTTGATCATCATATTCAACTGTGACTTGAGATTTTGCATCTGGACGTAAATACGTTAATTCATTTGATTTACGCAAATCTGCCAAGCGGCGTACCAGACGATGACTCAAAGCGATTGGTAAAGGCATTAATTCCGGTGTTTCATCTACAGCAAAACCAAACATTAACCCTTGGTCGCCAGCACCAATTTCATCTAATACGTCTTTTTTATCTTCATCCCGGATCTCAAGTGCTTCGTCAACTCCTTGAGCAATATCAGGAGATTGTTCATCAATCGCAACCAATACAGCTGCTGTATCTCCATCAAATCCGAATTTTGCACGTGTATAACCAATTTCTTTTATTGTTTCCCGTACGACTTTTTGAATATCTACATATGCCGTCGTAGATATTTCTCCAAATACTAAAACAAGCCCAGTTGTTACAGATGTTTCACACGCTACTCGTGCTGTTGGGTCTTGTTCTAAAATTGCATCCAAGATTGCATCACTGATTTGGTCAGCGATTTTATCTGGATGTCCTTCAGAAACAGATTCTGATGTAAATAAGTGTCTTTCTACCATTATAATGATTCCCCCTAGTTAAATTCGGTTACAAGGCATCTCCGTCCTGCGGATCCTTTCGGGAACTTGCAACGAACCAAGTATAGCAGATAAAACAGTTTTCTGCTCGTATTTTTTCATTTTTTTGCTTAAAAAATATAAATATTTTACATTAGATTTATCCAAAAAAGCTTAGCACAATCATCTATAAAGATAACTCTGCTAAGCCTTTTAAAATCATTCTTTCAGATAAAAAGAAAAAGATACTCATCAAGTATCTTCCATGACCCGTACGGGATTCGAACCCGTGTTACCGCCGTGAAAGGGCGGTGTCTTAACCGCTTGACCAACGGGCCAATAAAATAAATGGGCCTAAATGGACTCGAACCATCGACCTCACGCTTATCAGGCGTGCGCTCTAACCAGCTGAGCTATAGGCCCATAAAAACTAAAAGCGGGT
>NZ_NGLI01000004.1:221971-234162 GCF_002141285.1 Enterococcus sp. 3G1_DIV0629 | reverse complement strand
AGGTATATAGTTTTCTCTAAAATTTATATTTTTACATTTTTATCACAATTCACCAAAAATTCTAATGTTGATCTAAGTTTTGATCTCATCTCTTTATTCCCCCTTCGGTTTGAATAAGCTAGAACGTGAGGATCCAAATTATTCTAGTATTTGATGATTTTTAATTGTCTTCTATAATTTCCTGTAATATTTAATATACATGAAAAGAAAAACGTAGAAAATTACTTCTACGTTTTTTTATTTGATTGATTTTTTTATTAATTTTTTGTATTTGCCTTCTTCACTTTTCGGAATAAATTAGCCTGCCTACTGATGCCTTCTTTTATATATTGCTACTGCATTTTCTTCCTTGATCTCTCTAATCTATTTCTATTGAACCGTGTGATCTTATTAAGTAACGTGTAAATAAGAATATAAAAGTTATTGAACTAATCAATAAAGATAGAATCATCGTAGTTGGATAGGTAGATGAAACCTCGACTATAGTTCGTTTTCCCTTACCTTTAATAGACACTAAACCATTGTCATTTTCTATAGTGCTCTTTTTCCCATTTACTTTCACAACTGTTCCCCAGTAATTGAATACAGGTAACGTGATATTTTGCTCATTCGCATCTTCTACTGTATAGATTATTTTAGAATTATATGATTTATGAGATGCATTCTCCCATCGATCATCGACTTTTACTTCATGTTTCTTTAAATGATCTTTATATTTCAATGCATCTAATGGTGCATAGTCATAAAGGCCTCCAGTTCTCGAGGTTGTATAACGTGTAACATCTTTTTTGGTCATAATTAATCGACCTTTATACGACTGAATTTTTTGCGAATAATTTGCTTCTGTTGCTACAGTCACTGTAAAAATAAGAAGGACTATTCCTACAAGGCTCCACATACTTTTTTTGTTGCTTGTTTTCCACTTTAAAAACACTATAGTTAAGATCAATGATCCAAAAAGCACTTGAAAACCCAAGATCCTCCAAGGAAATTGAATGATTTGAATAGGTGTTTTTTGTAATAATCCCCATGGAAAAAGATTCGTTGATAAGAACCAAGTGGTCACTGCACAAAAATAAATAATCTTTTCTTTATTGGCAAATTTTTTTAAAAAGAAAAGTGGAAGAATCAATGAAACCACACCAATTGTTCCCATTGTAAACGTAACTAAATCATTATTTACTGCACCGATTAAACTATCAGAAATGTTTAATGCCCTTTCTTGAAGGTTTGTGCGAAAAGGACGATTAATTTTTTGATGTAGCACTTGTTGTAACATCGGATACCAAACGTAAGTAGTTAAAAGAATGGTCCAACCAACAGCTTTTATCATATTTAATATCAGATTCGACATTTCTTTTATCTCTTTTCGCTTAGAGAAAAGAGAGCCGATAAACAAGAAGCCAATAACAATCACACTCATAAAGGTGGAGAGAACATGGGTATAGATGAGCAAACTCATACTGATAGCTAAAGGAATCACGCTGTTCTTTCTTTCATAAAGAAGAGTATATGTGTAATACAAGACAACTGGTATAATCGTCAACGCAATTGATTCTGAAATTGCAGAACGCTGATATATATCAATTAAACGATATCCATAAAAGCTATACAAACAGCTGAATAAGAAGGCTGCATCTATTCGCTTAAAGAACTTTTGTCCATATTGATAGCTCACTAGAATTGTACAGATATTCAGTATCCAAACATATAGGATATAACTTAGAATCAAATTGTTTGTTATCCAGTAAAATATTACGGCTGGAAAGAGTGTTAGATACGGATAAAAAAAATTCACGCCTCCGCCATAGCTATTAAATGTGGTAAAATTTATTGGACCAGAAAATACTGAGGACAAGCCTTTTATTCTAGAAAAGTGAAAAGCAATGTCTCCTGTGGTTGAGATCTTTTGTGCATTACTAAAAAAGATAAAAGAATAAAGACTAGCAATAACTAGCAGTAGAACAAGTAATACCATTTTTTTATTTATTTTCAAAACCTTTTATATTTCCCCTTTCAAAAAATATTTATTATTAATAACATCAATGATTTTAACAAATAACTACTTTTTTTTCATTTAATCTCTATTATTCTCTTTTAAAAATAGCCCCAATGATCTTATGTAAGTAAACGGACTATTGATAATACAGCACTTTGCTTCTTGTTGCTTGTATAATTATTCTTATGTTTAAAATCTAAAGGCCTAACTAAAATTTTACCTTTGAATTTCAGATTCTCGAATACTCAATTTGTATAGAGCATTGTCATATTTCTTTTGTTCTTGAATGCAATTTCTCATGGTCGATTCATTCAATCCTAGTATACTCAAATAACATCCTTCTACCCTAAAGTTTGAATTTCCAAACATATATTTTTAATTTGAATGTTTACCAAAAAATCATAAATGTAGTTTTCCCTTTCGGATAACCCATAAACTAGATCCACTCATTTTTGGTGAAATACTCAATAACAGATGAACCTGACTTAGCATTATATATCCTTCCAGTATTACCCTACCTACATAGCAGATGGTTTTATGGTTCATTCGTTTTGCAACCCCAAATGGATCCTTAAGGTCATAATAAATGGGACAGAAAGGAGTCTTTTTCTTCTTTCTGTCCCATTTATTATTGTAGCTGGGGGAAATCAATTTTTTACTGGGGACTCTACTGTTACGGGTACATTTACTGTCACAAGTGAACCTGTTTCGTAAGTTAATTGAACAATAACTTTTTGCTGCCCTATCTCATTTAAGACTTCTGGATTAGTTATTTTTGCAGTTGGTACTACCTCATCCGCATCGTTTATATTGTCAACTAATTGAAGAGGATTGACTTGTTGCCCTTTAACAATCGTTGTAGCTACAGGAATTGCCAAGGTATTTCTAATGGGAATAGTGGTATTTTTATATTGATCATAGATAGTTGGTGAAATTAACGATTCCCACGTTGATGGCATTAACCCATAGTCAGCCTCTGTCCAATTTTCCACTAACAATTGACCATTTTTGAGTCCATCATCCCGAGTATTTCCTTTAACAAAACTAGTTTCTGGCCGGAAACCACCGCCACTAGATATTAATAATTCACGACGACGATTTTGTGGGATATTGTGGTAGTTAACAAACTGATTATTTATAAAAACGCCATTGTGCACATTGTTATTGCCCGTATGCTTATTATATTCCATACCAATTGCATACTTGTTGTCCCAATATTTAAAATCAAAAATATTATTAGCAACTAACCAGTTGGACAGTTCTGAAATGGATCCCTCTGCTTGGGTTTCTGCTAAACCAATTTCTGGCGTTCCATACATAATCAGTCCTGTATTTCTCAAATAATTGTTCATAATAGTAATATTACGGCCTGATTTAAATTTGAATCCACCAGCTGGACCATTTTGTAGCCCTCGCAAGTGATTGCCCACCACCGTAATATTTTGAGCACCACGGAAGTAAATAGCATGGTCTCCCACCAAACCATTCAAATTCTCATTGTCGTATGGTGAATAGAAGAAGTTATGTTGGACAGTTACATCTTTCAACATACTAAAAGAATTAACTCCTGTTGATAAATAGTTTTGTTCATTAGGTATTGTGATTGCGCCCGATTCAATTGCTGCTTGTAGACGTGTAATAGTGGCTGCTAAAGCTGAGCGGCTGGTACTTTTAATTGCATCCAGTTCATTCACTTTTAAGCCAAATAAATTATCTACAATATCGATCTCTGACATATATTGAAAACGACTTGGCGTTGAATAGCCTCCAATGTAAATTGCTCGATTAAAATCACTTCCTGGTTGCATATGTGCAGTATCCCGCATAAAGACATTACCTGAAATTTTAACTCTAACATCTGCATTTAAATTGACAACGAAGCCTTTTAAGGGATTGTAAAAGATATTATTTTCTAGTATTAATTGATTTGTTAACTTCAAAGTCACATTAATGCCATCAAAGGCAATATTTTGAAGTCGAACATTGGTTTTCGTCCCATAAGTTGTATCTGTCAATTGAACAGGTGACCCTGTAGTATTATGTAATATAGTGGCTCCTGTTGAATCGCCAATTAATTGATAATTAGAAGAAATAGCGATATCTTTTGTAATGTTATAATTCCCTTGTGGTAAAAATAATGCACGTCCCTCCTTTGCTGTCTTACTCAACAGCGCCTGCAGCTTTTCTGTTTGATCCTCTGGACTATTTGGAACCATAGCCTGTGCGCCAAAGATAGCTACTTCTGTAGCATCTAATGTTTCATCCGCTTCTGCCACCATTGGTATACCTATGGTAGCCAGTAAACCAAACAGAAGTATCATCATCATTTTCTTCATGTTTATTCCCCTTTTCTTTTTAGTTTGTCATTTTAAACAATTCATTAGGCACAAATTGATACATAATAATAACATTTCTACTCTACGTTAATTAAATCCCTAATATGTTAAATCTATTTAACCTTGCACGACTGAAGTCACGAACTTCTTGGATTTTTGATAAAGATTTAATTAATGATAATTCTCGATGAGTGGCTCATTTTAAATATATAAGAAATAATTTTCTCATATATAATTCTAACATTTATAGGTTACGTATTCATCAATGGCAGCTTGACACTATGAGTTTCTACACTTTCATCAACTAATTATTCAAATTTTATTCTTCTAAATGTTTGAATACATTCGATTAAAGAAGTTCAATGCAAGCGCCTCTATGATAATTAAGTTTTCTACTTAAAGGATGGATACTAATGATGTTTTCTCCATTATAAATCCGAAGTTAGAATGCTGATTATTTGTAAGAACTTTCAAAGTATAGACCTTAATACTATATTTAACCCTAGAAAAATTTTTCCTGTACTTTTCACATTGACTAACGCTTTGCCCTCCTTAACCATTCCATTAATTCTAAAGCTAGTATTTTTCTTAAATAATTTTCCCGTCGCTTTTAATCATCCTTTGATAACTCCTTTACTTTTTTCTTGTTAAACATATTCTAAAATGTCATAAGATATTATTTATCACACGTTAACCTTCTTATATTTAGTCATTTTATTTAAATATATTGTTTGTTTTTTGAGCTTTTGTTAGGTTAATTATTTGTTAATATAATAGAAGTAATAACTAAAATAGATTATCTCTTCCAACCAATATTTCCAATACACTTATACAGAAAAGGCATGCAATTGCATGCCTTTTCTGTATTCGTTCAGTTAAACCATAGAAACACTTTCCTAGAAGAATATTGTTATCAAATTAGGGTTTCTAATTTACATTAATTCAAGGACTAATCACTTATTTCTGTATCGTTTACTACTCAATTTATTGGTTCATGACTCGTAAATAATGTAAAATCACGCAAGTACCAGCTTTGTCTTGCTCATCCGAATTTTATCTAATGAATCACATATTTATTTATCGCGTTCTCTTTTCTAGGAATGTTCCAATAACTAAGTCATTGTTTTCCTTAAACTGTAAAGAAATAACTAGGGATATATATAAGGATAGAAACTGCCAACAAAATACAAATAATATTTGGGATTAGATACGAATGGCTTATTTTTCTTTCCACTACTACATATTTATAGTCACTAAGGAATAAATATATACTGACAATCAGTAACAATAACCCTAGAATTAACATAAAAATTGGTACAACATACATCGAGATTACCTCCATTTTAATAATATATAGATTTAACATGTATCGATTGATTGATATTAGCTGAAGCGGTAACTCAACCGAAGTCGATTCATCTGCACGACTAAAGTCGCGAGTATTCTCGTCTTTTTGATAAAGTTGTAAAAAAACACATTGCCTCTATTTGTAAAAAATTTATCCTCTAGATAATTTTATGAAAACATGCTTTTACAAAAGATAATATCCCCTCGTCTTGAAGAAATTAATAAATTGATACATTATTCTAGAAAAATGATCGTTTTATGTTTAATGTAATTTAAAATAACTCTGTTAGAAGTAGTTTCTATTCATGTAATCTTTTCTTTTAACACTTCAAGATTTGACAGTTAGAAATATGTGGAAATACTGTAAACGTAATTTCCTTTATATTTTATAAATGAGGTTTGTAGTACGAGTACGTAACAAATAGATGAAATTTAATTGTATCTATTCTTCTATTATTTAAGACATAAATAAATTTTCTGAAAAAGAATATCCTTGTTCTAACAGAGTTCCATTTGATATAACGTATCTTTCTGTAATATTTTCGATAATAACCGTGTTTTCTAAAAAATAGAGAACATGGCCTTCACAAGAGATGCCATGAACGTCTGTCGTAGATATTTTCATTCCTTTTTTTAATAACAATTTAATCACCTATACCTATATATAATTTTATCATTCCTTCTTTTTGGAATTCTAAACCATAATTTTATTAAAAAGAGATCATAAAATTGCTTTAATTATTACTTATTTTGAGCTATCAAATTCCTAATTATGAACAAAACAATATTTTTCCCTTTGGCTACTCCTGCATCTAATAATTTAACATAATTAGGTAGAAGTCTCCCAGCCTCTATAGGCGGGTGATGAATGCCATTCGGTATGAGGGACTCGAAGACCTACACATAAGGCTTATTATCTTTTTATTTTGCTACATGTTAATAATAACAGTCATTAAAAAAGGCTAATTTTACTGAGAGTAAATTAGCCTTTTTATCTGCATAGAACTAAAACTTCATTATTAATATTATTTCTTTTTTAATCTCGTCCATATTTCCTTATGAAAATACATCCTATCGTTGTTTGTACCAGTAAAATTCCTATTACCAGTAAAATAATCGAACGACGCTCACCCGTTTTAGGCAATGCTCCTGTATTTTCAGCTGATTCAGTTGTAGCTGCTCCCTGCTCGTTTGGTGTTTTACTGCCAGTCTCATCGGAAGGCTCTTCACTAGTAGAATCAGAGTCCGAATGACTGCCAGGATCTTCCACAAACTGAATGCCCGTCTCTACCGAGACCGTATTGCTTTCCGCATAACCGGTCACTGTCGTTACACCCAAGAATAGCGACAGTAGACTCAGAATAAACAACGTCCTCATTCTTTTCATCTTATCGTCTCCTATTCTTTAAGGTGCACTTCTTAGTTCAAAGGTCACATCTGCTTGATACGTTTCATCCGTTTTTAATTGATTACGATCATGCACTACTGCTTGTAGACCTTTTTCTTCCGCCCATTTGATTTGTTGTTCATGATGCTCTTTTGGGGTTTCTCCAGAAACTTCATGTTGATTTAACAACGTTTCTGTTTCACTTAATTCATGCTTGGTATTCGTTTCATCGACATAGGTGATACCTAAGGTTTCTAATCCGATTTCTTGATTAGACGAATCTTTAAACGGCGCAACTGTCGCGACTAGATCCCAATCTTGACGGGCTACATCAGAATCCGTAACTGATTTGGCTTTCGTTCCTCTAAAATCAGTGATGCCGATTTCCCAATCTTTGTCTTCTCTTGCAATCAGTTGTTCATTGAGATCCGTTGATAATTTTGTGGCATTAAATCGTAATTCTTGTGGGACATCTTTGAAACTTAATCCCCCATTCTCTATCACACGGTTGTTGGTAGTTGAGCGGCTGTCTGGTAAGACCATATCGCCATTGATCAGTTCCAGATTGGCATCATAATCCAGTTCATATCGGAAGGTTGGCGCTGTGGAGACCGTTGTATTGTTCCATGGCGTTCCTTTCCACGTGATTTTGTACTGATTGCCATAGGCAAGATCAGGTAAAACATAACTGTAAGTATTGAGATCATTTATTGACTCTTCTTTCGTTAATTGTATAGTTGATGTTGAAAGTACGTTACCTAGTTCATCCTGCTCTTCAACCATAATTTTTCCGTCAAAATCAAGTGTTTCTGCTGTACTTATTTTTCCAGTAATCATTTTAGCAATTCTTCCTTGAGTAGATTGATTTGTGTGTTTTATTGTCCAACACAAATTGTCTGGTTTGCCAATAACCATTGGTGATTGTTTATCAAAATAGATATCTAAATCGGCAGTCTGATCCCAAACATAAGTACCTGGTTCTGTTCCGTTATAACGATTAATAAATTCAGCAGATGATCCGTATCGTATCTTGTTTGTTATACCGACCCAACGATTATCAGGTAAGCCAAGATCTTTCCCAGTAAAATCAATATTCTCCCCTAGTAATATAGATCTTAAATCAGAACAATTATAAAACATGCTTTGAACATCATCAGTAGAATTAATTATCCAGTCACTAATATCAATTGACTTTAAATTAAAACATGAAATAAACATATCTTTAAAAGAAGTAACTTTTGCTACATTCCATCGACTTACATCTATATTATTTAATTTATTACAATCACCGAATAAACGACACATGTCTGTTACTTGACTTGTATTCCAGCTACCTACATCTAAATTTGTTAAATTTTTACAATTCTGGAACATATATGACATATCCGTTATTTGACTTGTATTCCATTTGCGTACATTTAATGTTGCTAAGTTACTACAATTATAGAACATATTTTTCATAGTAGAAACTTGACTGATATCCCAACCACTTACATCTAAATGTGCGAGGTTTCTACAGTCAAAAAACATAGATCGCATATTTTTAACTTGGCTGACTTCCCAATTGCTTACATTTAAACTATTAAGACTATTGCAATATTGGAACATGATAAACATATCTTCTACTTTACTAACATCCCACATGCTGACATCTAAACTTGTTAGATTATTACACCCATTGAACATACCTTGCATATTAGTAATTTGACTGGTATTCCATCCCTTTACATCTAAATTTTTTAAACTACTACAATTTTGAAACATCATTGACATATCAGTAACTTGGCTTGTGTCCCATTCACTCACATCTAAGTAAGTTAAATTTTTACATCCATTGAACATGTATTTCATGTTCATAACTTTACTTGTATCTATTTTTCCATTGATTTCTTGCAGGTTAATTAATGCCAAATTTTCATCATAATCAGAGAACAAATAATTGCTATTTTGAGGAGCAACAACATTACCTACAAAATCAATCTTCAAAATTTCTTTTGCATTGACTTCACCTTTATTCCAAGGAGTATTACCTCCCAAGTCACCTGAAAATACTGTCAATATTCCTGTATTTTCATCAAATGTATAAGGAGAAGTTCCCCAAACTTTAGTCTCAGATCTGATAAATATACTAGCTTGACTTCCTTCATAATTGTCTAAAAATTCTTGACTGCTTGGATAAAATATATCAATATTTTTTCCCTTCCAAGAACTTTCTATTAACTCTACATTAGTCTTAAGTAGTGTATTCCTTCCCAATACTAGTTCGTTTAAATTATCACAATTTTTAAAAGCACCTTGCATATTAGTTACTGAAGTAGTATCCCAACTATTTAAGTTGAGTTTTTTGAGATTATTACAATCTTCAAACATAAAAGACATGTCCTTGACGAATTTCGTGTCCCAAGTAGCCATATCCAAACTGGTTAAGTTGTAACAATTTTTGAACATGAATGACATATCTTCTACTTGACTAGTATGCCAATTATTAATTTCCAACTTAGTTAGACTATTACAATCCATGAAAGTACCGTGCAAACTAGTGGTTTGATTAACGTTTAAATTACCAGTTATTTCATTTAGATTTATAAGGCATTTATTCCTATCGTCTGAAGAAAATAGATAGCTACTGTTCCTAGGAGCTACTGTTTCTCCTATTAAATTAATTTTCTTTATGTCTGATGCAATTATTTCTTCATTATTCCATGGAGATTCTTTATACTCACCAAGCATCCCACTTTTTATTGTTAAAGTTCCACTAGAAACATCAAAATCCCATGTTGCACTTCCCCATTTTCCAATTACTCTATCTGTCGTATCTATATTTTCTTCCGTTGAGGTTTCTTTTATAGCAACTTCTTTGTTTTTCGTCTGAATCCCATTTGCTAACGCGTTTAGAGTTGGTTTCTGGTCCACTACTGATTTTTCTACTTTTCCTTGTACAGCCTCAGCTTGTACTATATTTTTTTGTATGTGTGGAACTACTGAAAAAATACTCACTGTCAAAAGCCCTGTTGAAAGTAGCATAGGTAAAATCTTGTCCTTCATTCTATCAACTCCTTTTTCAAATAAGTGACTTAGTCATTTTTGTATTGACAAGGAAATGAAACCAGTCAGTATTGAAAGATTCCGACTATTTACATCTATTTTCATAATTATTTATGATCTTAATTTGTTATTTTTTTATAAGAATAGTTTATACCCAATATTTTATATATTAACAAAAATGTATAAAATAAAAGATCAAAATAGCCAATATAAAAACCAACAAAATGATTCTATCAACTTATTTTAATAATATGAGACTTTCTTCCTTTTTTCTGATCTTCAATTCATCTTTTCGAAAATTTAGTTACTTATAGTAGTATGTCAATAAAAAAACTCTCGATTAGAATATCATTTCTAACGAGAGTTTTTGCTCTTTATTCTTTGAATGCAGCTGTTGGATCAGCTGTTAAAGTGTAAAGAATCGTTGCTTGATAGTTCCCACTGTCGTTGGCTATCCCTTTCGGTATAGTCAATTCCACACCATTAGTAGTGTTATCTGCCTGCAGCTTACCTAAACCGATCGAGTGTTGCCCATAGCCGTTTTTCTCGGTTGCTCGTGCAATCTCTACTCCAGCTTTGTCTACTACTAAATCACCTTCAGTCACTTCAGGTGCGTTGAGTTCTCCATTTCCTGAATACAAATGACTAAAATGCAACTCCGCACCATTCAATGGCTGGCCTTTTTCATTGACAAATGACGTTTCTAATTGTGCGGTCAACGACCAACCTTTTCGATCCGTACTTCTGGTATCTTTTATAGATACAAATGGTGTGATCGGAACATTTCCTTGCATCCTATCTCCATAAGCAAACCATGATGTTCCCCCTTTTTTGTGGGTACCGAAATCTAATTTTGAGGTATAGGTGATCATGAGTTCTCCACCTATTGGATTGATCGGATCCGTCGGATCGACAGGGATTGTTGGATCATTCGGATCAACAGGCTGTACGGGAGTATTATCTTTTGAAAACTCGATCAAAACGTCGGCATCTATTTTCGTCGCTGATGAGTTTTCATTCCCACCTTCATCAGGTGGTGTTGGTGTTTTTCGTGGTTCAAATTGCCATTGCGCGTTAATTTGATAGGTACTAGTTGATTCATTCGTCGTTTGAACATTCGTTCCTTCACGATAAAGAGATTGTGACACGCCTTCTTTACTAGTTATCGTTAAATAGTCCCCGATTTCAACGGTTTGTTTAGAAAGTTCGTTCATACAGTCTTGTGGTGCCACTCCCCCATCCAAAGCAATCATTTGACGTAACTCATTGTTCTGATTATAGAGGGCCATGACAAGAACCTCCGGTTCAGAAGTCGCAGAAAAGGCTGCTGTATTCTTTGGATCGGTAATTCCCTGTAACTGATGTGTCGTTGAATCAATTTTGATAGTTAGACGTTCATCCGTCGTGTCTTTAGTACTAATCGTTAGCTCTGATTCATGTTTGATAACCAACGTAGTTTCGACAACCGTTGTTTTTCCTTGATCATCTGTTACTTTTATTTGAACGGTTTGTTCCCCATATTGGTAATAATTGGGTTCTTTTACGAAAGTATACGTATAATTAGATTGTCCACTTTCAATCAACTCGTTCGGTTCAACCGCTTCACCAACAGTTGTTTCACCCTCTTTAACCGTGACATTGATTGCTTCTGGGTCGTATTGAAGAAGTTGATTATTTTGAATAACAAATTCTTCACTGTTCTGACTATTTCCATAATCTAGTTGAAGAGTCCCTTTCACGTATAACCCGATTTTTCCACTATTTTTATGTTGAACCGTTATGTGGTCACCATTTTCATAAGCTTTACCATTTAATGCATTAATGAGTTGACTCGGTGAATCTTCCGCGTTGGCTTGCATTTGGTACTTTTGTTTCCCTTCTTTGTCCTGAACGGTGATCGTCAAATAGTCTCCAGCACCTGAATCTAATGGTGTGTCCATACTTGTATCAGTCACAAAATTTAGCGTTTGATTTTGTTTGTTCAACCCTAAAATAAATCGTTCTTGCTCGTAATAACAATGAATAGACAAATTATTCTCATAAACATAGTTCAGTTTTACTGGAATTTCTTGCGTCA
>NZ_NGLI01000004.1:215301-220554 GCF_002141285.1 Enterococcus sp. 3G1_DIV0629 | reverse complement strand
CCTCATCGACATTGCCAATAGAAAAGGAATTAGATTCATCGATTGAAGGCGTCCCATAACTATAGGTACTGCCAATAAACCCTTGACCATTCTTTATGTCAGCTGAAGAATACGTATTCTTGATTGTTCCCGAGATAAAGTTTCCCGCAAGCCCTCCAACTCGAAGGTCTCCTACCTCATTTCCTGTCATCGTTCCTTCATAGACGTACGTATCTGTGATACTTGTATTTTCACCATAACCTACAATCCCCCCAGCAAACGATCCTATAATTTCATTGCCTTGAGAGGAACACTGACTGATAACACTATTTCTGGCTTCGCCTATGAATCCTCCAACCGAAGCCTGCAAGCCATTTTTTATATTTATTGTGCTGTTCACGACATGAACATCCCCGATTTTTGTTTCTTCGACTTGATTAGCTAATGCTCCAGTATGTTTTGTTTGTGCTTGGAGAGTAAAATCATCCAACACTATTGATTCCACCGTTGCATTCTTTAATGTAGAAAAAAGTGCTTTACTCCCCTTTGAAATCGTATGGCCGTTTCCTTTTAAATTTCCTTCAAAGTTTTTAATTTCTTTAGCATTTGTAGGAACTTCAAGATCCGAAATAATTGAGATCGTTGCTTTAGGATCTGCCGTAACTACATCATATAATTCATCATAGGAACTAACTTCTTTTAATGTAGAATCATCATAACCAAAAACATCACTTTTAAAGGAATCTGTGATAGTAAGATAACTCTTATAAAGATTTTGTTTAACTTCATAAAAATCATTGATATAGTTTTCAAACGTCTTTTTAAGATCACGATAAGACATCGTTTTTAACCCTTTTTCCCCTACATTTTTCCGATTTTCATAATATTTATCTGTAGTATAGGTGCGATAAGTAACTGAAGGGTCATTCAATCCCGATCTAAAAGCAAGAATTGATTTTTCCTCGAGATCTTTTTTTTCATTGGCATACACATCATTAAATTTTTTAAATCCTTCCCATCCATCTTCAGCGATTAATGTATTAATAATACGATGCGTATGATCTAATGTTTTACCATTTACTAAAAAATAGCTCGCATAGGTAAGCGGTGTACCGTAGCCTTCACCACCATTTGCGAGAATATTATTGTTTGCATCATCCGGTTCCATAATTACCAATCCATTATTAATTAAATCATCAATACTTTGGAGATTCATTGCTTCTAATTCAGAAACAGATAACGGAATAGCATTAACTGATGCTTCTGGATTTGTATGATCTTTCATGACACCCGATTCCACATCAATTGGAACCTTACGAATATATTTTGCTTGTTCAGATAGAGGCATCTCTAATACTACATCTGCAATTACTGAATCCATCGCATAAATAAAATTCTCTGAATTTTTAGTCATTGTGATTAAATCATCTCTATTTTGGATTTGTTTTACATCTGAATTGATCGGATAAAATGAAGGATATTGCAAATTTTGTCCGTCAGCATACATATTGATGTATGCTGCTTTATTTCTAACACCATTATAAATAAACGTTGTTAAAAACTCACTGCCAGCATTCAACAAACGATTCATTGAATGTCCCAATTCGTGCGCTATACTCCCAGGATCGTATCCACTACGTTGTAAAGCAATGTATTGATGTTTACCAATGGCTCCACTTCCATCATGTGACTTAAAATTCTCGCTAGGTAATAGTAAATTCTTGCCATAATCCTCTTCTTCATTTAATAAATCTTCATTTGGTCCCCAAAGAATCAATTGCCCAATTGAATTATCTACTTCTTCCTTGTGATCGTAGGTACGATAAAAGAAAGCTTCTTGATTTTTTATTGTCCTAATAGCATTTAATATATCTTCTTCTTTTTCCTTTCCTGACGTCATAATCAATAATCGATAGGACTCAATTATATTAAGAGTACTGCCAGGTGTCTGAGTCAATAAATAAGGCAAATTATCTTTGAACTCCTGATTTCGATTCCAAATACCTACATTATCTTCTTTAGTTAATGTAGTATCAATTTTAATAACCCCATTAAAATAATCGTAAAACCAGGACGAATAATCTGTACTTCCTGTTTCTTTTTCTATAAACCATTCGATCAACTCATAATAAGCTTTCCCCGTAAATTTTGAGTATACTTTTGTGTTCTTAAAGGCATTTCCAACGTTTTTACTTAATATTGCTTCATAGTTATCTTTTTTTAACTCTTCAGCTAATAAAACTAAATTGTCGATTTGCCATTTATTATCTTCCGTTAAATTCTCACCATCAAAGTACATTAGTGTCCATAAAGATGCTTCCCCAATTTGTATGTCGTACCATTTCCCTAAATAAGTTGCCACAAAGATTAGTTCATTAAAATGATCTTCGAACTCTTCCAATGTTGCTTCTGGAAAGGCCGTAAAAAATGCCCCAAAAAATTGTTCACCTTCTTGTTGTAAACGTGTGTAGGTCTCTCTTAATCCAACTCGATCATATGTTTCCCCTGTGTGTTTGTCGTTTTCAGGAATGATCCCGACTTTTTCATTCCCAAATGTTTTCATTATCGCAGAAAAATCTGTCTGTTTTAGCCGCTGAGTCAATTTATCAATGGCTTCTTGGTGTTTTTTCACTACTTGAAAATCAATATAACTAGTTTTAATCAATTTACTATAATCATTACTAGTCTTATGTGTTGTAAGTTCCTTTAGCGTCAAATTTTCAGTGGAAAGACTATCCATACTATCTGCTTGTACTGTCCGCTCAAATACAGAATGTACTAATTTTGATACTGGTTCTGTCGTAGCAGCATATGTTACCCCGCCAAACAACAATAGACTACAGCCTATTGCTAAATATTTTTTCATTCTTTGCCATCCTTTCCATTGTCTTTCTATATAATCTTTTAATAATTGATCAATGAATTAGATGTCTAAGTTTTCTAAGTTTCCTCATCTCTTTCCCCCACTTTAATTTTATTTACCCCTTGATTTTACCAATTGATTTTAGGATAAAAGCGTCAGTTAGTTTACTTATAAAGCTTAATTTATTAACAATATTTCCTTCTTAATTCCACAAAAATTTAGCCATTATCTACAATTATTTAGCGCTTATACATTATTATTAAGAATAATTAAGCGGTTGTGACAGAAGTGGGTAGCTTCAATAAATAAGAAGGAATTTACAAAAATTGATCTTCAAATTTTTTTGAACTTTCGGCCTATTTCCAAAGAATTTACTTATGGAACACCATTTATTTGGAAAAAGGAGCTGAGTCAAGACTTTTGCCACTTCCCCTTATTGGATCATGGTTATCTATAAATCTAAAATTAATTCTTCATTAACTAAAAAAATGTCTGTAACTTTTATTGCGAAATTTTATCTTAATAGAAAATAGAAACTAAGAGACCACATATCAAAACAATCAATAAGTATCCCTACGGATTTAGATCATTTGAGAAATTGAAAATCAAAGTGAAATAATAAAAAATCTGGGACAGAATTATGTTCATTCTGTCCCAGATTTGATTTTACACGACTCATTAAACCTTGTTCACACAGGTCTAGTTATTTACACATTAAGCAATAGATATTCCTATTTATTTTTTGATTTAATATTGTATTCATTACTGTGAAAAGCCACATAAGAAATATCATTAATAAAACATACTTTATTCTTTGAATGCAACTGTTGGATCAGCTGTTAAAGTGTAAAGAATCGTTGCTTGATAGTTCCCACTGTCATTGGCTATCCCGTTCGGTATAGTCAATTCCACACCATTAGTAGTATTATCTGCCTGCAGCTTACCTAAGCCGATCGAGTGTTGCCCATAGCCGTTTTTCTCGGTTGCTCGTGCAATCTCTACTCCAGCTTTGTCTACTACTAAATCACCTTCAGTCACTTCAGGTGCGTTGAGTTCTCCATTTCCTGAATACAAATGACTAAAATGCAACTCCGCACCATTCAATGGCTGGCCTTTTTCATTGACAAATGACGTTTCTAATTGTGCGGTCAACGACCAACCTTTTCGATCCGTACTTCTGGTATCTTTTATAGATACAAATGGTGTGATCGGAACATTTCCTTGCATCCTATCTCCATAAGCAAACCATGATGTTCCCCCTTTTTTGTGGGTACCGAAATCTAATTTTGAGGTATAGGTGATCATGAGCTCTCCGCCTATTGGATTGATTGGATCCGTCGGATCGACAGGGATTGTTGGATCATTCGGATCAACAGGCTGTACGGGAGTATTATCTTTTGAAAACTCGATCAAAACGTCGGCATCTATTTTCGTCGCTGATGAGTTTTCATTCCCACCTTCATCAGGTGGTGTTGGTGTTTTTCGTGGTTCAAATTGCCATTGCGCGTTAATTTGATAGGTACTAGTTGATTCATTCGTCGTTTGAACATTCGTTCCTTCACGATAAAGAGATTGTGACACGCCTTCTTTACTAGTTATCGTTAAATAGTCCCCGATTTCAACGGTTTGTTTAGAAAGTTCGTTCATACAGTCTTGTGGTGCCACTCCCCCATCCAAAGCAATCATTTGACGTAACTCATTGTTCTGATTATAGAGGGCCATGACAAGAACCTCCGGTTCAGAAGTCGCAGAAAAGGCTGCTGTATTCTTTGGATCGGTAATTCCCTGTAACTGATGTGTCGTTGAATCAATTTTGATAGTTAGACGTTCATCCGTCGTGTCTTTAGTACTAATCGTTAGCTCTGATTCATGTTTGATAACCAACGTAGTTTCGACAACCGTTGTTTTTCCTTGATCATCTGTTACTTTTATTTGAACGGTTTGTTCCCCATATTGGTAATAATTGGGTTCTTTTACGAAAGTATACGTATAATTAGGTTGTCCACTTTCAATCAACTCGTTCGGTTCAACCGCTTCACCGACAGTTGTTTCACCCTCTTTAACCGTGACATTGATTGCTTCTGGGTCATATCGAAGAAGTTGATTATTTTGAATAACAAATTCTTCACTGTTCTGACTATTTCCATAATCTAGTTGAAGAGTCCCTTTCACGTATAACCCGATTTTTCCACTATATTTATGTTGAACCGTTATGTGGTCACCATTTTCATAAGCTTTACCATTTAATGCATTAATGAGTTGACTCGGCGAATCTTCCGCGTTGGCTTGCATTTGGTACTTTTGTTTCCCTTCTTTGTCCCGAACGGTGATCGTCAAATAGTCTCCAGCACCTGAATCTAATGTTGTATCCATACTTGTATCAGTCACAAAATTTAGCGTTTGATTTTGTT
>NZ_NGLI01000004.1:203135-213408 GCF_002141285.1 Enterococcus sp. 3G1_DIV0629 | reverse complement strand
TCAATGGTTCAATTGGAATCGAAAATTTCCCATCTTCTGTGGTTTCTGCTTGCCCTATCTGTGTCCCCTCGTCATAGAGCGTGACGGTTGCTTTCTGACTGACTTTTCCTTCTAAAATCGTTGATTGGTCATTCACTGAAGACACCCATTCAAACACAAATGGTTCTTGATACCCACTAGAATTTCTTGGATCTGAATTTCTCAAATAAGGTAAAGTCCCTTTTGTGACTTTCTCGGTTTGCCAAATATTCTCCGTATTCCAACCAAGCTGTTTGGTGTAAAAGTTTTCCTCTTTGAGAGTGGTCTCTTCGATAGCTTTTACATCTAATTTAGTGATTCCAGTACTCGATTTCCCTGTAGCTGTAGATAGTTCATAGTTATTTTGATAGGTCTTTGAATTATTGTCTTCTTCCATAAATTTCAGACGGTCCTCATCGACATTGCCAATAGAAAAGGAATTAGATTCATCGATTGAAGGCGTCCCATAACTATAGGTACTGCCAATAAACCCTTGACCATTCTTTATGTCAGCTGAAGAATACGTATTCTTGATTGTTCCCGAGATAAAGTTTCCCGCAAGCCCTCCAACTCGAAGGTCTCCGACCTCATTTCCTGTCACCGTTCCTTCATAAACATACGTATCTGTGATACTTGTATTTTCACCATAACCTACAATCCCCCCAGCAAACGATCCTATAATTTCATTGCCTTGAGAGGAACACTGACTGATAACACTATTTTTAGCTTCTCCTAAGAAACCGCCAATCGAATATTTGACTCCTTGTTTGATACTCGCCATGCTATTAAGCACGTGAACATCTCTAATTCTAGCAGTTTCTGCTTGATTCGATAAAATTCCTGTATGTGCTTCTTGATCCTTAAGACTAAAATCTTTTAGAATCAAAGATTCAATTGTTGCATTCTTTAAAGTACCAAATAATGCGGATGTGCCATTAGTAATTATATGGCCGTTTCCTTTTAAGTTTCCTTCAAAGTTTTTAATTTCTTTAGCATTTGTAGGAACTTCAAAATCCGAAATAATTGAGATCGTTGCTTTAGGATCTGCCGTAACTACATCATATAATTCATCATAGGAACTAACTTCTTTGATTTGAGAAGCATCATAACCGAAAGCATCATTTTTAAAGGAATTCGTTAATGAAGTATAATCTTTGTAAAGAGTTTGTTTGATTTGATAAAAATCATCGATTGAATTTTCAAATGTTTTCTTAAGATCAAGATAAGACATGCTCTTCAAGCCTTTTTTTCCTACTGTCTCTCGATTCTTTAGATATTTTTTTTGAGTGTAAGAACGATAAGTAACTGATGGGTCATTTAAAGCTACTCTCAATGAGTTGATTGACAGTTCATCTACGTTTTCATAGTTCCAATCCTTTTGTGAATTGTTAAAAACATTAAACCGTTTAAATCCTTCCCATCCGTCTTCAGATACTATTGTATTTATAATACGATGTGTATGCTGAAAGAATTTTCCATTTGCTAAAAAGTAACTGGAATATGAAAGAGAAGTGCCGTAACCTTGGCCTCGATTTGTCAGAATATTGTTATTGGTATCATCCGGTTCCATAATTACCAACCCGTGATTGATTAAATCATCAATACTTTGAAGATTCATTGCTTCTAATTCTGAAATTGTTAATGGTTTTGCATCGAATGAAGTATTTGAATCAAAAATACCTTCCAATACTCCTGAATCTACATTGATAGGAATTTTACGAATATATTTTACTTGTTCAGATAGAGGCATCTCTAATACTACATCTGCAATTACTGCATCCATCGCATAAATAAAATTCTCTGAGTTTTTAGTCATTGTGACTAAATCTTCTTTGGTTTGGATTTCGTTCACGTCTGAATTGATCGGATAATCCGTTCCGTATCCAATGTTCTTATTATCTGCGTAAGTGTTAATATACGATCCAGTATTTCTACCAACATTATAAATAAATGTAGTTAAAAACTCTCCCCCAGCGCTTAACAAGTTATTCATTGAATGACCCAATTCATGCGCAATTGTAGATGGATCATAACCATTTTGTTGTAGCGAGATATATTGATAACCACCAACGGCACCGTTCCCATGGTGTGAACTAAAGTTTTCACTCGGTAATAGTAAATTTTTAGCATAATCATCTGTTTCATCTAAAAGATTCCAATTAGGTGCCCACAAAACAAGCTGTCCAATTGAAGAGTCTACTTCTTCCTTATGATCATAGGTTCGATAGAAAAACGCTTCTTCATTTTTGATTGTTCGTACGGCATTTAAAACGTCTTCTTCTTTATCATTTCCTGATACTATCATTAACAATCGGTATGATTCAATTAACGTCAAGTTACTTCCGGGTTTTTGTGTCAATAAATAAGGTAAATTTTCTTTTAATGCCCCGTTTCGATTCCAAATTCCTACATCATCTTCTTCAGTTAATGCCGTATCCATCTTCACGACTCCGTTAAAGTAATCGTAAAACCATGTAGAATAATCTGTACTTCCCGTCTCTTTTTTAACAAACCATTCAATCAATTCACTGTAAGATTTATCTGTAAACTGTGAATAAACTCGTGTTTTCTTAAATGTATTTCCCACATTCTTACTTAATAAAGCTTCATAATTATCTGCCTTTAATTCTTCTGCGAAATCCAGCACTTGGTCGATTTCCCATTGTTGATCTGTTGTAAGTTCTGCTCCTTTAAAATACATCAATTCCCACAAAGAGCCCTCTCCAATTGAAACGTCATACCATTTTCCTAAATATGTTGCCACAAATAACAATTCATTGAAATGTTCTTCAACTTGCGTTTGCTTAATTTCTGGAAATGCAGTGAAAAGTGCCTCGAAAAATGGTGTTCCTTCTTTTTGTAAACGGGCATACGTTTCCTCTAAACCAATTCGATCAAACGATTCACCTGTATGTGTATCTCCATCCGGAATAGTTCCTTCTTTTTCACTTCCAAAGGAAGATAAAATAGTTTCAAAAGTTGTTTCTTGTAATCGTTTATTTAAATTGTTAATTTCTTCTCGATGCTCTTTTATAATTTGATTATCTATATATTTGGAATGAACTAAAGTACTAAAGTCATTCCCTTTCTTATGAGTGGTAATTTCCTTTAGTACCAAATTTTCCGTTGATAAACTATCCAGGCTATCTGCCTCTACTTGTTTTTCAACAATAGAATGTAATATATCCACTACTGGATCCGTAGTTGCTGCGTAGGCTGCTCCACTTAGGGTCAAAATACTACATCCCAAAATTAAATATCTTTTCATAATATAAATTCCTTTCTTGAATTATTAAAAAAATAAACGAAAAAAGGAATTATTTAATTTCTAATTCTCATTTTTTCTCCCCCATTTTTCAAATTAGTTACCCAGTAATTCTAACAATTGTATTCGAATGAAAAGAATCAGTTCTTTTGTTTATTTTTACCTAATTATGAGTTTTGTTTTTCTCAAACATAAATTATTAACAAATTAAAATCTCCCATTTATTTTTAGACATATGAATCATCATTTATAATAATAAAAGAGTAAAATAGAAGATTTTTTAACTCCTATCTTACTCTCTCAATATTTCAGCTCTTCATAAATTTGATTTTCTACATACTAGATTACTTTTTACTAACCTTTTTTTTATTTTTTATAAACCAAAGAAATACTACTATAAATATTAGAAGTAAAATCCCCAAAACATATAATAGATAATTAGGTTTAGGTTCATCTGTTATAAATACAGAATTCTTATTATATTCTTTTGCTTCTTTAGCCGTAATTGTAAAATCTTGACTAAAATCAAATGGTTCACCATCTGCAGTCCCAGAAATTTTCATTGTATATTCTCCTGGAATAAATTTCTTATTTTCAAGACTAATACCAAAATTAAAATTTGAATTAGGAGCCATGCGCATAGCATCATTAGAAGCTTCATAACTTAACTTATCTGTTCCTTTTTGATAGACCTGAGCTTTGACAGTCAATTCACGTATAATCCTCGGAGCCTTATTTTGTAAATTAGCACTAATATAGTTTCTAGAATTACGTTGTTCTGTAAAAACTTTATTTAGAGCCATTTCTGGAGCTACTTCTTCATCTGACTCATGTAATAACACTCCAATTGTATAGGCAATATTATTTTCAACAGCATTTTTTTGTTGTTTTTTCTCCTCTTCAGTTTTTACTTCTGTAAATCTTAATCCACCTAAGATTTCTCCTTTAAATGCATCTTTTGGTATCTCAATATTAATGTTGGCCACTGCTGTGCCCTTTGCTGGTACGTTTACTTGCTCAGTTTCTGCTTTAGCTATTTTGTCAAATGCTACTTTTAAGCTTGAATCTTGTTGTTCTGTTTTTAAATAAGATGTTATTCCATTATTATTCGTTGATGCTGTATTTGTTTCAACCTGAATTTTCATATTTTTATCTGAACTATTGTAGATTTCTACTTGGAGTTTTAACTTTTGATCAGGAACAACAGTTAAATCGTAATAAGAACTTTGGACCTCGCCTGTCTCTGGATCTAATGGGGATACTGAAAAACCTCCACTTTCCTCTGCCAATACTTTAGGACTAATTAAAAATATAGAAAAGATAAGAAAGAATAAACTAATTATCCCTTTTATTTTAGAATTCATTTTATTATATTCTCCTTTTTGTTTACTTAATACATCTTATTCATTAATATTTTACTTCACCATTCTAACTAACAATGAGAGAAAAATAGTCTCAAAAAACAGCACTATTTATCGTTAAATATGACTCTTTTAATAAAAAATCACATAGATTAAAAATTATGCTTCATAATTATGGTCAGCAGCAGTCATTTAAAAGCTATTTAGTTTCGTAACTTTCTCTTTGAATGTATTTACCAAACTAAAAGTACTAAAAACTTTCTTTCCTATTTTGAGAGGCTTGTGTCTTTCTATTTCATTTATCTTTAATAAAAGAATATAATTTTCTTTAACCTTTCCAGTATAAATCACTCCTTTTTGTAGTTTTTTTATTTTTTTACCTTTTCCATCTATTAACGGCAACATACGATTCACCCAAAGTCTTCCTCCTTTTATCAAATATAAAGTCCATTTTTAAATTCCAATTTTTCTATTTAAGAGTTGAAAGGTAAAAAGAAAGTAGGTTTCTTGAAAGAAACCCACCTTCTTGTTTGTCTACATAGAACTAAAATTTCATTATTGACCTTATTTCTTGTTTACTCTCGTCCATACTTCCTTATGAAAATACATGCCATCGTTGTTTGTACCAGTAAAATTCCTATTACCAGTAAAATAATCGAACGATGCTCACCCGTTTTAGGCAATGCTCCTGTATTTCCAGCTGAGCTATTTGTAGCTGCTCCCTGATTGTTTGGTGTTTTACTACCAGTCTCATCGGAAGGCTCTTCACTAGTAGAATCAGAGTCCGAATGACTACCCTGATCTTCCACAAACTGAATGCCGGCCTCTACCGAGACCGTATTGCTTTCCGCATAACCGGTCACTGTCGTTACACCTAAGAATAGCGACAGTAGACTCAGAATAAACAACGTCCTCATTCTTTTCATCTTATCGTCTCCTATTCTTTAAGGTGCACTTCTTAGTTCAAAGGTCACATCTGCTTGATACGTTTCATCTGTTTTTAATTGATTACGATCATGCACTACTGCTTGTAGACCTTTTTCTTCCGCCCATTTGATTTGTTGTTCATGATGCTCTTTTGGGGTTTCTCCAGAAACTTCATGTTGATTGATCAACGTTTCTGTTTCACTTAATTCATGCTTGGTATTCGTTTCATCGACATAGGTGATACCTAAGGTTTTTAACCCGATTTCTTGATTAGAAGAATCTTTAAACGGCGCAACTGTCGCAACTAGATCCCAATCTTTACGGGCAACATCAGAATCCGTAACTGATTTGGCTTTCGTTCCTCTAAAATCAGTGATGCCGATTTCCCAATCTTTGTCCTCTCTTGCAATCAGTTGTTCATTGAGATCCGTTGATAATTTTGTGGCATTAAATCGTAATTCTTGTGGGACATCTTTGAAACTTAATCCCCCATTCTCTATCACACGGTTGGTGGTAGTTGAACGGCTGTCTGGTAAGACCATATCGCCATTGATCAGTTCCAGATTGGCATCATAATCCAGTTCATATCGGAAGGTTGGCGCTGTGGAGACCGTTGTATTGTTCCATGGCGTTCCTTTCCACGTGATTTTATACTGATTGCCATAGGCAAGATCAGGTAACGCATAACTATAGGTATGCTCCCCATTGGTTGTGCCCTCATCGGTCACCGGAATCGTTAGAGTCGCTACATAATTTCCCAAAGCGTCTTGTTCTTCTACCAGTAGTTCTGGCTCAAAATCCACTGTTTCTGTGGTAAAGAGTTTCCCTTTAATCGATTTAGCGATGCGTCCTTGAGCTGATGCAGTGCTATGGCCGATCTTCCATACCAAGCGATCTTCTTGACCAACAGTCATCGGATCGTTGCTTTCTAAGGTTACGCCTAATTGTGAACTAATATCCCAGACGTATGTGTCAGGCTGTGTCCCATCATATTGACTGGTAAAATCAGCTCCTGAATCATACCGCACATGACTGTTCACCCCTACCCATTTATGAGTCGGATAACTGTCAAATTGTTCGACACCACTAAATTTGAAATTACTGCCTAATTTAACAGATCTTAGATTATCAGAACCATTGAACATGGCAAACATATTCGGCGCATTACTTGTAGAAAAACTACTTAAGTCCAAATGTTGTAAGGAAGAACAGTAACCAAACATAAGCCCCATAGTGGTTACATTGACTGTATCAAAGTGACTTAGATCTAAACTTTGTAAACTACTACAATACTCGAATACGTTGTTCATACTTGTTACGTTACTTGTATGAAAGCTACTTAAATCTAAACTTTTTATACTAGTACAATGAGTGAACATCTTATTCATACTTGTTACTTTACTTGTATCAAGTTTTTCTAACCCTACAAATTCAATCAAATTAGGTAAATTTGCAAATAACAAGGTACTATCTTCTGGTGCCGTGAGACTCTCGACAAACTCGATTTTTTGTATTTGATCAGCGGAGACTTCTCCTTTTTCCCAAGGAGTTCCTTTATTTCCTTCAAGTGTTCCAGCATAAACAGTCAGTGTACCGGTTGTTTCATCAAACACGTATGGAGCGGTTCCCCAATAGTTTGCCTCTTTTCGAACAAACGTATCCGGTTGGCTACCATCGTAGTTGTTCATAAAATCAGCACTTGTTGCGTACATCACAGACGTATGCTTACCTGACCAACTACCATCGAGTAGATTAACTGTATCATTAAAAATGGATTTTTCTCCTAGTGTTAATTCATTCAAACTACTACAACCTTTGAACATGAGTAACATACTTGTCACTTGATTCGTATCAAAGCTACTTAGATCTAGACTTTGTAGGCTACTACATCCATTGAACATGTAGAACATAGTTGTTACTTGGCTCGTATCAAAGCTACTTAGATCTAGGCTTTGTAAGCTACTACAACCACTGAACATATTTTCCATAGTTGTCACTTGCTTCGTATTGAAGCTGCTCACATCTAAACTTTTTAGGCTGCTACAACTAAAGAACATAGTGTACATATTCGTTACTTGACTGGTGTCAAAGCTATCATCCATAGTGACACTTTGGAGATTAGTACATCCATAGAACATAGAGCCCATATCCGTCACTTGACTCGTATCGAAGCTACTTAAATCTAAACTTTGTAAACTACTAGATTTATTGAACATAGCGTTCATACTCGTCACTTGGCTCGTGTCAAAATGACTTAAATCTAGACTTTGTAAGCTACTGCAATAAGCGAACATGGCATCCATATTCGTCACTTGACTGGTATCTAATTTTTCTAGACCACTAATTTCTTTTAAGTTTTGTAGAAAATTGAGCATATCAGAGGAGAATAAGTACTGACTGTCTTTTGGAGCAACGACCTTGCCAAATAATTCGATTTTTTGAATTAAATCACCCTTTATATACGACGTGCTTGTATTCCATGGAGAATCTTTGTAAGTTCCGAGTGTGCCAGAATAAATGGTCATCGTTCCTGTCGTTTCATCAAAGGTATAGGGTGACGTTCCCCAATACTTCATACCAGTGGTTCTTATGAAGGTATCGGGTTGGCTACCATCGTAGTTAACCATAAAGTCATTACTTGTTGCATATGGAACTCCTGTATTTTTTCCTAACCAAGTTCCATCTGGTAAATGAACTGTATCATTAAAAATGGATTTTTCCCCTAGGGTTAATTCATTCAGCTTCCTAGTTTCAGCAAACATATCAGTCATATCCGTTACGTTGGCTGTATCAAAATTGTTGCCTATGTTTAAAATTTTTAGATTGGTACAATTTTTGAACAAGTTTTTCATATCTGTAACTTGACTCGTGTTCCATCCGCTTACATCAATATTTTCTAAACTACTACAAGTATTAAATAGCCCTTGCATATTTGTTACCTTACTCGTGTCAAAATGACTGACATCTAATTTCTGTAAGCTGCTACATAGATAAAACATACAATATAAAGTAGTAACATTACTTGTATTAAAACTGTTTAAATCCACTGTTTGTAGGTCCGCACAGCCCCAAAACATTCTACCCATGTCTGTTACTTGCCTCGTATCAAAACTACTTAAATCCAAACTTTGTAAACTTTTACATTCATAAAACATTGCCATCATATTCGTTACATTGCTCGTGTCAAAATGACTTAGATCCAAACTTTGTAAACTGCTACAAGTAGAAAACATATCATACATATTCGTTACATTGCTCGTATCAAGTTTTTCGATCCCTGTAATTTCTTGAAGATTAACTAATCTTTTAGCTGGGTCATCCGCACTAAACAATCGGCTACTATCTTCTGGTGCAACCACTTTACCTACCAAGTCAATCTTCTGAATCTTCTCAGCAGATACTTCACCTTTTACCCATGGTTGTTGGCCATTTTCACCTAGGTTTCCACCATAAACGGTCATCGTTCCTGTCGATTCATCAAAGATATAAGGCGCCGTTCCCCAATATCGAACATTATCGATTTTTAGAAATGTATCCGGTTGGCTACCATCGTAGTTATTCATAAAATCGGCACTCGTTGCATATAAAACAGATGTATTCTTGCCTAACCAGCCACCATCTAGTAAATCAACTGTGTCATCAAAGATGGATTTTTCTCCCAATGTTATTTCATTTAGACTACTACAGCTATTGAACATGTACAACATGAGCCCGCTCCTCACTTGACTAGTGTCGAAGCTACTTAAATCTAAGCTTTGTAGATTACTACAGCCATGAAACATGCTCACCATGTTCTCCACTTTACTGGTGTCGAAGTTACTTAAATCTAAACTTTGTAAGTTACTGCAATAAGCGAACATTTTCTCCATACCTATCACTTGGCTCGTGTCAAGGCTACTTAGATCTAGACTTTGTAAGCTAGAACAGCTGTTGAACATACCGGTCATCTCCGTCACTTGGCTCGTGTCGAAGCTACTTAGATCTATACTTTGTAAATGTAAACTACTACATCCATTGAATAAATAACGCATATTCGTTACATTACTTGTATCTAGATTAGTTAATCCATCAATTGATTTAAGATTAGTCAGTCCATCAAATAGAAATTGACTATTTTCTGGTGCAACTACGTCCCAAATCAATTCAATCCTCTGAATCTTCTCAGCAGATACTTCACCTTTTACCCATGGTTGTTGCCCATTTTCGCCTAGGTTTCCACCATAAACGGTCATCGTTCTTGTCAATTCATCAAATGTATAGGGTGAGTTTCCCCAATACCTTATTTCAGATGCACTTCTAACAAATGTATCCGGCTGGCTACCATCATATTGGTTCATGAAATCAAAAGAATTGGGATAAACAACATGAGTATTTTTACCAATCCATCCCCATCGGTGTGAGCTTTGTAGGGTACTATCCCGAATAAAGGATTTTTCTCCCAATGTTATTTCATTTAGCTTATTACAATAAGCGAGCATATTGCCCGACCTCGTCACTCTGCTTGTATCGAAACTACTCAAATCTAAACTTTTTAGACTAGTACAGTCTTGGAACATGCCAAACATATCCGTCACTTGGCTCGTATTCCAACTACTTAAATCTAAACTTTGTAAACTACTACAGTCTCGGAACATGCCATACATATCCGTCACTTTGCTCGTATTCCAACTACTTAAATCTAAACTTTGTAAACTACTACAGT
>NZ_NGLI01000004.1:67203-203035 GCF_002141285.1 Enterococcus sp. 3G1_DIV0629 | reverse complement strand
CTACTACAGTCTCGGAACATGCCATACATATCCGTCACTTTGCTCGTATTCCAACTACTTAAATCTAAACTTTGTAAACTACTACAGTTATAGAACATACTGTACATACTTGTCACCAGATCCGTCTGTAGTTTTTCCATTCCATCGATTCTTTTTAAATTAACAAGACCAGCGAATAACAAGCGACAGTTTCTTGGTAGACCAAATTTATTAGAACCCATAAAGCTAATATATTGAATATCTTCAGCAGGTATTGCACCTGTCGTCTTCCATGGTGTCTTCCATGGTGGTTCTTCATTTAACATATCTAAGCTGTCTGCATGAACTTCTAAAACTCCTGCACCACTATTAAAAATGTAATCTGCCGTACCCCATTTCCCAGTTATAGTTCCTAACACTGAGGCACTCGTCTCTTTTGAACTATCTGCTTCTTGATTCTTTGAATCTTTTGCATCAGATTCTTGTACTAGCTGTTCTTCTGAAGAAGAAGTCGTCTCAGCACTTTGACTTGTCGAAATCTCTTCTTTTGAATGATCAGATGAAGTACTGTTTTCTTCTGTAGCTGATGGTTCTTGCTCTTCTTGTAAAGAAGCTGCTTGAACAACGATTTGCGGTAGTTGTGGTGTAACTGGAAAAACATTTGTAGCTATGATACTTGTCGTAGCAAGCAACCGTAACATTTTATGATTCTTACTCACTCATTTACCTCCATTTCTATGAAACTAGCTAACTGTTATCAGCTCCTATACTTTATTGAGCTAAGTATAGGCAAAGAATCATTAGCCCTCGTTTTATTTATGGTCTATTGAAAGAAAACCGAAAGTCATCCCCAAGACAGCTTCCGGTTTCTTTGATTATTCATAAACTATTAGTTCATAGATTAAGGGTTAGTTGGATCTGCAGTTAATGTATACGTTACTGTTGTTTTATATTGATCAGTATTCTTAACAGTTGAGTTTGGCACATTTAATTGTACACCGTTCGTTGTATCATCTGCTTGTAATTGACCCAAACCAATTGAGTGGACCCCAATTCCTGTAGTAGCATCTGCAGAAGCAATTTCTTGATCTGTATCATTTAAGACGATTTCTCCGCCAGATACAGCTGGTGCCCCAACTTGACCATTCCCAGAGAATAAGTTGCTAAGTTTTAATTCTGCCCCAGTTAATTCATTTCCATTTGAATCTTTGAAAGCATCATCTTGTTTAGCTGTTAGTGACCAACCTTTACGATCTGTTCCACGAGAATCTTTTACAGAAACAAATGGTGTAACTTTTGAACCATCTTTCATTTCATCTGCTTTCGCATGGAAAGTTGTCTCCGTTTTTTTATGTGTTCCAAAGTCTAATTTAGATGCATAGTTAATCATTAATTCCCCACCAGTTGGGTTAGTTGGATCTGTTGGATCTACTGGATTAGTTGGGTCACCTGGATCTACTGGATTAGTTGGATCTTCATCTTTCTCAAATTGAATAATTGCATCTGTTTTAGCTGTTGTGGCATCTGTATAGTCCGCTGCAAATACACTTCCTCCGCTAGACAACGTCGTTGCCAATAGCGCTCCACACATTAATAAATTTTTCATTTTCACAAAAATCACCTCTATAATTTTTTGTACTTCTTTAGTACAAGGTAATTATAGAGGTAAAACTACTTCCAAAAAGTTCATTATAGCTATTTAAAAAACTCTTTTTTTGATATGATTATACAAGTAGTAACAATAAATTTAGTTATTTATTATAGCTTCTATTTGCAAAAAATCTTTATTACCTAGATTAGTATCAATAATATAAAATATATTATTGTTTTCTAATGTTTTCAGTTGACCATCTGTAATACAAATATCTGCTTTATTTTCATCAAAAGTCTCCTCAATTAAGTACTTTTCTTTAAAATGTTGAGCTATATTACCAAGTATTGTTTGTTCTGTAGTTCTACCAGCAGATACCGATACCAATATTTTTATTTTTTTTAAGAAAAAATTACGCAGAGCTTGAAAATGTATCATGCAGTATGTTTCTAGTAAAAAGCTCTCACTATAGATTATCTGTGGAAACTTATCTTTAAGATCGGAAATAATTGTATTTAAATTCTTAAAGATTTCAGGATAGTTTTGGGCCATTTTTTCTTTATAATAAAAGCTGTCTGAAGAAGTAATTAAAACTTTTGATGGAACAATGAAAGCCTTACTGTGACACATCACTAATTCCAAAAACAATAAAGGATGTTTTTTCTCTAAATTTTCAAGTTTATATTTTTTCTCCACATTTTTAAATAAGTACTTCGTGATCTCAAAAGCAAATAAATCTTTTTCTCCATAGACTTCTTTTAATACAATCAATTTTTCCACATTAGTTTTAACATAATTTAGTGAAAAACTACTTATAACAAAAAAATAATAATGGAATTCGGACTCTGGACAATATAATTGTGGAAAACTTCTATACCATTCTTCCTTGCAAATCTCAAACATAGCATTTTCTTCAGTCAATTGATAAAATTCTTTTTTGTAATCAATAATATGTGCTTTTTTTACCCTTATTCTTGATATTGCTAATAAGTAATAAATTTGCTCATAACTAACTTGGGAACACCAAATTTCTAGTCTCATTGATACTCGTTCACTATTTTCAATTAACTTAGCTTTATCTACATTACTAAAAGGCCAATACCTACCTTTAAAAATTTCCCAGTAATATTTAAAAAGAAATCCTCTAATATTTTGTTCGTCTCCGACAAAACGATTATTTCTTATAGCTATATTAGAATCCTTTAGTATCTCGTTTATAAAAGCAATTTTTCTTCTAATAGATGCTAAACTAATAAAATTTTTATACGCAAACTGATCTAACGAAATAATACTTTCATTTAATAAAGACGTGATTAATTTGAAGGTTAAAGAATTACTATAAATCTTTTGAATCAAATCGGCTATATATATACTACTTGAACAGTTAAATAAAACTCCTTTATTTTGAACAATTTCAATATAAATATGCTTATCTTCTTCAATTTTACTTTGTAATGATTTTATTATTTTATTGACAGTAACTCTACTTAAATTCATATGCTCGCCTATCTCCTCCGAGGTTAGCCAACGGTTTGAATTTTGACCTAAATATTTTAAAATTTCCACTTCTTGATTTTCAGCTTTATGTAGATATTTCATTATTAAACTCCTTTGCCTCTTGATACAGCTAAACCCATAAAATAATTACTTCATATAAATACTAAAATAGATTTTGTTAAATATTTAACAATAGATTTTCATAAGTACAAGATTAACATTTAATACCAGTTAATAAGATCAAAAAAAGCAATTAATAATGTATAATAATGATACTCACAACCTATTTTTATATTATTTTTCTATAAAAGAATTAGGGAATCAGTAATTACTGACTCCCTAATTCTCAATATTTAATTATATTTATAAAAAACATTTTCTAATTTATTAATTTGTGATTTCATTTCTTCTTTATCTTCAAAATAAATACTTATTAATTCTAGTAACCTTCTGCACAGTAAAATTTCACTTGAACTGATATTTAAAATATTTTTTTTTAAAATTATTATCGGAACCTTAGGATAATATATAAAGAATTTTTCAGATGAACTACTAGATATAATTAAATCAATTTTTTCTTGTTTCACCTCAAATAATTCACTTGTACCAAATATTCTTAATTTATATTGATCACCCAAAAAATTGTTCAACATATTTTTAGCTAAATCTTCTCGTCTTTTTTCTAGTGGTTCATCGAAATAGATTGTTATTTCTTTCTCTAGTAAGTTCAACGGAAAAAGTTCAGAAAAAATGTACATATATTGATTTAAAATTAAATATTTTTGATTGAATAACGAAAAATTCAACATTTCTCTCAATTCGATAAAAATCTGATCCATTAAGTTATTCAATTGTTTATAAGTTTTTAAAGCCTGATCAACATCTTTTTCAATAAATGGTGTATCTTGAAATAAAAAAGCTCTATAATGAATAGAAAATGCAGCAACAAAAATATTCTTTACTTTTTGTTGATCTATATCTGACAAATTTAAATGCATTTTCTTTAAAAATAATTTAAAAAAGGCCTCAGTTGCCTGATAGATAACCGTTTTTTTTTCTTTATGGAGCTCAATAACAAAAAGTGCTAATTTTTGATTTTCAAAAATATTAGCTCCTGTTTGCAATCGACTAATATTAAAATGTATCTCATCCTCTGAGCGAATTCCTTCAGAAAAAAACAAATTATAAATGTTTGTCGACATTCTTGAAGTAACAATTTCATTTATTTCCTTTATTTTTTTCCATTCATCTTGATTTCCTAATTCTATTTTCTCATTGTGAGAATAGCGAATAATTCCTATTGCATAATTATATGATATTTTATTTTTTAGTATGATTGAGACTGGATAGTTTAAACTTTTAGACACTTTATCAATAAAACTAAATATTTTTGTTTGATCAATATTTAAAAAAGGCCATTTTACTCCTCTATATAATTGCCAATAGAATATAGAACCAAATAATCGTATGCTTTTTTCATTACCTTTGAAAAAATAAATTCCTTCTTGCGATACAATTTTAAATCCATAATCTTTAATCAATGAATTAATTCTTTTAATCTTTCTTTTAAAGGTAGCAGAACTTACATAATGATCAAATGAGAAATGGACACTATTTAGTTGACCTGATAAAAATATTTTATTCAAGATAGTTATTTTTATAGATTTATTTATCATAAAAAGTCTAAACATAATAAATGAATCCTTTTTTATAAATTTTATTCGATATCCTTTATTTTTTTCCCTTAGTAAGATAACCTCTTTAGAACAATATTCAGTAATAAGTTCTTGAATTTCTGTCATATATTTTAATATCGTTCTTTGTTCGACAGAAATTTTTTTTACCAATTCATCCGTGGATACCCATATCATCTCTTTACTATAAAGATATTCTAAGATTTGAACTTTATGATTAATATCTTTTTCTATAATTGTTTGGACTAACATCCAAATCACTCCCCCTAGCAATCATATAATATTACAACTGCTATCTATTAGAAATCATCACAATACTCAATTTGTATAAAAGTCAACTTGTTTGAATTTTAGTTTGAATTATGAATAAAAACATATTTAAATATCCTAGTTATGAAAAGCAAAAGAAGGCAAAGTAGCTAGTGCTATTTTGCCTTCTTTTGTTTTCTGTCTATTATTTTATACTATTGAAAACTAATAGTAAATTATATGGCACGCTTAAAAAAGGTGATTACTTGTCCTCTTTTATTATACTCATACATTATGCTAATATTTTTGAACGATTTTAATCGACTCAGCAATATTAATTGTTGTTCTCTACTTAATTTTAATTCTGTAATGACCTGATTTAAAGAAACCATTTTATTGTCATTTGATTCAATTAAAGTAATAATTAAGTCTTCCATAATCCTCTACTTTCACTATTAAAAATTATAAAAATCAATCATCAAGGATTGTCTGAATTATTTCTCCAGATTTTGCATCTACCAAAATCTCTAAGTCATCACTTAAATGAACTATCCAGTTTTTTTGTTCACCTATATTTTCAAATTCATATTCTCTAATCGTATGATTAGGATATTTTTTCATAACATTTTGACTAATTCTACCAATCGGGGCTCCCATTTTTAATAAGTCAAAATCACTATCCTTACGTATCGTAGATAATGTTACTTCTTGATCATGTACGACTAAATTATTTTGATTTGGATTAACTACTAATTCATATTCATAATTTTCGTCTTGCACAACATATTCAAATTGATAAGAATTTCCAACCGATTCAACATTTATTTCATTTATTGTTGCTAGCTTGTATTCTTGTTGAACTTTTTTTGTCGCTTTTTCAAAATCTTTATCCAGTTGTATAAAAGATTCTTCTGTCCTGTTCAACTTTTTTGTATTGAATTTATCTGACATATCTTGAAGTATAAAATCCATTTTTTGTAAAAAAAGTGATTTCAATGATATGTGTCCTATAATTTCAAACCCTACAACCAATACTATTCCAACTAATAAAATTTTTCTGATTAAATTTAATTTCATTGAATTCTCCATTTCTGTTATGAGTGAACTACTTATTATTACTTAACATTAAAATGGATCTTATTGAGAATAGAGCAGACTTGATTAGTTATTTTTGCTTAACATCGGCTACTCTTGTTTCCCATCCATCCCTGTAGTTTCTAGTTTAGTGACTGTATCTAAGAAAACATTTGTAATCATAGATCTTCGGTTGATGCTCTCATGACTGAAGTCACGATATTCTTGGGGAATGGAGCAGAAGTGAACGTATATTTCTTTACTAACATCGATGTTTCTTATTTACCAATCTAACCTCTCTGTACTTTACACATCAAACAAGATGATACTGAACAAAATGGACTTAGCCACTTCCATAGTAGATTTCTAACATATGTCGATTAATTGATACAGCTGAAGTAATGTCTCAAACGAAACCTATTTATCTATACGACTACAGTCGCGAGTAGGCTCAACTTTTTTGATAAATATTGATTCAATTCTCAGTAGAAAAAATTAATCATTTTTGTTATTAATTTCACTGAAAAACATGGATTTTTGGTAATAAGGGAAACTGATAGACAATATATTTCTACTTTCATCGGTTTCCCTTATTTAACCAATACTCATGACTTATCTATTATATATTTTTTTCTTTCTTGATTACTTGAAAAGTATTGCGATAAGACTATCTTATTAAGGAATGAGATATACTTATTTTTTTAGATAAACTTTGTACTTGACAAACAATTTTCGGATCATTCATCCATTCAGGTTTATTAGTTAGCTTAAGAATTTCTAAGTAAATATCTTTATTCTTCATAAACTGTCGCCTTTCTTATTTTAGGATTGATCATTCATAGTTTAATAAGTGAGTGCTAGTTTTATTTAATTGTTAAAACTGTTTGGGGATCAATCAATTGAGATCGATTCAAACTATTATTTAAACAAATCTCAAAATGTAAATGTGGCCCTGTACTATTTCCTGTCGAACCAACATAACCAATAATTTGTCCTTGCTCGACTTTATCACCAATTTTCACTTGATATTCTTGTTGGTGTGCGTACAATGCTGTTGTACCATCTTCATGCTCGATGGCTACATAATTTCCCCAAGATGAATGAAACTCAGCTTTGATAACGGTACCTGCTTTACTAGCATAAATTGGTTCCCCTTGTGCAGCCGCAAAGTCCAATCCTCGGTGGAACTCTCCGTCACGATCGCCAAATGGACTAGAAATCGTATAGTTTTTTACAGGTACGATATAACCTTTTTGACTTAATTCTGGTCCAGCTACTTCCTTATCATAGTCTGTTAAATGATAGGCCTCAATCAGAGCATTTAACTTCTCATCATACTGGGTATCAGTGGCGTAACGCCCCGTCAAAAACTCTGTTGCCTCTTGATAGGTTTTGGTATTGCTTTTCCATACACCACTATAATAATTACTATTGCCTATTAAGCCTTCTTTAAGAAGTTTCACATAGTCATTTAGGCTGTCTTCATAAGTTTCATACCGCTTGAAAGTTGCTTGAGTAGTGTAAAATGTGCCATTTCCAAAGTCTTCTTGTGTTGCAAAAGAAACGCTCTTTCCATTATGTGTTCCTTTAATTCCAAATAAATTATAATTTGGTGCTTGGGCTAACTCACTCTGACCACTAGCTGATTCTATGATCGCTTGCGCAATCATAACTGAAGCATACAAATCATTTTCTTGTCCTACTTTACGAGCAGACTCACCAATTTTGCGAACGAAGCTTTCTACAGATTCATCTTTCTCAAAATGAATCGTCCCTTTGTCAGCTTTCTTGCTATAACGAATAATCTCTTCAATCGGAGAAGTTGTTTCTTGATGATAGTCTGTTGATTCTTCTTGACTTGCTAGTGCAGGTCTAGGAACTTGTTGCGTTTCTGAAACCACTGGCTGAGACATTGAAGCAGTTATTTCTTGTGATTCACTTGTTGCAGTTGATTCAGAAGTTTCTGTCGTTATTTCTTCTTGCGTACTTGAAGAATCAGTAGAAATACTTGGTTCTTCACTTGATGGTGTTTTTGAAGGTGTTGATTCTTCTTGATTCGTATTATCTTGTTGACTGGAATCCGTTGGTTTACTTGATTCTGAGTCAGTTTGTGGCTGGTCTGTCGTTGAATCAGTTGTATCGTCTGTTGTTTCAGTAGTCGACTGACTGCTATTGTCAGTCGGAGAATTATCTGCCGACGTTTCTGTTTGTGTCGTATTCGTTGCGCTATCATTGCTTGTTGTATCTTCTGTTTCTGCTATTAAATTATCTGTTGGATTTGGTAGATAATCATTTTTATCTTTTTGTGTTTCTTGGATTCTTTTTTCATCATCCTGAAATAAAAGTTGTTCTTCTGCTAAAGCTTGTGTAGGTGCCGATAAACATATTTGTGATAACAACAATATTGAAGCAACTTTCGATATATTTGTTTTTTTCAATAGTATCTTCCTTTTCTGCTTATTTAATAAAAAATTTATTCAACACAAAAAATAAGGGATTTTTCTTTCTTTTCATTTAACTTTAACCCCATCTTTTCGTGATTAAACGTTTTATAATCACTCTCCACTAAATTTATTAGCTCAGTACCATAAATTTTTAGTTCGTTTTGTAACGAAAGTATTTCTTCAACAATTGATAATCTTGAATCAATTCCAAGAATATAGGGCAAAGAATGCCAGAAGTTTTCAGCACTGATATCCTGTATTATGTGTACAAAGTATTGATGTAACTGTTCTATATATGATAGAGCTTGAAAATCATTTAACCGAGTTAATTCATTTTTTATATACTGGCATCGATTATTAAATTGTTCCTTATAAATAAAAGCATCCTTATTCTTTAATTGTTCCATATAATATATAATGATCCTCTCTATTTTATCTTACTTATCGTAAAATTATTACGATCCTTAAAGTATACGATCTTTTGTAATTATAAATGTGTTTTTTCATAAATTAACCTCACTTTTTTATATTAATAAGTATCAATAATGATAATTTATAATTTTAACTTAATTCAGGAAGAAGTCGCCTATCCTCTATAGGTCGGTGATGAATGCTTTTCGGTATGAGGGTTATTCGAAAACCGACAATTAAGGAATATTGTCTTTTTAATTTTATTTTGGACTATAACCAATCTATAAAGAAATGGTTTGATATAACATGTATTTAGGGACAAATAGTCATTCAATATTTCTTCTTTATTGCAGAACCGTAGGATCTACAAGGACAGCTTGTTAAATAAGAGATGTCTCTGTTAGTAAAAAAATATGCTAAGCTATTAAGTCTGCTCTATTACCCATTTGGAATGATAGAAAGTTTTTTAATCGAAAAAGTGCTTGTTCTTTACAAAACAAAAACACCTCCAATTTAGAGATGTTTTTGTTTTGGTAATACATAATTATTATTTTGAAAAAATAAAAAAATTTTCAACTGTCAAATAATACTAATAAAGAAAATAATCATGAACATCTATTATCGTAACTTATTAAGATAATAGATGTTCATAAGCCTTTACGATCTCTTTAAATTTTACACTAGCATTGGGATCGTGATTTTTATCAGGATGATACTTTTTCACCATTTTTCGATACTGTTTTTTAATTTCTTGATTACTATCACCTTTTTTAACACCTAAAATTTTTCTGTATTTTTCTAGACTGTCTGTACTACTTGAGTAAGAATAGCTTTGACGTTTTTTTTGCTGACCTTTTGATTGCTGATTACTATTTGTTGAATTGTACTGTTGTTGATTATTGAAAAAACTGTTCGAATAATAATTTTTCTCTTTTTGCTTCCTTTTTTTAGTAATTTTTTGGTAACAAATAAATATGATTGCTAATAAGTATAAAGTGAAGTTTCCAATCAATCTGAAAGCTATGAATAAGAAACGAATTGGAATAAATGCGATCTGTAGAATAAGAATAATAATGCCCAATGCAATTTCTCCTATGTAAATGACTAAAGAGATAAAAAGGCCAAGCAAAAATAAGGCTAAAATAAAGTTTAATGAAAGACTAATAATGTTATTAGAATTAATAACAGCTAAGAGTAATAGATGATTAATAGTGAGCACCTCCAAAAAATTTAAGAGATAATTTCTAATATAGAAGTTAAGTCATAATTAATGACTTTTTCAAGGATTTACGAGCTAGAATCATGTGTATAGTGATGATTAAAATTTTTGAATCCTTATTTTGATTTTGTACAAATGGATCAAAAAATCCAAAGTATCCCTCCTGACTTTGCTGATCTTCAATAAATTGGATTGTCTTTTGTTTAAATTCTCTTAACATTCTTGAGGGAAGCATACCTATAGCTTCACAGAGAACACAAAATTCGATTAACTTATATTTTTTCCCACAATTTACTGTCAGACTTGCTAAAAAAAGCTGAAGTTCTTCCAATTGTTTTTGATGCCCTTCAACAGTTAAATAGTTAATGCACAAAAGAATTCGATAAACTTTTTCTATTGTTATAGGATTTCGTAAAATAGAAAAATCATGAACTTCTTTCATGAAACTATTACAAATTTTAGACACATCGTTATTTATATCAAATCCTAATTTATATTTTAAGTATATAATTTGAGAACCACGCCGTTTAGTTTTAATTAATTCATCTTTCAGACTCTGCATGCTTTGACAAATACTAGAATTATCCAATAAATCAAGTATTAGCATAGGATAGATATCATCAAATTCAAACCTGTCTATCTGTATAAATCCTGTAGGTAAAATTGTTTCTTTTAACAATTTTGAGTTAATATCATCGTTTTTTTCCAACCAATTAACTAGACGATTTTCTACTTGATCCATGTAACTGTACCTCCTCCTTAAACATCGAAAGCCATAATTTCAAAATTGGTGATGAGTATGATTCACTTGCCATTAACTTTTCTATATATGTATTGAGATTTTCTTTCTCAACTATTAGAGGAAATTGCTTACCGCAGCTAACAAAATTCATCAGCTCATTAAGTCTTTTCCAGTCTTCATCTAACCATTCATTACATTGTATATATGTCTTTGAAAATTGTGTAGATAATAGTTTTTTATATTTAGTATTATACTGTAATTCATTAACTAGAAAAAAATAGACATGCTTTTCAAAAGCCATAGGATAGATATTTAATAAATCTTCAATAGATAAATTAAGCTCGAATGTATATGCTATATCACGAATTAATTTAATCGATATATAATTGTAAAACTTTTTTGAACAACCATTAATTATTACACTATAAACTTTAAATAGATAACTCACCTCTTGATAAAATTCAAAATTCATATTTTTTTAGAAAGTAAATTCAAAAAAGTTTTGAGTTGCGTTAATTTACCTCGAACCATGTTAAAGCCCCCATACAAACTAAAGTGGTGTGATATCGTTCCTTAAATCTTTTTATTTTGCTAAAATAGTTATGATCAAGAGGTGCAGGAAATGAACCGTCATAATCTTGTGAATCTTTAATAAAATCAATTGATAATTTTATTAAAGAAGCAAAGTCTTCATTTAAATTAAGCTTTAAGAAATAACAACAAAGAAGTAATTCAGCTAGAATATCCAAATCGTTCCTTATAATACTGTCGTAAATCAAAATTTTAAAATATTCTTTATTTTGCAATAAAATGTGATTATATTTACTTTTTCTTTCCATATCAGTCATATAAAATATCGTGTGAGTAACGCTGTATATTGACATTGGAGTTAAATAGTATGGAGATAGTTGTTTGCCTAAAATTGTCTCTTCAAAAATTTTAAAAATAGATGGTAAATTATCTTTTACCCCAGCTTTATTTATTGAATATTTCATATCCATTAATCTAAAAGGGGTTCTTTTAAGTTGAAGATCTATTTTTTTGTTCTCAATATAATCAACTAATAATCCTTTAAATAAGGATTCATCATTCTTCAATAAAAACTCTTCCAAAATACAAATACCAGAGATAGCATTTAAATTATGAATAAATTTATTTTCAAAATCACCAGTTTGAATGACTCCTCGAATATACCTGTTTATTTTCCTATATTCTTCATTGTGTAAGTGCGAATCGGGTAATAAATTATAGCAAAATACTAATTCAATAAACGGTTTTATCTCTTCATTAGTAAAACTATTAGTTGCAACGTTAAATAAATTTATGTTGTTGGTGAGGTATTTTATGCAATTTAAAAGATTAGTTTCCATTCTGTCCACCCATATAAATTATTGCGCTCCATATTTTAACAAATTTTGTTAGACTGGTTTAGATACTAAATTAAAATTTGAAATACGTTGTTTTAGATTTGATATACCGTTATTTTCTGACGAGTAAATAAAAACCCATCCTGACCAAGCCAAAACACCACCATAGGTATCAAAGTCATTATTCATTTTTAAACCTGTTGGAACAACAATATTAGAGTTTAAATTTTTTAACATAAGATAATTCTCCTTTTTATGAAGTTAACACTATTATATATGGAGCGCAAATTTAATATACCATAAACACTATTTATTGTATATTGTTCATAGAATATTATTACCAATTAAATTTTCTTGTTTTTATTAGCGTAAATAGAAAAATGCTTAAAAACAACAAACATATATTAAAAATAAAAGGGGAATTAAATAGTTCGTTAAAATTTTCTCTAATCGGAATTATTGTTGTTGGAATTATTAAGTTATAAACTTGTTTGGCATTTTCGATTTTGTTTGTAGCCCCAATCATAAATCCACTCATTTTGTCATAGTACGTTAATAAATAGATTAGTGTAGGTATCACTGTAATTCCTGATAAACAAAGTACATAGAAGAATACTCCAATTTTTTTTGAAGAAAAAGACCTAAAACCTAGTAAAATTATTATATTCACACAGTAAAATGAACTAATTGAAAGTAATTTTGGTAGAAGGTTAAGATCTAATAGAGGAGTATATAAAATATAGAAAATACAAAGCGCTAATGTATAAACAACAGATTTGATTACAGCAATTGACGGTACTTCATATTTTAAAGTGTAAAAAAAGAAATAATCCCTTGTGAAAACTAGTCTATACAAATCATATAATGAGAATATTACTAGCATAGTAGTCGATAACATAACCCAGACAGCATGAATCATTGCTATATCGTTATTTTGTTTTAAAAAAAACAACATTAATTGAAAAGTAGTCTCAACAAAATAAACTGGCAGGACGATTTTTAAAATATCTTTTATATTTTTTTTAAATACGAACAACATCTTTCATAACCTCCAAATATTTTTTCTCAAGACCATTAAAAGAAGTTTTCATCAATTCTAAATATTTTTCATGTAATAGAATTTTTCCTGAATCAATGAAGATAACTTCTTCAAAAACATCTTCAACATCTGAGATTAGATGTGTACTGAGTAAAACATTACTGTTGGATCTTCTGTAATTTTTAATTAATTTTATTAACGTTTCTCTATGAAAAGGGTCAATCGACGCTAGCGGCTCATCAAATAGATAAGTATCTACATCTTGTGATAATCCAAATACAATGTGTACCTGTTCTTTCATTCCTTTTGAAAAATCACTTAATTTGATCGTACGATCAATATCTAAAAAATTTATCATTTTTACAGCACGATCAGTGTTAAAAAAAGGATATACCTTTGGAAAAATAGACAAACAATCATTTATTGAAAAGTCTAGTGGAATATATTCTTTATCTGGAATAAAAAATACTTTATTATTACCTTCAATTTTTCCAGAAAATTTTTGATAGTAATTACCTAATATATTTAGTAATGTAGTTTTTCCAGCACCATTGGGTCCAAGTAAACCAATGATTTGGTTTTCATTTTCAATATTTAAAGATATATTTTTTAGGATTGGTTTCTTAAATCCAAATGTTAAATCTACAATCTTTATCATTTTAATCTCCAATCTTGTTCTTTATATAGTGTTTATTAAACAGTATTCTATGAATATTATAATGCCAAAAAAAAGAATTGGCTATACCCAATTCTTTTTTCGAAAAAACTTCAAGCCTGTATATCCAACTCCAAACATAGTTAGACTAACAAAAAATTGGAACCAATAACCTACTTCCACATGTAATCTAAAAGTAAATGTTACTAACCAGACAGCTGGAGCTGAAAGTAATATGAAAAAAAATAATATTGAAATCCATATAACTATTTGTTTAAAAAGGGAGATAAAAAAGATATTTTTTGTATCAAGATCACTTTCTTCTAGATAACTATTCACAAAATCTATTGGGTTTCCCAAATGATTTTCAATTTCCCCAGTACTATTATTATCAAGGAACTCGTCTAAGTCCATTAGAATCTCTTTTCTAGTTATCTTATTAACCTTCCTTTTATTAAAATGTTTTATCACATTGTTGCGATACTCTAAATTGTTCATATTATATGCCTCCTATTTAAATTTCTTAATAGCTTCATCTATATTATTCCACTCAGATAGTAACATTTCTAAATATTGCAGTCCCTTTTCATTTAATCTATAAAATTTTTTTTCTCTTTTGTTCTCAACTTTTTGGTAAATCTCTAGATACCCCATTTTAGCTAATCTCCTTAATACTGGATAAACGGCACCTTCTGTAATATTTAAATTTTCTGCAGATATTTTTGTCAATTCATATCCATAATTATCTTTTTTCTTAAGTAATAAAAGCAAAAAGAGGTCAATTACTCCTTTATTCAATTGATTATTCACGTTTATCCCCCGGCCTTTTTAGTGTATTAATAATTGTATATATTTAGAATATTCTTCAACATTTCTATACCTGTCTCTTATACACATCTGACAATATGATAAATCTTTTCTTTTGAATTTTTCCTATTAAATAGAAAAACTAAAAAAATTATTTTGAAATTAGTATTTCATTTCTCTTTCGTTTCACTATAATGATACTGTCTCTTATACACATCTAGATGTGTATAAGAGACAGGGATTGGTTTCTTAAATCCAAATGTTAAATCTACAATCTTTATCATTTTAATCTCCAATCTTGTTCTTTATATAGTGTTTATTAAACAGTATTCTATGAATATTATAATGCCAAAAAAAAGAATTGGCTATACCCAATTCTTTTTTCGAAAAAACTTCAAGCCTGTATATCCAACTCCAAACATAGTTAGACTAACAAAAAATTGGAACCAATAACCTACTTCCACATGTAATCTAAAAGTAAATGTTACTAACCAGACAGCTGGAGCTGAAAGTAATATGAAAAAAAATAATATTGAAATCCATATAACTATTTGTTTAAAAAGGGAGATAAAAAAGATATTTTTTGTATCAAGATCACTTTCTTCTAGATAACTATTCACAAAATCTATTGGGTTTCCCAAATGATTTTCAATTTCCCCAGTACTATTATTATCAAGGAACTCGTCTAAGTCCATTAGAATCTCTTTTCTAGTTATCTTATTAACCTTCCTTTTATTAAAATGTTTTATCACATTGTTGCGATACTCTAAATTGTTCATATTATATGCCTCCTATTTAAATTTCTTAATAGCTTCATCTATATTATTCCACTCAGATAGTAACATTTCTAAATATTGCAGTCCCTTTTCATTTAATCTATAAAATTTTTTTTCTCTTTTGTTCTCAACTTTTTGGTAAATCTCTAGATACCCCATTTTAGCTAATCTCCTTAATACTGGATAAACGGCACCTTCTGTAATATTTAAATTTTCTGCAGATATTTTTGTCAATTCATATCCATAATTATCTTTTTTCTTAAGTAATAAAAGCAAAAAGAGGTCAATTACTCCTTTATTCAATTGATTATTCACGTTTATCCCCCGGCCTTTTTAGTGTATTAATAATTGTATATATTTAGAATATTCTTCAACATTTCTATACTACTTAACTCAAATTATTTAATTATTCAACAATCAGTATAGAAAACTTTTCTGTCATTATATTCTAATTTTATATTAGGTGAACTACTCATAGCCAAACCTATCGGTTTTTAACGCTTGAAATAGGAGCTTCTTGGGAAGAGAACATACTTGATAGCTTATTTCTTTACTAATAACGTTGTCTCTTATATACCAAGCGACCCATAGCTCCTACGCTTATTGTTTATTTAATCTAAGTCAATCCCATAGAATATAGTCTTAGACCTTCGACCAGAATAGTGATACTAGCGTTGATATCTCGATCATGATGGGTATGAAAAATAGGACAAGTACACTCTCGAATTTCGAGCGGTTTCTTGTCGTCTTTATGCCCTCATTTCGAACAGATTTGACTAGATGGAAACCACTTATCCACTTTGATGATTTTCCGACTGTATCAGTCTGATTTGTATTGTAATTTAGTCACACAGCTAGACCAATAAACATTAGAAATGCTTTTTGCCAATTTATGATTACGCAACATACCTTTTTTGTTTAAGTCTTCTATACAGATAATATCGTGGTTTTTGATCATTTCTGTACTCAACTTATTCAAAAAATCAGTACGCTGGTTTATTACTTTCTCGTGCAATCTATCCACTTTTCGTTAATATTTCCCACTTGAATGACGTGAGATTGTAGCAGATTTGATCATTCCTTTGATTGTCTATGGAACTTAATTCTGAACAGAGACTTCAACTTAGGAATTTTTACGAATTGATTATCAATCAAAGCGATTGTCCCATTCTGATTGTTGGTTGTGTAACTTTGAAACGGATTTTTCTTGCTTTTGAATCGAGGAAATCCGGTGGATTTATCACAAAAGAAGTTCTTATACGCCTTACCTAGATTGAATTGTGCATTCGCTCAACCAAGACTATCCACTTATTTTAAGAATGGAAAAACTTGCTTATATTTTGCAGGCGTTGGAAAATTCATTTTTTAGAAGAATCTCTCCTAGTTTCTTCATAAGCTTTCATTCGGTCATCAAGCATTAGATTGTAGACCTTACGGACACAGCCAAAAGACTTACAAAGAAAATTTCGTTGGATAGATTCTAAATTTATAGGTTCTTAGTCGCTCCATAAGATCCGCCTACTTTCTATTTATGATTATTCCCTTGAATTTGAATATATTTTTTAATCACATCAATAGGTGCGCTACCAGTTGTCAAAAGGCAGAAAATTGTAGGCCAAAACATTCCTTTCTAAAGAAACTATTTTACTCTTGGAAAGTCAGATATTTCATCATCAATTACTTATCTACAATATTTAGTTACCAGTACATGATGATAGTAAAGTAGAAATACTGAATGATTATTCGTATCTAATTCCATATTATGTCAGCTCATCTCTTATATAGACTGATTATAACATGGAACAAAATAAAAATGCGATAAGCCTTATGTGGCGTTGTTCGAGTGATCAACGGTAACCCTCATAGCGAGCTACATTTGTCCCCCACTATAGATAATGGGCGGCTTCTACTTAAATTAGTTAAATTCTAAATGAAAGTAGATATACACGGCGATTTTTTATTTCAATCGTACTTATTCTAATAGTTTCTTAGTTTGTCACATTAATTACCCTTAACATACTATAAGAAATTTAGTAACTATTTATATTTATAATTGAAATTTTTTCTATAGTTTCCTGGTGTCATTTTGCAATATGTTTTAAATCGTTTAAAGAAAAAGGTTTTGTCCGAATAGCCTACTTCTTTGATAATTGTTTGAATTGAAAGGTTTGTCTGTTCTAAATATCTTTTTGCTTGTTCTAAACGGTAATAAGTTAACCAATCAGAATAACTTCTTCCAGTTTGTTTTTTGATCATTGCAGATAAATAATTCGGGTGGAAATGAAACTGATGTGCCACATTTGTCAAAGTTGCTATACGCACATTATTTGAGATATATCCTAAAATCTCTTTAATCAGCACACCAGCTGATATATTTGAATCTTGTAACAATAAACATTTTTCAGACATTTGGCTAATTTCGACAATCAACAAAATAAAAGCAGATTTGGTCACTTTATTATTAAAATATCGCATTTTTACTACTTGTTTGAGTAAAAGTAATACATAAAAATGAACATCATCCCATTCATTAAATTGATAAACACAGTAATGACTAAAGATCTCCGTGTCTTCTGTGATACTTTCAACAAAAAAACGATAAAGCATTGGCTCTTCAATCATCTGGTTTAACAAGCTATCTGAAAAATATTCAGGTTTAAAATAGAAACTAACGACCATCGTATCTTTAGTATTTTCTTTATAATCAACCTCAGTCCATTTATTAGCTAAAATTAAGCAACCTTTCTCATAGGTCATTTTTTTACCATCTAAATAAATATTAATGCTACCACTCAATACATAGAGTATACGTATGTAGGGTGCGGGATATGTTAGAACTTCTGAAATATTTTGACATACAAGCGCCGCAATATGTCGATTGGGATTCTGTTGAAATGCTGCGATTTCTTCAATCATTCCTTCTTCGCTTTTAGTATAGCAATCCAATGTTTCTAGATAATTAAAAAAATGTGAAAATTGATTTTCTGTAAACTGATACATTATTTTTCCACCTATATCTTAAAATAAACTACTTTTATCATTATATGTCTCCTATATCTTTTTTGCAAAGAGTCTTTATAATATCACTTAGGAACCGATTGTGAAAAAATGAACTAATTATAAAATGGAGGAAATGGTTTATGAAAAACACAATAAAAAAAGCTATGCCAAGTACTAAAGCAATTACTCTTGCAGCCATTGTAGCAAATATCATATGGGGAACCCCCTTTAAACTGATTAAAGTTATGAATGATGAAATGGGTATATCAAAAGAAGCTTTTGGAAATGACTATTCAGGGCAAGTTCTTACCACTATAAGTATTCGATTTTTTATTGCCGGTATAATGACACTACTTTTCGCTACGTTTATTCGTCAAAATATATTTAAAGTGAATAAAGTACAGTGGAAAGAAGTATTTATAATGGGATTACTTTCAACTACAGCTGCTTATTTCTTTTTCAACATTGGTAACGTCAATATAAGTTCAACAATCAATTCGACGATTTTAGCGCAATCAACGATTTTTTTTGCCGCTATTTTTGCTCACTTTGCTTACAAAAATGATAAACTTTCTTTTGCTAAAGTGCTCGGATTGATTATTGGCTTTGTTGGATTAATTATCTCTCAACTAACAGGTGTAACTAATCTTAATGATATGTTTACTTTTTCTATGACAGGAGAAGGTTTCATGCTGATCTATGGATTACTTGCCGCACTTGCAACTATGTTAGCAAAAAAAATAGGATCAACTTTGAATTCGTTTGTTATGACTGGCTGGAATTTAATTATTGGTTCAATTTTCCTTTATCTCATTGGTTTTTGTATGGGCGGACGTTTAATGACGATCAACTGGACTGCAACTGGTATTATCTTACTTATCATCTTAGCAGCAGCTTCTGCTATCCCTTTTAGTTTATGGTATTGGGCAGCTCAATATGGCAATCTTAGTGAAATTACTGTATATAAGTTTATTATGCCAATTTCTGGAAGTATTCTCGCTGTTTTTTTAGGTGAAAAATTTACGATTTCATTAGCTACTGGCTTAGTATTAGTCTGTCTTTCAATCGTTTTGATCAATCGTCCACCAAAATATTTACAAGCAAAATCAACTAAAGAATATAAAGCTGTAGATCAAGTGGAAACGGATCTTCAGCAACCTTAAATTCTAATTAATGGAGGAAATAACTATGAAAATTGGATTTATTGGAACAGGGAATATGGCATCAGCCATAATTAAAGGAATTATTAAAAAACAATTTATAAACGCAAGTGATATATACTTATTTGATGTCATGACTGAAAAAGTGACACAATTCGCAAAGGAAATTGGAGCAAATGTTTGTAGCTCTAACAAGGAATTAGTTGCAACTGTGGATGCACTCGTTCTAGCCGTCAAACCGATCATTATAGAAAAAGTATTAACTGAAACAAAAGATGATATTTTAATAAACAAACCATTGATCATTTCAATTGCTGCGGGTACTCCTATTGAAAAACTACAAGAGTTTTTAAAAACTGAAGAAAAAATTCCCATTGTCCGAGTAATGCCTAATGTAAATGCGATGATTGGTGAAGGTGCAGCTGCTGTTTGCGGTAATTCATGCACCTCAGAAGAGCAACTTGCTTACGTAGTAAGAATGTTTGAAGCTATCGGTCGAGCATGGCGATTAGAGGAAAAAGATTTTTCAAACTTTACTGCATTAGCCGGAAGTTCACCCGCGTATGCTTATCTTTTTATTGATAGTATTGCTCGTGCTGGAGTAAAAAATGGATTACCAAAAGAGCTTTCAAATCAAATCGTAGCACAAGCTATTCTAGGTAGCGCAAAGATGATTCTGGAAAGCAATGAAAATTCGTGGACATTAATTGATCGTGTATGTTCCCCTGGAGGTACTACTGTAGCTGGTTTGATTGCCTTAGAAAATGAATCTTTTATATCTACTGTGATCAAAGGGATCGATGCAACGATTGAAAAAGATATAGAACTCAATCAAAAATAAACGATTAACTACTTATTCACAAAATACGCTGAACCGTAAAATGAACTAAATAACAACACGTAAACTATTTTAACTGGTTTACGTGTTGTTAAATACTTTAGCTCATATTTTTGAATTAAGCTTATTTTAAACTAATCTATTGATTGTACAGATAAAATTCAAGATTGTTAATCTACATTATACTGTATGCTCATCTACATAATTAGTCCCCCATACTCTATAGGTGAGGGACTAATGTAGCTCGCTATGATGGTTACCCTTGGTCACTCGAACACCGCCACATAAGGCTTATTTTGTTTCATGTTATAATCCGATCTATATAAGAAATGAGCTAATCTAATATGCATTTAGAGAAAATAGTCATTCAATATGTTCTCTGCCCAAGAAGCTCCCACTTCAAGCGTTAAAAACCGATACTACGTAGGGAGTAGTTCCCTACATACAAGAAGTACTTTTTTTGACATAGATTGGAAAAATTCGCCCTTCTTCCATTGTTATGAGCTGAATGTCTCAATCAGTTAAAAAGAACTCGCTAACGCTTGTTGTACGCAAGCGCTGGCGAGTCCTTTTTATAGTCCATTTTGAGCAATCACTTTTTTATACCAATAAAAACTGTCCTTTTTCTTTCTACATAAAGTACCAGTTCCATCGTCATATTTATCAACAAAAATCACCCCATAGCGTTTTTTCATTTCACCAGTAGAGGCACTTACAATATCAACGGCACTCCAAATCGTGTAGCCAATCAAGTTTACCCCGTCATCGATGGATTTTTCCATTTCAATGATATGTTTTTTTAAATAATCGATACGATAATCATCATGGATTTTTCCATCTTTAGCAACTGTTTCTGAAACACCGATGCCATTTTCTACAATCATCAAAGGTAGTTGGTATCGGTCATAAATGTCATTCAAAGCAATTCTTAAGCTCACTGGATCAATCATAGCATTCCATTCTGTTTGCTCTAGGTATGGATTATTCACTCCAGAACCTCCAATCATGCTATGACCATTTTTAGTGACTTCATCATCTGCAGAAACACAAAGTGTTAAGTAATAACTGAAAGTATAGTAATCCACTGTTCCTTTTGCCAATATTGCTTGATCTTCTGGTGAGAAATCAATTGAAAATCCATTATCAGCAAAATATTTGTTTGCATAGTATGGATATTTTCCTGTTACTTGCATGTCCCCGCAAATCATCTTGAATAACTATCTTACAACTTTGTCCATATTTACGTAGATCGTAATTTAATATTTCGATGAATTTAGTAATCTTAAACTTAGACTGGCCGGTTAATTCAACTAATTCTTGAATTGTAACATAATCATCAACTTCTAAATCTTGAAATCGCAATATAAATAATTGGTAGCGTTGGTCTTCATCAAGAAGCTGAAAAATATCCAAATAAATTCTCCTTCACCTCAAATATTTTATTCACTAGATAATTTCATATAATGATTTTTTCCTGTTTTTAAAATTACTATCAGCTTGGCATTACCTATTAATAATTTATAAATTTAAGGAGATAACCTAGCCTTACCTATATCATTATAGTGAAACGAAAGAGAAATGAAATACTAATTTCAAAATAATTTTTTTAGTTTTTCTATTTAATAGGAAAAATTCAAAAGAAAAGATTTATCATATTGTCCTAAAAACTGAAAAAATGAATATAAAATACTACCTAAAAAAGGTAGTACTTTTGAAATTTATCTAATTTTATTATTCATTCCCCATCCTTTTCGAATGGATTCTTCCGTATCTTTTTTGATTTGAGCTGTTGTTCTTATTATTTCTCCATGATCGTCTAGTTCTGGAACAATAGGATACTTTTCTCGAAACAAATCTAATTCTTTCACAACATCATTAAATAAGTCCTGCTTATCTTCTTGTGTAAGATTTTGCTTGATATATTCATCCAATGCTTTCCTCAACAATTCATCTCTTGTCATATTTGTTTCATACTTCTCTACTAAAACTCGGGATGTAGCATTTAACAAAGTCGACAGTTTTAAAGGATGCTTAGTAGAATAAACCTTATCAAATTTTCTGATTGGTGCACCAACTTTTTTTGTTCTTCTTCTACTCTGCCTTTCAGCATTGGATGAATTTTTTATTTCTTGTAGTTGATGTGCTTCCATTTGCTTATTTTCGGTTGGAGTAGTTATTTGCTGCTTTTTCTTTGCTTCTGCTTCTTTTTTTATTTTGGCAAGCCCTTTGTTGTTCCCAAAAATATCCAATCCTTTGATGTCAGCCAATTACTCCACCTCCACATACCAATTCTCGTGTTCTTCCAATTCTTTCAAAATACTGATAAATAATTCGTGGCTTTTACGATCCCATTGTTTTAAGAGTCCTTTTTTTGTCTTCTCCATCGTAATACCTGAACCGTCATACCGTTTTAAACGCGCATTTTTGAGTACAACATTTTTAATTAAATGTTCCCCATAAATCTCTTTAGCTTGTTTATACATTTCCTGGTCTACTGCATCGCCACTTTCTAACATAAATGGAATCACACCAGCAACATATAGATTTGTATCAAACTCTTTTACAAAAAAGTCCATATACTCCAGGTATTGCATCGCATTTCTCATCGATTTTACTTGAGTTTGCAGGACAACGATTGCCCAGTCTGCAATGTACATTGCGGATTTACTATATACAGAAATGGAAGGTGGGACATCTAGATAAATGACATCAAACTCATCAAATAATGGCTCTAGCTTTTCTTTCATGTATTTAAATTGGGATAATGAATCATTATATTGTTCTTTGATCCAATCATCATACATTTCAAACGACATATCTGCCGGAAGTATATAAAGATTATCAATAACTTTATATACAGCGTCTTTAGATGGAAGATTGTTTATCAATACATCAGTTACGGTATTTTCGTAAACGATTGATTCACCATCTCCTCCGCCTTCCTCTTCAGTGAAATTCATATGTGTTAAGTTCATTACATCAGAGGTATTTCCTTGCATATCCAAATCAATGATTAATGTCCTTTTTCCTTCATTGACTGCTGATTCGAACCCTAACATCTGCGCGCACGTACTTTTACCCACGCCACCTTTAAAATTACCGATCACATATTTCTTCGCTACCACGTTCCTACCTCTTTTCTTTTACTAATATTATGTTTAATACTATTATAACATATATATGTTTAGTTACTACCATAAAAAAGAGAAATATGTACTACCTTATAATTAATAAGTGAAAGGTAGTACATAAATAAGAAAAAGACGAAATATATTGATTTATAGCTTTCCTCAAAGTAATGACGTTATTTAATCTATCTAGAATCCGAGAATACTTGCGACTTTAGTCATGTAGACGAATCAGATTTTTGATAAAAAAAATCCGTCCTTCTTAAGAACGACCACAAATCCCTAGATTATTTTTTTCAACTGTTCATATTCTTGATGGTTCAGATACAAAAAAAGTGGAGGTATCTGAGCTTAAAGGTACACCTCAAATATCTAATCTGGATGCTTTACTTTCACAAATAGATACTGTTGCACGTGACGATAATCACTCAAATTCATTTGTTAAATACACCATTACACGCCAAGAAAACTACTTTATTGGAACAAATGTCAATAGCTCTTGGTCTAGTTACACTAATGATAACTCAGATGAATTCTCTATAGTTTCAATATACAAAATAGACAGTCAAATGAGTGGTAGTACGTCTACCTCTTATAAAATTTATGGATACTCTAATTTAGTTCTTAATAACAATCAAGTAAATGTTTCTAGTCTAAAGAGTAAAGATCAATATTCTGATTACAATTCTTTTGATAGTGCACAAGAATGTCACTTTTCTTTTTAAATGGCATAAATTTTTAATTTTATTTGACACAAACTATAAATATTTAATCGCTAAGAAAATCGTTCAAAATAATTGGTGAATTTTCTTAGCTCTTATTTTAAAACAAAGTGTTCATAAAATCTGCTGATTTTAAAAGAAGTTAATAAGTAGCCTAGTCGCGTTTTTAGGATTGACGTACCAATATTCAAAATTGCATAACCTGTTTTATAATTGAATTGAATAGTTTCGCCATAAAAGTAATTGTATTTTTATCATTAGGTATTTAAAGAGAAAAGTGACATCTGGTTTTCTAGTGTATGATTAGTGTGTATTTTAAATAGTTGCAGAAAGTAGGTAAAAATTTGAGAGTTGCATACATACGTGTCTCATCAATCGATCAAAATGAACAACGCCAGATTGAAGAAATGAAAAAATTCGGTACAAAGAGAATTTTCATCGAGAAACAATCTGGCGCTACGATTACTCATCGACCTGTTTTCCAAGAAGCATTGGATTACGTCCGAGATCAAGATATTTTTTATTGTGGAAGCTATTAATCGACTTGGAAGAAATTATGACGGGATCATAGCTGAAGCAATTGGCAATCCTCTCATGGATAAATTCATAAAGAATCTGATCATTCAAATTTTGGCCATGATCGCTGAACAAGAACGGACTGAATCTAAACGTCGCCAGGCACAAGGAATTAAAATTGCAAAAGATAATGGTGTTTATAAAGGACGTCCTAAGCTATACAGTACTAACGCAAAAGATCCTCAACAGCGCCTTTTTTATAAAAACATCGTTGAGTATCTTAAAAATGGAGTTGCTATTTCAAAGGTTGCAAAAGAATACAATGTTACGAGACAAACCGTATATAGAATAAAAAAGACAGCATGGTCAATGACGAATAGTTGATCATGCTGCTGTTTCTATTTTATTTACTTACTTTTTGAAATACTGTTCTAACTTTCATCAATAACTCCTCAACCAAACTATCATGTGCTTTTTCCAAGAAAATACACTCTCTGGCTTCATAATCAATCGTCGTTAGTTGATCTAATAATACTTTTCCTGTTGTCTTCATTTCATATTTTGAATTAATATTTACATATAACGGATAGTTTCTAGTTGTACTAGAAATCGGAGCAACTGTAACAACGTTACTATAATCTGCAATAATATCATGACTTAAAACAATATAAGGTCTTTTCCCTGTTTGTTCGTGTCCAGATCGAGGTGCTGTATTCAATAATAGAATATCGCCTTGTCTAGGTTTTCTCACCATTTTTCATTACCTACTGCTTCACCTAAATTTTGAATCGTCACATGATTTCTTTCGTCAGTGTAATTTTCAAATAACTGTTCAATTGTTAATTCATTTTCTAAATTAGCCGCTTCGATGATTAGACGCTTTTGACCGTTTACTTCTTCTTGTATTATCTTCACTTTGTCTTCTGTGTGAATTCCAAGATATTCCATAATATACTTTGGCAATCTAAGACCATTACTATTTCCCCATTTTTTTATAGGTAACATTTCCATATTAGACACCTCTTTCTGTATATACATAGTATAACACATTCAAGAAAGAATGTATATACATAATTATCCTTTTTTGTTACATTAGATTAACATTCTATGAATTCTTGAACCAATAGAAACCTTACTTTTATAGAGAGTTCTTAAGTATCAAAAACTCTTAAGTTTCTGACCCCTTCAAAGAATTGTCCTAATAAGTATAAAACTAATTTTATGAACACTTCGTTTTAAAATAAAGAAGAAAATTGAAGAAAGGTAAACTATCGCTACTTAAAACCTTTAGGTTTAGCTAAGTGGTGATTAGTTCATTGTATAAACACAAAAAGGAAGAGCCATTAAAAGAGACACAACTAAGTTGTGTCTCTTTCGCTTAATAAGAAAAACAATGCAGTCTACTTAATAGAATCAGTTGTTTCTCTTATAAATAAAATCTGTGTTGAGATCATCATTACTAATGGTAAAAAACAATCACAACTATATCATATCAGGTATATTTAGTAATCTCAAAATTGGTGTTTATAAAACCACATAATAAATACTTAAGTTTATTTAAATATTGTTATAATTAAATCGCTTTATATTTACAATTCATCATTATTTTTAAATAAAATTGGGGGTTTTTTTATGAATACAAGCAATAAGAATAACTTAAAACTTTATTTACAAAAATATCATTTATCTATTAGTGATATTTTTGCAATAACAGGATCACTCATTGTTCTATCAGGCGTATATATTTTTAATTTTATAGATATAAATTTTCCACTTATAGGACATCAAACTTCTAGTTTAGCACACATTGTAAAATTCATTAAGCAGATGGCTAGTTGGGGATCAACGAATTCAATTTCTTCCGATGTAACAATAATACTTCGTTACTTGCAAATCTTTATTGTAGCGATAACAATTTTACCTATCGTCGTTATAATTTGTAGTTTCATTCACAATAAGATCGCAAAAATCACTGCCAGTATATCAGCATTCGTTGTAACAGTATTATACTGTTGGTTTAACTATTTCTTACAGTCTAATCTCTCTACTAATACAAATGAATTTGCAGATGCGTTTTTGGGAATAGCTGGTACTATTATTATACTAGGATTAATTATCATGTTTATTAGCTCTGTATATAGTCTCATTCATTACTTAAAGAGCAACAATCAAAATATCAATATAGATTTTTCAAAAATCACTAAAAGACATTGGAAAATTATAGGTGGAAGCACCGCAGCTATTATTATTTTATTTAGTATATTTTTGTTTATTAGTCAAATGCCTAAATCAATCATTGACGATGTATCAGTTAATTTCACTGGATATAATCACCAGGGAACAGCAACTCTATCAGGTGAGTATGAAGATAAAATAGACAGTATTCTTAGTAAAAATAAAGACATTGATCGATCTGATATTTCTATTGAACTAGATAAAGACTCTGATTTATCAAACGGAGACAAAGTAAAAGTTTCAATTTCTTCAGATAAAAAAAATAGTCCAGTAAAATCCCAAACAAAAACAGTCACTGTATCTGGATTAAAAAAATCAACTAGCTATACGATTGATAATGTTTTAAAAGATAATCCGATTCATTGGAATGGGTACGATCATTATGGTTCAGCAGAAATAGATAGTGATATCTTTGATACAGAAGATGAAACAACTGAACTATCAAATGGAGATAGTATCACTATAACTTTAAATTCGGATTATGTTGAACAAGAAACTACCAAAGGAAAAATTCTTGATGGTTCAAATACAAAAAAAGTGGAAGTATCTGGGCTTAAAGGTACACCTCAAATATCTAATCTGGATGCTTTACTTTCACAAATTGATACTGTTGCACGTGACGATAATCACTCAAATTCATTTGCTAAATACACCGTTACACGCCAAGAAAATTACTTTATTGGAACAAACATCAATAGTTCTTGGTCTAGTTACACTAATGATAACTCAGATGAATTCTCTATAGTTTCAATATACAAAATAGATAGCAAAACGGATTATACCACATCGACCTCTTATAAAATTTATGGATATTCTAATTTGTCTCTCAATAATAATCAAGTGAATGTTTCTAGTCTAAAGAGTGAAGATCAATATTCTGATTATAATTCTTTTGATAGCGCACAAGAAGCATTAGATAGCCTCAAATCAGAATATCCTAGCATTACCACCTTATCATAAATAAAAAGACCACAACCTACTTTTCTTGGCTCTATAATTTCTAGGACTGATAGAATTTTCTGTCGGTCCTAGATTTCTTTGTAAAAAACAAACAGACATACAAAAATTCCGATAGAATAGAGTCGTCTAAAACATCAATCTGAAAGGAAGTTTTTGTATGTCCATCTCTCATTCTATCAAAGAGCTCTTCACTATTAAAGATAAAAATATTGAAATTAATTCTTTTCAAGAAACTACTTATAAGAACAAGAAAGTAAGAACAAGAAAGCCATCATAATCGAAGGAAATTTGGTTCGAACCTTTAGACATTGTCCATTTTGTAAAGAATCTGCGAAGCAGATCGTCAAAAACGGCAAGAAGATTTCAATGGTTCTCTTAAATCGCAGTGGAAATAAGCAAACCTACTTGAGGCTAAGAAAGCAACGTTATCACTGCCTAGCATGCGGGAAATATTTTACTGATCATACGTATCTTGTCGCTCCTTCATGTTTTATTTCGAAACAAGTTCATTACACAATATTAGAAGAATTGACCGAGCGTCAAGCGTTAAAGACAATTGCAAAACGTTGTAATCTTTCAGTGACGACCGTTCAGCGGACATTATCTGCTCTATCGGCAACAATGCGGCAGAAACTGGACTATTTACCTCATTGTTTACTATTCGACGAGTTTCGCTCTCTTTCAACTTCCTATGGGAAGTTCTCCTTTTCTTGTATGGATGGAGAGACAGGGAAACTCTTTGACATCTTGCCCAGCCGGAGAAAAAAAGATTTGGTTGCTTATTTCATGCGTTTTACAAAAAAAGCTCGTATGGGGGTTCGCTACATTGTCACAGATATGAATGCCCCTTATTTTTCATTAGTCAAAGAGTGCTTTCCAAATGCACAAATTATCATTGATCGCTTCCATATTGTGCAACACTTGAACAAGTTTTTCGACCGTATTCGAAAACGCGTGATGAAGCAGCTGGATCAAAAAGACGCTTCACAAGCCAAGTACTATCGACAATTGAAATCTTTGCATAAATTACTTCTAAAATCAGAAGACGAGTTGGATTACACCACATTCAAGAAATGGTAGAATTTTCAATGGCGCTATTTAACAGAAAGTGAAATAGTTGACCGTCTACTTTCACTCTCTTTTGAACTTAAAACGGCTTATCAGTATTATCAAAAGCTGCTTAATGCTTATCACGAGAAACAACCAGCTATTTTTTTCCAGCTACTTCGAGAAATGCCCAAAGAAGTTCCCTTGGAACTCCACTACATCAAAAAAGCCTTTTTCAGATATGAAAAAGGGATTCAGCTAGCGTTTTCGAAAAAGTATTCTAAAGCAAAATTAGAGAATCTTCACACGCATATCAAAACGTCAAAACGAATTGCTTATGGATTTCGCAGTTTCACCAATATGCGCTTGCGGATTTTTCTAATCAACGGGTTAATCAGCTACACATAAAAAAACATCAAAGCTAGTGACTTTTACTAACTTTGATGTTTATAGATGACCTTATCAGTCTGATTTGACAAAGAACCCAAAAAAAGTGGGGCAATAATCAGATTTTTTTCTGACTATTGCCCCACTCTCTCTAATCTTAGTATGTTTTTCTTATTTATAGCGTCAAATAGATATCACTAATCCGCACGTCATTCACTGCTCCTTCACCATTAGATTGATTACATCGGCGAAAAATAATATCAATCTTCTTCCCTTTCATCCAGCTAGAATCAAAAGTAACATCAAAACCTAACGCATCGCCACCTTGATATCCGTATGCCTTTTTAACATCCGGACGAGCAATGCCTTGAGATTGGATACGCGTTAATTCTTTAGGTGTCCCGTGTTCCATCACAAGTACGTAAGCGTATGTTCCAAGTGCACCTTGTGGTTTATCAGGAACCAACCAACCAGCCACACGAACTGTTTTGTCTGATACCTTCTTGAAAATATCTAGCTTGCCATAAGCATTTCCCTGATGCGTTGGCGTACTTGCTGATACTTTATCATCATGGTTCTGATCTTCTGTACTACCATCAGGTTTCAATGCAGGATTATCATAGTATTTTTTGATTTGTGAAATAAAGTAATCTTGCATTTGAACAGTGATTGCTGCAGGAACTGCTAACGTAGAATCATAGCCACAATGTTCCATCAGTGAACGTTTAGGACATTCCGTTGCTGAAAATTGATGATGGCATTTGACTGTATCTCGGTTGACTGGCAATCCGTAAAAATGAAAATCTTCTGCTGCTTGCCAGAAAGCATTTTGTTCCGCTTGTAGAAAAACTGCTTTTGGCGTTTCCCGATTTCCACGCACTTCATATCCGATATAACTGTTATTTCCGTCAGAATTAGCGACATGCCAAGCACGATTATAAGTATCTTCTGTCCGAATAATCGTGTTTTCATCACAGTAATAATGAGCAAATCCTGCTTCTAACTGTTTATCTGACATTCGTGCTAAACGATTCATTTCTTGTTCTGCTGTCGTATTTGTCCAAGTATTATGAATGACTACACCCTTCACATCTCCTACACGTCTACCTGCTACGCCACGACATACCGAATTATTGATAATATTGACCATTATTGACTACCTCCATTTTTCTTATAATTTTTGTTGGATACTTACATGATTGTCCCTAAGAATGTCGTCACATATATGATTATTTTGACAGCCACATCAGTGTGTTCATCCCCATAGGGTTTTCCCAATCCACACCTACCAATACAGTGAGTGCTGGCAGAACAACCGATACTACCCATTTGACAATGTCATGCATTGAATTATTTAATTTCATCATTCTTCCTTCTACAGTACTTTTGATATCTTACACATTACTAGAGTATCGTCATTTTATAGATTGTGCTTTTATATCTTTTTTCTCTTGCATTGTTTCTGTTGCATTTCCCATATAAATAAAACCACGAACAAAGTAGTAAAGCTGATTTGTTCAGGATTTGACAAGCAACGATCCTAATAATTTCTCCATGTTTCGCCGTCTTTTTTACAAAATAAAAAGCACATCTCTCAAGATACGCTTTCTTCATTAATAATCTCATCTACTTCTTCGTCCGTAATGCATCCTGGAACAAACTCTCGAACTTGGTCTTCTGTAAAACAGCCCCAGTCAAACATATGGATTGTACAGGTAAAATCCAATACTGCTAATCTCATTTATATTGTATGCTTGCCTACATAAATTCCAATTTAGTATACATTTAGAAGATATATTTTTATTTAATATAGATAGGTGAGGAATGTCCGAATCAGATGACCTACTCCCACTTCAATCTTAAAAAACGTTATTTTTAATAGAGTTGGAGTAGGCCTCATATATGAAATCAACAGCGATCATTTCATTATCTTCAATAAGTAAGACTTGACTGATTTGAATATATTGATAGGCTCCACAATATTAAACGCCCATATAGTACATCAAATATGCTTACGCCTAATAAAATGGAGGAAAAATACTTTGAAACTAATTAGAAATTTTCTATCTTCCTACATTTTAGAATACGTAGTTGTCTCCGCCCCTTTATTGTTAATGATTTATTTCTTAAATCTCTTTCACTGTCCTTTTCATAATTCAAAAATGATCTGATTGGCTAAAATAAATGGGTTATATAAATTTATTGAAATAGTATCTTCTTTATGTGTCTAACAAGACTATAACTATCTATGATGTTTTTTGTTCAGTCCTCTTTCCAACCTTCATCCACGGGAATAAAATACCAATTTCCCGCAGTTTTGGAACTAGTATTATAATTTTCATAATACCAAGCACTAGACCATATCCAGTAAGTACTACCTTTTAAGGTATAATTTAATAAACTCTTGTTACGACCATCATTCATAATTAATTGGCCATAATACAAAGATTGAGAACTTGATCTTGTCCTAAAATAAAGACATAAATCTTCAGCGTGATTATAGGTAGTCACAACGTAAGCACCACTTTCAGGCCTCCATTCTGGCAATTTAAATGGATTAACTACTCCGATATAAAAATCATCAATCTTCAATCTAATATTTTTATTACTTTTCACATGGGGTTCTAAGTTTTTTCCATCAGAGTGAATAGTGATTTTCTGTCCTTGGTATAACTTAGGATATGTTACCTCATGTGTAGGAATTTTTTGAGTACCTAATTCGCTCAATATGATATAATCAAATCCAGACCATGTTCGATATTCTCGCTTTATACCTCTTCCTGGTAAAGTACTAAGTTGCATGTAGTAATCACGATTATACGTTAAGCGTTCACCCCAGACGTCTCTCAAATAAGAACCCTCGAAATATTTCCAATAAAGCCGGTTTACTTCACTATCGGTCAATGCTTTACGATACACATTAAATTGTTCAAAACGTACAAAATAATTAGGGTCAGAATTATCTTGTATACTAAATAAAATAGGCTCCTTAGGATGGCAATTTCCCAGTACAGAAATATCTTTTTGATCTTGTAAGACGCCATTTATATAAAGTCTACTTTTTTCTGAACGCTTGTTTGTAACAGTAATGTGTAGCCAAAAATTCTGTAGCAAATAATTCTTATTTGTCAAGGCAGACCCGCTTGTTAATTGAATTTGATTATTAAATGTATCATGTAAAGTCCAAACAAAGACGCTATCTTGAATCGCTAATTGCCAACCATACTTATTAAATTGTTGGATGATGGTATATTTTTGCCCTCTGTTTCGATTATTCCGAAGCATGGAACATCTAATCCAAATACTTATAGAAAAATCTTCAAAAGCTGTAAAATGAATATTTGGACGAGATTGAATTTCTAGTTTACTGTCAAGTTGGTTATTTAATCGAACTGCTTGATTATCTCTTCCGTTTACAATGTGTAAATTTTCCCCTAGCGTTAAAGGTGTATTTTCTCCAGATAAATCTTGTATCTTCCCGTTATTCACACCAATATTTAAAACTTCACTATCTTGAATATCTATTTCATGTGAGTGAATAAGATCTTCAAATTCGGAAATAGGTAAATCTTCTAAGTTAAAAACTGGTAAGCTAGTAAGTCGTTTTTCTACCTTCTTCTTTAAATCTTTAGCAAGCGATTCACCTAAAACTCCTTGATTTTTATTAATAAAATCATTTACATTTCTCAGTGTTTGTTGGTCAAAAGCAAGAAGCTGTTCTTTTGTTTTGGGTAGCATTTGATTAAGTAAATAGGATTTCGAGCTTTGGATAAGAAATCTTTTAATATTATGCATAGCTTGATCAACAGCATAATACAAAGATTGTAGAGTATCATCGATTGCTTTTTCTAAGAGTTCTTTGTCTTCCTGGTTTCCTCTGTAATTAGCCAATTGATAAGTCATATTCGCTTTGATAGCTTCTACTTGGTGATTTAAAGCTTGATAAGCGTGCAAAATTCTTGTTTCAAATTGAGTATGCACCATCCACCACCACTGTTGTTTTACAAATCCATAAACTTCTTCCCATTTCTCATCTCTTTTATCTAAAACATTATAGACTGTTTGACTTACTTGTTCTTTTTCTAGTTCATCCTCAATGATTGTCAAACCAATTAAAACTGGCAGCGTAAGTTCTGGTATAGCTTCTAACAAAATTGTAACGCCGCCAAGCTCTACGGCCCCCATAAAATCGCCTTTTCTTATATCATTACCAATGTTTAAAATATTTCCTAGATAGGGCACTATCATTGTTACATCAGAAATCTTGTCAAACGTATCTTTTTGTGTGGCTTCCTCTGTAAAGTCTTGGACAATCCCTTTTAGCCATTGATAGAACATCATACCATTAGCAATACCTGTTCCGGCTTCGTTTATGCGAGAAGCTGTATTTTCAAATACAGTATACACTTTTTTAGAATCAAACAATGCCTCTTCCATATTTGTAGTAAAAACTACTTTTGTTTGAGTTGGCACAACTTCTTTGCCTATCTTTTGTGCTTCCAGAAAATGAAAAGTGGTGTAATCATCTACATATACAGTTCTATCTTCTGATATAACCGGCACATCTTCATCTGTTTCAAGCGGATCTTCTACAGTTATAATAGGAACCGTAGAGGTGAAATTAATTTCTTTGGAAAAGTCATAATTACTTAATGTTGAATCAAGAATTGTATCGGCTCCCTTCTTTGCCTTATAAGATACAGGGCCAACCGATGGTTCAGAAAAATCTGTGTCAGTGAATGAATCTTTCGAACTCATTATAAATAAATCGTCCTCTAAAATTTCAATACAGCTACTTAACCCTCGTTGTGAAGAGAAATGTGGATTAGGGCAAGCTCTTACGACTGCTCCTCGAGCCAAAGCACTTATCTTTCGAAAATAACTTTGAGAGACAGACTGCCCCTTGAATCCTTTTGAAAGATGATTAAATCCTTTGTCTATTGTATAGACATTCGGGGATAAAATATCCACTTGAACTATATTTTCTACTTTGGGAACCAAATAGCGAGCACGTGTTAAGGCCTTTAGATTTTCAGCAAACATAGTTTCATTCATGACCATCCATAAATCTCTAATATCTTTTTCTAGTTGAGTATCGTCGAAAAAGAACTGTCCTAATGTTCCCTTTAACGAAGGATATTTAGACTGCAGACACTGAAGCATCTCATCATGAGGATCTGTTATTTTATTTATAATAGGTTCTACAGTTGTCTTAATTAAATTTAAAATACCTGGTATCTTTTTATCTATTTCACTTTTAATAACTTTAACATCTTCTCCACCAAAGGTCATAACTTCTTCAAAATTTACAGCCTCTTTGCTACTAAACCAACTACTAAACAAACTATTAGGATTTGAATTAAATTCCCAACTACCAACATTTCCTAAATCAATACCATAGAGAGCGTGAAGCCCGTGACATAATTCATGAATAAGTGTAACGGCAGGATCTGGAACAAATTCTTGTACACTTTTATCTACTAAGGAATTTTTATTAGTCAGCTTAGTGGAATAAGTTTTATGATACATGGGACTAAAATAAATTTCTGCCATGCACCCTCTCCCCGTCTCGCGACTCTTGGTTAGGGCTTTTGAACCTTTTGCCATCAGATCTGGACCAGGTCCATAAATAATAATATGTGCTCGCCTGTGTTTAAGAACATTCCCCTTATCATCCATCTGTTTAATAACTTGTGTGGTACCCATTGCGACATCGCCATTTGATTCATAAGGCACAGGTATACTACGGGATAATAAATTTAAAAATTGCTGACCTTCTTGGGTAGAATTGATTCGTTTAAACAGAAGTATCATTTGTTGTAAAAATACTTCTTTCTCAGCATCACTTTGCAAATAAGTAGGATCATAATAACTACTTCTTGATGGATTTGCTGGTGCATCTAAGTTTTTCATTGTTGAGTAAAACGTATAACGCTCTGGTACGACCCAAACATTAGGAAAAACCTGAAAAGCTTTTAAATCAGGTACGTTATGATTGATAAACTGATCATCAACCTCAAGATCATAAAGCGGAATTCTCATATTAATAATATTATCTTCATCAATTGGATCACTATAATGTAAGTCATTAATTGTTACCATTCCTATTTTCCTCCTTTTCTAGATTCCAATAAAAGACATTTTTTAACTCCCTATCTATATATTCTGGATTTACAACTTCTAGCATATTTTGATTGTTCTGCTTAGGAGATAATTTGATATAGTAGTTATTCATATTTTTAAAGCACAAATAGGTGAAGCTATTTGGATAAGAGAATAAAGCGCTTGTCCAGATTGTGGCTTGACTTCTATCTTCGGTTAAAACAATCATTCCATCCGTTTGAATTGTGAGATACTTTTCTGTTTCTTCTTGAACAAGCTCAATAATAAATACATCACTTGATTCTATAATAGTTTTCTTGTTGTCCTCTAAAATTTGAAATTTTAAGGATACTGTCTGCTTTTCATTTTCTTGAATTCCCAGGAAACTACCCTCTAATACTGTCACCTTTTGTAAAGGATTTACTTTATTGCTTAACAAGTAAGGTTGATTAAAAAAGAGGGGCATTCCGTTCTTGTCTCGAAGGAATTCATCAGAAAAGTCTGATTGATATCGTTCGTATATATCTAGTTGTGAAAAAGCTACCGAATCAATTTTCAACTCATCAAGTTCCAATTTGACATCACCGGTTACCTGAATCATTAATAAATTTAATGCTCCTAAGCAATTTATATTCGCTAAATCTTCACTTCCCACTGCTTTTCCATCAATATATAAGATTACTTGATTTAAGATTCGATTAACACTTATATCTACCTTACGCCAGCCTGAATTAAGGGATTGGAAAGAAATAATCGATTGATGATTCCCTAAAATGTCTTGCATATCAAATGTGAGGTATCCGTCTACAAACCCAACCTGCCAATAAAATTCTTCACTACCACATTTTAATAATGCTGTAGTTAATTCACCTTCTATATGTCTTATCCAGAATGAAATCGAAAAACTTTGCAATAAGTCAAATGATAGTTTTTTATTTTGAACTTCAATAGCTCCCCATTGAGAATCAAGAGGAATAACAGGTGATAAAGTACGTCCCTCTGGAAACTTGCTTGAAATAGAATAATGAATAGATTCACTATTGTATGTCTGATCGCTAATAGAATCTACATTGTCCTCTTGATTAGGTACTGACTGAGCTATTAGGTGGCATAATTCAGTTTCTTGTCCTTCCAAAGAAAACGGTGCTTGATACTTAAAATCAATAAAGTCACGTAACATCTGTTCATTCAAGCAACTCTCATAATCAATGTCAGTAAACTGAAATTGTGCTATAACTTGCTCTTTTTCTTCATCGGATAACAAATTCCCGTTTTTAGATAAATAAGTGGTTAATGATTGATTCATTGACTTCCCAACTTCTTCAGCTGTTTTTAAATATTGAAGATAGAAATTTTCTTTGTATGCCAAAAGAACCAAATCTTCTAAAAAGTGGTTGACGTTTTCTAAAGAACTTTGCATCCACTTAGCAGTTCTATTAGTTTGTAAAGTCACTTGTTCCCCCATTCTTTCAATTTGTGTTGGAGTTAAAACTCCCTCTCCACTCATATATAAAAGCGCATTGTTGATTAATGTCAAATATAGGGATTGCTGATGAGCTAACGCACGACGCACAAAATAAAATAATTGTACAAATTGGCTATACTCTTTTACCCAAAATTGCTGAACTGTAAATTGATGAAGAGCATTCAAAAATCGCTGACCTTTTTCATAATAGGTAGATAATTTTGTTTTTATTTCTTCATAAGAAAGGGGTTTGTCATCGTCTGTTAGAGAAGGATGATAACCTAGGCTTGGTGACTCCCAGTTTGCCTTTTGTATAAAAGCAAATGCACCTTCTTTTCTGAGTGTTTCTTCTATACCATCTTCGTTATTAGCAATATTTATTGCTTGTGAAATCCAAGGAATATAATAGGAAAGAGATTCTACTTTTGTTTGGTGGGTATCAATAATATCCCAATAAAAAGCATTGCTCAGTTTTTTAAGCCAATTATAATAGTCAGTTTCTGATTGCAACATTTCAAACGGATTTTCACTTAAAAATTGATAAAAACGAAAAAGAAATGTATATGAAAAGTGATCGTTTTTTACAGCTGTTGTAAAATTATTCGTTACATATTTTGTAACGAAATCATTTTTTTCTGTTCGAATCTCTTGGGCTTTAAGATAGTGTAAAGGAAGCGGATTTTCAACTTCAATAGATACGGTTTCTTTAGCCTGAGGAACGTCTGGTACAAGATGAGTAGGAACAAACCAATCATCAATTTGCTGTAATGTTAATGTTAAGGGAGCAAGCTCTTCTATTTTTTGCGTATCTACTAATAAATGTACACGTTCAGGTGATTGGACGTTGAACCCTCCTTCTTGCCCATCATCCACCCGATAATCGTTGTAATAGTCGTCTTGATGCTGTAATTTATCATCATAATTCAACACTGTAAAATTAGTATCAGCTAAAGTAATTTTTTGAATAGGCAAATCTACTACATTTTCGACTATTTCAATTTTTCCTAAATCTAAATAATGATGAATATTTTGTCCCTTAGTAAAACCACTTTCATTATACGTTTGCGGATAGTTCAATTTATATATAGCGTTTCTTTCCCATGCTGATAGAGATGCTGTAAAGCTAGGTGGTGCAAATATTCCTAAGTTTTGCTTTAGCTTACTTAAAGATATATTCCATAAATCATTAATTGAAACAGAAAATTTTTGCTCTAAGTACTCTTTCAGAGGGCTATCTAAAGCTCCCCTTTCCACCATATCTTGAAAGCTTTGTTTACTCGCTGTATAATACTTATCAGCTTCTTCAAAATAGGTAGTATCTAACCAAACACCTTGCTGAAAAGCAGCTAATGAGTCTTCTGGACCATTGATGAGAATTTCTTCTAGCGTAACCATCGATAACATTTGATTAGCTACATTTTGTTTATAAGGTAACTTTAAATCGACTGGTGGAGTAATACCATATAAACGATACATTGCTTTTAAAAGACCTTTAATAAAAGCTAAAACTGGATCTTCTAAAAAATCACCATATTGATGGACGTGAAACGGGTTAAAAGCTATTTCACAAGTAGAACCCATACCAGAATGACTATTTTCATCACTCAGTTCATAGACTTTCGTCTCTGTTAAATTTGCTCCGGGTCCATAAATGACAATGTTTGCTCCAAAAAATTTATTAGTAGGCATATTATCTTCGTCTAACCCCATTAAGCTTTCATCAAACTTATAAGCAGTAAAATCTGCGTTTACACGAGGCAAGGGCAAGCTACTACTAAGCAGTGTCAAAAATTCAGCTCCCTGAGGTACACTGTTTAACCGTTTCAATAAAATCACAATAGCGTTTAAAAAATCTTGTTTTTCTTCATCACTTTTCATAAAAGAAGAATCATAAATGCCCTGGTCAATCTTGTTTTTATCTAATACATCAAGTTCTTCTATATAATACCTCTCAGGTACAACCCAAATATGTTTTGCTACTTGAAAAGCTTTTTTATACGTAGCTTCTCCCTCTGAATTTTTTCTTGGTGTAATTAATTTAATTATATCTTTTCCATCTATTGGATCTGTCACTTGGAACTTATCTCGAATGATCATTTTATCCTCCTACCTTATTATAGATGTCACTATTTTTTACTATAATTAGTTTAATTTATTTTTTATATAAAAATTAACATCTAACCCTACTTCATTTGGGATTGCAGAATTAATTAGGTTATTGCTTAATGTATGCTTTATTTGAGGAATAAGTTGTTGTTGTAGTACATTCAAAATATACCAAGGAAGAGTAACAGTTAAATTTTCCAAAATATACAACATTTTGCTATTACCTTTATGATCAGTGCTAATTTGAGGAGAACTTGTTGTTTTATCGAAATAAATGCTTCGACTATTACGATCAAATACAAAGAGAAATTCATCTACTAGTTTAAATGTTAATTCTGCATAGTCTACATAACAATCTGCCTTACCTTGTATAGATATTCTCAGATTATTATTTTCTATATCCGCATATAAATTATCGAATGAGAGCTCAAACAAATAAGGAATACACGTTGGATCCTCAAAAGGCGTTTCCTGAATACACAGTGCTCCTCTCTGAAATATAAATATAGGATAATCAGTTAATGTAATTACTCCCGTAGAAGTAGAAGTTGGTTGCACATAAAACTGTTTTTCATCAGACAAAATACCTTTAATAATAGGTAGTATCTTCTCTTGACAAGAAGGTAGAATAAAATACTCTAAAAAATATTTTTGTGATAGTAGAATATATTCGTTATTAACATGATCTAGTAAATTACTATCAAGCGCTGTTTTTAACTGACTAATGTCACGTTCAGTAACAACAGCAAATGTTACAAAATATTCATCTTCTTGATTGGTAGCAGCATAGTAAGCAAATTTGTAATTGACAGGAGTCAACCACGGTTCAGTAGGTGAATAAAGAAGGCTAGCTAGAACCTTACCTATATTATCTTTGTTGAAATTAAATAATTCTTCCATATATGATTTAATCACATAATAGGAGGTTTTTTTTGAATCTAGCACCCCATTTACATCTAAATTTATAATATTCACGTCTGACTTTGTTGTTTGAGTAAGCGTATCTAAATTCACTTCAATTTCTGGACAAATTCCATTTAAAGAGCCATTAAGTCCCCCTGTGATAGTTCCTGCTTCTACATTTAATGCTAGACGCAATAGCTTATTAGAACCACCATCGACAATCCTCCACTCTTTGAAGTCTAAGTAAATATTTGTACCATCAGTATTTTGATAAACGAAAGTAACAACATTTTGATTCAAAAAGTTTTTTAACCGTTGATTAACTACTTTATTTGTCATTACATAAACAAAATCCCAGTCGTATATCTCCATCATAATACCTCCTAGTATATTAAATGATTATAAAGTAAGGGAACCGCCTAATTGTAGTGGACCAACTAAGCCCGCTTGTTCTATTTTAAAAACATCGGCAGCATTCCATATAACTTGTGAAGTAGTATTATCTAATAACATACCAATACTAGGAGCATCAACACTATTAATATTATGAGCAATTCCATAAGCTAATGCTAAACCCCCAGCTAATAAAAATGCGACAACGACAGCAACAACATAGCCAATAGTACCTGTTGCAATCCCAACAATTATACCCACTAACGCTACACCTATTCCTATGATCCAATCAATAATAGTTGGCATATCCCCTTCATATTCGTGATGAACGGTAATCGGTTCTCGCGCTTCTACATATTCAAGTGTTTGTTTTCCATCTCTTTTTTCACTGAGCTTAATTTTATAAAAATGTGTTGTTTCGCATGTAGCAGAAGCATTACTTGGAAGATTAGCCCGCGTATAAGTGTACATTTGAACTTCTTGATCTACTAGTTTTATTTCCAATTGTTCAATAATGGGTGTAAATGTAATACCTTCTTGTTTTTGTTCTTCCAAAATAATATTCTTATCAGCTTTTAAACGTACAGCATATTGATAAAAACCATTGTCACTTATGCTCTCATGGAGTTCAAAGTCTTCTAATTCAGTAGACGGGAACTGTTTAGGGATAGTTGGTAGAATAACTTCTTCTAGTAACCTTTTTTCATGGATCAAAAAGCCAGACTGCGAACCTTTTGGTATCGCTTGTGCATCTACTGCTTGTTCTTGTAAATCCCCTTTTCTGCCATCGGTCATACAAAGTACACCTAAAACACTATTCTCACAAGTAGCATTTTCAATAGGCTCACTATATGCATAGTCAACGTAGCTTGGGCGCGCCCATTGCCATGGTTCCTCATCATCAATATAATTATTTAAATTTACTGTGTTAAATACATGTACAAATTGATCTAAATGTTCATTTAGCCACATCATTAAGCTAGCATCTACAAATCCTTTAATCATCTCTGGAGAAGGGATAATACCACTACCATCCACTTCCACATCTTCATTCTGATAAATAATATTTGTCGAAACAACAGCTGGATCTGTGTTGCTCAGTCCATAAGTTCGTATCTTTAATTGTTTTTTTGTAATTGCTTCTTTTTCTTGTTCTGGGTGTGTCAGGTAAACAAGTTTCACTTCGATATGATAAGCAAGTTTTTTGATTTTTAATGGTTGATTTGGTTTGTCACTACGCGTATACGTAAAGTCAGTAACCGGTAAACTCATTTTTACAATTTTACCACTACCTCCGGGAATAATTTCCCAACTGTCAAAATTTCCTGTTACTGTAGCATCAGGAATAAAATCATCAGCAGGAATATACTTTTCAAAGACTTTCGGACTCGTTTGCTGATGATTAATTGCTTGATTAATAATATTAATAGGTGCCGCAAAAACTGTATCCCAGTTAAAAGTTGATACATTTCTCATTCTTTTATCCTACCTTTCTTTAATAATACGAAAGGGAAATTAGCAGAAATTTCCTTATTTCCCTTTCACAATTCATTATTTTAAATTACCACACATTAACATAGCGCCTTGCATCTTAATATGATCAAGCACAAATTCGCTATCGTCTGGCCATTGAATAGCTCCTAAAGTAGTAAGAACAAACTCATTAATTTCAGGCAAGCTTTCAAAGTTATCTTCTTGTACTAGTTCAATAATATCATTAACTACTACAGGAATAGATCCTCCTACTCCACCAAGAATAGCTCCTCCGATTAGTTTAAAAGCAGGATTAACCAATCTTTGCATCAATGGAAGGGATTCTGTCGTTATATTATAAATAGCAGAAGACCCATTGCTGATTAACCTCATGTTTCCTCCTGTGTTACCTACTTCTTGTTCTATTTCCCTGATAAGCGTCGTTTCAGTCAGTTCAATCGCTTCCGCAAATTCGCTGCCTGCAGCACTTGCAACTTCACCTGCCGCCTCACTTAATCCAGCAGCTCCACTCTCTATACCTGCCATTAATCCACCTTCTTCAGCCGCTGCATCAGCTGCTGAGCTGCCTAGGCGCCCCAAAAATTCCCAAAAGGCTGTTCCCACTAATTTCGATGCAACAAATGAACCCAGCGCTCCACCTGCTATACCCGCAGCAACACCTATAGCTATACCAGCTAGTATATTAATCAACATATCTTTGTCTCTACGCCATTGCTCAATGTTAAAATCAAAAGTATATGCTACTTCTCCACTTTCTATTGGCACAAAAACCTTTTTGTTTGGATCAGATTCCTTACTTTTAGTAGTGAATTCGAATCGTTGATTATAATTTACATGGCCTTCAATACCATCTTTTTCAAACACCATGTCACGAATATCCATAACGATTAAATTTGTATCTTCATCAATTTTAACGGTAAAATTATTTGCACTAATTTTAGCTTGTGCGCCTTCCCAACCATCATCTGATAATGTTGCAAAAGGAATTTCAACATTATTTTGAAATCCATGACCACTACTAATTTCATCAAATTGTTCATTAGTTCCTATCTGCATTTTATATACAGCTTGCTTAAGCCAGTTTTGTGCAAAGATGGGATAATCCAAAGCTACTACACTTGGATGATCATCATCGATGTTTGCTGCTTCTAAAATTAATGAGTCAACAAAAGCTTTATTATTTCCTGGATCATGATTGTTTACCATATTTAAACAAGCAAACGTACTTTTTTTCAATGCTTCTTCATATTCAGGAGTACCTTCATCTGGCTCATTTTCTCCTGAGTATTTTTCAGGTATGGAAACGGCATAAGAAGTATAAGTCGGTTTTAACCACTGGAAAGTCTCATCACTAGCGGTTTGATTTAATTGAAAATAGGAAAAAACTTGCAACATCTGGTCAAGGTTTTCTAAGAACCACTTTTGTATATAAGAATTAACAATTGCTAATTGTGTTTGAGGTATATCTTCAGGTAGTTTAGTAGAAGGTACACTAATCACCGGATCTACACCTTCTTTTTGTTGTGTTGGTGGCACAAGTTTAAAATATTGACCATTATTTTCTCCCGTAGGATCTTGGGCGCTATTTTGTTCATCAGTCACTCTATCTAACTTAAATTGCGTTCTAATATAGTAGGTATCTGAATCTGTCACTTCAAAACTTACAGGTTTGTCATTTTTAGTGATAGTTATATTTGATGACTGATCAAGCATAACTTTAAAATCCAAATAGGCACTTTCGCCTTTTAAAGTAGCTTGCCAATCATGAAAAGATAAATCAAAATCATATTTCCATGTATCTCCCCAAGGATCATTTTCATCTTCTGAAAAATATGTCTGTTGAATCAAGCTAGGAAATAGATTCTCTTTAGAAATTATCTCATTCAATTGCTGATAAGAAGTTGCGTAAACCGTATCCCAATGATCAAGAGTAATATTTGTATTTTCCTTTATTTCTATACTTTCAATTTGTTGTACTACCTTTGCAAATCTGTTCTTTTTCTTATTTAAATATTGACCTGTAAAACTAGTTAATAGACCAGATAAAAAAGGGTTATTACTTGTATATGACGTTCCATCAACCCAAAACCATTCAGAATCTAATAATTGTAATTGATTTAAATCTTTAGCTAATTTTAAGCGCACTGTTAATTTCACCCATGCATCTTCTAATCCCACTGATTCTCCGTTCTCACTAATAATTTTTGCATTTGCTAAGTGCCCCTTTAACTTCAAATGTTTAGCAGAACTATCTTTATGCAAAATCTCCCAACTATCCCATTCTCCTGTTAATTTATAGCCAATTTCTTCATCTATCATTATGCGTTCGTCAATTCGCTCTATTTTTTTGTCAAACAATCTCTTTTTATGTTCTTTTTCCCAGTCTACCTTTACTAATCTTCGTGCGTTTGTTGAATTCAATGTCATTTTCCTTTCTTTTTTAAGATTACTTAATAATAATTATCACAGCAAAATTTCTTCTCTATCAATAAATAGCTCTTTTACCAATTGTCGTAAGAAAGCTTGAGTAGTAAAACCAATATCCGTAGTAGATAAAATTCGGAGAATTTTTAAATCATATAAGTTTCTTCTGTCTGGCGTTTCTAAACTATCCAATTCTATTAAAGAGAATTCTTTTTGAATATCTACATTTTCTTTGTCTTTAACAAAAAATTTTTTCAAAGCAATAAACACTTCTATATAGGGTATTTCAATGTATTTTTCTCCGATAGCTAAATTGCTATTAAAAAAAGTAACTTTTTTTACAAAATAGTCTGGTAAAGTTTTTTCATCCATCAATGTCTCAATTTGGATTTCTTCTGTAATCCACTTTATCTGATCTTGAGAAATTTCTACATTCAATTTCATTTTTTCACCTCCTTTCTCTTGAATTTTTCATACATTAACACAGCACCTTACAAAGTTATATGCTCCAATTCAAAGAAATCCGTCTGGATCCAATAAATTGTTTGGTTTAGATATAATTAACTAAAATCATTCTATTGATAAACGTCTAAACCTTTTTCTAAAGGATCTGACACATTTGAAACAATACCTGAACAAAGCCTACCTCTTATCAATTTACTTTTAATTAATGATATTTTGTGAAAATGGTAGCTATATACTGGTCGCGTTTTCAATCCGAGCTATTCTTGTATCAATTTCTTGAAAATTAGTCTCTGTATTCTCTCTAAACATCACCTCCTCTCTTAATACTCTTAAAATAGTATCGCTTAACTATTCTTCTTCCGATATTTCTCCCAAAGCTTTCTCAAAGTCATTCCACATTAAATCTTAATTATCAGATGAGTTAATGATCATCACAACTGAATCAGAAATTACATTTTCAACAACATCTTTTCTAAAGATTTGAATAGGTCTCTTTAATTCCTCCCCTGCAAATTCTCCTACGGAACATCCTAGTACTCCAGTTGCAATCCCTAATCCTATTCCAACAAAGATACTCATCAGCATATCTTGTATTCTTTTCCAATCTTCAATTTTGTATCCGAATCGAAGTTCCAGTTTTTCTTTTTCCACAATAGCTATTACTTTGCTTTATTTTGCGCAATGAAATCAAATAACTGCATATAATCCACATGAATTTCTATATCATCTTTAAAGTATTATTTATATACAATCGTCACTAAATACCATATCCCTCATTGTTAACAGATACCTCAGTTGGTATTAGTATCATAATTACTTTTCATAGTTCAAATATTCACATAAAAGGTTAAAATCAATCACTCTACAAGTGTAATATGTCATTTAACAATAACAACGGAGTCGGCAACTTAGTATACTGTTATTACCTATTTCACCTCTTTTTCTTCATATTCATTCAATTTTTTCTTTTTGTTAGTTAGATCATCCTTACTGCATCTATTTAAAAAATTTTGAAATAAGATAACATCAATTCCTAATTTTCTATAATTTTCTAAAATTGATTGAATTTCCATAATTAAATATCCAGAGTAGAGGACATAAAGTAATCCCGTACCTGTTTTTCCTGGAATAAGCACTGATAGTGGGATAAAGAATATTAGTAATATTAAGGCAGCAATTTTCTTTAAAATTCCATTAATTCCTATTTGTGTTTGAAAATCGATTCCTGGATTCACCTTTGCTGCAAAAACGCCTGACAAAAAATCGATAATCATCGCGCAACAAATCATTGCTAGAATATACATATGATTAATTTCTAATCCAATATAAGTAAGTTGTTCTTGTATCTTGTCCATAAAGTCCTCCTTATAATATATTAAACTGCATACAGTTGCTCATTAAAAAAATTTAAATGTAGTAGTCTCTAAAACTTCACTGACAGGTAGTACATACTAGACTAAGTAATGAACGTCTATAATAGATATATCAAATAAAATCTTCTTTTTATGCTCAAAATTCAGATTAATTGTATCCTATTTTTGAATATTATTTTTACATGTGTATCTCTTAGTACCAAAACTGGCACTCCTAAAGAAAGCGCTTCTTCTTGAATACTACTTGAATCTGTTAAAATCATATAACTATGCTCAATGAAATTATGAAAACCAAATACATCTAAAGGTTCAATTAAATACACATTGGAGAGATCGCGAAGTATTGCTATCACTTTTTCTCTTACTTTTGGATTACGATGTATTGGAAAAATAAATTTAATATCAGTTCTTTCTTCTGCAATTCTATATATCGAGCAGCAAACGTTCTCAAAAGGTTTCCCAAGATTTTCTCTTCTATGCATTGTAACAATAATCATTTTTTCATTTTTGGTAAATATTGATGACTATAATCTTTTTGAATTGTATATTTCATTGCATCAATTGCTGTGTTTCCAGTAACATATATTTTATTATTTGGGAGATTTTCTTTTTCTAAATTTTCTTTACTTTTTTGTTGGCGCAAAATAAAGATCACTTAAAATATCTGTCAATTGTCAATTATCTTCTTCAGGAAATGGAGAACGCTTATTCCAAACGTAGACTTTTAACAATAAAATAATCAATATTTATAGTACGAATAATAATATTATCATTGATGATTTTAGGATTTGTTTCAAATTGAGTAAGTTCATAATTTAATTCGTCAATAATTTTCTTTATTCTTAATTCACTAATACCTATAAAAGAAGTTAGTTCCGTTAATATAATATTTTGGGACAAGAAATAAATCCTGATGAAGAGATTGAAGGAGATCTTTATTTCGATTTAGATAAAAAAGATGACGTAGACCAATCGGTCTATTTCTTATGCGATCAAAAACATATTGTTTGGAATATAAATAGTAACTAAATCATAATACTGACCAGTAATTTAAGCGCTGGTCTTTTCATTTTGTTTAAACCATATTCCCCTTTAAACTTTTGCTAACCTTAAAAAAGATGTTTATACCACTTTATAATCCATAAAAAAGCTTTATATTGTCGAATATTCATTGTGTATAATCTAAATATGTAATCTATTAGTCAATAATTGTTTCTTCAATTTTAAAAGTACAACCTGAACAATCTTATCTTAATAAATAAGGGCCTATTTTAGCAGAATAATTTTTCACTGTACACATAACCAGTAATATTATTTGCTTTGCAGGCTCAAACGATAAAAAAACACATGCAACTTGAGTTACTTGTGTTTTTTTTTTATTAGTAAAACTTCTATTTAGTAATCTGTATCTATTAAAGATATGCTAGTTATATTTTAATTTATCTTATCAATATCAGGATTTAAATATTCCACATAACGAACTTAAAATGTTTGTACGTTTGATATTGTTTTAATTATGTAATAAATAGTTAATTTAAAATAAATCTTACAAAAAAGAGGGATAAAATGGATATCAACCATCTTTATGGGAAAAATATCAAGAAAAAAATTACATTAATCAATATTCTATATAATAAGCATGATTGGGTTACAACAAATGAACTTGCTAAACAAGCTAAACTAGATAGAAAAACAGTATTAAAATATGTAACGGAACTTGAAAAAGATATAGAGTTATTTGATCATTCAAAAATCTATATCAGTTTTTCTAAAGGACGGGGAACGATCTTAAATGCTGATAATCCTTTAATAATTCAAGAATTTATTTTATGGCTGATAAAAGAAAACATCGCCATAAAAATAGTTCATACTCTTTTTTTTGAGAGCAGTTTAAATATCACAACTTGGTCTTATGAAAACTATGTAAGTGTTTCAACTGTTAGAAGAACAATTAATGAATTAAATAAAAATTTCAAACCATTAAATATTAATATTACTTCTAAAAAATCTACTTATTATATTTCTGGCGAAGAAAAAGATATTCGCTATATGTTTTACGCATTTTTTTGGAATACTTATAAGGGAATACATTGGCCTTTCAAAAATATTTCAAAAAATAAACTTAATGATTTATTAAAAGATATAAGTTCAGTTTATTCCACTTCTTTTAGTATCCAAGGCGAAGAACAATTACGTTTTTTTATGGCTGTTAACATAACTAGATATTTTCAAAATCATCATATTTGTCTAGAACAATTTAATTCAAATTATAAAATTATAAATTTAAATATAATGAATAATTCTAAGATAAACAACATAATTAAAAAACACTTTCTTATTTCTGATTCAGAAATTCATTTTTTGTTATTTTATTTTCAGACTAATGGTTCTTTCTATAGTCGTTTTGTTAAAGAGATGAATATATTAGCTTTACATCAGAAACATCACACTGAAAGTTATCGATATTTTCAAATATTTAAAGATGAGTTTATTAGATATTTTGACTTAGATATTAACTCATTATCCAAAAATGATAAAAAAAGATTTGAAACCAGTACTTTTTCAATACATTATAAAATATCTCTCTTTCCACAGATTGATAAAAATCCTATTGAAGAGGATTATACCTTTGAATTGTTGTATCCAAAATTATTGAAACATATTGAAAACTTTATGATGGTAATGTATAACGAGACAAAAAATTGCATTTTTTTAAATAACTCGTTTTTAAGAAAAAAATATTCTTTGCTTTATGAAATTTTTCATCCACTTCATTTTTTAGAACAAAAAATTTTCATATATTTTGAAGCCGATTATCCTTTGATGATTCGTTGGTCATTAAAAAAACATTTAGAATCAATAATAAGCACATATTTTAATGTCAGCATTTATTCTATTGATGAACTAGAAAACTATAAAATTCCATATGAAGATATTGACTTAGTAATTTCTACAATTCCAACTAATACACAATCACATAAATTTCAGAATAGTTCATTCATATATTTAAATTATAAAAATAGATTCACTAGTTACGATATACAGTTAAAGAATAGCCACTTAACTTTTTTATTCTATTAAAATATTATAGATAGTATGCCATTGATTCATATAACTATCTAAACTAAAATTCTCCTTTATCTTGTTAAATGAATTTTCTGATATTTGATCTTTTTCAACTGAGTTTTTATCTAGATATAAAAATATTTTTTACTAATTCCTTCTATATCACCAGGATTAGTCAAAAAAACCTTCTTTGTTACCAGTAATGAGCTTGGGAATTCCGCCAATTTTTGTAGTAAGATTTGGAATCCTATAGCTCATTGTTTCTAATACAGACATAGGTAATTAAGCTTACATTATATGATGGTAAAAAAATGCATTAGACTATTTTTCATAATTTTTTCCTTATTCCTTTGCTCAATCTATTCCTTAATTTTTACATTTGGTAATTGACTAGCCAAACGACGAAACTTTTCAACTTCGCCATCTCCATACAATTCAAATACAATATTTGGATATACTTTCCCTACAATCTCCGCTACTTTAAGCAAGTCAACGGTAATTACTACAGTGACACTCTTACCTGATTCTGGCGAATTAAATATTATGTTATAATTTCCCGTTTTTTTTGTGTCTACATTTCCTGATATCGTAACATTGTTTGTTACATCATTTCCAGATTTATCTGTTGCTTTGACTCCTGTTACTTGTTTCGCCACACTATCATTCCATGTTGATCCATATTCGACGGTCACATTATGTGCTGTTAAACTAGACTCATTATCTATATCTTTTCCTAAATCTGTTGCATTAATACGTACCATTGGAACTCTAAATTCTCTACCATTTGATGCAACTACATAATAATATTTTGTAGATGTATATGAACTAATTTTTTCATGACCAAAGTAATTACCACTTCCATCATTCAAAACCTCATCGACTGAAGTATACCAATACTCGTTAGCGTCGTTTAGATCGAATACAGGACTGTCAGTACCAAAAACAAAATAAAACCCTTCCTCCGCCACAGTTTTATCTGTTTTAACAATTAATTGATTATTAACAGCTGAAATAGATGTAATTTTTGAACCTTGTCTATCCTTTACTAAAAGAACAAACGTTATCTCACCATAAGCATTACTTTTTGCTTCTACTTCATTAGTTACATTTGTATCTGCAAAAGCTACTCCTGTACTAATGAAACTATTTGTTATCATTCATGCTGTCATAAACATAGCTTGCGGTTGCTTTTTTCTTTTTTAGTTAACTTTTTCTTACTCAAAAATTATCCCCCTCATAATTTAATAAGTCTGGACTTTATCCTGCTTTTACATTTTAAGAGATTATTAGTACTAAAAAAGTTCAGTTCTAGGCTTTTTTTAAGTATAAAATTGATATTGGATATCAAATAAAATAACAATTTTAAACAGATGTATTGCAGACTACCATAAAACGGTAATATTTAAATAAAATTAAAGTACGACCTAAAAAATTAGTACTTTCAGACGGTAGACAAAATACTTATTTAAATAGAACTATGAATTGGAGGTGTAACCCGATGTTCTCAAAACAAGATATGAGTAAGCGTGCACATATGGGATTTTTTTGCTCTTGAAGACTTAGTTCCCCAAGACCATTTATTACGACAAATGGATCAGTTTATTGATTTTTCTTTTATTTACGATTTGGTAAAAGATTAATATGATGAAATCCAAGGACGGCCAAGTCTAGATCCCGTTTTTCTGATTAAATTACCGATGATTCAATACTTTTGGTATTAAAAGCATGACAAACCATAAAAGACATTGAAGTGAACAACGCTTATCGCTGATTTTTGGGATTAGAGTTAGAAGATGTAGTTCCTCATTTTTCTACATTTGATAAAAACTATACGAGACGGATCAAATAAAACACTATGTTTAAACAAATCTTTTATGAGATTTTAGCACAGTGTATGTCGGAAAGTATCATTGAGACCTCTGAAGTTTTTGTTGATGGGACGCGTATTAGAGCACATGCGAATCGAAACAAGAAAGAATCCGTCGAAGTGCTGGATCAAGCATTCTTTATACGGAAAAGTGAGCATAAAGAAGTGTTTGCTTATAGCGCACAAGTAGCATGTGATAAAAACGGCTGGATACTGGGCTACACGATAACATCCAGGAAACCTACATGATAGTCGTACGTTCGTTTCTTTATTTGAAAAGCTTAAAAGAACTTTCACTTTAGATAAATTATAAATTGATTATGGATACCGGATGTAAAACGCCAGCAATCGCCCAATGACGAAAACGGGCTATTTCAAGAAGAACGACTATGCCTACGATGAATATTATGATTGTTATATTTGTCCTAATGATAAGATCCTCTCTTATTCGACAAAGAATAGAAAAAGATATTTAGAATACAAAAGTAATCCAGAAGAATGTAAAAATTTTCCTGTTCTATCCACTTGTATAAATTCAAAAAATCATACAAAAGGAATCACCAAACGTATTTGGGCGAAAGCAATAGAAATATGTGAGGAAATACGTCATCAAAGAGGGTTTAAAGACCTATATAGAAAAAGAAAAGAAACAATTGAACGAATTTTTGATGTAGCCAAAGAATTTCATGGGTTACGTTATACGGATCAAATAGGAATTGAAAAAATGCACATGAAAATTGGGATTAATTTTGCCTACCTAAATATAAAAAACTAGTAAAAATCAACAAAATTAGAGCAAGAAAGGAGTGTTTTTCTAAAGAAAAACAGAATTATTTCTCTTTTATTTTTGAAAGCATACATACAAAAAAGACAAACCTCATTTTTACATAAGGTTTGTCTACAATCTGAAAGTACTACCTTAAAAAAGTAGTACTTTATTTATTAGTAAGTTATATAAGTTCCATATTGTTTGCTTGCTAAATACAAGAATACATTTTTATTATATAGTCCGGTTTGCCCTGAGATAAAACAGAAGGCTGTATGCCTGAACTGTTGGTTGTTGAGTTTCCTAATGTGCTCTGTATTCTCTATAACTATCTCACATATGATAGATATTCAATTTCTTCTTAAAACAAGGAAAATTATAAAAAATCAACAAAAACCTAACTTTTAAATGTATTATTTTTTTATCTTTATCTAATTTTAGTATTCATTCCCCATCCCTTACGAAGGGAATCTTCCGTATCTTTCTTAATTTGCGCTGTCGTTCTTACTATCTCACCATGATCATCTAGTTCTGGAACGATTGGATACTTTTCTCTAAACAAGTCTAGTTCTTTCACCACATCATTAAACAAGTCCTGTTTATCTTCTTGCGTAAGATTTTGCTTGATATATTCGTCCAATGCTTTCCTCAACAACTCATCTCTTGTCATATTTGTCTCATACTTCTCTACTAAAACTCTAGAAGTCGCATTTAACAAAGTCGAAAGTTTTAAAGGATGCTTGGTGGAATAAACCTTATCAAACTTTCTGATTGGTGCACCAACTTTTTTGGTTCTTCCTCTACTCTGTCTTTCAACATTTGATAAAGTTTTTATTTCTTGTATTTGATGTGCTTCCGATTGTTTATTTTCGGCTGGAGTAGTTGCTTGCTGCTTTTTCTTTGCTTCTGCTTCTTTTTTTATTTTGGCGAGCCCTTTGTTGTTCCCAAAAATATCAAGTACTTTGATGTCAGCCAATTACTCCACCTCCGCATACCAATTCTCATGTTCTTCCAATTCTTTTAAAATACTGATAAATAGTTCGTGGCTCTTGCGATCCCACTGTTTTAAGAGACCTTTCTTTGTCTTCTCCATCGTAATACCTGAACCATCATACCGTTTTAAACGTGCATTTTTGAGTACAACATTTTTAATCAAATGTTCCCCATAAATCTCTTGAGCTTGTTTATACATCTCTTGATCTACTGCGTCACCGCTTTCTAACATGAAAGGAATAACCCCGGCAACATATAAGTTTGTATCGAATTCCTTCACAAAAAAGTCCATATATTCAAGATATTGCATAGCATTTCTCATTGATTTTACTTGGGTCTGCAAGACAACGATTGCCCAGTCTGCGATATACATTGCGGATTTACTATATACAGAAATAGAAGGTGGAACATCTAAATAGATAACATCAAACTCATCAAATAATGGTTCTAGTTTTTCTTTCATGTAGTTGAATTGGGATAATGAATCATTATATTGTTCTTTAATCCAATCATCATACATTTCAAAGGACATGTCTGCTGGAAGTATATAGAGATTATTGATCACTTTATATATTGCTTCTTTAGGTGGAAGATTATTGATCAACACGTCAGTCACAGTATTTTCGTAAACAATCGGCTCCCCTTCTCCTCCTCCTTCTTCATTAGTAAAGTTCATATGCGTTAAGTTCATCACATCAGAAGTATTCCCTTGCATATCTAAGTCAATTATCAAGGTTCTTTTCCCTTCATTAACTGCTGATTCAAACCCTAACATTTGCGCACACGTACTTTTTCCTACGCCACCTTTAAAATTACCGATTACATATTTTTTCGCTACCACGTTCTTACCTCTTTTCTTTTAGCAATATTCTATTTGATACTATTATAGCATATTTGTTTTTAGTTACTACCATAAAAAAGAGAAATATGTACTACCTTATAATTAACAAGTGAGAGGTAGTACATAAATAAGAAAAAGATGAATTATATTGATTTATAGCTTTCCTCAAAGTAATGACGCTATTTAATTTATCGAGAAGCCGAGAATACTTGCGGCTTTAGCCATGTAGACGGATCAGATTTTCGATAAAAAAAGCCGTCCTTCTTAAGAACGACCACAAATCCCTAGATTATTTTTTTCAACTGTTCATAAAAATTTTCATGCGTTCCACATAACAATACTGGAATAACCTTGTTTTCTATAATCTCGTAAGCTACTCTATATGTTGTACCCGCATATTTAAACCCACTAGACCAAATACCTGATAAATCCCCAGTTTTTTGTTCTCCCTTGTATGGATCAATCGCAATTTCATCATAAATTAAATTCAAAAATTTTTCTTTTAACGGCTTCTCTTTTAGCTTTTTTAAATACTTAATGACATGTTTTGAAGGGACGATTTCATAAGCCAATTTCTGCTGCCAACTCCTCTTTAGTCATTACTTTAGAATTAGTAAGTGTATCTTCAGCAATATTTCTAAAGGAAGCATGCATTTTGCTTTTTCTATTCTTAAATTCCACAAGAATCTCGTCTTTATCATAGCCCTCTGCAATTATATCGGACAAAATATCTTCGCTAAAATCATAAAATTCTTTTTGTGGTTCGACAAATTCATAAAGAATACCATTCTCTACCAACTTTGCCTCAACTTCAACTCCATTAGGAACATTAAAATCTTTAGGTACTGTCAACATGATTGAATTGCCTTGTCTTCTTGTTTTTGTAATCACTTAAATCCCTCATTTCCAATATAATGTAATTACTTAGTAAATACATTATACCACGAGATGATGTTTTTACAAGTAATTAATGTGACTTGTAATGTGTCCATGCTGAATAAATTTCAACCACATGTTTATCTACCTTAGTAAATCTACTATCATCTTTTTCTCGCTTACGAACAACATCCAACGTGCCTGTTTGCTCAAGTAATAGCGTTTCTTTGATTGCTTTCCAACATCCAAACCAATAAGCACCGCATTATTTTCACTTATGCTCACTAATGATTTCAATTTCCGTATGATTCTCATTTACGTCTTTCAATAACTTATAAAAATCTTTCCGTGCTGAGCTAGGATTCAAGACTGTATTTGCCATATCTACTCCCCTCTAATTTTATATCTCCATTCCAACGTACTTAATTAAGTACGTTAGTTTAATTTATTTAAATTGGAGTACCAACATAAAAATGTGAATCCTTTCTATTTACTTTTATCAACAAGTTTTATCACTGGCTTCATAAATTTGATCCTATCTTCATCTTCTACATAGCTATCTATTACCCTTACGATATCTGTACTGTTTCGATTAAGTACTTTCACTTGATCTCCAGCATTGATTTTCCCTCTAAATCTTTTAGGAATGAACCAACTATACATATGATTAGCATCACCAAAATGTGCTTTTATCGCATTCTCAGGATATAACTTATTCAATAGTTCATTCTTTTGAATTTTCAAAACTTCAAATCTATACTTATCATCTTCTGCTAATCTAAATAAATCTTCTAAACGCATGTTTTCTAACTGTAAGTTTTGAAAATCTTCCGGTATAAATTTTCTATATTTCATTAATAATGAACGCCCGGCCCGAGTTATTAGAATCTGGCCATTTTGGTCATCTCTATAAAGAATTCCGTAACCCATCAACGCCAATAGCACACGTGACGTTTTGTTACTTGTAATATTCATATTTCCTTGATTACCTGAGGCAATGAAAGACTTATCTACTTGAATTAGGGTGAAATTCTCATTCAAATATGGTAGTAAAATTAATATATGTGAAAATCGAATCTTGAGATAGCTATTCCCCTTGAGATATTCACTGATACTTCTACTCAAATCATTTAAATTTTTATAATTATTTGTACGGAACGTATATATATCAACATCAGTTTTCTTTACATGAGAACTTATTCTAAAATGAAAAAGCCTACTCTCAGAAAGAATTGAAAAATAGATACTTTCAGTAGATACTGAAGATTGAACAAAATTAAACTTGTATCCTTCAGGCATAGCACTTTTAACAGTCTGCTGCATTAACTCGGATAATCTTTTGAAAGTAGTAATATATTTTTTACCAGCAAACCATACATATCTTTTTTCATTAAGTATGTTCACTATCTCTCCTCCATTAATTATATTTAGCATCAAATAGTTATTGTACCTATATTTTATCCCATTCCTTTTAAAACAAGAATACGTACAAAGTAAAATGTTGTAAATAGTCTAGCAGGGATGTATATTTTCATGTACCAACATATTTTAAAACACAAAAATAAATACTACCTTATTTAGGTAGTATTTATTAAAAGTTACGTCAATTTTGATTAAAAATATACTACTTGAACCTCTCATGAGTAAAGTCACGAAATTTTTGGGAATAGAGCGTACTTGATATCTTATTTTTTCACTAATAGCAGTGTCTCTTATTCACCAAGCGATCCCCGTAGTTCCTACGGTTCTTAATTTTTCTCTAGACTAATGATTGTATCTTTAGACCTTCGGCCATAACATGGAGCAAAATAAAAAGGTACTAAGTCTTATATATCAATCTTCGAGTAACCGACGGTTAACAACCATATCGAGCGGCATTAATCACCCACCTGTAGAGGATGAGCGACTTTTGCCTAATTATTGTTAAAAGCCTAGTTTCATTTGTTTAGATTGGAAAATACGTCCTACAAGTATCTCTTTTTTTTCATGGTCGATCCGATAAAATAAGGCATAGCTTTTGCCGATCACGATCCGATATGTTGGGATATCCATTCCATAGATTTCGGAAACTTCCTCATGCATAGTTGGAAAATTTTTGGTTAGTTCTAAAGCCTTCTGGATCGCACCTACAAATCTTTTTATGCTGGCTGGAGAAAGAGCAAGCTCATTTTCCCATTCTTCTATTATCGTTTCAAGGCTGGTCTGGAAACTTTTAGAATAAACTAGCGTGTACTCTTTCATCTATTCACTCCAGCCGTATTTTCCGAAAGCTTTTACCATTTCAATTTCTGAAACTGTTAAACCTTTCTCAAAGTCTTGGAAACTTTCTTCAATCAATTTGCGATCGTGTTCTTTTGCTATTTGAGTAGTATCTAATATGAATAAGTTGCCTTCTTGTTTGGCTTGGATAGTGTCTCCGCTTTTTAATCCAAGAGAGCTTGGAAGGATCACTCCCACGCTATTGCCGATCTTTCTAACCTTTAGTTCTTTTCCCATGTTATCACACTCCTTTTAGTTTTTGATAAATAAATTATAACATGTTATAACAACAATTGCCAACGGTGTTTCTTAAGGGATTCCACTCCATATTATTATTGGACAAAATAAGCCACTTAGAACGCTGAAAACATATACAAACGATATCAAAATACGAGTGAACTACTCACCATACACTTCCGTTAACATCCATTTAAGTAGGTATTTTTATTATATATAGATTTAACATATGTCGGTCGGTTGATTGATATAGCTAAAGTTATAACTCAACCGAAGCCGATTCATCTACACGAATAAAGTTGCGAGTGTTCTCGGCTAATTCATAAAAATTGTTATGTGTTCCATATAGCAATACTGGAATAACTTTATTTTCTTGAATCTCATAAGCAACTCTATACACGGTGACCGCATACTTAAATCCATTAGACCAATTACCTGATAAACCTCCAGTTTTTTGCTCTTACTTAAATGGATCAATAGCAATTTCATCACAAACCTATAGAGGATGAGTGACTTCTGCCTAATTACGTTAAAAAATATTGAAAATAACTCTATGTAGCAAAAAATATCTAGAATTTCATTTCCTCAAAACTGATCGATATTGTATCTAAAAATATATACTACCTAAAATAGGTAGTATATATTAAAATATGTGCTTTTGTTAGAAAAATCAATACATAAATTATCATATCTGTATATGTCATTTAGGTATTTCAGTTATGTTATAATAGTTTTGCTGTCTGCTACCCCGGCCTAATCTGGCAAGGGGAGGAGGAGATATAATGAAATACCTTTTTGATTTTGTTTTTGCAATCTTAGCATAGGTAACTGCACACTACATCTGCAAATGGCTTGATTGCAAAATTGCCAAAAAAGACAGTAAGCCTACCCGTTAATTCTATAATATAGAAACGTAAAAAAAACCCCATCAGCGTGCACGCTGATGGGGTTTGGTGATATAATGAAATACCTCTTTGTTACTCATAATTATACCATAATTAGTCACGAATGCAACCAATAGAAAAAACTACTTAGAACGGTAGATCATCGCTAATAACAATGCATTGTCCACCAAATGGATTTTGTGAAGCATTAAATACATTGTTATTAATTGTCGCTGCTTTTAACTAGGCCTCTCCCCTTCTATTATAAAAGAAGATATATATTATTTCTTAATTACCTACTACCTTAAACCAAAATTTAAGTACTACCTAATTTAAGTAGTACTTAAATAATCTAAAAAATAGTTATCCCAATTGTTATGCTTTTATAATACGATTATTTGTAACAAAATGAATATTATATAATTAAACACTACCATATTTAGGTAGTGTTTAATTATTAGCAAAACAAAAAATATTTATTCTATTCTCTTAACTTCAACTAAGTTATGCTGCACACCTTTATATAAATCATATGCAACTCATTAGCTAGACAAACTACAAGTATGTAGTTTTATCTGTTAATTATGTACTACCTAAATAAAGTAGTTTATAATTAACAAGTATATATATTTAAAAATTTAAGATTAATTTTTTTATGACTTGTACAAATTTATCTGAAATTCTCTTATTAAGAACTACCTAATTTGGGTAGTTCTTATTTTTTTACATTTTAAGTAGTATTTAATTGCAATTTGGTAGTATTTTTTTATTATCTTATTCCTAGAACGGTAGTACTTAATATAAATATAGGTAGTATCTAATTTAAGTATTAATGGTAGTATCTAATTTAACAGGTAGTATGTAACTACCTTAAAGTAATTTTTTTCAGATTAACACGGTAGTATCTTATTAAATAAGTTAATTTTAATGGTAGTACATAATTATTATATTTATCTGACATTGGTAGTACTTATTGTATTTTTTAGTAGTATATAATCTATTGTTTTCTAGCCTAAAGCCTTGTCTTATAAGATTAATATAATATATACTACTGAAATAAGGTAGTATATATTACTAGTAATGGTAGTATGTTTTATATGCATAAGGTAGTTCTTAATTTATTTTTTGTTTTGACACTGGTAGTACTTAATTATCTTTAATTTTAAAACTAAATTTTATTCATACGTTCTTCTGGTAGTATTTAATTATAAATAATATTTATTTAAAGTAGTTCTTAATGACTTTAAAGGTAGTACATAATTCATTTTATTTCTGATTTTAGGTAGTATTTAATTAAAAAGCAGTTTTAATGCGTTTGCATTTTTTATTTATCTTTGCTATTTTCGAAAAGAGTAGGTAATTTTACATAAATAAAACAACGTGAAAGTAGAGGATCTACAATGACTGATTTTAATTTTTTTAAGGCGGATAGAGTTTACAACGAATTATTTTATCAATTTCCAAAAGTCTTTATTGTTTCTGACGAATACAAAAAAATGAAAGATTCAACTAAGATTGCCTATATGCTTTTAAAAGCAAGATTAGAGATCGCAATCAGTAAACGGCAAATCGATGAAGAAGGTAATGTTTATTTTACTTATACGACAAATGAACTATGTAGCGTATTAAACTGCCAAAAACAAAAAGCGATAGCAATCAAAAAAGAGTTGGAATCCTTTGGTTTATTATTACAAAAGCAGATGGGATTTAACAAACAGTTAGGGAAAAATAATCCTAATAGACTATATCTAGCAGAATTAAAAGTCTCAGAAAATGATATCTACTTACTCGAAAAATTTGATAGAGAGAATAGGGAAAACGTTGATAAATCAGAGGGTATGAAAATCATACCCACCCTCGACGAAAAATCAGACGCTGAATCCCTTGGGGCTCAAGAGGGTATGAAAATCATACCGTGCCAAAACGTTGATAAATCAGAGGGTATGAAAATCATACCAGAACTTAATAATAATATATTAGACACTAATAGACACAATATAGACACTGAAAAAGACCGCCTACAAGATCAATTGTTGTTAGACAATTTTGAGACAATTATGACAAACGACAGCATTGCTACGTTTGTCCCTGAACGAGTATTAAATTTGATAAAAACATTTTCTTCAAGTTACAGTGAAGCTCAAAAAACCGTCCAGACTATTCATAATGCAAAGAAAAAAGCTGAAATAGAAAGTGGTATTTCGATAGTTTTTGAAGAACTCGATAGTTATTATGTCAATGCAGAACAAGAATTATACACGACACTGTTAAAAGCCTATCAAAAATTAAAAACCGAAAAAGTCGAAAATATCCAGAACCTGATTTTTGTCTATGTAAAAAATTGGTTTATCGAAAAACCAATAGCTGCTAAAGTTTCAAGTGAAAAACATTTGAATTCTGAAAGCTCTTCACACACTATTACGAAAGACTGGTTAGAGTGAAACTTTAATGACAAAGTGATTGTTTCTTCATGGAGTAGCATTAAAATTAAAAATTTTTTATTATTCTAATTATATTACGAATGTTACAAAGAAATAGCTATTTTAATAGAATTTATGAGTTAAAATATTATGATAAAAATCACAAACGTAGCTTTTTACGTCATAAGTGTTAAAAGTAATAATTAATTTTAAACATAAAAAAGGGAACAAATGTTTGCGCGCTCCTATTTTTGAGTTATAATAATACGCGAAGAGAGGTAATTTCATTTTTTAAACAAGCTAAAAACCTTGATATTACTTCTTTTCAGGAAATACGAATATTATTCGCTTACATTTTTTTGTATAAATTTAGTTGTTTTAAATTTAATTGTCTGCTATGCTTGTGATGAATTGATTTTCGTTCTGCACTTTTGGACGATAAATTTGGACAATTGAAAATACAAAAAAAAGAAAGGCGGTATGAACTCGGAAGGCTGGTAACCTTCGTCAGCGTTCATACACGGCATTAAGATTTGGCCCTTAATGCGTTAACCTTTCAGTGTTACGGTATTACCCGCAACGGATTTAGTATAACAGATATTCAAAAGTGATACCACTTTTTTTGGCTGTGTTAAGGTTAAAAATACGTGATATTACGATGAATCTATGCCTAAGCATAATGTTATAAAAATGTCCGTGTGGCTCTTTGCCGTATGACGAACACTGAAATTAGAGGGAACGCATGTTTGGGTGCGTTCCCTCTTTTTTGTTTGTCATGAACGAAAATCAATTCTCTATTTTTGAAAAATAACAAGAAAAACTTGTTAAAAATATTTAAAGAAATTGGGTGGTTTATTTTATGTCATATACAGGAATTTTGAGTCTCAAAGATATTTGTCACTACGGTAAACGGTGTACCGCTACAGAGAAAATCACGAAGAAACTATCAACTGGCCAAAGTAAAACCGTTGTGCAGTGTAAGAAATATATAATCCAGAAAGACAAAGTCTCAGAGGAAATGATTTATTACATTGGGAAACAAAAGCAAATAATTTTAAAAGATCCTATCCCCTTAAAAGAGCTATATCCAACAATCAAACATGTTTATGACCAAAACGGTGTACTGATTGGTCGAAGAAAAAATGGAGTCTTGCGTTGTACCGCAAAAGGGATGGGGCGTTTGATCAGCTGAATTGATCATTCTCATAACTTGTATTTTATCGTTTTTCGCTTGCTTGAAAATATTGTCGAGACTTCTAAAGGAACTTAGAGTCACTAGAAAAATAAGGAGTAGACTTGATCTATCAACAATTCCCTTCGGGGAGTGACGGGGTAGGTTTTAACGATTGGTAACGTAAAAAATTGGTCAATCGAGTAAATGCGCTTGTTTGGATAGTGGTGAAATGAATTTGTGTAAATAATATGCGCAGAGTAAACAAGAGGGAATTTAGAAGTTAGACAAGTTAGAATAGCGTCTAGATTAATCATGAGCAGCTACTAAGGGATCTAGACTTTGACGCAAACTCATGGAATAAGGAGTAGGTCTTCTCGTAATGGGGAGGACGCACAAGAAATTGTGTCGTGTGCTGCAGTACATGTAGATACTTGCGAGGACGTTGATTATTGGATCAATCGAGCATTTACCGCTGTCTACTAGGGTTTCTCGTTTCGGACGCCATAAACGAGTCGAAATTTTTTATGTATTTTTAAGTAAACGAAAAACGATAAAATATGAACAAGTCCTGAATAAAGTGAAAAAATTGATATAAAACATAGAGAAAATGAAATTTACGTAATGGAGGAATGACAAATGAAAAATTATGATCCGAATATACGATTGGGCACACATACTATTAAGGTTTCTTTCCGACGTTGGGATTACAAAGGATTTGTGACGTTTAGAAGAGGCGGAAATTGTAAAGGATTAGATGTTTTAGCATTAGACGAGGATGATTTATACGATTAAACATTGACTGATAATCCAATTGGATTCGGCTTGCTACCTGAAGATGATGAAGGCGATGAGTGGTTTAAAATGACGCTTACGAACGACAAAGGAGACAAATTGTCTGTAGAAGATACCTGGTCATATTTGAGTGATTATATTGTCAGTGTTGAAATCATTGACTTTGTAGCGGATAAAGAAGAATAAAAATTGGAGGAATAGATCATGAAATTTTTCGAAGTAAAATCACCATGCTATTATGCGTTAATCGCAGAAAATAATGAAGAATGTGCAGAAATTACGACGAATAATAAAAAGCTAGTATTATCATTAGACATCGAGTAAAGAATTTATTTAGGAGGCAAATTAGATGGCGCGACCAGTTTTAGATGCGATGGATATGGATACTTTGACAAAAGGAAGGTATGTACAGCTGTTAGCTCGTGGTTATTCACCTAAAGATGTATTTAAAGCCTTATCCAAAGGAACAGATATGGAAAAAGAAAGATTACGAAAAGAGTTTGATTATTGGAGAACCTATAATGGAATCAAGGATTTGAAACCAGCAAGGCCAGTAGTTAAAAGAAAGAAAAAGATAACCCAAGAGTGAAGTGTAGAGCGTATGTGATCATAGGCTTTTTTATTTTTATCAAAACAAGGAAGGTAGGAAAACTCATGAATTGTAAAGAAATCGAAAATAGAAAAAAAGTGTCGAAAGAAATGGAAGAAAAGTTACTAAAAACGATGAAACAAAAACACCTTAAAAGGTTATCTGTCATGCAATATATCAATGACATGCAGATAACAGGAAAGGAGAAAGCCTGTCTATTGGGATCAATGAAAAATTTTGAACAGTTGAGACGAACTTATGTGAAAACAAGTTCTAATTGCCAACTATTATTAGAAGTTTCTTGACGATTATGATATGAAAATGATCAATTATGATGTGGCATTGTTATTGAATAAAAAGAATAGTAAAATTTAACGTGGTTTATCTTGGTTAGATGTAGGTAAATTAATTCAAATATAGAAGGTAGATAGATGAATAAAAACAATAAAACTTTATTTAATCCTTACGTGGGCGTAATCATTGTTTTTCTCCTTTTTAGTTATTTTGCTTATCAAGGTTATCAAAAGGACAAAATCGCTGAAAAAGTAGATGGTGTAACAAAAACAATCCATATTCAGGAACAGGCTAAAACCTATCAAGATAATTTAACCAGTTTAACGGATATTTCTAAGAGACAACTTATTACTAATCAAAAACAGGCATTAGAAAAGGATCTCAAAGGTGAAATTGCTGGAAAACTTGTTTTTTCTTCTACAGGATTTATTCTCCCTGTTTTTCAAGGAGCGAATAGCGATACGCTTAGCTTAGGAGTAGCTTCTACTTATTATCCAGATGCTGAAATGGGAAATGGAAATTATATTCTTGCTGGTTATAACGTAGATACACCAAGCGTTTTATTATCCGATATGATTGATTTATCTGAGGGAGAAGAAATTGATCTAATCGATGCTCATTACAAGTATCAGTATGAAGTCTCCAAAAGAGGAAAAATTTATGATTACAGCCAGGTAGTTCAATCTAAGGAAAACAATTCCTTTTTATCCTTGCCAAAAGCAGGTAAAAAACCACTACTCACACTGTTAGACTTTGAAGCAAATAATATGAAAAAGTGCGATGTGATCCAGTGCGAATTAGTCAATGTAGAAAAAATCAATAAATAAGGGAAGTGAGTCACATTCAAGAACTTGTAGAAAAATTGATCAATAAAATGAGTGCCATTTTTCTGTTACTGTTGGTATCCATTCTATATTTAATATGGACGGTGGGGTTAAATCCTCCTACGATATTATTTATTTATGATAATGCTGCACAGTTAGTGACGTTTTTCGTAGGCTGTTTGTTTCTTTTGAATCTGTACAAGGTAAAGAGAAACGATTTATTCTTCATTGCAGCAGGCATTCTTTTTTACCTTTTCTTTTCTTTTTTTAGAAGCTACCGAGGAGATACTTTCTATGGTGATCTGATCGTTCCGACAATTATTGCCATTATTTTGATTGTAAAATGGACGGAATTTACTGTATTTGATCGTAGCTTGTATCTTGTAGTATTCTATGTCTTTTTACTCGTAACGGTTTATCGAGTATTTACCGAGATACCAGTACCAGAAGGACAAAGTATTTGGAATCCATCGAACAAATTATCAGATATTTGGATCAATACAAATACGATAGGTAGTTCTTTAATGACATTAGCCCTTCTTATCACAGGATTTGCTAGTTCATTTGGAAAATGGTACATGCGATTGCTATCATTACCAGCGTTGATTCTTGCTGGGGCAACGATTTGGGTTTGCCAATCGAAAGCAGCATTATACGCGCTTGTTATCTTCGTTATCCTAGAAATTTTACCTAAGAAGATTTTTCGAAACACACACTTGTCCTTTTGGATGTATGCAGCAGTTTCGGTTCTAGCTTTACCGATTTCTTATTTTGCTGCAATGTCAGACAAAGTTCACTTATTTACAGGACGAGAAGAAATTTGGCGCAAATTCTATGAAACATTAGGCGAAAAAACAGGACAAATATTTGTAGGGATGAAACCTTTCTTTTTCCATAGAGGAAATCAGATTCTAGGCAATCATAATACGTATCACGCACTCGTCAATCACTATGGATTGATTGGTTTTGTTCTATCGATTATTCTTTTGCTTAGTTTCTTATGGTTGCTCGTAAGAAAATGTGAGCTGACAAATGGACAATTAACATTCTTGTGGGCTTTTTTAGCGATCATGTGTCAATCATTCATGGAAGAAACATTAAATACAATCAGTTGGGTTCCAATTGTATTTTTAATGTTAGGAATGGCTACACACCAATATAAAACCACCAGATAAATGAAATAGAATTAAGAGAAAACACTTTTTCATTGTGAAAAAGTGTTTTTTGTTTTGTCTGAAAGGAGGCAGATGGATGAAAAAATGGTTATTTGGTTTTTTAGGAGTTGCTTTAATCGTCTTTTGCAGTGTGTTTGGCTATGTTAGCTATCAAAAACATGAAGGAGAGGTGTTTAAGCAAAATATAGAAAAAAAGATGCCCGTAGATCAAATCAATGCACATGCAAAGAGTTATAAGGAGGATGCAACGAACGTCAATAATGATATGTCTTTGGGGCAAATGTTGTCCATACAAAAAGAAGCAATCGAAATGGGTGTCAATAAACAAGTATTTGCACAAATTCAGATTCCTGCACTTGGTTTAGCATTGCCGATTTTTAAAGGTGCAAATCAATACACTTTGAGTCTTGGAGCGGCTACTTATTTTTATGAAGATGCCGAAATGGGCAAAGGAAACTATGTCCTAGCAGGTCATAACATGGAAATGCCAGGTGTTTTATTTTCTGATATTCAAAAGTTGTCATTAGGGGAGGTGATGGACTTAGTTAGTAACGATGGCGTCTATCGTTACAAGGTAACGCGTAAATTTATCTTACCTGAGTACTTTAAATTAATCGATGGCGTTCCTGAAGAGAACTCTTTCTTGTCTTTGCCAAAGAAAGGAGAGAAACCCTTATTAACGTTGTTTACTTGTGTTTATACGTCACAAGGAAAAGAAAGATACGTGGTACAGGGAGAGTTACAATAACAAGGTTTTAATCAACGTGAGTCGTTGAAATATGAAATGAGGAGAGTAAAAAATGGCAATAAATCGGTATGTAAAAAAAGCTGGAATGCTTGTTGGAATGTTAGGAATCATTGCAAGCTGCTTTCAGGGATATCAAGCACATGCAGAAGATGTCACGCAAAAAACGCCACCAGAGAAGGTCAATATCACGGTTCATAAATTAATGTACGATCAAGGAACGCAATTGAATGTTGATATTGACGGGATCAAAAACGATGGTTATACGCACGATCAATATCCTACAGGTGTAACGAAATACAACAAGGCAGATTATGGTGATGTTGAGTTTACGTTAGGAAATATTACGGATCAAGTATTACCGACTGAAGATTCTGATCTAACCAACGCGAAAGTGGACGAAATCGTTAAAGATGTAGAAGACAAGGGATCTAACAGTGAGTACGTCAAGAATGCAACCAATAAAATTACTTCAGCTGTAGATGAAAATGGTGAGATCACTTTTGCGGATCAACCAGCCTATGTCAATTCCAAAGGGAATGTATATGTGGTGTATGAAAGTAAATCTGCTGCTGGATTAGTCACACAAAAAGCAAAACCAATGGTTGTGATTGCGCCAATGACAGATAATACAGGTTCAGGTTTTTTAAAAGACATTCACTTATATCCTAAAAATATTGTTTCTAAGTTGAGTTTTGAATTAACGAAATTTGGTGACGATGGCACAGCTCAAAGCAAACAAACACCTTTAAAAGGGGCAAAATTTGAGTTATACAAGGGCGAACCTGGAAAAGGAACAAAATTAGGAGATCTTGTAGCGGATGATCAAGGAAAGCTGACTGCGACTGATTTGACGTTAGGAAAATACTATTATGTGGAAGTTCCTTCAGAAGTCGTAGTGGGATCAGATCAAGAACCAACAGCCGATCAATATTTATTAGGCGCAGACGCTCGCAACGATGCGCACAATAAATTAACCTTTGAAATTACGAATGATGGCGTGACAAGTGACTTAAAAGCTTCATACGTAAACTATAAAGCACCAGTGATCGATAAAACAGTAACAAATGGAACAGGACAAGAACATTCTTTCCAAATTGGTGACGCAGTAAATTATCAAGGAACGATTCATATCCCAACAGACATTGCAGGCGGAGCAGACGGTATCACAGTAAACGGCGTGAAAAGCGAAACTTCTCCTTACAGTGTATTTAAATGGGGGGATACAGCAGGACAAGGACTTTCTTATGTCGCTGCTAAAGCAAATATCAAAGTAACAAATAAAGATGGATCAGTGGTATTAAAAGAAAATACAGATTATAAGATCCAAAATTCAGAAAATGGCTTTGTGATCGATTTTATCGTGAATAATGGTCAAGTAAGTGATACTGTCGCAAGTTTACATGGACAAGATCTTCAAATGACTTATAACATGTATGTAAATGACAGCGCAGCTGTTGCCAATCCATTAACAAATAGCGTGGATTTCGTTTATAACAACAATCCATTTAACCAGGAAGAACACCACGAAAAAACGAAAGCTGACGTTGTGACTTATGGTGCAAAATTCTTAAAAGTCGATAGTGGCTTATTTGGAACAGGAATCAAAGCAACACCGCTTGAAGGCGCAGAATTTGCTGCTAAAAACGCAGAAGGAAAATATTATTGTGGATTAGTTGATACGGATAAAGACGGTGTCAAAGAAGCAGTATGGGTGGACGATGTAGCAAATGCAGCGATACTAAAATCAGATAAAGAAGGTCACTTTGAAATCACTGGTTTAACTGAAGGTGAATATTCACTGGAAGAAACAAAAGCGCCTGAAAACTATCAAAAATTAACGAAAGAGATCTCTTTCAAAGTAGACAAAGATTCATACAAAGAAGAAAACCGAATCACGATCAAAAACAATCAAAAAGCTTCCGTACCTATGACTGGTAGTAACGGTTTCCAAACGTATGTATTGATCTCTTGCTTGTTGCTAGGAGCAGGGGTACTTTCTGCAGTTGTTTACTTTAAGAAGAAAGCCTAGAAGGATCAAAACCAATGATTATCAGGAAGCCTAAGAAAAAGCGAATCATGGGTAAATGGATCATTGCTTTCTGGTTACTTTCAGCTGCAGGTGTTTTACTTTTGATGCCTGCTGAAGCGAGTGTGGCAAATTACCAACAAAATCAGCAGATTGTCGCAATCGATCGAACAGGAACGGCAGCAGAAACGGATTCTTCTTTGGATGTTGCTAAGATTGAGTTAGGCGATCCCGTTGGTATTCTTACAATTCCAAGTATTTCTTTAAAACTACCAATTTATGACGGAACGTCCGACAAAATTTTAGAAAATGGTGTAGGTATTACGGAAGGAACTGGTGATATTACAGGAGGAAACGGTAAAAATCCTTTAATCGCAGGTCATAGTGGACTTTATAAAGATAATCTTTTTGATGATTTACCTTCAGTAAAAAAAGGAGAAAAGTTTTATATCAAAGTTGATGGTGAGCAGCACGCTTATCAAATCGATCGGATTGAGGAAGTGCAAAAAGACGAACTACAAAGAAACTTTGTCACTTACTTAGAACCAAATCCCAATGAAGATCGAGTAACGCTAATGACATGTACGCCTAAGGGAATCAACACACACCGTTTCCTAGTGTATGGGAAACGAGTAACCTTTACAAAATCAGAATTAAAAGATGAAAAAAATAAGAAACAAAAATTATCTTGGAAATGGCTTTTAGGAAGCACTGTTTTTCTTTCAGTCATGATTATTGGTTCGCTATTTGTTTATAAAAAGAAAAAATAAAGGAGGGTAACCAACATGAAAAATAGAAAATGGCTATTTGTTTGTGCAGCCGCTCTTCTTTCTTTCACTGCCTACACACAGTTGACGTTTGCAGACAGTCAAGAAAGTACGGATAGCACAGATAGCACAGAACAAACAATCCAAACGTCAGATAGCAGCACGATTCAAAGCAGCGATGAAACCGTCGATTCGTCAACAGTTGATTCTTCAGAAGAACCTAAAATTGCTGAAGACGATCAAATAGTCAAACAGACCATTCACGTTCAAAAGATTATTTCTTCCGAACAATTAGACAACCAGGGGCAAAAGCTTGAAAAACAAGAAGGAGTAAATGGCGCGAAGTTTTCTGTTTATGATGTATCGGACATTTTACAAAAGATGGATGTTAAGAATCTCACTACTGACCAAATTGAATCCCAATTGAAAGATCGAGTGAAAAAACTATCCAGTGATCAATTGAAGCTAGTTTCTAATGGAGAAACAAAGACAATTGATCAACAAACAGGTGTCTTTGAATTCTCGGTAGAAGTACAGGCAAATCAGAAACAAGCTTATTATATTGTCAATGAATCAAGTCCTGAAAACATTTCTAATAGCGAGGATATTTTGCTATTAACACCTGTTTCTGATAAAAACGGTGAATTCTTAAAGGATGTGTGGATTTATCCTAAATCAGAAGCTTCGCAACCTAAAGAAGAAGTAAAAAAAATCGTTTCTACTGGCGTAAAGAAAAACTTCTTTGAGAATTGTTGGGATTTTGTTACTCACTTGTTTTCTAGAGATTAAGGAAGAAATAAGATGAAACTGATCAAATTATTATTATTCAATCTTTCTTGTTTAACCGCAGTCTTTTTGTACTGCGGTTTATTATTTTCTCAACTATCTATTTTGCCAAGCTACCAACTATACCTAATGAGGATTTTAAACATACCAGCTGCTTCCATGCCGCTAGATATTATGGAAAAGCTCATTAGGAATCCATTATTTACTACGATCAATTTGATCGTTATTGTCGGAATTTCACTAGTCATTTATAAAAAAGAGGGGATGAAGGGATGAATTTTAAACACTCGTGGACAAGACGGTTAAAATATGTTTTTCCCATAATGATGATGTTAGGTACATTGTTTGGGTTAAAAACAGCCAATGTCTTTGCTGAAAAAGTTATTGTCGATCCGTCAAATCCAATCCAGAACGTAAAGAATAATTTTATTATTCCAAAAGATGTTCCTAATGCAAAAACGAATATTACTGTAAACGGAGCGTCCAAAGTTTACAAATATCATGTTGATGCCAACAAAGGTGGTTTTACAGACGACTACGTAGGATTAGTGGAGGGAAACAAAAATATACGCTATCCTTCTTTCCAAAAAGAATACGGTGAAACAAACCTTGTTTTAGAAGGCGTAACAACCAACACCAAAGTCAATATTGACTATGGAAAAATCGGTACGTATAACGGGAAAAAAGTCAATATCAAGCTAGTTTTATCTAATATCCACTTATATTCAGATACGTTGCCGTGGAATCTACTAGATAATAACTATACAAAAACTCATTTTCGAGACGATGGCTATAAAAATACGAATGGTGCAATGAGTAAATCTAAAAAAAGAACAGTACTTTGGATCTCAGACAATCTTTTCTCAGGAATTGTTTACCATTCAACACAAATGAATGTGCAGCTAGTAGCCACATATGAGGACGGTACCCCCATTCAATTTTCAGGAGACACGTTTATCAGTTTTAACTCTTTGAACCCTGCAGGAGGAAAAAGCACGGATCTTAAAGGAGAATATGCCCACTATGACAAAATGAATACGACAGATTGGTATGTCAGAAAAGATACGGTTCTTTCAGAATTTAAATCTTTCTACAACAATCTGAACGTGGTAGGTGGCCACCCAGGAGGAAGCTCTAAGCTGACACAAGCGGATAATGATTTCAATAATTTGCATGATAAATTAGGAGATCCGAAGTTTGGTCAAGGTACTGTGTCCTTTAAAATATCTGAAGCAAATCCGACGTTTGTGATTGGTTCTTCTAATGTTCAAACCTGGTTTACTTTATCTTCTGCGACAATCTTTAGTGTTGTTCCTGATCAACCTGAAAAAACAGGGGTTGATAAAAATGGAAATAACGTGAACGATAAAATGTTGCAAATAGGAGACACGATTCAATATCGAATCAAACAGAAGGTGAATCGATTAGGAGTGGATTTACTAGCGGTTTACGATCGATTTGAGTTAATCGATAATTTACCAAAAGAAGTAGATTACGTCGATGCACACGTTGAAAGTGGTACAAATAAAAAATTCGATGTATCTGGTGAAGTGACCTATGACAAAACAAAACACCAGGTAAAATATGCAGCGAAAGCTGATACATTAAAAAATCGAATGAAGTATAACGGCGAAACTTACGAATTAGTGATCAATGTAAAAGTCAATGAATTGGCCAATCAAAATAGTGTAGCCAAAAATCAGGGAACGTCGATCATTAATAAAGTAGAAAAGGATACAAATATCATTACCGTTTATTTCCCTAAAATTCCAGTGAAAGAAGTACAACAAAATGGAAAAGATGTAAACGGACGAAATGACGGTAAGAAGGGTACGCCGACAGCTCCTTTAAACGCAGGATCTGAAGTACAATATCTAGTCACACAAAAATGGCACACAAAAGGTGTAGACGCTGCGTCAGATCACTACAAGCAATTTAGTATTCAAGATCCAATTGAAGCTCGTTTGACATATGAAGAAGGTTCTGCGCAAGTAATAGATAAGAGTACAGGAAAAGATATTACTTCTGAAGGCACACTAACCTATGATAGCAATTCAAGAACGCTGAAGTGGGAAGCTTCCGCTGACTTCTTAAGTAACAATCTTTTAGATGGACGAGAAATTCAGCTGATATTTACAGCTAAAACCCCACTACAATCAGAAAAAAATATTGATAACCAAGCTGTAGCAGCAGTAGATAATGTTTCAAATAAAACGAATGTAGTGACAATTGGTGTTGATCCTAACTTGCCACAAGTTATTGTTCCTAAAACAGGTTCTACACATTTAGTAACGATTTTAGCGGTCAGCTTACTATTACTTGTGTTAGCAACTTTTAGCTACGCAGTTCTGAAATTCAATTAAACAAAAAAACAAGGCTGATTTTCAGCCTTGTTATTCTATTTGAAAATTGGATTGGCACTAATAAATACGTTGTCTGAAGAAAGTGATCCGTCTGAAGAAACTTCATAAGCATGGGATAAACCAACGATGCTTTGATTGTTGTAAAGCAAGTTTGCGTTATGAGCAGCGCTATCTTTCCACATTACCATAGCATTTACTGCTCCTGTATCTGAAAGGATCTCGTCAACGTAAAGGTAGAAACTATTGATATTTTCTCCTTTAGCACCGTAGCAGCCTAAACTTTCTAAGAGATCTTGGAAAGTACCGCCACCAGGTCGATAATGACTGAAGCTTACTTGTAATTCTTTTGCACGAATATCTGCAGCTTGTTGAACGATATCATTGAATTGCATTGGGGCAACGCCATTTTGTTGACGGTAGCTATTTAACCAAGCAAGTTCTTTTTGACGCACATAGTTGTTTAAATCACTTAGTGAGATATTTTTGTATTTGAAAGTGATCGTTCGATTTTGGTCAACATTATTGATTACACGTTGTCCATTTTTATCAACGGTAACAGATGAATCGTCATTTCTACACAAGAAGTAGTTTTGATCGGTCATATTTTTCCAAGAAGTAGAGAAACTATCTCCCTCGTAAACCGTTTGTGTTTCAGTAGATAAAACAGCGTTTGTGTCAACGTTTATATGGTTCACAGTGACGTTGTATTGATGAGTATAGGCAAAATTGATTCCTTGATTACTTGTAACGTTGTTTAAAGTCACAGTGTTGCTAGAGCTTTCTCTAGGGTCAAGAACAAAATTAGTGAACGTAGGTGCTTCAATTGTGATGCTTTGTCCATAAACGACGGGATAACTCTTACTGTAATTATAGAGTTCTTGGATATTTGGATCAGTATCCGAGACTTTATTTGGACGAGCTTTCACTTCAACTAGAAAGACTTCATCATAGTAAAAAGTAAATGTGGTATTTGTGTTAATCGTTTGTGTTTGTGTTTCATTCCCATTTACTTGATACTGTGGTGCTTCAAAGTTAGTCAAGTCGGTTCTAGCTTTTGCAGTGTAACTTGTACCAGCTTTTACTGAGACATGTTCTTCTTTTAGCAGCGTTCCAGTTTGTCGATTCATATGACGGACAGTTACCGCATATTCTGAAGGTTTAGGTTTGTGTTGTAACCCTTTAAATGCAGAATCAAGACTATTTTTAGCATTATTTACTTGGGTTTGAGAAGCTTTAGAATCGTCTAGTACTTTTTTAGCATTGGATAAAGCAGTCTGAAAATTATTCCAAGATCCTTCTGTAAAATCTCCTTTAGCAGTTGATTTTACTTGGTTGTACAAGGCTTGTAATTCCGTTTTGTTCACAGTAGGAGCTGGTTTTTTCTTTAATCCCTTGTAAGCAGAATCTAATGTGTTTTTGGCACTATCCACTTGTTTTTGAGTCGCTTTTGAGTCATTTAACACTTTTTTAGCATTGTTTAAAGCGGTTTGGAATGCGTTCCAGGTATTGTCGGTATAGTCACCTTTTTTAGTTCCCTTAACGCTCGTATAAAGAGCTTCTAAAGCTGATTTATTCACTTTGGGTTTAGAGGTGTCAGCACCATACCAACCAATACCTTCGTATTTCCAGCCATAGTCTTTGGTTAACCATTGTACTTCTTTCCAACTTGCAGTGTAGTGATGCGAACCAGAGGTGACACCTGGAAGGAAAAGGCGGTAGATCGGTTTATTATTTTTTTCGGCAGAACGCCATGCAGGCCCTTCGTAAGTCCAACCGTAATTTTTGGTCAACCATTTCACTTCATCCCAACTAGCTGTGTAATGGTGATCACGAAGGCCTTTATTGTATAAGCGATAGACAAGATGGCCACCGCTAGTCGGTGCTTCCCAAGCGGGGCCTTCATAATTACCCCACTTAATCTTCACTAGGTGATCACGTTCTTTTGTGCTAGAGGTGTAAAAATGTTCATGGTTATTTGGATTATAAAGGCGATACATGACGTTAGTTGAAGCAGCGTCAACAGATCCAGCAAGAGCAAGTGTGGCAGCAAATGTTCCAATAGCTATAACAGTTTTTGGATTTAATAATTTCATGTTTTCAACTCCTAAAAATTAGTTAAAATCGATTACAAAACCACTATATATCGGTAAACCGATATATAGTCAATAAAAAAATTAAGAAAAGCCAGAAGTACATGAGGCTTTTCTTAATTTGTTACTTAGTTGAAGTGTTAGTATCGATGGTTTCTTCAGCTAATTTATTTAATTTTATAGCATTGATGAATCTCATATTGTCTATACTAGAGCGCTTATTTGCGAGATCACTGACCGTAGTTAAAGGTACGCCAGATTCTATAGATATAGAACGAACTGATTTACCACTATCAAACAGCAACCATTCGATTTCATTTTTATCTGCGTACATTGCAATGCTCCCTCTTGATTTTTTCTTTATTATAGCTCTTTTTTGTAATAAATCACAATATCAAGAGGAAAAGATTCTATAGAAAGGTGGAATATTATGAGTATCCGTTCCCCGTGTATCAAAATGAGGTTTGTTGCTACTTTCGTTATTTGATATACTAAAATAAAACAACGAAAGAAGGAATAAAATGAAGAAAAAGCAACTATGGTTTGTCTCTATGTTTGCAATATTTTTTATTATTTTAAGTGGATGTTCAAGTAATAAGAAATCGGAAGCTAAAGAAGATAATAGTTTATTGCAACCAGGAACTGTTTGGAAAGAAGAAGTAGGTGGTCTTATTCATAATTTAAAAATTATAGATGATACTACCTGGGAATATTCTGAAAGTGTATGGCATCCAGATCCTGTACAAATAACAGTTAAGAGGCAAAAGGATTATGAAGGTTTAGAAAGATACAAAATAGTAGATTCTGCAGGTATTAGGGAATTTATAAACAAACCTGATTCTTTATTTATTGTTGTTCCCTATGAGAAGGATGGCGTAAAAAAAATAATTTTTCTTGGATCTAGCAAGGATGAGAAGCGAACGAAAGAGAAATTAATTCATGATGGATCAGAGTTAAATAAATACAAATTACAAAAGACTAGCGAGTGATGGCTAGTCTTTTTATTTACCCTAAAGGAGGAATTATAGTGGCTAAAGCGAAAACGCCATTTGAAAAAGCCGCGTCTAAAATCTTAGAACGTCGCGGTGTATCTGAAACACAGTGGAAACAAGAAGTCCTTGAAAAAGCACAATTTGACCTATTACGGGGAAAAGACAAGGACTTAGAAGGTTATATCTATCAACGTGAACGTGAAAAGCTTGTTTTCGATGAAATTATTAAACACTAAAAGGAGCGAACAATTTTATGTTTGAATCAATTACAATGAATTTTTTAACACAACCGAAAGTAGTAGCTGCGGTTGATATTTTTAGAGCATTACAAACTGCAGCAACTAGCTTAAAAAACAATTTAATGATTTTTGCCGGCGTTGCGGCCGTTGCTTCCATTGTTATTGGGGGGCTTTTCTTCTTATTTGGACGAAGAGGTGCTGAAAACGGGAAGATGCACGTGGGATATGTATTGATGGGGGTAGGAATTATTTTAGCTGCTGCCTCTATTGTGGTTTCGTTATTTGGAATGTTTGGACAAACCCCACAGGGATTATAAAAACAAAATGAAGGAGTAAAAAGTAGCTATGTACTTTTTACTCCTTTTTTTATGAAAGGAGAATACTCATGTACTTTACGATTGCAGGCAATACCAAAAAAGATAAAGAGTTAATAAAAAAAGCAACGAAAGAAGTAGGAAAGCGGGCTTCTTTTTTACCAAAAACAATTAAATATTCGGTCATTGAAACGGAAGAACAACTACATGTGTTAGGGAAAGTACTGGAACAAGAAAGTCAATCTTCTGTTAAGTTGACTCTCACGTTACATGAAACAGAAGGAAAAATAGAGAAAGCTGGTACAGAATATGTTTTTGGTCCGCTGGATTATCAAATTTCAGAAGGTTTCTATCCTACCTTGATGGATTTGATCCGCCTTGATGTGTTTAAAGAAACGGATGAAACCATGAGTGTGGAAGAGTCTTATCGAAACGAAAAACTGCTACAAGTGTTAGAAGAAGAGTTGGAGAGCGACCAAAGAAAAGTGAATCAAGTGAGTGAAGTAAACGAAGAAGTTCCATGGGAGCGCCCAATCTTTCCAAAGGATGAATCAAAAGAAAAAGAAACAGGCAATATTGACGAAAAACCTGATATTCCAAATCAAAAAATGATATTTGAGGAAGAAAACGAGGTGATGGATCAATTGGAGGTAGATCCCTTTGAAGAAACAATGGAGGATGAAGAAACGTCCGAAGTAGAAGTTGATCCAGTTGAAGCAAATGAAGAGCCAACATGGACTGAAGGGGATTCTCAGGAATATATTGAACCACTTATCAGTGAAGAAGTAGAGAAAAACGAAACAGAGATAAAAAAGGCAACTGTATTTGATTATATTTTGGATCAATATCCACCAGAGCATGAATGGATGAAAGAAAAAAATAAATTATTTTTAAATGAGCTTTATTCGAAATATCAATTACCCCAAACCTATCAAGCGTTTTTAGAGAGTAAAGAAGAATTAATATCACAGGGGAAAGGTACACTTTTAGAACAGTTAGAGTCTGTTCAATCAACAAATTGGCATGAGCTTGCACAAGAAGATTTATTAGCCACCTTTGAAGAACGTCAACAAGAAACAGATCAAGAAATTAATGAGTATGCGACGGAACAGTCGTCGAATTGGGAGAAAGCAAAAGAGGAACTAAATAAAGAAGAACAGCGAGTGATTGAAGAAGAAGTACAAAAAATCAAAGAGCGGTACGAAAAGAAACGCGACAATGCGTATTCCTTGTGTGTAGAAAAAATCAACAATTTTACTAAGACGAATCAAGAAGCGCTATCAAAAGAAAAAGAAAACTTGTTAAAAGAACGCATAAGAGAACGAAAAGAAGAATTTTACCGAGGTTTGCGTACAGATAAGCTAAAGATTAGTAAAGAATTAAATGAGCAACTGAATAAACTTTATCAAACAACAACTGAAGTTCTTACGGAAAAACACGAGCAGATCCAGCAAGAATTACAAATACAAATTCCAAAATGGAAAAAAGAGTATGAAATTCAACAACAAGAATTGAAAGAACAAGAAGAAAAACAACGGCAAAAAGAAAAAGAGCGCGAACAATTAGAACTAAAAAAACGGGAACAGGATCTTGCGGAACAACAAATGGCGATAGAAAAACAACGGTTAGAGCAAGAAAAGGAAAAAGAAGCAGCTGCTCGTAAGGAACGTCAAGAACAAATGGATACATTGCGACAAGCCCAATTAAATTATCTAGCACAACCTCAACCAACGCCTTCAGTAGCTGCTGTTCAAACACCAATGAACAACCAAACAAATCTAACTCCTTCACCACAGCGTTCCTTTAACGGATGGATGGTGGGATGTATTGCAAGTTTAAGCTTGCTTCTAGGTGGAGGGACAGTATTTGCTTTTAATCATATCAATCAATCTTCACAGGCTGATTCTGTAGCCACAACGGCGTCAATCAAGGAAGAAGCCCAGGAACAAGCAAGAAAAGAGTATGAACAACAATTAGAAGAATTGTTGAAACGTACCAATCAGTCAACAACAGAGTCAAGTGTGGAAAACAGCAAAGAGAGTGATCCTAGTAAGGCTAAAGAAGGATCAAGCGATTCAACTGTACAATCAAACACTTCCGAAAGTTCAGAATCAAATGAGGTGAAATAATGCGTGTTAGAGAAACAACGAGACGAAAAGACAAACGATTCAATTTAGAAAAGAATAGGTATCTTTCTCATTTCTATCGCTATACTCCTTCAGGAGAAGAGCTACCAGAAAAACATGACAAACGTATTTCTCAAAAGATTTTTTATAGTGGCTTAGCTTATCTTCCTTTAAACTATGTTGTTACAAGAATACCAGAAGCATTTCATCGATTTGAGATTATTCCAGGAAGTTTACAAGGAGTGAATATTTTTCAGTTACAAGAAATGCCGCAGTTATTCCATTTTGATTCAACTGGTTTTTGGAATCCTTTGACCCCAACAACAAGTTTAGGCACACGTTTAGTTGTTTCTACGATTTGTGTTGTTCCAGCTGTACTTATGGGATTGAAAATGGACATGTGGTTTCGTCCTCTAGCAGATGGGCAAAAAGGAGATAACCGATTAAAAACGTTAAAGGAAATCCAACAAATTTATCCGCAAATACCAGAATCAAAGGGAGGTTTTCCTGGTTATGGCGGAATACCAATTACTCATTATAAAAAGTACTGGTATATTCAGACGGATACAGTAAATACTTGTATTGTTGGTACTTCCCGTTCAGGGAAAGGACAGATAGAAGTTTTAGCAACCATTGACAATTTGTCTCGTGCAGAAAGACAAAGTTCAATGGTTGTTAATGATCCAAAAACAGAATTATATGTTGCTAGTAAAGATGAACTAGAAGCTAGAGGGTATGATGTGTATGCATTTAATATCACCGATCCACTGCAATCAATGAGTGATAATCCATTGGCACTCATCGTGAAATACTGGAAGCGAGGAGACATAGACACAGCGACACAGTTAACCAATACTTTCACGAATACGATTTATTATGATGCCAACGCTTCAGACAATAAATACTTTAACGAAAATGCGCAAAAAGCTGTCAATGCGCTTATTTTTGCGTTATTGGAACAAGCGGATCAGACAGGGGATTACTCAAAATTAACACCGAATAATCTCGTCGAACTTCTTTCTGAGATTGGTGGTTTTAATTACCAAGATCCTGATAATGAATTCAAGCAGCTCAATGCTTTAGATGAATTTATGAATCAGTTACCACCTGGAAACATAGCAAAAAAACAATATGGGGCAACAAAAATTGGTTCTGATAAAGCGAAAGGCAACATTCTATCGACAGCGATCACAGGACTAAATCCATTTACACTGACGAAAATTGCGAAAATGACTTCTCAATCAACCATTGATTATAAGTCCATTGGTTTTCCGAAGTATTTGGATCTCAAACTACACGAGAGTCTGTTAAACCAGCGAATTGTTGTAGAGTTTTATCATCAAGGAAAAAAATTTCATGAGGAACGTGTCAAAGTAGGCTATAGAGGTTTTTGTGAAATCAACTTTGATTGTCATTTAGAACAGGGAGATCATGTTTGCTTAAAATACGATCATCGAGGAAAAGAATATGTGGCTTGGTATGAATTTTCTCAAAGAATATTGAAAGACGAAGAGGGTAATATCGTTTATCGAAAAAAACGAGGAGAAACTCATTTGCCAGAATGGGAAAAAGAAGCCGTTCTAACATTAGATGAGGATAAAAGTAACTTATTAGTAGAGTCTATTCGGATGCACTATACCGATAAACCAATGGCTATTTTTATGCTCACACCTGATTATGATCCATCGAACCATATCATTGTTAGCATTTTTCTTAGTCAGCTATATAAAGAATTATCTACACAATGTGTTAAGACTAAAGGTGATAAATGCCACCGCAGGATTCACTTTATTTTAGATGAATTTGGGAATATGCCACCAATGGATAATATGGAAGGCATCATGACGGTCACAGCTGGGCGAAACATGTTGTGGGATCTGTTTATTCAATCTTATCAGCAACTTTATGCGAAGTATGGAGAACAAAACGCAGCGATTATCAAAGAAAATTGTCAGACACATATTTATATTATGTCGACAGATGATAATACCATCGAAGAATTTTCTAAAAAGGTGGGGAATAAGACGGTTGAGCAAGAAAACAGTACCATCAATTCATTAGGTATGAATACTCATATCAATCGCAATGTTGATTCAGATCGTATCTTAACTCCTGAAAGAATTTCTACTTTTTTAGAAGGTGAAACGATTGTACTCGCTCCTTTAAAACGACAAGATTTGAAAGGTCATAAAATACGGCCGTATCCTATTTTTAATCATGGGGAAACGAATCTTCCTTATGCTTATCAATATATTGAAGATTTCAATCCATCGTGGGATATCAATGATATAGACATACATTGTACACATGCGGACTTGGATCTTAAGGCTTTACAAATTGATTATGATTATTTCCTACCAGATGAATATGCTAGAAATCTCTATCATGGACTGCATGATCAATTAGAAGAAAAAAACGAAGAAAATATGTTTTATAAAATCGTTCAATCTCTTGAGAATGAGACGGCTAAAAAATTGTTAATTCAATTTTACGAAGAACAAGCAGCAGATCGACTTCAAGAATATGTTGAAAAGTTGATCAAAAATGAAGAAATTTCTGAAATGATTGGGAAACGGTTGTTATCGGAAGCTGATAAGGTGGTGAAAGAATGATTGTAGGAGGAATTTTTTCTGACATAGCCGACTGGTGGTCAGGCTTATTTGGTGATGGAAATGCAGATCCTAAATCCGTAACAAAAGTATTACAAGATTATGGAAACTATTTGCAATATCAAGATGTATTCAGTTGGATTTGTAATACTTTTTTATGGGGATTGATAAAAGGGTTATATAATATCAATACTTTATTAGAAAAAACAATTTATCAAAGCTTTGACTTAAAAGACTTATTGAACGCCGCTGGTGTTAATGAACTGTTTCAAAGTTTGATTAGTAAGGTATTGGCTCTTTTTTGTGTCGTCACATTAATTTATTTAGGCTTGAAATTTTTTATGAGTAAACACCCACCAAAAATCAAAAATATCTTAGTTAATTTATTTATGGCCATGATCTTGATTTTTGGTGGTAGTTCTTTGATTGATGATGGTCTCAATATCAGTAAAAGTTTTTACGGAGACGTCACTGCAGCAAATAAAGAAGATAAATCTGGTTCACCTGCTTTTCAAATTATTCAAAACAATGTAATTGATATAAGTACGTTACTAGCAACTGAACCAAATAAAGTAGAATCCCTGCCAACGGACAAAAGAAATGCTTTAACAGCTAAAAACTTTAAAACGACGAATATCAACGCAGTTATTACTCCTGAGGCAGCGAAAGATGCAGCAGAGCTAGGGTTATTGGATGTGCAAAAAGATCGATTAAAGGCATTACAATACCGATTAGAACTGAATGATAAAGGGGAAGAAATTCCTGTTCAAATCAGTGATGAAGGTTTAGCCAAATATGTGTATACTTCAGGCTATCGTCGATACATTAGTAGTCCAGGTATTATCTTAGCTGGTGAATCTTCTTTGGCGGTGGCCTATTTATTTATCCTATTTACGATCGTTACTTGCATTATTGAGCTGGTATTTAAAAAGTTCTATTTAGTGATTGCCGCGTCAACGGACTTTGAGACAGGCCAACGGATGAAAAGTGCTATAGAAGATATTTCTCAATCCTTCCTGTTATTGGCGTTTACGATTTTAGAATTACGAATCTATACCTTAATGCTTTCAGGTATCGGTGATTTGCATGCGTCAGGAAAAATCAACGGATTCTTGTATGTTGTAGCTTTAATTGTGCTAACCATTGCGCTATTCAAAGGCTCTCAATCAGTTACGAAAATTTTCGGTGTGGATACGAGTCTGAAAAACGGCAGCAATTCTCTTCTTAGCATGTTTGCCTTAGGAAATATTGCGAAAAATGTGGGTAGTGGGGCTAAAAACCTTGCAAGTGCTGGTAAGAGTGGTTTAAGCAATTTAAATGATATTCGTAAAAATGGATTTGGCAATCGAAAAGATGTTACTCCTGATAACGGGGAAGATCAACCAGACGATAAAGCACCAACTGTGCCAAATAGTAAAAAGACAGTTTCCGAAATGTTCGGGAAAGCGAAAAGCGGTGTTTCTAAAGCTGCAGAAGGTCTTGGTTACGTTAATGAACGTGGGTTAAAAGGAACAGCTGAAGATCTTACAGAAAAAGCCAAAGACACCTTAGAAGAGAAATTAGACGGCACGAGAGCTAAAGAATTGGCTGAAGCTGTGAAGAATCCATCCGAAGCACTAGAAAAACAAAAAGAAAAAGCTTCAGAAGTCAAAGAAGGACTAAAAGATGCGTATGGTGAAGGACAAGTCAATGCAGCAGTAAAAGCAAATACAACAACCGAAAAAGAAAATCAAGAAGGTGCAGCGATTCCTTCAGCCAAAGATCACCAAGAAGCGTTGCATTCTAACGAAAATTCAGAAGAACAACAAAATGGTCAATTACCAAAAACAGATTCAGAACAATATCGTTATAAATCTAACATTAATTCTGAAAACGAAAAACGCATTTCAGATTTACCAAAACGAAATCAAGAAGTACAAACGGATGATGATTCCATCGATCTACCAAATGATAATGGAATCGAAGTTGGAACTGAAAAATCAACGAAAGTTGGTTTGCCTAAGGCAGAAAACTTACCAACGAAAGATAGTCGTTTGAATCAATTCAAAGAGAATGATCAAAGCTTTGTTCATCAATCACCTGCAGGTACTGTTCAAATGAAATCAAGTCGTTTGCCTGAAAATGGGAATTTGACAACTGTTTCTTACAATTTATCTGAAAGTGGTGAGACAGAGAATGCGTCCGTTCAAAATATTGTGACAAGAGAAGCTGCACCAAAACCTATTCAAAACGTTCACACGGGTTACAAGCCAGCAAATGTGGCATTTACTGCACCAACAAAAATAAATGTGACAAGAGAAACTAAAAACAGGAACAATGAATTGAAAGAACAACTATTGAGGGATATCAAACCATAAAAGGCCTACAAGTTAGGCCTTTTTTCTATGTATGAAAAGGAGAAATCATTTATGGATAAATATATTAACATGAAAAATCCTCCAAGATTTAGTGGGGAATGGAAGTTTTTCGCCTTTTTCTTTTTAGATCTATTAACGCTTGGTGGTTGCTTTTTTTGGGCGAAAATAGTCAATAATCTTGTCCACTTACCACTCTTTTTTGCACTCTTGAATTATGGATTATGGATTGCGATAGCTCTAGTGATTGTTTGGCGACCCTATAATAACCCAGGTCAACGCCAGATTTTTGCGATTATCGAGTCTATTTTTTTTACGGACAAGAACCATTATCATGCGTTAGATCCTAACCGAAATTATCATGGTACGTATAAGGAGGATGAATAAATGCGAGTCAAAGGTCAAAATTCAGTTGACAAAAAATCCATTTTGCAGTTTGGAAAACCAGAAGAGCGCTCTATCTTGGACTTATTTCCTTATAAATCCTGTACAGAAGAGGGAGTCTTAGTTACTAAAGAAGATCATTTTCAACGTTATTATCGTGTAGTTTCTACAGACGTGGAAGGATTAAATGAACAAGAGAAACTAGAACGAATGAATCAGTTGACCACCGTCATGCGTACGTATGTGCCAACAATTAAGTTAGTTAGTTTGACCACAGAAACGGATCTAACGGAACAAATCGTGCAAAAGCGGCAGTTATTAGATAAAAATCGTATGGCACAGTCCTTAGGAAGAAATTTGCAGCGATTAAGAAAATATGAAAAGAAATTAGTAGAGGAAATCCAGGAATTGAAACGAGCAGAACAGGAACGTCCTGACTTAAGCTTCTTTTTCATTATTGAAGGAAAGACAATCAAGGATTTACAAACCAGAAACCGTCAGTTAATGCGATCTAGTGGCATTTTAGGGTTAAAACCACTCTACAAAAAAGAATTGATCAAGATTCTTTATCGAATGAATAATATGAATGATGAGTAGGAATGGAGAAGAGAGAATGAAATATCTGTTGATATGGTTAGAAAAAGATGTTCCGAAGGAAGAGTCCACTAGAAAATTTCCTCACACTTTAAGCCTGGGTAAGTTGGGAAAAGGGCAATCTTTTAACCAAGTAAAGAATCAAACAAGAAGAGGTGACTGTACATGTTAGAAGCGATTAAAACAGCATTTTCACCACAAAATGATCAAAAAGTACTTGATCCATTAAAGCAACTAGGAAATCGGGAAATAGAAATTTTAAAATCCAAAGGATATGATTTAGATTTTTTAAAACAAGTGATGCCACAAGGTGGATTAAATTTCGATGAAGAGTATGTAACCTATGGAAATGGTTATTCACGGTGTGTGACAGTTTATCACTACACAAAAAATCCTACGCTTTTTTGGTTGGCCAATCTCATGAACAATCCTCATACAGTGGCCACACTAGATGTTAGCACAGATGAAAAGCAAAAAGTGATTGATCAAATCAATCGTGCCTTAGATGAATTAAATGATCGATCAGATAACGAACGAAAAGCGACTGACCGAAATAAAAGCGCAGAAGAATACCTGGAACTAGCGGAATATGCCCGAAAATTGACTTCTAATGGTGAAATTTCTAAACAAGTCAAAGTGAGAGTACATGTTTACGGAAACACGATTCAAGAAGTAGATGAACGAGCGCAGGAACTGATCGAAAATCTCAAAGGGATGGATTATCGTGCGGTGACCTATCTGCATAAAACCAAACGAGATTGGCAATCGATGTTCACCATGTTCGATGAACAAGCTGAATGGTTCGGAAATATCAAAGGGCAATCACTACCATCGTTAAACATTGGTGGAGGATTCCCGTTCCACCACCAAACGCTAAAAGATCCAGGAGGGACACAATATGGGGAAACCATGACAGGCGGCCCATTTGTCTGGAATGCGACGTATAAAAATAGTGTACGGTTGTCTACTAATACCTTGCTTCTAGGAATGATGGGAGCTGGTAAATCGACCGTTCTTAAAATGATCGCGGAAGCCCATTTAGCTGCAGGAGACTTTATTTGGGGCTTTGAAAAGGGAAAAGACTTTATTCCTTTCTTAAAGGAATATAACGGTATTATGGTGCGCTTAGACGGATCTGACGGGATGATCAATCCTTTAGAGATATTTGCCACTCGGACGTATGATGAAGCATCCAGTTTATATGACGATGGATCAGTCAAAGATTTGAAGATCAATGAAGCAGCGTCCTATCAAACACACTTAGACAAAGTGGTCTATCAGGTACAGTTAGTGAGTCCTCAGTTAAAAGGAACGATGAAAGCAGAATTTAAGACCTACTTAAATCGTTTTTATGAAGAGTATGGAACAGTACCACGCGGCTTTACTTCCTCAAATTCGCGTTCAAATATTGATACGCAAGTCACAGGGAAAGATCCAGAAGCTTATCCGACGTTCAAAGAATTTTTAGACTTTTTAGGACTACTGGAATTACCAGGTGCTTCCCAAGAGAAAAAGAATCGGAAAGAAGAAATGGAATCCATCGTAGAATCCTTATGTGAGACGTATGGCATGATTTTTGATGGTCATAGTACGATTCGACACCTTGACCAACAACAGTTGGTCTTTTTTGACATTGACTCTATTACAGGCTTAGATCGAGGGGTACAACAATGTCAAATGTACATGGCTATGACGTTGATTTGGAATCAGGCATTGATTCAAGGAAGAAGACAACGACGTTTAATTAAAGAAAAACAAATGGAAGAACAAGACTTCAAACGCTTCTTGGCGATGATTGATGAGTGCCATAATGCGATTAATCCAGATTTCATTGAAACGGTAAATTATGTCACAAACTTTCAACGAGAAATGCGTAAAGTAGAAGCAATGACTGTTTTAGCGACACAATCCCCACAAGAAATGGTGCCAGAAAATATGTCTTCTGATAACTTCTCGAAATTGAAGAAAGTCTTTGAATTTTCTTCTACGAAGATCTTTATGCGTATGGATGAATCTATTTTACGTCATATAGAAGGATTAGTTGGTAAATCAATGACGAACTCAGAATTAGAATCCATTCCTCAACAAAATCAAGGAGACGCTGTGATCAATTTTGGCTCAAAAGAAACCATTCGTGTTCATTTTAGTCCGAACAAACGTCAATTAAAATTGTTTGATGGAGGAAAATAATGGAAAACCAAAATGAAAGTTTAATCAAGCAGTATGTTAAGCGTCGTGCAAAGCGACGCTTATTTTTGTGGTTGTTTGGTACTTCTGCAGGTTTGATAACTATTTTGATCACTGTGTTCGTGACCCTTTTTCTAATACTTGCGGCGGGTTCGATTGATAATTCTGATTCAGATTCAAGTAGTGGTGGCGAAGCTTTTACAGGAGAATATTCGGAAGGATTACCCATTTATAAAGAAATCAAAGGAAGAGGCCCTTTTTCTGATGAGATTGCGCAATATGCTGTAGGTGCAGCAGTGAAATATAAATTATTACCAAGTGTGATCCTTTCGCAATACGGTTATGAATCAGCGTTTGGTACGTCGGCGTCTGCAAGAAATGATCTCAATTATTTTGGGATTACTTGGTTCGATGGCTGTTTATTTCCAAAAGGAACTGCGCGTGGAATTGGTGGCATTGAAGGTGGCTGGTACATGAAGTTTCCCAACTCAAAAGCTGCATTTTCCTATTACGGATTTATGGTAGCCACACAATCCAATTTTAATGCTTGTGTCGGAAATAAAAGCCCTGGCGCAAGCTTATTGATCTTAGGACGAGGCGGTTATGCCGCTGCAGGAATTACGGAAGATAGTCCGTATTATACAGGTTGTATGTCAATTATCACTTCTAATAAATTAACCGAATATGATGAATTCGCCATCAAACATTGGGGTGAAGGTGGCAATAACAACGGCACGATCACTGGTGAATGGACGAATCCATTCCCTGGCAGCAGTTTAGATAAAAGTTCCTTCAGCGGTGGTCAATTATTTGGAACAAATCCAGGCGGTGAATTCCGTCCGAATGGCTTCCATGATGGTTTAGACTTTGGTTCAGTTGATCATCCAGGAAGTGAGATTCATGCGGTTCATGGCGGAAAAGTCGTGTACGTTGGAAATCCTGGTATTTCAGGTTTAGGCGCATGTGTGATCGTGATTAATTACGATGGCTTGAATATGGTGTATCAAGAATTTGCAAATAGTACAGGAAATTCTCGTGTAAAAGTGGGCGATCAAGTGAAAGTTGGACAAGTAATCGGGATACGAGATACAGCACACTTGCATTTAGGCTTCACTCGAATGGATTGGCGTCAAGCACAAGGACACGCATTCACAGATGATGGTACATGGATCGATCCATTACCATTTTTGAATAGCAGCAAAAAATAGATCAGGAGAAAAAACAATGGAAAATAAAACGTTAAAAATCATCTTAACAAGTGCAATTAGTATTAGTTTAATCGGCAATATCGCATTGTTTTGGCAGCTAAAAGAAGAACAGACAACAAATACCTATAAAATGGAAGAAGTGGCTAAAAACGCGTCTGAGAAGCTCAAAAAAAATTCCTCTGAGGCACAGGCGAAGATCGACAAGTTAAATCAAACCATCAATGAGAAAAACCAAGAAATCGATCAGCTGAAGCAACAAGATGGTACAAAAGCAAAAGAGGAAGTAACTGAAGCACAAAGAAAGACGGCAGAAGAGTTTGGTCAATTGGCCATTGATAAATCATTAAGTAGAAATGAATTAACGGAAAAACTAAAAGATGTCGCAACCCAAGAAGTGATCGACAAATTAAGTCCTGCAGACGATGGTCACCAACATGATGATTACGGAAGTTACTCCTTTACATTAGGTGACGTGCAAACTTACGCGCAAACAAGTAGTGTAAAAGAGGAACAAAATTTTGTTGTATTTGTTGATTATACAATCGGCAATCCTCAATTCAAAGATGTCAAACCGCAAAAAATAAAAGGTGGATTAACTGTCACTGAAAAACAAGTAGATGGTCAATGGAAAGTCACAGACTTTAGTTATTTCACTCGTTAGGAGGAAGAAAATGAGTAAGAAAAAAGGAGCAAGAGAACGTTTCAAAAAACGGAAAAGTTATCTTAGATGGCTGGGAATCTTTATGATTCTCGGCTTTTTAATTCTTGCTAGTCCGATTTATACGCATAAGAAGGTAGACATACCAGATGAGGTAAGCACGAACGCATTTTTAAACACGAAGGAACTGACGATGGTTTCAAAAGAAAAAGGAGCGAACCAGCAATTAGTTTTTGAATTTGCGATCGACGATGAAGATCAAAGCTTATTAAAAGAACTGGCTAATCTTAATTATCGCGTAGAAGTAAAGACAGCTAAAGGGGATTATCGAGCAATAAAAGCCAAAGTGATTAAGGTGTCTGATGATTATTTTGCAGTGAAGCTATCGCATGTACCAGAAGAATATATTGCTATGCGCTTAACGATTATTCCTGAAAAAATTGATCCAAAGGTGGATATGCAAGAACCGCAAGATCTGATTTATTATGTTCACGAAGATAAGGTCAAGGATCAAGTGAAAGATGAAGATTACGAGCAACATGTGATCAATTACAAAGTGAAAGGATACAAGAAAGAACAAAAAGCAGCACAAAAACAAATTGAATCTTTCCAAGCAACCATAGATTTGAATGAAGAATTAGTGAAGAAACTAAAAGATCAGTTGCCTTATCAAATCGCAGATGATCAGGAAAATACTGAAAATAAGATTAATGGTTACCAGCAAGAAATTGAAACATCGAAAACGCAAATGAAAGATCAAGAAGAGATCATTCAAAAACTTCAAGAAAAAATTGATCGTATGACAAAAGAAAATATTTAGAAGAATAGGTGGAGTAAAAGAAATGAAGCGAGCGAACTTGGTCGGCAAAGATACTTTCGCTGAGCAGAAAGTATTGATTAAAGCCTATCTCAAAGTTGTAAAAGCTAAAGAAATATGTCAAGAAGTGAATTTATCTAACACAACAATATCTGAGTTGAAGAATGGTAGAAAGAGTTTAGATACCTTAAAATTTAGATCATTTGAAGCTCTATATATAGCTGCTAAAAAATATTTTACGGCTGAAAGAAAATAAAAACAGGAGGATTTTATGTGAAAAAAGTATATCAAAAATGTTTATGGATCAGCTATATCACCGTAGGTATAGCTGTTTTTTTCTTTAGTTTAGCCGTTATCGTCGGTACAATTTTTCTTTGGTTTATCAATAAAGATTTATCATTTAATTGGTTCATGAGTCTATTGTCGTTCATTATGTTGATCTTTTTATGTTTAGAAATCCGCGAATTCATGCCTTCTCATTGGCAAGATAAGAGGAAAGAGTTTAGAGAAGAAATCGAGATGAAATCGAGCGACTGGATGGAACATACTTGGTTACCATTGAAAAGAAATAGCAAGCGAAAAGAATTTTGGATTCTACAATTATGGCCATTAGGTAAACTTTGTAGCTATTTGGCTCGTTTTATACTTGATTTAATCATTTACTCGATTGTAGTATTTGGAACGGCTTATTACTTATTAAATGATCCCAATAGGATTGCAGCAGCAGACATTTTTACAGTGCTAATGACGTTGATTTTTGTCATGCTATTGACTATTTTCACTCAAATAGTCATGCAATTTACCAGGCAAAAATTAACAGCAGGAAAACTTTTCAAAAGTCTATTCGATTTAATTATTGTAAATGCAATCCTAGCAATTTTAATAAAACAAATCGAACAATTTGGAAGAACAACAAAAGGAGTAAAGGAATTTTTAATGACGTTTGTTCACTTTGTAAATGGGCACATGTATTTGTTTGAAGTGGGTATTATTCTCTTTTTAGTCGGGAATGTATCCACGAAACTTATTAAACGTTCAATTGAAAAAGAAATTGAGATTGACCTGCTCCCAACACTTCTTGGTTATGAGTACTATGTTGATTTTGGAAGATATGACGAATTGATCAATACAGATATTGTTCACACGAGTATCCATGAAGCTACCGTTAAGGGCGTCAGAACTACGTTAAAAGATGGCCAGGAGTCGAAAGCAATCGACCGAAGAAAAGAGGTCTACAATTTTTATGAAGTCGAAGCAAGTATAAGATATGGCATTGGAAAATTGTCGTTAGATGGAAGAAATATTCCACAAAACAAACCATACATTGGCTGGAAAAGTGATGCTTTAGAAGTATCTAAAAAGCTTCCTATGGAAGAAGATGAGATTCAATGAGTCTAATGAATTTGAATCATTTTCATTAGTTTATTTTGATTGAAAAAAAGAAGAAAAAATGTAGAAAGTTGTCTGTGAAAAAAGTGTATGCTATACTGATAATGCAAACACATAAAATATTTAACACTCAAAAAGAGCCCTAGCAGTTGCAGCTGCGTAAGGCTCTTTTCTTTATTCACTATTAACCAAATAATGAACAGGCTAGCTGTCTTTATCATGTTTAGAATCTAACCATTTGTTAATGAGATGGGAGAAAACATTAACCACGATTCTAACGCAAACATCAAGCACATAAAACATTTAACACTCCTCCTTTCTGGCTGAAGATTTCAACCAAACAGGAAGACAGCGTATCAATTATAGCATACACTTTTTCTTAAATTCATTTTTCATATGACAAAATATTTCCTTCTAATCGACAAATTTAGAAGGATTTTTTATTGTCTAAATAAACAAACAACCTTAATTTTTAAAGAGCATAAGGAAACGTGACCCCACTTTTAAAAAAAAGTGGTTGGATAGGCTGTGCCTATCACGTTTCTGAAAAAAATAAATGACCCCAAAATACCAATATATAGGATAGTACAAGGATAGCAAAGGATAGTAAAAGGATAGGGGTAGGATAGCGAAAAGGATAGGCTCCTTTTCACTATCCTATATTATATTAGAGGATATTTATGAATGTTAAAATTAGAGATTTAGATCCAAAATTCATTTCTGAAATTGATCGAAGATGCGTTGAACTAAGTAATCGTACAGGAAATAAATGGAGTCGTAATGATTATTTAAAGCTACTCGTTGAAAATGATTTTGATCGTCCTTTGATGGAATATAAACAAGAAAAATTTGACCAGTTATTAGAAAAGTTTTCAGAAATTCAAAGTTATAACACAAAGATATTAGAAGAATATGTTAGCCAAAATAATCGTATTATAGAAATCTTGATCGAGCAAAATAGAGGAAGTGAACTTTGATATGGCAAAGGTTATAGACAAACACATTTACTTTCACCAAACACATATCGATGTATTGGATGAAATCATTTCTACTCATGCAGAGGTTAAAAACTATAGTGAAGCCGTTCGGTTTCTATGTATGAACTATGATCCAGAAGTGGAGAAAAAAGTAAATTCCAATCAAGCAAAGTTGAATGGAATGAGTAAAGAAATTTCTATTTTAACCGAAATGGTTTCAGAGTTTGCAGATCTTCATTTGAAAGATACAGGAATACTAATTGGTACAAATTCAACGGTTTACCAAGAAGCAAAAGAACGTGTGGAAGGGAAAATTAAATCTAATCAAACTAAAAAATATTCCCCTCAGTTGAAGAAACCTGTGAATGAATCTGTTCATGCCAGAGTAGATCCATTTGATCCAACGAAGATTCTAAAAAGATAAAAGTAGAAGGAGAACGTGATGAATAAATCGCCTGCAGTCATTCTCACTTGTCAATTTACCTTGCCCAATAAAAAATCTTTTTCAACATACATTGATTATATGACAAGAGAAAAAGCGCTGGAAGAAAAGGAACGACGCACGCCCGACGAAGAACAGGAACTGCAACGAATCAAGAATGCTTTAGAGGATTTTTATATTCCTGAAGGAGAAACTTTTTCGGAGAGTAAGACGGATAAAGAATTCAGCGAAACGTCGAATGAAGCTCAATCTTTGATGGGAAATGGAATCAACTTTGACAAGTTAGAGGAACAAGATTTTACCAAATATCTTTCTTATATGACTCGTCACTATGCGTTAGAACAAAAGAAAGAACTGACGCAAAGTGAACAAAAAGAATACCAACGCTTGAACCAAGCAATAAAAAAATATCAAACAGAGCCACACAAAAAAGCTTCAGGAAACCTTCCTGGAGTTTTTTCTATGGCTTCAGACGAAGTGAAAGGAAGTGATCTGAAGGAGATTAAGCAAATCTTCCAAAGAGGACAACAAAAAGGCTCAATCATTTATCAAGATGTTGTCTCTCATGATAATTCGTATCTTGAAAAAATAGGATTGTACGATCCCAAAACAGATACTTTAGATGAAGAAGGATTAAAAGCAGCTGGAAGAAAAATGATGGAGACATTATTCGAGAAAGAGCAACTGAAGGAAACAGGCTACTGGATGGCAACGATTCACCGTAATACCAAACATATCCATATTCATTTTGCAGTTGTTGAAAAAGAAAATACGCGTAAACCTTACACGGAGGTTGAAAATGGTGTGAGTTATATCGTACCGAAAGGTAAGAGAAGACAAGCAACATTAGACGCAATGAAGACCAATTATGTACATGAGTTAGAACGTTTTTCTTATGAAAAGGATCGAATGATTGGTATGGAGAAACGAAATTTATTGACGCGGAAAAGTGATTTGCGTAACACCTTAACAAAAGTGGTAAAAGAGCCAGCGCGTTACGATCGACACGCAATGAACTTGTTAAATGAAGTATATAAAACCCTACCTGACAAACGTTCGGAATGGAATTACGGGGATGAAAAACGAACCAAACTTTCACCATACACAAGAGAGAAACTCGATGAGTTAACCAAATATGTTTTAACAAAAGAACCTGAATATCAAGAATATATACAGATTTCAAAAGCATTGAAAGAAGAAGCAAAAAGTCTTTATGGGGAAAGCAAAAGAGAATCAAAGAATGCAGAAAAAAACGCCCTCTTTGATTTAAAAAAGCGCACAGGAAATGCCATCCTAACAGAACTGAAGAGACAAGATAGTCAAATAAAACCATTAATAGAAGGTGTCGATCATATGCAAACTATTTACAATGAACGATCCTTTCGAACACTTAAACAGTTGCCAACAAATGAATACAAGTATAGTTACGAAGAATTCATGAAGCGAAGGAAACAATTCCAACAAAGAGTTGTCACGCAACGGAGTTTGCGTCAATTAAATCGAACGATTAATGCCCATGAAGAAAAATACCACGCAAGTAAAGCATACGAAGAGCAACAACGAAGAATTCAAATGGAACAAGAAAGACAGTAGGAGGAAGAGAAATGAAACAATATTTAGATCAATGGAAAGTTATAGAAGGATCATTAAGAGAAGAACGAATCGAACAACTTCCCGATTGTTTAGAAAAAGAGCATTTGTTTCAGATAAGAGAAATGTTGAGAAACGAACAGTTTGATCCAGATCAATTTTTAGTCGTTGAGTACCCAGCTACTGGTGTGTACTGTTGCAATCATGTGAACGGTGAAAAATATTTTATTATTCAAGAATATGAAGGGAATTTAGTTCCTTATTATACTACTTGGGAAATAAATGAAGAGGGAATCAACAACTTCCCATGTAAAAGCATTAAAGCGTCTATTTCACTCACAGAGTGTTAGTTATTAAGTGAAAAAAAGAGTCCTGAACGTGATTGTCCAGGACTCTTTTTTTCAATGAATTGTTTTCCGCCAATTCATTGAGTGGTGCGATTTGCGACTACATTATATCAAAAGAAAGAGAAGGGAGGAAGCAGAAATGGTTCATTCAACGATTGGAGTTGTTGTTGAAAAAACCAGAGACAATCTCGTTTTTGTGACAGAAATTCAAACAGGCAGAGCTTTTGTCGTTACAGACAAAGCGGCAAAAGCGTATCAAAATGGCGATATTTTAACGCTAAATCTGACTACGAAGACGTTCGTCGATGCAGTAGAAAATTATCCATTTGTTTAGACAAACGATATTTTACGAGGAGGAAACGGACATGGCAGAAGAAAAAGAACCACTAGATAATAGTCGTTTGGGAAAATCCAAAAGAAAATTAGTACGGTTGCAAAACGAATTAAATGATCAATTTCAAAAGCTATTTGATCACCAAAAATTGACAAATGGGCAACCAATGAATGACAAACGAAATGGTCGTTCATGGTTTAACCAGCAAGAACAAATAGAAAATAAAATACAAAGTTTGAGAGAAGAAATTAAGCAGCAAGAAAAACAGGTAGAAAAACTTGAAAGACAAGAAGAGCTAAAGGAAATGGGCTATAATAAGTACGGCGGACTGGATATGACGATCGAGAATATTCCAAGACTCAAAGAAGAAATCGAACGCTTTGAAAAAGGTGAATCGACTTTTTCAGCCGCCACGATCCGAAAATACCAACGGAAGTTGGAAACATTAGAACAGCTGAAAGAAAGATCAGAAAAAGGAAAAGAAAATCTTCTTCCTGAAGTACAAGCAATCATTGACAGCGGACGAATGACGCAATGGAAAAAAAATCCGACCATTTATTTTCTGAAAGGCTATCGAAAAGTCGCTTTAGAACTGAATGAAAACGGGGGATTTGAGGAATCTAAAAAATACCAAGCTACGTCGGAAGAGGAAAAAGCAGCTGTTCGTGAATTACTTGAAGAGTCTGCGCCAACTGAATCTTTGAAAGAGAAAGATGGCGATCATTTTTATCGAGTAGAATTCAACGAAAATGATCCAGAAAAAGGATTGAAAAGTTATGGTGGGGAGATCGTAACATTAGAATTGATCGATCAACTCAAAACATTGGATAACCAATACGCTGCAGAAGCAGGTTATTATAAATTCTATTTTGAAGAAGTGAAGAACGGAGAAGTAGTAGATCAGATCCGAATGGATCTAGGGGATGGCGTCAACAGTAATCAACCAATCTATTTAGAGTTAGCAAAATTGTGCGAACAAGTACCTGAGAAGGAACAAAAACAAACGGTCAAAAATGAACCTGTTTCAAAAGAACAAGTGGAGTCGAAAGAAACAAAAACAAGACAAAAGGGCTATCAAAAACGAACGGCAGAAGAGATCAAGCAAGAAGTCAAATCCCTTTCGCAACAGGCGCTGGATGCGGTGAAAAAGCATACCCATTCTCCTGAAGACGTCAAAGAACTTCTGAACTTTATGTCGCGTTTTCCAGAACGATCCTTTAGAAATCAGTTATTGATTGAGGAACAATTTCCAGGTGCAACGGCTTGTTTAGGTCGTGCCACGTTGAAAAAAGAAGGAATCTATATCAAAAAAGGGGAACAAGGGAACAAGATCTTTGTCAGAAAAACGGTCAAAGGATTTTATGAGAAAGGACGTGGCTTTGTTCGAGAAACAGAAGCTACACCAGAAGATAAAAAACGAATCGAAAGTGATCAAAAAACCTTACTACACGATTGAAAAAGTGTTTGATATCACACAAACACAGTTAAAACCTGAAGACTATCCGAAAATCTTTCCGAACCGTGTCTTTGATTTTCAATTGGATAAAAAAGGACAGTCAGAACTTCAAGCTGGGATTCAAGCGGTAGCCAACAATATTGGAATACAAATTCGAGATATGACAGAAAGTGAAGTCTATCAAAGAGAATTAGGACAAGCACGTGGGGCGTATGTTCGTAACGAATTTACTGGCGAAGAAGAAATCGTCATGAATACTCGAAATACTCCTACGCAGCATTTAGCTACAAGTATTCATGAATTAGCCCATGCAAGAATGCACAAATTTTCAGAATTAGATACCGCAACCAAAGAACTACAGGCAGAAATGACTTCTTATATTGTGTGCAAACATTTTGGAATGGACACGTCGGAGAAAGCTATTCCTTATATTGCAGCATGGACGAAGAATGGTCAGACGTTGGATGATAAGGAAGCTGCGGAACGTGGGAAAATCATGAATGATGTCAGCCGCGTCGCAAATGAATTCATTCAAACCATTTCTAATGAAATCAATCAATACAGAGAAAGAGAACCAGAGATCCAACCAGCAGAAGTGAAGCAGGAGCATAAAAATACTGTAGAAACGGCAGAACAAAAGAATATTGTTCCTGTTGGTTCACTTTGGATCGACAAGAAAGACGGGAAAGTAATGGAAGAAGATACGGGTCGAACGTTACATTTGAAGGATGCGGCGTTTATTGAAGATCCGCAGCATAATCAAGTAATTTTAAAAGGAAAAAGTTATGGAAAAGAGATCCAAACGGCGTTACCTTCAGAAGAATTTGCGCTAGGAAATCCATTCCGATTTTCACTTGAGACAGTGTCAGAAGTGGCAAAACGAAAAAATGAAATCTATTATGAACAACAATTGTCACAAAAAGAACGTGTATAAAACAAGTAAAAAAGACTATCTGAAAAACGGATAGTCTTTTTTCTTTTGGGAGGTTTTAAAATGACCGAGAAAAAAATAAGTCTTATTGATCGATGTAAACAGATCGATATAGTGGATTTTGCTCGAAACAATGGAATGGCTGTAGTCAATAAAGGACGAGACTATCGCTTAGAAGACCATGATTCATTTGTTTTTGATCGAAGAAAACAACGTTTTTATTGGAACAGTCAAAATATTAGTGGCGACATTATTGAATTAGCTAAACTTTTTTTCATAGACAAAGAGATCCAAGACCCTAAGCAACAATTTAAAGCAGCCACTGATTTTATTCTAAAGAATGAAGACAAAACAGACCGAGTGGAAAATCTTCATTTTGAGACAGAAAAGTACAAAGATCACCCCGTTGATTATCAACCACTCACAGAAAAAGGAAGGAATTATCTGAAGGAAGAACGAAAACTACCAGAGTGGCTGATTGATTATGCAGAAAAAGAAGGGTTGATTGCCGAACTAAAGCCAAAACATGAACGGCAAAATTTCTTAGTTCGAGACGATCGTTTAGATCATGCGGTCGCCTTTTTATGGAAAGATCCACAGACAAAAGAGACAGTAGGGGCGAGTTATCAAGGAACGTTCATTGATTATGAACGTTTTGGTGAGAGAGGCACATATAAGCATATAGATAAAAATTCGACAGCGAATCATGGCTTTAACCTAAAGATCGGTGACCCTAAACAGTTAAAATTTTTTGAGAGTAGTATTGATTTACTTAGCTATGCTGCACTGAATCGTGATCAGTTAAACGATACGTGGTTAGTCTCTATGGAAGGGTTAAAACACCATGTGATTAGTCATTATTTTGGTGAGGCAGTATCTGAATTGAGAAAGAAACAAGCCTTTCCTCAATCCATCGAGATTTGTGTGGATAATGACCGTGCAGGACATATTTTCTACGAAAAAGAACAATTAATGGGCGCAGTTGATCCATTTACGAATCAGAAAGTACGTTGTGAACGAGGAATCGCTAATGATTGGCAAGTGCCAAAAGAATACAAAGTCATTTATGAAGAAGTCGCAAAAGAAGAAAAGGTCACACCAGAAGCTATTATGGCCATACACAAGACAGAAAACAATCTGCAATTAACGAACCAACTGGTTTCCGCTCACAAAGTAAATGCGTCTTTTGGCCAGCAGCTTTCTGTTAACGATTCAATAGCAGCTATTAATTTGAAAGATATTTGTAGAGAAGTCGCAAAAGAATTAAAAGCTTGTGAACGCGTGGATGGTACGTACGATTTTGATCGTTTTTATCAAGAAAAAGGGGATATTAATGCGCAGATTCTTTTCTCTTATAAAGCAGAACAATACTACAAAGGCTATAAAAATCATGAACATGAATTTGTACCTGAAGTAAAAAAGGACTGGAACGATCAATTGAAGCATGAGATCCAGCAACAAGAAATCAGAAAGCAAAAACGTGCCATGTTGTTTCAACAAGGTAGACAGCAAGAAAGGGAGTGAAATCGTCATGATGAAAACCGTTATTTTAGCAGAAAAGCCGTCACAAGCGAAAGCTTATGCCGATAGCTTCTCTAAAGCCACCCGAAAAAACGGGTATTTTGAGATCCAAGATCGATTGTTTCCAGGTGAAACTGTGATCACGTATGGTTTTGGTCATTTAGTCGAGTTAGATTCGCCCGATATGTACGATGAAAATTGGAAACAATGGTCATTAGAGCATTTGCCTATTTTCCCTAAACATTATCACTATCATGTTCCTAAAGATAAGAAAAAGCAATTCAACGTGGTGAAACAGCAACTTCAATCGGCCGACACCATTATTATTGCGACTGATAGCGATCGTGAAGGGGAGCTGATTGCCTGGTCAATCATTCAACAAGCAGGCGCCGATCAAGGAAAAACCTTTAAAAGACTTTGGATCAACTCCTTAGAAAAAGAAGCCATTTATCAGGGATTCCAGCAGTTACGAGACGCAGAAGAGACCTATCCAAAATTTGAAGAAGCACAAGCGCGTCAGATCGCCGATTGGTTAATTGGGATGAACGGCAGCCCACTGTATAGTTTACTCTTGCAGCAAAAAGGCATACCAGGAAGTTTTTCCTTAGGCAGAGTCCAAACCCCAACGCTTTACATGATTTATCAATTGCAGGAAAAGATTAGAAACTTCAAGAAAGAACCATATTTTGAGGGAAAAGCTCAAGTAATCGCTCAAAATGGCGCATTTGATGCGAAGCTTGATCCGAATGAAACCCAAGCGACGCAAGAAGCATTTGAAGCTTATTTAAAAGACAAAGGGGTTCAATTGGGAAAACAGCCAGGCATGATTCGCCAAGTTGAAACCGAGAAAAAAAGCGCGGCAAGTCCACGTCTTTTTTCTCTATCCAGCCTTCAGTCTAAAATGAATCAACTCATGAAAGCTAGTGCCAAAGACACATTGGAAGCTATGCAAGGCTTATATGAAGGGAAATATCTAAGCTATCCGCGAACAGATACCCCTTATATTACGGAAGGGGAATATGCGTATCTGTTGGATCATTTAGATGAATACAAGCATTTTTTAAAGGTCGAATCAATCCCAACCCCTATTCATACGCCGAATAGTCGGTATGTGAATAACAAGAAAGTCCAGGAACATTACGCGATCATTCCTACAAAAACGGTCATGACGGCAGCGACATTTGAACAACTAAGTCCGCTGCAGCAGGCCATTTATGAACAAGTGTTAAAAACAACTGTGGCCATGTTTGCGGAAAAATATACCTATGAAGAAACAACGATCTTGACGCAGGTTCAGCAGCTTCAGTTAAAAGCAATTGGAAAAGTGCCGGTAGATCTAGGTTGGAAGAAGTTATTTGGAAAAGAGAGCGACGGAAAAGAGAAGGAAGAAGAGCCGCTACTTCCTAAAGTGATAAAAGGAGAAATGGTGACGGTAGATCTACAAGTCCTTGAAAAAGAAACCAAGCCACCAAAACCTTATACCGAAGGTACGTTGATCACGGCGATGAAAACAGCTGGGAAAACCGTGGATAGTGAAGAAGCGCAATCCATATTGAAAGAAGTGGAAGGAATCGGTACAGAAGCGACACGGGCGAATATTATTGAAACCTTGAAACAAAAGGAATATATCAAGGTAGAGAAAAATAAGCTCGTGGTGACGAATAAAGGGATTTTGCTTTGCCAAGCCGTGGAAAAAGAGCCGCTGCTTACGAGCGCCGAAATGACCGCCAAATGGGAAAGCTACTTGTTAAAGATTGGAGAACGAAAAGGAACACAAACCACTTTTCTAGCCAATATCCAAAAATTTGTCTCTCACTTATTGGAAGTCGTACCAGGGCAAATCCAATCCACTGATTTTGGATCGACGTTACAAGAAGTGAAAGCAGCCAGTGAAAAGCAAGAAGCCGCGCGTCATTTAGGAATTTGTCCAAAATGCCAGGAACAAGAAGTCTTACTCTATCAAAAGGTGGCAGCTTGTACGTCTGAAGCCTGTGATTTTAAATTATGGACAACGATTGCCAAAAAGAAACTCACAGCAACACAGCTGAAGGAGATTATTCAAAATAGCCGAACAAGCCAACCAGTGAAAGGGTTAAAAGGTCAGAAGGGTTCGTTTGAAGCAACGATTGTTTTAAAAGAAGACTTCACTACAGGCTTTGAATTTTCTGAAAAGAAAAAAACGAGCTTCAAGAAGAGAACACGACGCACTACAAAATAATGGAGGGTTAATCTTATGCTTAATACAACACACAAACAACAAGAAATCGAAAATCAAAAAGCCAAAATTCGTTCAGAACAGGAGAAAATGCGTGCCAGTAAACGAAGACTGCAGCAATTAAAGAACCAGCAACGGATTCAAAAAGAAATTGAATTAGATCGATAAATATCTTTCTTGTTAATATAAAACTAACGTGATATAGTTATGTTAGTTTTATATTAACTTTAGGGGAAAAGCAATGAAAGACAAAATCCAGTGCATTTTTGATAAACATAATGGGAATCTATCCTTGAAGGATGCTAGAAGTGAAGGCTTATCGCCTATGACGTTAGATCGATTAGCCGAAAAGGACAAAATAGAAAAGGTAGCACCAGGTTTCTATACCTTAAAAGAAGCGTTCGTGGATGAATTGTATCTCGCTCAAAGTATCTATTCCAGAGGTATTTTTTCTCATGAGACTGCGCTCGATCTTTTTCAAGTCGGAACGTATATCCCTAAAAAGATCAATATGATGTTTCCTAAAGGATACAATGTTTCAAAGGAGAAATTAGACGAGTATGCTATTCAACCGCATTACACGAATAAAGAAAATTTTGACCTGGGAATCACAGAAACAGAAAGCTTTTACGGCAATAAAATTTTAGTCTATGATTTAGAGCGAACGTTATGTGATATGTGGAATCCAAGATACAAAGCAAGCGTAGAGGTAAAACAAGAAGCATTAAAAGAATATATGACAAGTACCAGTAGAAATACAAATAAGCTAAGAAGATACATGGATATTTTAAAATCACCAAAAGAAATGACTTTGTATATGTTGCCACTTTATTGAGAGGAGTAAAGGTGAATGACACCGACACAATTTAAAGCAAAAACGAGAAATTTCGCAACAGAGAAACATTTAAATCCACAAATTGTCCAAAGATATTATATGATGGAAAAATTATTAGAACGTATTGTTGAATCGCCTTATCATGATGATTTTGTATTAAAAGGGGGATTTCTGATCGGATCAAAATACGGGTTAGAAAACCGTTCAACTGTTGATATTGATACGACTTATCGAAATTCGAAACTAACAAAAGAAAAGTTAGAAACTGTTTTTTCTGAGTTAACAGCTGATCCCACAAAAGATGGAATTCGATTTGAATTAAAGGGATTAACAGAGACGAGGGAAGCCGATTATTACCCAGGTTTTCAAGCAAAGTTTATTGCTTATCTTGAGAATGCACGTGTACCATTTAAATTAGATATTACTTCAGGTGATTCTATTATTCCAGCGGCATTGATGTATGAACACAAATTAATGTTTGAAGATAAAACGATTCATATTCCAGCTTATCCTACGGAACAAATTCTAGCTGAAAAATTACATGCTACGTTTAGTTTCGGAAAAGATAATTCGCGCATGAAAGACTTTTATGACCTGTATATGATTCCAAAACTAGAACGTATCGATGAGAAAAACTTGTATAAGAGTGTTCAAGGAACGTTCAAGGAAAGAAATAATCAATCTGTGTTTAAAAAATTGTATAATCAGGAAATGCCTCAATTGATGAAGGATGAGGGGTTGAGGGAAAAGTGGAAAAGATACCAACAAGAAAATTATTTTGCCAAAGACATTTCTTTCGAATCTACACTAACTTCCGTCGATTCTTTGATGCAATCAATTGTAGAGCAAGAGAAAGTAGAACGAAAACAAAATTTTAAGAGATCACAACAAATGAATCAAGAAATGGAGAGATAAAAATGATTAATAATGTAACTTTAGTAGGACGATTAACCAAAGATCCAGATTTACGTTATACTGCAAGTGGTACTGCAGTAGCGACTTTTACCCTAGCCGTTAACCGAAATTTCACGAATCAAAACGGCAATCGAGAAGCCGATTTTATTAACTGCGTAATTTGGCGCAAACCAGCAGAAACAATGGCGACATTAGCTAAAAAAGGTAGCTTGATTGGTGTAGTTGGGCGGATTCAAACGCGGACTTATGACAACCAGCAAGGACAACGTGTGTATGTGACTGAAGTTGTAGCAGATAACTTTCAACTATTAGAAAGTAAAGCAGCGACAGAGAGCCGTGCGCACGCTGATCAATCGTCCACCAGTCCAAGCACCGCCACCTTTGAACAACGGGATACAGCGACGCCTAACAACAATGGATTGAACGCTTCACAGAATCCATTTGGTGGACAATCAATCGATATTAGCGATGATGATCTACCGTTTTAGTTCGAGAAAGAAGGAGTAAGCATGGCAAAAAAAATTAGTCTGACGATGGATCTATTGATACCCGTAATTGCATTTATAGACGGGATTTCTTTTGGCGTCACTGAAAATCCTTTGGTAAATAGAATTGCGAAAGGATCACTATTTCTTGTATTCGTGTATCTTGTCTGTTCTTATCTTTTAAAAAGATCAGGAAAGGATAATTCCTTTTGGCGATTGACTAAAGTCACAATAGCAGCGACAGCTGTTATACTTACGGCTATTCTACCGCTTTATATGTAGGGTTAACGGGAAATCGTTGAACTTCTTGCGAAATATTGCTATAATGAACATGAAAAAGAGGAGTTGCGCTAACAACCCCTCATTAACAGCACCGATTAAAGAACGGTGGCAGAATATTAGTTATTTGGAAATAACCGCTGACCTGCTAAAGTAGACGGTTATTTCTTTTTGTCATTTTTAAGCATATTTACAATCAAACTAATCAAAGCAATGGTAAACATACCAAAACCAAGAATGGTTTGAATTGTCTCATATGCGGACAAAAGGCTTACTCCTTTCATAGATTTTAGCACTTACATTCATAAGCACCACCACCTTTCCAGAAGTCGCCACCGTCTTCAAACTTTACTGTCTCGACTATTATAGCATATCTAAAATCGAATAAAAATTCTCAATTTTAGCTGTTTTTGCTATAATTTTAGCGAGGTGATCGCGATGGAACATTATACTGGTTTACTCGATAAAATTCGGGTGATCAAGACACAGCCATTGCTTGTGCGATTTACATTACACACGAGTCATGAACCAATCAATTGTGTAGTGGCCAATATAGAAATAGCGGATAAATTGCTGATTTTGGAAGAAGGCAAGTATACTATTTCAGTGACAGGTCACTTCAATAAACGGAATCAATTAGTCATTGAATCGATGCAAATTAGAAACCCCGATCATTTTACGCGATCGATGGGCATATAAAAGAAGAGCTGCAATCCTAATGTAGGACTGCAGCTCTTTTTGTTTTACATAGAAACGGGAACAGGAAAAGGCCTTTTTAGGAAGGCACAAGTGCCTTCTCAATTGAAAAACCTTTCTCTCACTCCAACCGCCACCGCCGTTCGAGAAGAAAGGAAGTGAACGCTGCACGTTCACTAAGATAAGGGGTCTTGCAAAGCAAGACAAAATAGAAAAAACTTCCTCTCACCAAAAGGTTCGTTCCTGTTCGTTATCTCTTTATTGATTTGCCAGACCGGCAACAAGTTGCCTTTTATCACCAAAAAGTGACAAGGACAAGGGTAAATGGCACGCTGCGCGCCCTTGTCCTTGTCGCTTTTCGTTGATTCATTCTGGCCAACAAATCAATAAAGAAAGAACTAACGAAAGGAAGTAAAACCTTTCCTAAGAGGAGGCAGAATCAATCATGCGAAAGAAATTTGATTATTGGGGTGTTCCCTTCAGTGAATTATTTCCAAACTACCATGCACCACATACTGTCGAATGCGATTGTGGAGAAAGAGCGAAATGTATCAAAAGCTATCGTTTGTATCAATGTCCAACATGCGGGAAAAAATATACCTTGTCTTACGGCGATTACATTTTGATTGAAGAGAAAGGAAGATAAAATGATGGCTCAAAATTACTATGACGAATTTGTCAAATTACCTTTGGATAAAATGGCACAAAAAATGGAGGATATGACGTTCCTATACCATGAAACGCGTGTACCCAAAAAGCATTACAAAGAAAAACTGTCAGTCGCAGTGGAAGAAATGATTGAATCAGGTGTCGAAATGAATCTCATTGCGACATATTATCGAACATTGGAAGAACTGAAAAAACAAAATGGAAAATGGTTTTTCCAAGCCTTACTATGCTTGGAAGCAGGCGTCAAACCAAGCACAATCAAACCTTCTGAATACCAAGCTTTAGAACTAACGTATGGAAAATTTATCGAAACGAAAAAAGCCAAGACTGTTTCAAGTGAATGGTTGGACTACTTTGAAAATGTCAACAAGTATGGCGCATGTTACATCATGAAAAAGGAGGAAAACGAAAATGAGTAATGTGGTTTATCAACTAACAATGGAAGATGTTTCTCACTTTTTAACAAACAAAGAACATTTGAATGAAGTAGTCAGACGGATTCAAAAAGACTTTAGTTGTATGGAAGAAATGAAGTACTTTATTCAAAGAGTGGAAGAACAGTTGTATATGGAAAGCGAAACGAGTCAAACGAAGGTCACAGTCAGCCATAATCATTTAGACGTGTATAAACGTCGTCCTGAAACGGTAAAAAAAGGAACAGAGCTTCTACGACTAGAAACAGAAAAATACATCATGAATGTGTACCTAGAAAGGAGTGAGCTGGTCGAAAACTTTGTCAGTTACACGATTTGTAGGAGACACTATTACTCAGAATCAGAATATTATTCGATTTTTGACGTGTGGGACGGAATCTATCGTGTTAATTGGAATGGATTATGAACTCACTGTACCCGAAGCATTTTTGAGGGAATATGTAGAAGAAGTAGATAACCCAGGCGACGACTGGTACACGACTTTAACTGATTTTTTAGATACCTACACTTACGACGATACAGAAGAAATCCAAAATGAACCTGACCGTAAACGAATGCCATATCAACGATTTGAAAGGAAAAAAGGTCAATAACCATTTATACCGAAAAGTGAGAATGTGTGAAATAAGAACAAAAAACATTGAAATTAAGGGAATGGTTCTTATTTCGCACCAATCGCTCCAACCGCCACCGCCGCTTAGGTGGTGCGAAATAAACGGGCAAAGCCCGAAAATCTAAGAGAAAGAAGGAGATCTATATGAACAAAATTATTCCCTTATTATTAGTCTTATTTGTTGGCGAAATAATTATGCGTCATGCTGCAGCTGTGCATTTAAACTTCGTAGTATTTTTGGCAATACTGGTATTTTGTTTGATCTTTTGGCGCTTTGTGTTAGCCCTTGTGAGTCCACTATTCAAGATGATTGCAGCCATATTTTTCATAGGGTTATTTCGATGAAAGGAGAGAGTACTAATGCCAATTGCAATAGGAAATAAACGGTTACCCGTGACATTAGATGAAAAGAGACAAAAAGAATTGCAGCAACTAAAGCAGAAGTACGGGAAAAGTGAATCTAAGATTATGTGTATTGCGTTAGATCTATTGATCGCGCAAGAAAAAGCAGGATTTGATGTACCAGCACTAAAAAAGTGACGTCACTTTTTAATTTGATCTATATAAGTGATATCACTTTTAGCAAGGAGGGAATTAAATGTTAAAACCTAAAAAGAATTCGTACAAACTAAAGCTTAGTATACTATTTATTATTTGTCTTTTAGGTATGATAATTAGTAGTCATTTGTATAGAGTGGCATATACGCAGTTTATTGAGTTCAAGGTTCACTCTTTAGGATTAGCTGGGGATCGATACGTTGAATATGTCCATTATTCATTAAAATGTTCTTCATATATTCTTCTTTGGCTTATTTTTTCATTGTTTGAATTGCTAAATTTAATAGTAATATCTTCATATCACTTAGATAAGCTAAATACCAAATCTAGCCGTTATAACGCAAGGAAAATATGAAGTTAGAAAGTGACTTAAACAAGCTAAAAAAAATAAAAAGAAGAAAACATAAGTTAACTAAAATTATTTTATTAAGAATGATGGAATATAAGGATAATGCTACCAACATAATGATCATTATTTCTCTGATATGCTATGGCCTTCTATCAATCAGTATTTTGTCTATAGATTATGGAATAACTATACTGCAAGTCTTATTTTTGGCTATACCTATGTATCTATCATTATTTATCATGCATGAAGTATATAAGATATTTGTTTTATGAAAAAATATAGAAATACAGATAAATATTTTGGTTAATAGTTATCAAAAAGAACTCAAAGAAGACGCTGGCGGTATTTATTGAAGTGTTAACACTTTAGAGTACTACAAAGACAAGAGGAAAATAACAAATGAAAAAAACAAATGATTGTAAAAAATTAATGAAAATGAGTCTTTTTCTGTCTCTATTATCTCTAGGAGCGCTATATTATATAACTAACAATATATATAATGATAATTTAACTAGTGAATTAGATTCGTTAGTTAGAACCCATAAAATCGAAAATTATTCTATCGAAAAGGAAAGAGCAAATCTCACTACATTCAAATATCGCGTGAGAGTAACTTATGAGGATTCCCTAAAAGGCAAATATCCAAGCGAATTTTATTTAACTAGACCTATTTTTTCGATAGAGAAAATGGATATTGAGTTTGAGAATCAAAAATAGTAGGAGGAGAAAATGGCAGATAAGAGAAAAGATAAGAGAAAAGATAAGATCAAAAAACTACTGGCGCTCGCTGCAGATGCAAACGATGAAGAATCAATGAGTGCATTAGCCAAAGCTCAGCAATTGATGATGGACTATGCCCTTACCGAAGAGGAGTTTTTCAACTATCACGAGCAGCAACGGATAGAAGAAGTAGAAACACACGTGATCTATCGTGGACGTCCGCAAAAGTGGCTGTATCGTTTAGCGTCGATTATCGCACAAAATTTTAGAACTGAGTTTTATTATCGAGAAGGATCACCAATCGATTTATGTTTTACTGGTCTAGCTTCAGACGTGCAAATTGCTGAAATTACTTTTCAGTATGCCAGCGGAAGTGTCTCCTATTGTGCAAGAAAGTATATGCAGCAACCTGAGATCAAACGCAAGAGAAAACGAAAATGGCAATTAAAGCAAGACTATATTCAAGGCTATCTCAGTGGTTTATCTAACGTATTTAAACAGCAGGTAATTACAAACGGATATGAATTAGTCTTACAGCTTACTGAAGCCGTGAAGTCTTACATGAAAGATCTCAGCTTAGTTCCAGGAAAAGACACTTCACACAAAGTAAAAGACAATGAAGCTTACTTCCATGGATACCAGGAAGGATTAAAATTTAAAAAAGCAGAATTACTAGAATAAGAAAGTGCGACCAACAGGGTATACCCTATCAGAATTTTTGTAGACTTTCCTTAATCACTAGGGAGAGTCTGTCCAAAATTCGGAAACATACATATTGCTCCCCTTAACATTGCTCCTGATCGATTGCAAGTCTTTTTTTTTCGATTTTTTAGTTAGAAAATTACTTAAAATAAAACTTAAAACTCTTTAGTATCGTTATTTCAAATATGGAAGATTAGTGGTATATCAGTTTTTCAGAACAAATAAATAGGAATGATTTTTTATTGCAATTATGCTTTCAAAATAACTTTTTATGATATATTTATCAGATTTTTCTAAAAATTATTTATAATTATTTTAGAAAAAAGGAGGTATTGATTTATGAGAAAAAAATTATTTAGTTTAGCTCTTATTGGAATGTTTGGATTAGTTGTGACGAATTTTGGTACAAAAGTTGATGCAGCTACGCGTTCATATGGTAATGGTGTTTATTGTAATAATAGTAAGTGCTGGGTTAACTGGGGAGAAGCTAAAGAAAATATTGCAGGAATTGTTATTAGTGGCTGGGCTTCTGGCTTGGCAGGTATGGGACATTAATATCCTATTATGAAAAATAATAAATCTTTCAACAAAATTCTAGAATTAACTGAAACTGCATTAGCCACCCCAGAAATTAAAAAAGATAAAAATCTATGTGAAATTTTAGAAAAAATAAAAGATAGTGCTGCTAAAGGTGAATTTTATTATGATTACAAGAAAGAATTTCAACCTGCAATTAGTGGGTTCACTATTAGAAACGGCTTTTCCACACCAAAAGTTTTATTGGAGTTACTTGCTGAAGTAAAAACTCCCAAAGCATGGTCGGGACTTTGAGTTGTAATAAGTGCCATTATATTTTTTTGTAAGAGTATCTAATTGAGTTTAGGTACTCTTACTATATAGGTTCAAATATTTATTTTTGTAATATCTTCATTTTTATATCTTTTGTTTTTGACTATAATTTATTGTGAAAAATACAATTATACAGAAGATGATTTTAGTTTTTTGATTTATTATGATAAATTCTAAAAATTGTATTTAGTAAGATAGTTGGGTTCCTTTTGAAAATAAAGCGAATGATTTAAGAAAAAAATGAGGTATATCTTTAGACGAAAATGAATTAAAAAATTTAATTACGATTCCTATTTTAATGATTTCAAAAAATCAAAAGGTTATGAAGTTGTTTATAAATCAGGAAAATTTGCAGAGTAGAAAAGAGCCATTAACAGCTATTTGGTTGTTAATGGTTCTTTTTTAGTCTTTGTTTTTTGCTCAATTTATTATTTCTTTATCAGTTATTCATTTATGTCCGTATAGAAGAACACTTTAGGTTCCAGGGTATCATGGTTAAATTTGAATTAAGGGTATATTCCTAATTATATACGGGCATTTAAGTTGTGCCCTTAAAGTAATAATATTATATTTTGTTTGCAAATTGTAAATTTTTTGTACAAGATAAACACAAAGAAAAGTTTATTGCGAATAAACTTGTTTTTTAATTTGTTGGGTGAGACTCGGAGCGTGTGGGCTAGTGACAAGTTGCTTATTTCTCGTCTTTTTCATCTAGCCGATGAAAAACTAGTCAAGTAAAAAGTGATGCGATAATCAGTGAAGTTATATGATAACACCCCATAACTTAGATATTAATCCAGATTACGGGGGGCATTGCAAATTTAACCTTTTAAGCTTGGTTTAAACTAATAACTCTAAGCTCTTATTATCTTTATTTAATAGAATTAAGCAGATAATTGATACAATAGCAATTGGCATAAATATTAATAGTATTTCTCCCCAGGATGAAGAAGTGGCTGCACCGTTAGCTATTGTTGGCTGAAAATCAATTAAAGAATGCAACAAAACCACGTAAGATAATCCATTAAATCGAATTCTAATGACAGAAAAGCATAATCCTAAAACAGTTGCATAAAAAATTTGTTGCATGGTTGTATTAAATGATTGCATTGTTAGATTAGACAAGTGGAACAATCCAAATAAACAAGAGGAAACAATGGAAGACCAAACTAAGGCATGTTTCTTCGCTTTAAACATTTCTAAAAATGCCGAGAATGTCAGTAACCTAGCAAGAGATTCTTCAAATATTCCTGTAGAAATTGCTACTAAAAAAGAAGCAGTTAATAAGTTTGTACCACCATTGAGAATTTCCTCAATATTATTTGGAACATTTATTACTATTAATAAAAATAATAACATTATCACTCCTAATATGATTAGCCATACATTAGTAATTTTATTTGATGATATCTTATCATTAGTTATTTTAAATGTTTTTACTATCGAATAAGAAAACCACGCTAAGATACAGCTACAACTAAATTGCAAAATACTATTTAAGATAGAAGTCTCTTTAATAGGCAAAAGTTCTATTCCTATACTGCTAATTAAAAAAAGTACATATATCAATATTACCATAGAAACTTTAAAAGAAACTGATTTTTTCATTTCACTATCACCATATCCCTTACATAATATTTTTATAAAAAAACTATAACATTATTGTTAAAGAAATGTGAATACTATTCTTTGATAGTCTTAAAAATTAATGATCCTTTTTCTCTCCACTAAAAAAAGGAGAAAGAGTACCTAAAATGCGCCTAATAAACAAAAATACAATTTTTGAAGGATTATTTTTAGAATTAAAAGATAAGACATTGCACAAAACTAAACAAAGAATTTATTTTAAAGCACCAGAAACTGTTTTTAAAAAAATTGGTATAGGGGATATTATTCCTTTTTCTATTGAAGGTAAAAATTGCCATGCTTTGATTATCCAAGTTTATAAATCAACGCAATTGGAGAAAGAAGTATCTATATTTGAACCAAAATTTAAACCATTCTTTTTAAAAAAAGCTACGAAAGGCTTCAAAAAGACAGACTATATCACTATACCAGAGGAAGAAATTATTGTAACTTTTGAAAAAAACAAAAAACAAATAGTAAACATCCTTTTACAATAAGAAAAACAAGTAAATAAGTAATTATTATAGTTTATAACTCATACTTTCTTCTTGATTTTGTCATACGATTGTATTACAATGAACTTGAAAGGGAGTTGATAGCTATGCCAGTAATCAGTATTCGAGTATCTAACGAAGAAAAAGATTTTCTTGAAAAAGTTGCTAACTTTAATGGAGAGAATATTTCTGAATTTATGCGCAGTAATTCTTTACAATCAGCTGAGTCATTAGTAGACTTTGAAACTTATAAAAAACTAATGAAAGAGCATGAGAAAAATGATCAAACCATTTCACATGAAGAAATGCTAAAAGAGTTAGGATTATAAGATGACCTATCAAGTACGATATGAACGAGAAGCGCAAAAAGCATTAAAAAAAATGGATAAATTTCAAGCAAAAGTTATCCTGAACTGGATTGAAAAAAAACTTGTTGGCACAGATGATCCAAGAAGATATGGGAAAGGACTAACAGCTAATAAATCAGGATATTGGAGATATAGAGTAGGTGCGTATCGTATAATAGCTGATATTAGCGAGCAAGAAGTGACGATTCTTATCTTATCAATAGGTCATAGAAGCGAAGTATATAAGTAATAGATATGTTGATATGATTTTGTTAAAGGGTCAGAAACTTAAAAGTTTCTGACCCTTTATTTTTTCTATATTCTGACATGTGTAACTTTTTTTCTAGAAGGAGCATGTAAAAAAGTCATTTGACATAGCTTGCACGACAACAGTAGGGACAGCCATAAAAATTGTTTAACGGATATTTCTTTTGAGCAGTAACCATAGCAGAATAGTAGGAAAGTTCAAAGCCTATCAATACTCTATCTTGACAACAGGCTAAAAACGGGCACTCATTCGTGTGAATGACATGTCTAAAGTGTTGATTGGTAAATTTCTCGAAGTAGTAGTAATACATTATTGTCACTCTCCTTTACAGTCACAAATATAACAAATAAGAGAGTAATCATATTTCACACTTTTTACTTTTTTGATTATAAATCACAATCATTTTTAAGTTCTTAGCTAAGTTTATTAGCTTTATTTTTTTCTATATTATCCAGATATCTATAAATAGTTGTTCTTGAAACATGCTAACGTTCGGCGGTGGTTTTAATTGGTATCCAATAGGAGATACTTTAAACATACATAAAACAGTTTTTGTAATTAATAAAAGTTAATTTTGTGTTACTTAGTGTTGTATAGTAATATAAATAAATATGTTGTCCGTTTGACTCGTTGTCATATAAGACAACGTGAAGCTTTATTAAAAAAATATGGTAGACGATTTATTGTTTCTGAAGAGAATCTTTCAATTTCAATTAGCTTTCCTCACGATGTTCAGTCCAACTAATCGAAAAGATCTTATAAAAATAGTAATGAATGAGTATTTTCACTATAAAAAATTCAAAGTTTGTAAGTTTTGGGTTATATGGAGTGTTCGTTTTAGATATGTTACAATTAGAAGGTAGAAAAGTGAAAAGATGGTGGCTAACCTCTTACAAAAGGGGTGATGCCTATGGTTCATAGCTTTATCCCTAGAAGGGAGTAAGCAAGTGTCAACTTTTGAAGCAATTCAACTGATGATCGTCTTTGTGACGTTAGTTTTGCTGATAATTGACCATAAGGACAAAAAATAGCCATCTAACACTTTGACAGAGAGTAGATGGTTTGTAAAAAACTATTCATTTCAGTCACCGTCTTTTTAACGGTTCTACATGGGGCTATGTTAGCGCATGGCTCTTTTTCATTATTTTAAGTATATCAAAGTAAAGTAAAAGTTGCAAATACGTTGAATACTTGTTTGCAAGTTCAGAATCCACACAACGAGCTGGACATTTTTTAATAATAATATAGGAATAAAAAACAACAATCTGCTACTGTGTTTAACAAGGAAGTAAATTGTTGTTTTTTATTGAATAGTTTGCATTTTTATAATTGAAAAGTAAGAGTTGAACCAAAAAATAAGGCTGTGGCTGCAATTAATTCATTTGTAGATTGGGTTATAGTCTGGAAATAATATCTACAAACAAATTAATTACAGGAATAGCCTTAAATCAAATAGCAAGATAGTAATTCCGCTTGTACTATAACATGAACGGTTAAAAAAGCTATCAAAATTTAGATACATAATATAGAAAATAAATTAGTTCTTTATTATTGATTGCCTTGTGACTATGAATCATCAATTATCGTACAATATCCATTATTTACCATTGAAAAGAAAAAATTTTTGAAGGTTAACAAGCTTTGCTTAGTCACAAGGCAATCCAATAATAAATGAAAAAAACTTTTTGTTATAGCCAATGCAATGTGTAACTCATGCAGCGATTGCTAATTATCATGGGATGATAGGACTATATATAGGAGTTCAGATATTTAACAAAAGTATTGGCTATATATTTATTTTAAGATAGATTAGTCAAAATAAGTTTCTTTTTTTTACAAAAATATATAAAAATAGTACATGTAAAATACATTTTGCTTTTAAGGTAGTTCTAGTTTTTGTAAAAAAAATAATAGCTACTATAACCTTTTCAAATAACTAATTTTACAAATATAGTATATACTATATTTGTAAAATAAAGATAGTCTTTCTTATTTATAAGATATTTTCAGATTCACAATATATAAAAGAATTTGAAATAGTTTTATTGAAAGAACTGATCTGTTTCTTTTCTTGAACATAGTTTTTTCCTAGTACTTTAGGTTCATTTTTTAAACCGGTATTCACTATTTCTTGTAATGTATGCACTCTTCCATTTTCTTTCTCTAGATAAATGGAAGGGTAAAATTTTTTTGAAACTAGTTTTTGTCTCATTAATGAAGATAAGTGCTTTCCAACAGTCTGGCAACCTTCTTTTTTAGAAGAGGTATAAATCAAATACTCTGAGCCATCTTCAAATAAAAATGAATATATTTTATAAATTCTTTTGGGTTGTTCACTCTCATTTATGTTTTTGTCTGTTTGTCTACCATCAAAGTTTATTTGATGGTTTTCTTCATACAAAGAGATTTCTTTTAAGAGTTTTTGAAGTTTTTTATTGATTGTTAGATAGTTTTCACAATAGAAACAATCTTTATCTTTCCCAATGGCATGAGATAGATCAGGATCTTTCTCATGTTTTTTTGTTATTTCTTCTAGTAAATTGTTGTAGTATTCTTTTAAATAAATTGATTTATTATAATTAGTCAAATTCAAAATTTCACGTCCTCTATTTTTAAATTGGTGATCAAAATAAAAAGTTACTAGAATAGTGATATTTAAAATTTTTCACGAAAAAATTAATCTAGTGTAAAAGATTAGTTTTATTCTTAATTATTTCTACAATTTATCGCAAACTACATACCTCCATCAATCATCGAATCAAATTAAAATTACAAACTTGTATAATCAACTTAAAAAGGTGATAGAAAAAAGCCATTCAATAGAATGACTTAAAATAATGTAATAATTATTACTTAGGAATAATAACAAAGTTGTTTGAAAAAATCTATTATTTGAGCAATAAGATTTTTCTATTAAGCTAATAAGATTCAGTTATTTATAATTTTGATGGGAATAGCTATTAATATATATTAGATTGAAACGGTTCTTTTGTAGAAAAATAATACACCAGCTTTTTTAAGAAATGAAAAAGCCAGTGTATTATTCTAGAGCTATGATCGTCTTATGACTTATAGTTACTAAATTAAAGCTGTTAAGGTAAAGAAGAAGTAAAACCTTTTTTAGTCAGTCATAAGACTATGGAATAAAATAAGATTGAGGCTCGTTAATACTATATGATAGGGATAGACATCAGTCCCTATATTAGGGGTTGTTTGTATTAACTATATTCTTTTTATCATAAATTTTTAAATATAGGTTTCTTCTTTTTTTCTTTTACTTTAAAAAGTCGAGTAAAAATATTTCCACAAAAAAGCAACAATCAACTTTATTTGAATAAAGTTGATTGTTGCTTTTCGGGTAAAATTTTTTGTAACTTTTATTGCTACATAGTTAGGGTTGAAATTAAATTTATTTGTGCCGAACTACAGCTATGAGTGTGGAAAATATAGGGGATACACAAATAAATTAATTACATGAATAGTATAACCAATTTTCATTATTTTGTTTATTTTAAATTTTTATAATGAATCAAAAAATAGTTGATGATATAGAAAATGAATTTATTCTATTTCATTAATTGCCTTGTGACTATGAAACATCATACACTGTTTAGTGTATATCATTGAAAACAAAAAAATTTTAAAAGGCTAATAGGTTTGGTTGGTCACAAGGCAATCTAACAATAAATGAAAAAAGCATCTTGCTATAGCCAACAAAAGCATATGAGATTAAATTATAATTATTGGCTATGGTCTTATTTTAAGATAAATCGCTCAAAATAATTTCCCCTTTTTTTCTTATATGCAAAAAAAAATAGTATAAAAAAATACTTCTGTTCTTAGAGAACAGAAGACTGCAAAATAAGATTGTGAGAACACTAATGATTCACTATCAACAATATTTATATCAAAAAATAATGGTTGTTTCAATATCTCTTATATTGAAATTTAAATACAAAATCTAAATAAAAGTGTTATGATGAAACTATCATACAAATCAAAAGAAGATGCAGAAGGATTTTCTTCTGCGTCTTTTTTTGTACACTTAACTATTTCTTCTTTACAATAACAAACATATGTTTGTTTAATGTGAAAAAGAAAGGGTGTTATTCATGCTGGATTATTCAAAAGAACCAGTAAATGATTACTTTTTAATCGATATGAAAAGCTTTTACTCAAGCGTTGAGTGTATTGAGAGAAATTTAGATCCGTTGACGACTGAATTAGTTGTCATGAGTCGTTCTGACAACACTGGATCAGGATTGATTTTAGCTTCTTCACCAGCTGCAAAGAAAAAATATGGGATCTCTAATGTCAGTCGACCAAGAGATTTACCACAACCATTTCCTAAAACGTTACATGTCGTCCCACCACGTATGAACCTCTATATCAAGCGAAACATGCAGGTAAACAATCTTTTCAGAAGTTACGTGGCGGATGAGGACTTATTGATCTATTCAATTGATGAATCGATCTTAAAAGTGACCAAATCGCTAAATTTTTTTACGACTGAAGTTAGCTCAAATGATCCAAGATCATCTTTAATATGATCTTAGATTGATTGCTACGGTAGGTGTCGGTGATAATCCCCTTTAGGCTAAACTCGCTTTAGACAATGAAGCGAAGCATAACGAAGAGTTTATTGCGGAATGGACATACGAAAACGTTCCTGAAAAAGTATGGAGTATTAAAGAAATAACGGACTTTTGGGGCACTGACTCACAAATGGAAAAAAGGCTCAACCAAATGGGAATTATGAGCATTCGTGATCTAGCTAACTGGAATCCATACACCATTAAGAGTTGCTTAGGTGTGATTGGCTTACAGCTATACTTCCATGCAAATGGTATTGATCGAACTGACATAGCAATCCCACCAGAACCGACAAAGGAAAAATCATATGGAAATCCACAAGTGTTACCACGAGATTATACTAGAAGAAATGAAATCGAGCTGGTGGTAAAAGAAATGTCGGAACAGGTACCCATTCGTATCAGGCAGCATAATTGTAAAACAGGATGTGTTCATTTACACATTTCAGCTAGATTTGTTTAGTGATCCGCAAAAACAGATTGATGACGAAAAACTAGACAAAATAATAGATAAAATTAGGCAGAAGTATGGTTTTCCGTCGATTATACATGCTTCTTCGATGTTAGAGGGCGCTCGTAGTATTACTAGAAGCACACTTGTTGGTGGGCAATGCAGGAGGCACCGGGGGCTTAAAAATGATTGATTATAACGATCGAGGATGGTTGAAATGGGCTAGACTCTACTTATCAGATCACACAGAAGAGATCGATGCGGATAATGAGCAACGTTTTACTCGTAATTTAGCAAAAGAACAAATGACGACGGAAGAGATTTCAAAGATACTGAAGACGGCAATAATAAAAAATAAAATTATCTGTATTCAAAAAAAAGAGTGGGACGTGGATGGTTATTATACGGAGGATATTATAGGGTAGATCTTAGGTGGCGATGAACTTGGTATCTATGTAGGTGAGGATAAAGTTCACTACGATGAAATATGTCATAGTGAATTCTACCAGGAACAAAAATGGAGTCACGTAGAATGAATATCAAGATTTCTTATACATTATTTTTTCAAGTGAAAGAAAAAAAGAAAAAAATATCTGGCATGATTTCTTTTAAAATAAAAGTAGCTAATACAACTATGAAGTAAGCATGAATAAAAAACTCCTAAATGATGATCAGTGATATTTTATTTTTAGTATTAGCTATAATCAAATTTTTTCTTCTTTTTATTTTATTGCTTAATTGCCTTGTGACTAACTAAGCTTAAATTATGATAATCTTCAAAATATTTTTCATTTTTCTTTTTTGATGGTAATGAATGGGTACTGTACGAGAAGTGATAGTCACAAGGCAATTAACAATAACAATTTAAATTAAGATAGCTTTGTATGAACCGTTTATGTTATAGTAAGAACGGAATTACTATATTACTATTTGATTTTAGGCTATCTATACGTGTAGCCTTCTTTTTATATACTTTTCTTATAAAATTATAAATTATCTAAATAATACTTTTTTTAAATTTTTGCTATAATACGAATTGTCCAAAGTTCATTAAAAGAGATCTAGTGATAGTTAGTTAAAGTAGCTGGATGTATATCTCTAAAAGCTGATCTATTTTTGATAGATCAGTTTTTTTATTATTAACTATCGTTTATATAGGAGTGTTCAACTTGAAAAAAATTGAAATAGGAGATATCTATTTTTATAAAACGCCTGGAATTCCTGGATACTTTCAAGTAAAAATCATTGAGAAACTAAAAAGTAGTGGTTATATTGCAGAAGTAATCTCTTGTACACAAGAACAAGCTGTGTTTTTAGAAAAAGACGATTTTAAAATAAATGTGAGGGGAACACTGTTACTAGATGAAAAACGATTCAAGAAAGAAATGAAAATAATTTCGGATCAGTTGGAAATACAGAAATTGCGTAAGGAAATCAAATCAAAAATCAATGATTATTTACGTAAAGAAGACAAAGACAGAGGTTCGATCAAGGAATTAATCCAAAAGGGAATCATTGATATACAAAGAGAGATTCAATTGCTTGAAAATTTAAGAGATTCCATTTTTTCTGATCAAGCCATTATGTTAGGAAATAAATATAGTTACTTTTCAGTAGAATTTGATCAATTACTAGAGGTAGAAGTTCTAAATAAATTAAATCAACAACAATATTTAGTTCAATCCAATCACTATGATAGTTTAGAATATGAAAAAATATTTATTGCTGAAAAAGAACAATTAATAGATAAGCCTTTCTGTTTATTCTAAAAGAAAAATCTATACGTTTATTATTAGATCTTAAATCTGTTTATTCTTTAGCCGATATTCGGAGTTACTTTTTTATAAAGATAAGAAATTAAGTTATAAGCAAACGTAATAAAAAAAACTGCTTTGATAGTTTATAATAATAGATGTTAAAACTAATATTTGTGTAATATCTGACACAAGGCTAGTTTTATCATCCTTCTTCTTTTTGGTTATCATTTTGATAGCTAAATATAATGCCAAATTTAATAATCATATTTTATCGATTAAATGCAACTTATTAAATTTGACGTTACTTCCCTCAAAAGTCACCAACAGGTGACTTTTTTTACACAATTTCATATCTAATAAAAAGAAGAAAATATATTTTTTCGTGTATTTATCAGATTACACGGAAGAGATCGGTGCGAACAATGATCAGCGTGTTACTCATTGTTAAAATAATTATGTAGAAATGATAAAACAATATTTTATTACAGCAAAAAAAGACTCCACTTTTAAGAAATAAGATTTTCTATTAATTAATAAGATTCAATTGTTTAGAATTTTGATGAAAATAGTCATGAGCACATATTACCTTAGAACGGTTCTCTCGCAAAAATATAATACACTAGCTTCTTAAAGAAATTAAAAAGCCAGTGCATTGTTCTAAAGCAATAATCGTCTTATGACTAATAGTTATTAAAATAAACAGTTAAGGTAAAGAAATAAGTTCTTTTTAAAATTTTCTGTTGTATGTTTATTAACTTATATCAAATTGGCTAAAGTTGTACAAGTGAAAAATATAAAAGAATTTTTTCTTTTACTAAAGCGATATCCCTTAAATTTTACTTTTTATTTATCAACTTCATATAATGGAATACCAATTGACAATAAGTCATGTTTGACCAAGAAAACCATTCTCTTGTATAATTCTTAGGATCATTAACATCAATTCCTTCATGGCATTGGTTTGTTTGATCATCTGTATTAGCAATTTTAATAATTTTTTCTTTTATCATTGCGATATCCGCTGTGGTCAATCCCTCCATAGCTATAGAAATTGGCCATACATATTGAGGTGGCGTATGCGGGCTTCCAATTCCAGTTAGATAACTACCAGAATAATAGTAAGGATTTTGTTCACTTAAACATTTTTTTCTTGTGTTCAAATAGATTGGATCATTATCTTTACAATAGCCTAAAAATGGCAAGGATAATAAACTTGGAACATTTGCATCGTCCATAAATAGTTGATTTCCAAGACCATCAACTTCATATGCATAGTAAAGACTACCAGATTGATCAGTTATTAAACCATATCTGTTGATTCCTTCAAAAATTTCTGATTTTAATTGAATGATTTTTTCTTTTAATTTTTCTTGTTTATTATCGATTAACAAGGCTAATAATTGATCAAGAATTACTAAGATAAAACAATTTCCAGGAATAAAATACCCATAATGACAAGCATCATCACTTGGACGGAATCCGCTCCAAACCATACCTGTATAATATATTGGTGTTCCTTTTCCATTGTTTTGCAATGTATCAGAAGAGGGACAATCACTACGTTGGAATCGATATTCAGACTGTTCATGTCGTTGCTCTGTAATAAATGTATCAATAACTAATTCCGCTGATTTCCAGAAATCTTTATTAATATGTTTTTGATACCCAGTTTGGTATAAACGATACGCTAAGAAGAAGGGAGCACAAAGTGAATCAATCTCAAATTTTCGTTCCCATACAAGCGAAGAAATAGGAATATTTGAACGATCGTTACTATAATGACGGTCATTTTCTTCTATGTTGAATGCATTTGCATAGGGATCGTGTAGTAAGAAGCTTAATTGCTGCTTAATCACACCGTGGATCAATTGTTTGATAGATGGAATATCATCTACTAGTTCTAAATAAGGCAATACTTGAAAAGTAGAATCTCTAAGCCACATTGCTGGGATATCACCAGTTGCGACAAATATTTCACCATTTTCTTTTACTGTAACGGTATTACTGATTGTATCTACGATTGCATGTCTAAATAGATTCGTTGCTTTTTTGTCAAACAGGTTAATGTTTTCTACATATTCTTTGATTGCTATCATTAATTGTTCTTGATCAAACATTGGATTTTCTCTCTTTCTGTTCGAAATAAATACCATACGTACGAATTTCACCTGGTCTAAATGGAGACATTGAGTGTTTTTTTATATCTGAAGCAATAGTTTCTTTCGCTTTTCCTTCCAAATTTAATCTTTTCACCTGTGCTTTTGTACCAAAAATAAGACTTCCTGGTTCTGATTGGACGTCGTTTGTTGGATTATAAAGACGTAATTCGATACCTGTTTGGTCAATTGTTGTTTGCATACTGCTAAATACAACTGAGAGTTTTTCTGCTCGGATCCATTCTTCTTCATTTTGTTGAAGGTTCATCAAATTGATTGGAAAATACTGAATCGGTGTTGTAAAGCGATTTATATCTTGTGTTTGATAATATAATCCGTTTTGTGTCGTCATCAGATAATCTTCTTGTTTTTTTTGTGCATCAAATTCGGTCTCAACGATAATGCTACCTTCAAAAATAAGTTTCCCCATCAACTGACTTTCAGGTGTCGGAACTTTTTTTGTTTGTAATCCTGATGCATCTCCTGGACGTCTTAAGGTGTCTGGTCGTCCTAGATATCCCACGCCTCTAAATATAGTAATTGCTAGTAGTTGTACTTTTTTTTGTAATACTTGAAAGTCTTTTGTTCCTCTAGTCAAAAAAGTCCAGCTTTGTTCAGCATCATGAAGATTTGCTAAGTGAATAAATGGCCGCATGCCTGTCGGTTCTTCTTTATATTCAGACTCACGCCAATCGTTCAAATGAAGATCATTAATTGGGCGGTCAATGATTCCAAATGGTGTATCACTTGTTGAATAAAGGGCTTTTGTTTTTGTATCTAAGAGTATTCTTACTCGATGGTCAAGTGCTTGATTATCAATTTCTATCTGCAAATCTATCCTATTATTTTGGCGATTCAATGATAAACAAAGTTCATAATCCATCCATCCATTCAATATTTTTTCTGCACGAGCTTTTAAATCGTATGGTACTTTCCAACGGCCTTTTAGAAAAATTCGGCTAACTAGGTTACCTTGTTCAGTCTTTTTCTCTACCAATTCATTAAAACCTAAATGCAAGATCCAATCTGAAAATGCCGGAGAATAATCGTAAGTATCACCTTCGTCTCCTCCGTCTTCAATTGTCAAGAAATTGTGATACCATTGTTTATTTTCTTTTGAATATAAGTCTAATCTTCCATCCTTGTACTGTATGATATACCAATCATTTTCTATTTTTTCCGCTTCTTTTAGATTTGGAGACTCTTCGGTTTCTTCAATGATTTCGTAACACAGCCAGCTCATTGCTGGCAAATTACATTTCAAAGCAATTTTACTAATATAAAATGAATCGTCTAGTCTCTCTTCAGGATTTCTTCTTAATAAAGCTGCATTTTCTTTTGTTTGTTCTAAAATCTCAAAAGAGATTTTTTCACCTTCAGAATCAACGAGTGAGAAATTAGCTGCTTTTGTAGATATTTCAATTATTTTTATCATTTTCCATTCAAAAGGTAATGGATTCCAAATGAATACTTCGTTTTTCTTGTTAGGATGAATTGAACTACTCAATTTTCGCAATAAATAATCAACACACGATTGTGCTTCTTGGAGACCATTTATTCCTCTCATGTAAATGTCTTTATTTGTTTTATCGCTATTACATCCTCCAGCACTGTCGTGAGCCTGACCACGAGCTACTACCTTCCATATATTTTTGATCAATCCTTGTTTGACAGTTATGCCTTGATTGCGTGCTAAAACTGAGAGTGGTTCAAGTTGATACGTCAAAATCCGTTCTAATTGATCATAAAGTTGCTTTAAATCATAACGAGAAGAGTAGATTCCTCTATGAATTTTTGAATCTGTTGGTTCAATAAACTCTCCAGAAAATACACTGTTTTCTGACACCTGACTTTCCAAAGACTTGAAAAAAGTAGGATAGTTACTTTCAATTAAAACAGCATCTTCTAATTTGGCATTTCCTTCAGCAATTTTTTCTTTGAAATTGAAGTCTACTGCTCGTTGATCTCCGCCTACTGGTAAGATGTGTACTTTACTTGTAGTATCTGAACTAATTCTCTTAATGAGATTTGTCGGATCAGCTTGTTCGATCAAATCGACTCCCGAATAATATCCATTTTTTATATTTGCAGTGAGTACTTTTGATCCGTCATTACTTGACCAGTAAAAGTAACGAGCTTGTGCTTCTTTTGGCATTCCTCGCCAGAATAAAGCATGTTTGATCTCAAATCCTTGGTAGATCTTTGGCATATCTTGATTTTGGCCAAAAGAATCCGGTAAATATCCAATCTTCATTGCATGACCAAGTGCTTCTGCTTCATGGATACCAATTCTCAGATTTCTTACAATAGACTCTCCTGAAGTTGTCATTTCATCGATCTGGGTAAACCATGGTCCAACAAATAAACGTTGTGCTTCTACGAATTTTTTAATTTGAACTTCTTTTTCTGGAAACAGTTGTAAGTAATCGTCAAGAATAGACATTTGACCATCTAATGTATAAAAATCTAATTGGTTTGTTTCTAGAGCTTCTAATACTTCATCCATATGGAAAATAAACTGAACTTTTGCTTCTTGTCTTGTAAAATACCATTCAAAATCCCAGTGGGTATGCGCAACGGTGTAAATTTCTTTCATGACTTCTACTCCTAAGTGAAAATTTATTTAGCTGATTCTATTATTTTTTGATCAATTCGTTCTTGTTTTTGATTCAAAATAACAAATGGTGCATAAAGTAAGGTATCTAAAATAACTAAAATGAATGTTAAGATGACAGGACTAATGTGGAATGCACCTAAAACCCAAGTACTAAGAAAAATTGGTTCATTCCCTGAATTCAATACGACTAGAGGAACAACCCATCCGATTGAAGTAACGATATAAGCAATAACTGCATTAATAATTGGTACAAGTATCCAAGGGATGAACATCAAGGGATTCAGTACAATTGGTAAACCAAAAATCACTGGTTCGTTGATTCCAAAACAACCGGGAATCAGTGATAATTTAGCTACTTCTCTCTCTTTTTCTCCTTTTTTTGTAAAAATTAACATAGCGATGATCAAACCAAATGTCGCACCTGAACCACCAATCATTGCATAAACATTTGTCATTGTATTTGGTGAAATAGAGATTCCATCAAAACTTTGAGTTGCTGCAAATTTCGCCACATCTTCTAAAAAGACTGGTAACCAGAATGCTGATACGACTCCCCAAACAATATTAAATCCGTGCAAACCTAAGAACCAAAGAATCTGTTGAAGCAAAATAACAATAATGATAGCAGGTAATCCAGTTCCAACTGTCAATAGAGGCTTGATTAATACATCTGATATCATTTGCAATAAAGAAACATAGCCCAAAGATTGGATAATGATCCGTATAACTCCAAAGACTAGCAATACTTCACTGATTGGAATCAATGAAAAGAATGAATCAAAAACGTTTTGTGGAACGTTTCCAGGCATCTTTATCGTAAATTTACTACGTGAGAAACGAGCGAATAAGAAAACAGCTAACATACCAACTATCAATGCTGTAAACATTCCTTCATAGCTAAAGAAGGAAGTGGAAAATCCTTCAACAATATCTGCTTTCGGATCGAGATAATTCACATTATTCGGTATCATAATAAAGTAAGCAGATAAAGCCAATAATGTAGCAATGATAGGGTTGAGACGCTCATTTTTCTCCTTTTTTTGCAATTCGATTGCATAAGAATAGGCAGAAGAAAAAACAACAATTATAGCAACGATTCCTAAAGTAGCATTGCCTAAATAACCAAATAGATTACTGATGTTTATCAAAAATGTATTCTCTATTCCTTGACTTTTGATCAATGCATCAATTTGCATCTTGATTAAATTTGAAAAAGATCCGACAACGGTAAAGGGAATGGTTCGAACAAAGGCATTTTTAATTGCTTGTAAAATCGTATTTTTGTCTACCCATGCAGATACTTTTAATAATGGTTCTTGCAGTCTTTGTACATCAAATTTCATGATTCGTGCTCCTTACTCGTTAGATTCAGAAAACGTTTTCTGATTTTATTATATATAAACTCGATAATTTGTAAATATGTATTTTAAAATTAATATATACAAATTTATTTAGTTAGTGTAATATGTATATATAAATTTGATGAAAAGGGGTGTACAAATTGTACAAATATCGAGAAATTTACTCAGATATTAAACGTGATATTTTAACAAATCATTATCGTGCCGGTACTTTACTTCCTACCCAAGAATTTTTTGCAGAAAAATATAATGTCTCGAGAATCACTTTAAAAAAAGCACTCACTCTATTAGAAAATGAAGGATTAATTTTTAGCAAACAAGGGTCAGGCACATACATTCGTTCTAAAATTGATAACTCCACAGGTGAATTGTTACCACTAGATCTTCCTGTGGGCGTGACCTATTCCCATCGTGATCAATCTATAAAAAGTCGTCTTTTATTTTTTGATGCTCGACTACCTTCTAAAGAAGAGCAACAACATCTTTTGTTGAATAAAACGGACCCAGTATACGAATTTAAGCGTGTCCGATTAGTAAATAAAGAAATATACAGTTATGAACATGTAGTGATGCCTGTCTATATTGCTCCTTTGACAGAAGAAATCTTACAAGAATCTGTTTATGATTACTTAGGTAGCGAAGTCAAGTTACAACTGGTAGATGCTAGAAGAATTGTTTTTGCCGATTACGCGACAGAAGAAATTAGTAATGCTTTAAACATAGCTATTGATTCTCCAATCTTGGTAATCGAACAAATCGCGTATGATCAAAAAGGAAGGGCATTTGAGTTTTCAAAATCTTATTTTTTATCAAAAAAGAGTAAATTTGTTTTAGACATCCATCTGAAAAAGGAGAGCGCTTTGCCAGATAAGAAATACGAATTATAAAATGAAGATTTAAGGATGGATAATGAAGTAAGTATAAGGTGGGAATGTGATTCGAGATATGTAAAGCGAATGAGAAAAAAATAGCCAGAAAAAAATCCTTAAGGTGAAGTTCGTTTATTCGGATTAACTATTTTATCATGAGTCAGTCAACCAATTATAAACAAGTCTTTGAAGTTATTTTTTTCAGAGAATAATGCGCCAGCTTCTTAAAGATATTAAAAAGCCGGCGCATTATTCTAGAGCAATGATCGTCTTACGACTAATAGTTAGTAATAACAAAGTTGTTAAGGTGAAGAAGAAATAAAACCTTTTTAGTCATAAGACTGTGGAATAAAATAAGATTGAGGCTAGTTAATACTATATGATAAGAATAAACATCAGTCACTATATTAAGGGGTGTTACTTCATATTTGTACTAACTATATTCTTTTTATCATAAATTTTGAACCATAGTTTTCTTCTTTTTTTCTTTCTCTTTAAAAAGTCGAACAAAAAATATTTCTACTAAAAAACAACAATCAAATTTATTTCAATAAAGTTGATTGTTGTTTTCGGGTAATTATAACTTTTAACGTTACATAGTTAGGATTGAAATATTAATAAGGTTGAAATTAAATTTATTTGTGTCAAATTTAAGCTATGCGTATAGAAAATATAGGGAATAATTACATGAATAGTATATTCAATTTTAACTTTTTTGTTTATTTGAAATTTAATAATGGATTAAAAAAACTGAACATATATAAGAGCTAATAAAAAAAGACTATTCGCATGAAAGTCTCAAATCGAATAGTAAAATAGTAATTCCGCTCTTATTATAGCATGAGTGGTTAAAAAAGCTAACGAAATTTGAATACATGATATAGGAAATGAATATGATCTTTAAATTAATTACCTCGTGACTAGCAATCTTTGTACAGTATCTAGTATTTATCATTGAAAACAAAAAAATCAAAAAAATTTTTTAAAAGGCTAACAATCTTTGCTAGGCACAAGGCAATCTAGCAATTATCAAAAACAAAAACGTAAAGTAGCACGATTACATGAAAAAGTAATGAATCAACGTACTGATTTTCTGAATAAGTTGAGTACAGAAATGATCAAAAATCACGATATTATCTGTATGGAAGACTTAAACACAAAAAGTATGTTGCGTAATCATAAACTAGCAAAAAGTATTTCGGATGTATCTTGGTCTAGTTTTGTGACTAAATTACAATATAAAGCTGACTGGTACGGACGTGAGATTATTAAGGTAGATAAATGGTTTCCCTCTAGTCAAATTTGTTCAGAATGTGGACATAAAGACGGTAAGAAACCGCTCGACATTCGAGAATGGACTTGTCCTATTTGTCATGCTCATCATGACCGAGATATCAACGCTAGTATCAATATCCTGACCGAAGGTCTAAGGCTACATTCTATGGGATTGGCTTAGATCAAATAAACAAGAACCGTAGGTACTACGGGGATAGCTTGGTATATAAGAGACACCTCTGTTAGTAAAAAATACGCTATCAAGTATGCTCTCTTCCCAAGAAACTCCCACTTCAAGCGTTAAGAACCGTTAGGTTTAGCTAAGTGGGGGGAGTTCACGATAAATGAATCAAAATAATTTTTCCTTTTTTTCTTGTATGCCAAAAAAAATAGTATAAAAAAATACTTCTGTTCTTAGAGAACAGAAGACTACAAGGTGTTTAGAATGAATTTGGAAAAAACGATAGATCATCTATCAATAGTATTTATATCAAAAAATTTTCCTTGTTTCAATAAAGATGCTCTGAAATCTATAAACAAAAACCTAAATAAAAGTGTAAGGATGAAACTGTCATACGAATCAAAACAAGAAGTAAGGACTAGGGGATAGTTTACCTATATTTCTTTTTTTAGGTATTTAACTTCAGTAACATGAGCTAAATTCGGTATTATCAAAAACTACTAGCGGACAGGCTGATTTTTATGTTTTAATGTCAGACTAAAAAATTTGCGAATACTGAAGAATTAGAATTTAGATAATGATGTTATCTTGTCGTTGTTTCAAAACTTTTCTGATATACTTGCAGGATTCTGGTTTATATATATCAAAATTTTTTATTTTAGTGGTTTTCTAAGACAGTTACGAAGTAATATGAATAAAAACTAAATGATGATTAGTGGTAACTATTTTGTTTTTATAGTATTGGATGTAATAAAATGTTTTCTTTTATTTTATTGCTTACTAGGAAATACTAAAGGAGGGGCGAAAGATTTTTATGATAAGCTTTGGTATTTGATCATTCCAATCATAAAAATATCGATCTAGGTATCAATTGTAAGGTTGAAGGTTTTAGTGAGCTAGAAATTGTATATATTTGATATCCGTAAAGAGTACTCGTCTGCAAGTTTTTCTTAACAAATTACACTTGAAACTACATAACTAAATTGACATCTGTAAAAATTATCTTATAAAATATATGTGTTATCGCATATGTACTATCATCTATAACTAATCATCTTTAAGTTCATACGGAAACATGATTGTTTTCACGATATTTATATTTCCAAATACACGACTCTTTGTGGTAATGATCTGAGAGATGATTAGAATATTTAGCTCGCAATCGAACTATTATTAGGTCCGAAATTTACAAGTAACGTTAAGAATTAGGTATAATTATGGAGGAAATATATGACAAAAAAAGTTAATTTTATAAGTATAATTAGTTTGTTACTAGGATTAATCGTAAGTATAGGAATTTTTACTAATTGGTTTGGTCACTTATTTCATAGTATTATTCCTTTGCTAATTATAGGAATATTAGGAACTCTAATTTCTATTTGGTCAATAACAAGAGGAGATAGTCGTCTTAATGAAATTTTTGCAGTATTTGGCTTATTATTAAATGTTTTACCTGTAGGATATTTCATTTTATTATATTTTACAATGGGTTAGTATTTTATGTTGTAATATAACCAACAATAGTTTGCATAGTTAGAATATGGTATAGTTGAGAGGTGGAAAAATTAATCTTTTGAAGTAATTCAACTGATGATCGCTTTTGCGATGTTAGTTTCGCTGATAATTAACCATAATGATCCATAATGATCCATTAAAATAACCATATTTCCAAGTAAATAAACTAACAAAGTTGAATAAAAAGAAGTATCCTTAGCTAAAACAAAATTCAAATTATTCTATCTAATGAGTTTGGAGAAGACTTAGTCGGATACACAATATAGACAATAAATAAGAAGCTATGTTCAAACATAGCTTCTTATTTATTGTCTAGCTTTTGAGTCTACATCATTTGGGGGGCAGTTTATCAAAAATATAAAATTAAAACTTCTATTATTCTTTGATAGAAAACTAGTGAGCATGTATCTTTTTATCTACTGACAATTAATATTAATAGTTTCATACCACAGTACATAGTACTTATCCCTAAAACTGAGTTAGTTACTGTATAATAAATTGCCATATTCCAATTATTTTCTATCATAAATTTTATTACTTCTAAAGAAAATGAAGAAAAGGTAGTTAATCCTCCGCAAAAGCCAGTTGCTAAGAATGCTTTTACTTTTGGAGATTGTATTTCTTTTTTTGTAAAAAATCCAGCTATCATCCCCATAATCAAACAACCGATAATATCAGCAGAAAATGTACCCAATGGAAACTGAGTTATTCTTTCTCTCCATAGACTTTCTAAAAAATATCGTAGTTCTCCTCCTAAAAAGCAGCCGGTACCCACAATAATATAATTTTTTATTTTCATATTCTTTAGCTATGCCACCTTTCTATTATTTAATCAAACTAGCAACTAGTCCTCCTAAATCTACAGCAATAAGTGTACTAAAGAAGCTAATTAACCAATAATAAAACGCAGAACTAAATGCTCTATTTATTAATCGATTTAATATCTCTAAATTGAAAGTGGAAAAGGTGGTTAAACCGCCACAAAATCCAGTAGTTAAAAACAAATAAAGTAGGGTGTCTTTAATTGGTAAACTATAAAAAAAGAAACCAATTAAAAATGCACCTACAACGTTTGCTCCAAGAGTTCCTATAGGAAATTTTGTATTTAATTTTTTACTAATAAAATATCTAAGACATCCGCCTAGAAAACATCCTATTCCTACTGAAACATACTGATTAAGCATTTTATCGACTCTTTAAAATAGACTATTTTGAGTTGTGATTTTAGCAAATATACATTTTCTCTTTTCTATAAAATTAGGATATAGAAATTTTAAATGTAAGATCACATATATTTTTTTTATCTATAAAACTTATATGAAGGTAAAAGGTATAGTTTATGAAATAAAGACCATGTGAATTTAACTTATAAAGATTATTAGGAAAGTGAAAGAGTGGAATTATTTCATTGAGTTGGATAATGAAATAGAGAAATACAATGTAATTCATAACTGATGGTTTCATAATTGTTGATTTTACAAACATAAGTAATCTTTAATTTTCTGAAAATAAAAAGCAGACCTATACTTGAACAGATCTGTTTTTATAAAAATATTTGATTGATTAACAGTATTTTTTATGAATTCAAAATAATAGAGATCGCTCTTTTTTGTATTATATAGATATATCTAATATCAATTTGTTTACAAAAGAAGCTGAGTAATTTGTTACAGATATAATATTAGATACAAGTGTCTATCAAATCTCTATACATTTAAAAATTTTCCATTAGTTCCATAATTAAGAGATTATGTCGATTTAAGATAAAAAGTAGTCATTTAAGTTGGATAGATAATACTTTTTTATTATAAAAATCAATAACTGCTATAACCTTTTTAAATTTAACTAAACATGGTTTTACTTTTTATTCAATGGAAACCTTATCTTTATTTTATCAAAAGTATAGACGTATAATTTTTAAAATCTCTAGTTTTTGAAAGATAGTGTATAGTAATACTGTTTTGTATTGATATTTATATCATATTTTAAGATTCACAATATATAAAATGAGGTTGAAATAGTTGTATTGAAAGAACTTGCGCATTTTTTTTCTTGGACGTACGTTTTTCCTAATATTTTAGTTTCATTTTTTAAACCTGCATTTACTATATCTTGTAATGTATGCACAATTCCATTTTCTTGTTCTAAACAAATTGAACTGAAAAATTTCTTGGAGACTAATTTCTGTCTTTTTAACGAAGATAGTGGTTTTCCAATAACCTGGCATCCTTCTTTTTTAGAAGATGTATAAATTAAATATTCTGTTTCATCTTCAAATAAAAACGAGTATACTCTATAACTTTTTTTCGGTTGTTCAATCTCTTTTAATTTTTTATCTCTTTGGTTCTCATCATAGTCTATCTGATTTTTTTCTTGATATAGATAGATTTCATCTGAGATTTTTTTAAGTTCTTTATTGATTTTTATATATTTTTCACAATACAAACAATCTTTATCTTTTCCTATAGTATGAGATAGATCTACATTATCTTCATGATTTTTTGTTATTTCTTTTAGTAAATTATTATAGTATTCTTTCAAATAAATTGCTTTATTATAATTAGATAAATTCAAAATTACACGTCCTCTATTTTTAAATCGTTTGTCAAAATAAAAAGTTACTAGAATAGTGATATTTAAAATTTTTCACGAAAAAACTAATCTAGTGTAAAAGGTTAGTTCTTTGTCTTAATTTATTTTTACAATTTAGTGCAAACTACATACCTCCGTAAACCAATCTAATAAAACTAAATATTTCAAAATTTTAAATTTGTATATTTAGTTTTTGAAAAAGATGACAGAAAAAAGCCATTCAACAGAATGACTTTAAAAGATAAAATAGTGTAATAATTATTACTTAGGAATAATAACAAAGTTGATTGGAAAAATCTATTATCCAATCAATAAGTTTTTTTTATTAATTAATAAAAGTTGCTAATCACTTGAAGAGGAGAAGGAACAGTTAAAACAGCCGATTCTATAAAATATTTCTTTCTTATTATTGATTGCCTTGTGATTATAAATCATCATATAGTACCTGTTGCTTACCATTAAAAAGAAAAAATAAAAGAGAAAAATCGAAAAAGAAAAAAACTTTTTAAAGGTTAACAAGTTTGATAGTCACAAGGCAATCCAGCAATAAAACGAAAGAAGCATCTTGCTCAAGACAATACTATATGAATTATATAGTCATTGATAACTAACATATGAACATAATTACTTCACAAACAAATTAGCTATGCTCTTATTTTAAAGAAAATTGTTACGAATGATTTTTTCTTTTTTTCTTTTATTTAAAAAAGTTAAACAAGTAATGTTTAACAGCTGAGAATAACGAAAAGCAACAATCAACTTTATTCAAATAAAGTTGATTGTTGCTTTTCGAGTAAAATTTCTTGCAACTTTTTTGCAGTTGTAGAGTTAGGTTTGAAATAAAAATAAGGATGGAATTAATTTCATTTGTGTTAAAATTCGGCTATGTGTGTGTAAATATAGGAGATATACAAATAAATTAATTACATGGATGTTATATCAAGTTTTAATTCTTTTGATTATTTGAAATTTTTATAACGAATAAAAAAATCTAATCTGATAGTAGAATAGTGATTTCGCTCTTATTATAGTATGAGTAGTTAAAAAATCTATAGAATTTTGGATAACATGATATAGGAAATGAATCGGTTCTTTATCATTGATTGCCTTGTGACCACGAATCGTCGTACAGTATCTAGTATTTATCATTGAAAACAAAAAAACTTTTTAAAGGCTGATAAGCTTGGCTAGTCACAAGGCAATCTGGCATAAATGAAAAAAGCATCTTGTTATAGCCAATACGATATGACTTATGCAGTCGTTGTTAATTAGTATACAAGGAAGATTAAATGTTTAACACACTTATTGGCTATGTTCTTATTTTAGGACAAATTGATTAAAATAATTTTTTGTTTTTTTCTTTTTCTCACAAAAAAATAGTATAAAAAAATACTTCTGTTCTTAGAGAACAGAAGACTGTAAGTAGATTAGAATGATTGTGAAAATAACGATAGATCATCTAATAGCTATAGTTGTATAAAAAATTATGCTCGTTTCAATATTTCTGACATGAAATTCATGGTCATACTATAAATAAAAAACATAGGAAAACATTATTATTTTAGAAGCCATATTGTTTTTTCTTTATAAAAAGAATAGATCCTTGTGTGAGTGAACTACCCCCACTTAGCTAAACCTAACGGATCTTAACGCTTGAAGTGGGAGCTTCTTGGGAAGAGAGCATACTTGATAGCGTATTTTTTACTAACAGCGGTGTCTCTTATATACCAAGCTATCCCCGTAGTACCTACGGTTCTTGTTTATTTGATCTAAGCCAATCCCATAGAATGTAGCCTTAGACCTTCGGTCAGGATATTGATACTAGCGTTGATATCTCGGTCATGATGAGCATGACAAATAGGACAAGTCCATTCTCGAATGTCGAGCGGTTTCTTACCGTCTTTATGTCCACATTCTGAACAAATTTGACTAGATGGAAACCATTTATCTACCTTAATAATCTCACGTCCGTACCAGTCAGCTTTATATTGTAATTTAGTCACAAAACTAGACCAAGATACATCCGAAATACTTTTTGCTAGTTTATGATTACGCAACATACTTTTTGTGTTTAAGTCTTCCATACAGATAATATCGTGATTTTTGATCATTTCTGTACTCAACTTATTCAGAAAATCAGTACGTTGATTCATTACTTTTTCATGTAATCGTGCTACTTTACGTTTTTGTTTTTGATAATTGCTAGCTTCAAACAGATTGATACCTTTTTGTTTAGCTAATAAGGCACGTCTTGACAACTTACGTTGTTCACGTTTGAGTTTCTTTTCCATTTTGGAAGTGAATTTATTATTATCAAATTTTTGACCGTCCGAAAGAATTGCAAAGTCTGTAATACCTAGGTCAATACCAACAGCAGAATTAGATTTAGGTAGTTCGCTAACTTCTTCTTTGCATAACAAAGAAATATAATATTTACCGCTAGAATGACGTGATATTGTAGCAGATTTGATCATTCCTTTAGGTTGTCTATGGAGCGTAATTTTAACTAACGACTTCAACTTAGGAATTTTGACGAATTTATGATCAATCAAAGCGATTGTTCCATTTTGATTGTTGGTTGTGTAACTTTGAACTGGATTTTTCTTGCTTTTGAAACGAGGAAATCCGACGGATTTATCGCGAAAGAAGTTCTTGTACGCCTTATCTAGATTGAGTTGTGCATTCGCTAAAGCAAGACTATCCACTTCTTTCAAGAACGGAAAATCTTGCTTGTATTTTGCAGGCGTTGGAAAACTCATTTTTTTAGAGGAATCTCTCCTAGTTTCTTCATAAGCTTTTATTCGGTCATCAAGCATTAGATTGTAGACCTTACGGACACAGCCAAAAGACTTAGCAAAGAAGATTGCTTGTTCTTCAGTCGGATAGATTCTAAATTTATATGCTTTTAGCCGCTCCATAAAACTCACCTGCTTTCTATTTATGATTGTTTCCTTGATTTTGAATATACTTCTTAATCACATCAATTGGTGCCCCACCAGTTGTCAAAAGACAAAAACTTTTTGACCAGAACATTTCTTTCCAAAGAAATTGTTTAACTCTTGGATAATCACGCTTTATCAAACGTGAGCTGGCACTTTTATAGGCATTGATAAATTTTATCAATTCCGTTTTTGGTTGAGCTTTGAACATAATATGAACGTGGTCTTTATCATAATTCCACTCAACTAAAGTGATGTGATATGATTCTGAGATTCTTTCAAAAGTCGCTTTAGCGTAGTTAGATATTTCATTATCAATTACTTGTCTACGATATTTCGTTACTAAAACAAGGTGGTACTAAAGAAGAAATACTGAATGATTATTTGTATCTAATTCCATGTTATATCAACTCATTTCTTGTATAGACTGATTGTAACATAGAACAAAATAAAAAGGCAGTATACCTTAGTTGTCGGTCTTCGAGTGACCAACGGTAACTTTCATACCGAACGGCATTCATCACCCACCTATAGAGGATGGGCGAATTCTGCCTAATTTATGTTAAAAAACATAACCGCTGATTTTATTAACAACCAAAGGAGTCAATATACTATTACGAAGGGTAAGAAGTTCACTAAGTCAGAATTACTTATAGCAAGCTCGTTCACATAGATTAGCTTTAGCTAGGTCTATTTAGTGAGCAACAAAAGCAAACCGATGAAGAAAGCCTATATAAAATTATGGATAAAATTCTACAAAAGTATAGTTTTACGTCAATTATAGACGCTTCTTAGAAGGAACTTATAGTATCACTAGAAACACGTCTATTTGATGGTCACAAGAGTGGAAAAGATAGATAGAGTATCATGATTGTGGATGGTTAACACTGCAGGGAAGGATCCTGTATATCTAATTATATCGAAGAAACCAATGCTAATAATGAAAGGAATTATCAAAATAACGAACGATGACTGTTACTTAGGCATTGAACGCTGCTGTCAAAAAATTAACATATATTCAAAAAGAGAAACGAAATACTGAAGAAAAGTATATAGATGTTATTATTGAAAAAATATTAGGTAGTGATGTGTTAGAGATCTATAACAAGTTGATGAAACGACATTTTTTCAAGGAAAAGAAAAAAAGATAAAAATATTTGGAAAAATTTAACTTAAAATAAAAGCATAGCCAATACAATTATGAAGTAAAGTCATGAAACAAAAAACTCCTAAATGATGATCAGTAGTAACTATTTAACTCATATAGTATTGGTTTAAAAAAGTAATTTCTTTTTTATTTTATTGCCGGATTGCCTTGTGACTAACAAAGTTTAAAAGATGGTAATCTTCAAAATATTTTTTCGAATTTTCTTTTTTGATGGTAAAGAATGGGTAATGTACGATGATTAATAGTCACAAGGCAATCAATAATAAAAAACAAATTTAATCTATCCTGTATTTGAATAAGTGATAGCTTTTTTAACAGTTTATGTTATAATACGCATGGAATTACTATCTTACTATTTGATTTAAGGCTATTCTTTTGAATAGTCTTTTTTGTATACATTTCTTTTATAAAAAACGATTAAATTAAGAGTTTCTTTAAATGAAGAGACCATCTGAGATAGCGAGACAAGATACATAAAAAATGAAAGGACATGATTCTAATCGCTTGGTTACAATAGCCGAGAAAAAATTTACCGACTTTCTTATTTGGTTTATGAGATTTTCAAGGAATTAAAAAATAGTTATTCATCTTATAAACTACAAAAAGATATGGGACGAACGAGTTGATTAACTTTCTGTTTCCTTAAGGAACAAGACCAATTATTTACAGAAATTACGCAGTTAAATTGAATAAGAAAATATTTATTTTATTAGCTTGAGTAATCTTTAAAAATTCGTTTAATGTATGATTAAAGAATTAATTTGAAAAATTGCTCTTTTTTTTAAAGCTAAGCAAAAAAAATAAAAAAGTATGCTACATATTTTATAATATAATAAGAATTGTAGCTGATACCAGTATGAAACAAAAAATAGGTGGCTATTTTATCCTTATAGTATTAGTTATATATAATCTTATTTTTTCCTCTTTTGTGACTAAGAAGTTTCATTTCTTCTTCACTCTATCAATGAGAGCTACAGAATGCTAGTCACGAATCACCCTTGCTTTAGAATAATGCACCGGCTTCTTAAACTAATTGAGAAGTTCGTGCATTATTCTTGTACTTTTCAGGATAGTATTATTCATAATAGTGATATTTTATATAAATATTAATCATAAAAATACCATTGTTTTAGGATAATTCATCTTCAAAGGATAGTGATCGGGAAAGCCAGCGTTTTCATGGTTTGATATTTAATAAAGCATGATTTCGTAGAACTCTATAGAATTATGTCTATAAATAAAATATTAAAAATGGAGAGAATATTGATGTATGCTATACCAATTTTTATGTTAATTATTGGATTATTCTTACTGTGTGTTAGTATTTATTTATTTCTTGTTGATTATAAATATGTAGTAGACAACAATATAAGGTTTCATTATCTAATTCCAACCATTGTTGGTGTTTTGTTAGCAATTTTTATCATTATATATGTGTCTATTTATTTCTGCATTTTTTAGCAATTAAAGAGACTAAAAATAGTATGATAAACTTAACTATTTATATATAAAATACTATAAATGATATTTAGCCATACATAAAGAATTACTCTTAGAGAGGTGGATCATAAATAAAAGTCAAATAGCTGAAAATAGTAGAAACTATCGCATGTATCTAATAAGAGAAATTATTACTTTTATTTTTTTTAATGATTAAAAAAACAGAATCTATTGCTTTGTTATTTTGTATTAATATTTAAACATACCTAATACTAATATGTAGTGACACATCTCCTC
>NZ_NGLI01000004.1:64285-67103 GCF_002141285.1 Enterococcus sp. 3G1_DIV0629 | reverse complement strand
AATTATAAAAATCTCACAATTAATCACAATAGATATATGATTTTTAGACCACCTAATAACTGTCTCTTATACACATCTAGATGTGGTGTTAGTATTTATTTATTTCTTGTTGATTATAAATATGTAGTAGACAACAATATAAGGTTTCATTATCTAATTCCTGTCTCTTATACACATCTAGATGTGTATAAGAGATTATAAATATGTAGTAGACAACAATATAAGGTTTCATTATCTAATTCCAACCATTGTTGGTGTTTTGTTAGCAATTTTTATCATTATATATGTGTCTATTTATTTCTGCATTTTTTAGCAATTAAAGAGACTAAAAATAGTATGATAAACTTAACTATTTATATATAAAATACTATAAATGATATTTAGCCATACATAAAGAATTACTCTTAGAGAGGTGGATCATAAATAAAAGTCAAATAGCTGAAAATAGTAGAAACTATCGCATGTATCTAATAAGAGAAATTATTACTTTTATTTTTTTTAATGATTAAAAAAACAGAATCTATTGCTTTGTTATTTTGTATTAATATTTAAACATACCTAATACTAATATGTAGTGACACATCTCCTCAAATATAAAAATCTTCCATGTTACTCATATTGTATTAGGCCTGTCTCTTATACACATCTAGATGTGTATAAGAGACAGAACATACCTAATACTAATATGTAGTGACACATCTCCTCAAATATAAAAATCTTCCATGTTACTCATATTGTATTAGGCCCCACCAACTTTAGTTACCTTTTTATAGTTTTTGTGTATGCCAATATAATTTGGTAAAATTGAGAGAAAAAGAAACAGTCTATAGTTATTAGATTCTTCTTTTTCTCTTGATATTATTTAACTTCAAAAAAATGATTGGATATCAATATATATCTTCAACAATTAATACGTATAAGAAAGCTGATCTATTATTAATAGGTTAGTTTTTTTATTTGAAAAGCTTTAAAAAGTAGTATTAATTTACTTTTTGTAAAAGTATAGTGAAGAAAAAAACTAGGAAAAATAAAGTGAAAATTACTTATCATAGGGATTATTAAAAAATCATCTCATAAAAACGACAATACCTCAAAAAGATAATCTAAGAAAATTTTTTGAGGTATTACATGATTAACTATTCATTTTTAGTTAGGAATCGTATCTTATTTTACCGTTTAATATAGAAAAAATTAGAACTCAACATAATTTTAAGGTATAAGTTGAAATATATATAAGTAATGTTGATTTTCTTTCTTTTAACATTGGAAGAACTGGCGCAATATAAAATTCAACTCGATTACCTTCTAAGAAATATAATTTCCAACAATTTTTAAGCTATCTAAAACTTTTTTTCTATGAGGAGCAGATTTTATTTCCTCTGAATAATCTCTTCCTGGTATATACCCGTGATGATTATTAATCCAATGAGAATTGTCAGTAACATCATAAACGATTCCATCAACAGCAATATACTTTTTGGGACTGTGAATTCCATCATATTGCGCTAGTGTTTCTTTAGTAAAATTTTTTAACATAATTTATCGCTCCTTCATTATTTATCTTACACATCTAATAGTAATTAAAATGACTAATTTGGGTATTTTTTTGTACTAAATATAACAACTTCAAATAATTGATATTAATAAAATTTATCATATACATTTAGCTATCCAAACTTAAGCGTAATATTTTTATTGCTGAAGAGTATGTTTAAAATATAAAGGATCTAACGATAGGAATATAGTTTATAACCTTTTTGTATATCTATTATAAGAAAACTAAATATTCAAATACTTGAATTAGAAACAATTTATGGGTAGGATACCTATTGTAAAAATATTTTCTAAGATCATTTATCGATAAAAAATAAATATGTATTTATTTTATTAGGTGGTCTAAAAATCATATATCTATTGTGATTAATTGTGAGATTTTTATAATTCGTTTATAAATAGGTTAAGTTTAGGAGATATCACTAAATATTGTAGATTATACAAAAGAATAAACTTTTTGAATTATAAGTGATAAATGTTAATGATGTAGAAACAAGGATACGATAAGTATTCCTTTTTTGTTATATCAGATTTTTATATTTACTAAATGGTAGGAGGAAAGAAATTTAATGAAGAAAACAAGAAAATTATTGTCTGCAATATTGTTGCTAGGACAAGTTTTCGGATATACTCCAACTGTTTTAGCAAATGAAGAACATTCAAAGGCTTCAGCAGAACAGTCAACTACAGTTACCAATGGAGAAATTATAAATGATTCGTTAGAAGAGTCTGAGGCACTAACTGAAAATAGTTCAGAAAATGAAATTACGGATTCTTCTATGCAAGAAACGCAACCGAATGAGACAGAAACAAATAATTCTACAACAGATTCTAGTGAAGAAAATGATTTAGATTCTGACAAACAGATTTCTGAAAATAAACCAATAGAAACGCCAACTCAGTCGTCTAAACCGTCATTGTCAAAACCATCGGACAGCAACAGTACTAACCAAGAAAATCCACAGAATCATGTAGAAATTAGTCCAGTAGATCCAGATAAAAGTACAGTCTCGTCCTCGACAATGGATTCTCAAGTACCATCAGGTAATGACGACTTAGCAAAAACAGATATACAACAACCTGATTCTCAGGAAAATACGATATCTTATCATCAACCACCAACTTCGCCTATTAAAAATTTGGTTCCTTCTAGTAATGAATCTTATGATGGCGATCTTCATTTTGAAAAGAATGAATCTGTAGAAAGTTTTATTCGTAAAATTGGTGAATCTGCACGTAAAGTAGGGCAAAAAAACGATTTATA
>NZ_NGLI01000004.1:58247-62447 GCF_002141285.1 Enterococcus sp. 3G1_DIV0629 | reverse complement strand
TTATATATGTGTCTATTTATTTCTGCATTTTTTAGCAATTAAAGAGACTAAAAATAGTATGATAAACTTAACTATTTATATATAAAATACTATAAATGATATTTAGCCATACATAAAGAATTACTCTTAGAGAGGTGGATCATAAATAAAAGTCAAATAGCTGAAAATAGTAGAAACTATCGCATGTATCTAATAAGAGAAATTATTACTTTTATTTTTTTTAATGATTAAAAAAACAGAATCTATTGCTTTGTTATTTTGTATTAATATTTAAACATACCTAATACTAATATGTAGTGACACATCTCCTCAAATATAAAAATCTTCCATGTTACTCATATTGTATTAGGCCCCACCAACTTTAGTTACCTTTTTATAGTTTTTGTGTATGCCAATATAATTTGGTAAAATTGAGAGAAAAAGAAACAGTCTATAGTTATTAGATTCTTCTTTTTCTCTTGATATTATTTAACTTCAAAAAAATGATTGGATATCAATATATATCTTCAACAATTAATACGTATAAGAAAGCTGATCTATTATTAATAGGTTAGTTTTTTTATTTGAAAAGCTTTAAAAAGTAGTATTAATTTACTTTTTGTAAAAGTATAGTGAAGAAAAAAACTAGGAAAAATAAAGTGAAAATTACTTATCATAGGGATTATTAAAAAATCATCTCATAAAAACGACAATACCTCAAAAAGATAATCTAAGAAAATTTTTTGAGGTATTACATGATTAACTATTCATTTTTAGTTAGGAATCGTATCTTATTTTACCGTTTAATATAGAAAAAATTAGAACTCAACATAATTTTAAGGTATAAGTTGAAATATATATAAGTAATGTTGATTTTCTTTCTTTTAACATTGGAAGAACTGGCGCAATATAAAATTCAACTCGATTACCTTCTAAGAAATATAATTTCCAACAATTTTTAAGCTATCTAAAACTTTTTTTCTATGAGGAGCAGATTTTATTTCCTCTGAATAATCTCTTCCTGGTATATACCCGTGATGATTATTAATCCAATGAGAATTGTCAGTAACATCATAAACGATTCCATCAACAGCAATATACTTTTTGGGACTGTGAATTCCATCATATTGCGCTAGTGTTTCTTTAGTAAAATTTTTTAACATAATTTATCGCTCCTTCATTATTTATCTTACACATCTAATAGTAATTAAAATGACTAATTTGGGTATTTTTTTGTACTAAATATAACAACTTCAAATAATTGATATTAATAAAATTTATCATATACATTTAGCTATCCAAACTTAAGCGTAATATTTTTATTGCTGAAGAGTATGTTTAAAATATAAAGGATCTAACGATAGGAATATAGTTTATAACCTTTTTGTATATCTATTATAAGAAAACTAAATATTCAAATACTTGAATTAGAAACAATTTATGGGTAGGATACCTATTGTAAAAATATTTTCTAAGATCATTTATCGATAAAAAATAAATATGTATTTATTTTATTAGGTGGTCTAAAAATCATATATCTATTGTGATTAATTGTGAGATTTTTATAATTCGTTTATAAATAGGTTAAGTTTAGGAGATATCACTAAATATTGTAGATTATACAAAAGAATAAACTTTTTGAATTATAAGTGATAAATGTTAATGATGTAGAAACAAGGATACGATAAGTATTCCTTTTTTGTTATATCAGATTTTTATATTTACTAAATGGTAGGAGGAAAGAAATTTAATGAAGAAAACAAGAAAATTATTGTCTGCAATATTGTTGCTAGGACAAGTTTTCGGATATACTCCAACTGTTTTAGCAAATGAAGAACATTCAAAGGCTTCAGCAGAACAGTCAACTACAGTTACCAATGGAGAAATTATAAATGATTCGTTAGAAGAGTCTGAGGCACTAACTGAAAATAGTTCAGAAAATGAAATTACGGATTCTTCTATGCAAGAAACGCAACCGAATGAGACAGAAACAAATAATTCTACAACAGATTCTAGTGAAGAAAATGATTTAGATTCTGACAAACAGATTTCTGAAAATAAACCAATAGAAACGCCAACTCAGTCGTCTAAACCGTCATTGTCAAAACCATCGGACAGCAACAGTACTAACCAAGAAAATCCACAGAATCATGTAGAAATTAGTCCAGTAGATCCAGATAAAAGTACAGTCTCGTCCTCGACAATGGATTCTCAAGTACCATCAGGTAATGACGACTTAGCAAAAACAGATATACAACAACCTGATTCTCAGGAAAATACGATATCTTATCATCAACCACCAACTTCGCCTATTAAAAATTTGGTTCCTTCTAGTAATGAATCTTATGATGGCGATCTTCATTTTGAAAAGAATGAATCTGTAGAAAGTTTTATTCGTAAAATTGGTGAATCTGCACGTAAAGTAGGGCAAAAAAACGATTTATATGCTTCTGTAATGATTGCTCAAGCGATTTTGGAATCTGCTAGTGGACAAAGTAAACTAGCACAAGCACCAAATTATAATTTATTTGGAATCAAGGGAACTTATAATGGTAATAGTGTCTCTTTTGTGACACAAGAAGATTTAGGTGAAGGAGTTCTCTATACTACTCAAGCAACATTTCGAAAATATAAAAATTATGAAGATAGTTTAGCTGACTATGCGAAACTACTAAAAGAGGGATTAACAGGAAATAGTAATTTTTATGATGGTGTATGGAAGACAAATACAAAAAACTATCAAGAAGCAACTAGATTTTTAACAGGAAAATATGCTACTGATACGAAATATGATCAAAAGTTAAATGGTTTGATTGAAACTTATAATTTAACAGAATATGATCAAGAAGTAACTGATCCGAAGTTAAATAATAAGGGATATATTGTTCCATTGAAGAACTATACGATTTCTAGTTTATTTGGTAAGCGAGAAGGAGAGTTTCACAGAGGTCTTGATTTAGCCGCTGCACAAGGTGAACCAATCTATGCAAGTAAGACGGGAACAGTCATTAAAGCAGAGTTTCATCCTTCTTGGGGAAATTATGTAGCAATTGAACATGAAGACGGTACAACAGCGTTATATGCACACCAACAAGAATATCAAGTGGAAGTTGGAGACCACATAAAACAAGGTCAAATTATCGGTTTTGTTGGTTCTACGGGAAATAGTACAGGTAGCCACTTACACTTTGAACTTTGTATAGATAATACTTTAGTTCAAGCACAATTAATTGATCCTAAAACAGTCTTATTCTAAAGAATAAGACTGTTTTTTTATTTATACTAAGAATCTGTTATCTGTATCATGAAAACAAATAATTATAAAATATTTTTTCAAAATTTTATAGCTATATTAGCAACAAACTTGTAAACACATAAACACAAGAGTGATAAATAATAAACAGCTAAGTCGTTGAATTTTAATTAGATAATAATTATCTAAGCACTAAAATATCCAAGGCTAAGCTCAACATATATTTTAACGTTATCATTAAAATATAAGTACTTTTGATTTCAATATTTTTGTTAGTGTAGCTATACATTATTTTATTTGTATGTAAAGTTTTTAGAAAAATGAGGGGTGTAATTTTGAAAAAAATATATTTATTTATTGGACTAATTGCATTAGCAGGAGTTTTGTCTTTTGAAGTAACTTCAATTGTTAAAGCTATGAATGCTAGACAAGAGAAATCTGCGGCATTTGCACAGGCTTCAGAAGAGAAAAACACAGAAAATGGCAAGACCATGGATTCAATTTCAATTGCTAATGATGATTCAAGTGATGAAGCTAATAAAAGTGTAGCAATTAGTTTTGATGATGGACCTAGTCAATCAACTACACCACAACTTTTAGAAATTCTAAAGTCTAAAGGTGTGCATGCTACGTTTTTTGTATTAGGAAAAAATACAGAAAAATATCCTCAAATCGTTAAACAAGCATCAGAAGAAGGTCATGAGATTGGAAATCATACTTATGATCATGAAAATCTCTTTTACCTTCCTGTTGAAAGTGCCAATGATGCTATTAAAAAAGCAGATAATGAAATTAAAAAAGCAACTGGTAAACAAGCAAAGTTCATTCGACCACCCTATGGATCTATTACGAGTGAAAATGCTCTTGCCATTAATAGACCATTTATTCAATGGTCTGTAGATTCTGAAGATTGGAAGACAAGAAATTCTGATCTAATTTTAAAAAAAGTGCAAGACACTGTATATGAC
>NZ_NGLI01000004.1:48724-50931 GCF_002141285.1 Enterococcus sp. 3G1_DIV0629 | reverse complement strand
GTATTAGGCCCCACCAACTTTAGTTACCTTTTTATAGTTTTTGTGTATGCCAATATAATTTGGTAAAATTGAGAGAAAAAGAAACAGTCTATAGTTATTAGATTCTTCTTTTTCTCTTGATATTATTTAACTTCAAAAAAATGATTGGATATCAATATATATCTTCAACAATTAATACGTATAAGAAAGCTGATCTATTATTAATAGGTTAGTTTTTTTATTTGAAAAGCTTTAAAAAGTAGTATTAATTTACTTTTTGTAAAAGTATAGTGAAGAAAAAAACTAGGAAAAATAAAGTGAAAATTACTTATCATAGGGATTATTAAAAAATCATCTCATAAAAACGACAATACCTCAAAAAGATAATCTAAGAAAATTTTTTGAGGTATTACATGATTAACTATTCATTTTTAGTTAGGAATCGTATCTTATTTTACCGTTTAATATAGAAAAAATTAGAACTCAACATAATTTTAAGGTATAAGTTGAAATATATATAAGTAATGTTGATTTTCTTTCTTTTAACATTGGAAGAACTGGCGCAATATAAAATTCAACTCGATTACCTTCTAAGAAATATAATTTCCAACAATTTTTAAGCTATCTAAAACTTTTTTTCTATGAGGAGCAGATTTTATTTCCTCTGAATAATCTCTTCCTGGTATATACCCGTGATGATTATTAATCCAATGAGAATTGTCAGTAACATCATAAACGATTCCATCAACAGCAATATACTTTTTGGGACTGTGAATTCCATCATATTGCGCTAGTGTTTCTTTAGTAAAATTTTTTAACATAATTTATCGCTCCTTCATTATTTATCTTACACATCTAATAGTAATTAAAATGACTAATTTGGGTATTTTTTTGTACTAAATATAACAACTTCAAATAATTGATATTAATAAAATTTATCATATACATTTAGCTATCCAAACTTAAGCGTAATATTTTTATTGCTGAAGAGTATGTTTAAAATATAAAGGATCTAACGATAGGAATATAGTTTATAACCTTTTTGTATATCTATTATAAGAAAACTAAATATTCAAATACTTGAATTAGAAACAATTTATGGGTAGGATACCTACTGTCTCTTATACACATCTAGATGTGTATAAGAGACAGGTATGTATATACCGATAAATTAATATGTGTGTATTTTTGGGTAATTTGACAGTTTTTTATATTTTTAAATGATTTAGTATATATTTAGAAATTTACTGAAAGAATGAGTGTGATTTTTTCAGTATTTTTTATACACTAACTTGGGAATGTTTTTTCGTTCTACTAGCTCTGTATTTCGATTTAAAATAAACGTTATTTCCTTTTGTTATAATTGAGTAGGATTCTTTGACGTTTAATTTTATTTTTTTTATCTTATAGTTAGAATTTTTTGGAAAGCAGGTGCACGAAAATGTACTATGTTGAAGTAAAAACAAAAGGTGTCAAAAATAAACAATATGTCAAGTCAGTTCATAACGATTTCCCTATTTTAGGATCATGGGAAGAAGCAGAACCCTTTTCTCAAGAGTGTGCTTTAAAAGTAAAAAAGAAATTAGAGATAGAACTTACTTGTGGAAAAGCAACTGTAAGTATTATTGAAAAATAGATACAAAATATAGGAGTTGTGATTTAGTTATGAAAAAAAATTCTTGTACTGCTAAAATTGTTAAATTAGAAAAAGAGAATGCTATTTTATTAACCGAAGAAAATAAAAAAGTTAGTATTCCATATGATTATTTTGAGGTTTATCCTGTAGTAGGTGAAACTGTTAAGTTATATCAAGATAACGAAAATATTTTAGTAGCACCAAAGTTATAAATACTCGTGCTTTAAAATGTCGATACTTACAGTACTTGAGTAAAAAATGATATTAAGAACATATCACTAACTAGTCTTCTCTTATACACATCTAGATGTGTATAAGAGACAGTACTTACAGTACTTGAGTAAAAAATGATATTAAGAACATATCACTAACTAGTCTTATTAAACATATAAGACTAGTATGTACATGTCTCTTATACACATCTAGATGTGTATAAGAGACAGTACAGTACTTGAGTAAAAAATGATATTAAGAACATATCACTAACTAGTCTTATTAAACATATAAGACTAGTATGTACCTGTCTCTTATACACATCTAGATGTGTATAAGAGACAGGATATATGGTATTTTAACTAATCTACGGGAACTA
>NZ_NGLI01000004.1:33892-48624 GCF_002141285.1 Enterococcus sp. 3G1_DIV0629 | reverse complement strand
TCTCTATACTACTCAAGCAACATTTCGAAAATATAAAAATTATGAAGATAGTTTAGCTGACTATGCGAAACTACTAAAAGAGGGATTAACAGGAAATAGTAATTTTTATGATGGTGTATGGAAGACAAATACAAAAAACTATCAAGAAGCAACTAGATTTTTAACAGGAAAATATGCTACTGATACGAAATATGATCAAAAGTTAAATGGTTTGATTGAAACTTATAATTTAACAGAATATGATCAAGAAGTAACTGATCCGAAGTTAAATAATAAGGGATATATTGTTCCATTGAAGAACTATACGATTTCTAGTTTATTTGGTAAGCGAGAAGGAGAGTTTCACAGAGGTCTTGATTTAGCCGCTGCACAAGGTGAACCAATCTATGCAAGTAAGACGGGAACAGTCATTAAAGCAGAGTTTCATCCTTCTTGGGGAAATTATGTAGCAATTGAACATGAAGACGGTACAACAGCGTTATATGCACACCAACAAGAATATCAAGTGGAAGTTGGAGACCACATAAAACAAGGTCAAATTATCGGTTTTGTTGGTTCTACGGGAAATAGTACAGGTAGCCACTTACACTTTGAACTTTGTATAGATAATACTTTAGTTCAAGCACAATTAATTGATCCTAAAACAGTCTTATTCTAAAGAATAAGACTGTTTTTTTATTTATACTAAGAATCTGTTATCTGTATCATGAAAACAAATAATTATAAAATATTTTTTCAAAATTTTATAGCTATATTAGCAACAAACTTGTAAACACATAAACACAAGAGTGATAAATAATAAACAGCTAAGTCGTTGAATTTTAATTAGATAATAATTATCTAAGCACTAAAATATCCAAGGCTAAGCTCAACATATATTTTAACGTTATCATTAAAATATAAGTACTTTTGATTTCAATATTTTTGTTAGTGTAGCTATACATTATTTTATTTGTATGTAAAGTTTTTAGAAAAATGAGGGGTGTAATTTTGAAAAAAATATATTTATTTATTGGACTAATTGCATTAGCAGGAGTTTTGTCTTTTGAAGTAACTTCAATTGTTAAAGCTATGAATGCTAGACAAGAGAAATCTGCGGCATTTGCACAGGCTTCAGAAGAGAAAAACACAGAAAATGGCAAGACCATGGATTCAATTTCAATTGCTAATGATGATTCAAGTGATGAAGCTAATAAAAGTGTAGCAATTAGTTTTGATGATGGACCTAGTCAATCAACTACACCACAACTTTTAGAAATTCTAAAGTCTAAAGGTGTGCATGCTACGTTTTTTGTATTAGGAAAAAATACAGAAAAATATCCTCAAATCGTTAAACAAGCATCAGAAGAAGGTCATGAGATTGGAAATCATACTTATGATCATGAAAATCTCTTTTACCTTCCTGTTGAAAGTGCCAATGATGCTATTAAAAAAGCAGATAATGAAATTAAAAAAGCAACTGGTAAACAAGCAAAGTTCATTCGACCACCCTATGGATCTATTACGAGTGAAAATGCTCTTGCCATTAATAGACCATTTATTCAATGGTCTGTAGATTCTGAAGATTGGAAGACAAGAAATTCTGATCTAATTTTAAAAAAAGTGCAAGACACTGTATATGACGGTTCAATTATATTATTTCATGATATTTATCCTGAAACTATAAATGTTATTCCTAGAGTGATTGATTATCTAAAAGATGAAGGATATAAATTAGAGACTGTAAGTGAATTACTTGATAATCCAACAACAGCAGAAAATTTTTATGGAAAAGGAGATCATCGGCCTGTTGAATGAATAATATATAAAAGAAAAACATAACAAATAAGATAATAAACTAATAATTTATATTTAGCATTTACTATTAAAATTTCTACAATTATATCGAATAGATTGGAGTGTTTAATATGAAAAGAATATCAAGAGGAAAATTTGAAAAATTACAAAAATTATCTGATGAAAAAGGTATTATAAATGCCTTAGCAATTGATCAGCGTGGATCAATGAAAAAGATGATTGAGTCAGCAGTGGGAAAAGAAAATTTTTCTATGAACCAAATTTATGAGTTTAAAGAACTAGTATCGTCAGAACTTACCAAACATGTCAGTGGTATTCTATTAGATGAGGAATACGGATTCAAGGGGATTAAAGCAAAAAGTAATCATTCGGGTCTAATATTATCTTATGAAAAGACGGGATATGATACCAGTAAAACTGGACGTTTTCCAGAGTTATTACCTGGAGATTCTTTACAACGTTTATTGAAAAAGGGTGCTGACGCAGCAAAGGTATTAGTCTACTATAATCCCGATGATACAGAAGAAGTACTGACAGTTAAACATGCTTTTTTAGAACGATTAGGCATGGAAGCTTTAGCAGCAGATATTCCTATTTTTGTTGAGCCTATTGTTTATGATACAAAAATTACTAATAATGATTCGCCGGAATTTGCTAAAATCAAACCTAAAAAAGTAATTGAAACGATTAAAGAATTTACTAAAAGCAAATATCATATTGATGTTTTAAAAGTAGAAGTTCCAGTAGTTTTTAAATATGTAGAAGGTTTTACTGATAAAAACACTGATTCTGTTTATACAAAAAAAGAAGCATCATCTTATTTTAAAGAAGCTAGTGATGTAGCAACACGACCATTTATTTACTTAAGTGCAGGAGTACCAACAAATATATTTAGAGAAGAACTGATTTTTGCAGGTAATAGTGGAGCTAATTTTAATGGTATTCTAGGTGGTCGTGCTACTTGGTATGAAGGTGTAGAGGTATACGCAAAACAAGGAAGAGATGGATTAAAAAGATGGTTAGAAACCCAAGGTTATCAAAATGTTGAGGAATTAAACAATATCTTAAGCTCTTATGCCAAACCTTGGTATGATGCTTACGGTGGCTTAGAGCAAATTGAAGTTTTTGATCTAGATATAATGGATTTAAAATAGAAGAATAGAATCAAACTAGTAACTGATAAAATTTATTGGTTGATCTGGGATTGTTTATTTAAACAATCCCTTTTTATGAATTATTTTGATCAAATGTAATTAAGTTATCAAAATGTCAGAAAAAATAAGCATTTACTGCGATAATGGATAACCAAATTACTAATGAACATTCATTTAAAATGTATATCAATATTTGATTCTTGTATTAAGGAGAATAAAATATGGTAAAAAAATTAATTTCTTATTTATTTAAAGCAGTTATGGCTATCATCTTTTTGGGAGGGTGCACAAACAATAAGGACTCAGAAAGCAGCTCTTATGAAATTAAAAACGAAATAATTATAAGCAGTTCTTCTAGTTCTACTTCTAAGGAAAAAAATAGACTTAAAAATGACAAATATTTTAAAAAGGTAATAAATAAGGATGTAGATCCTAAAGTTATGAATGCAATATCTTTTAAACCAAATCATGAAAATACAGAATGGAACAACCTCAAGTTTCTAGTAGAAAGTATAAAAATAGTAAACGTAGAAAATTTCAGAGATGTAAATAGAAATGATTACAAAACTCTGATATCTGTAAAATATAAATTTCTAAGCAAACATGATAAAGTCAAACATATCAAATCTAGTAATGCTTATATTGTTTTAGAAGATGATATAAAAATAAAAGCAGAAACCTTTTTAGAAGAACAAACGGATGATTTTTTGACACGTTGTAAAAATGAGAATGGCTATGTTCATTTTAAAATCAAACAAGAGCAAAAACTTAACAAAATAAAAGCACTAATCATTGTATTAATAAGTGATAAGGGTACTTCTTACACATATTTAGTTCCCGTAGATTAGTTAAAATACCATATATCAAGTAGTACACACGTATACTTTAATAAAATCTTTTTAGTTAGACTATAAGGATGTAGTATAATTTGTTTATTTGAATTTATCTCAATAACTTAAGTTAAAAGCTTTCTATTTTATAAATAAATAAAATAGAATCTATAAACAAACTTAATGAAACGCCTATTGAACTATTTGATTAAGTTATATATCATTTTTTCATAATCAAATAGTTATTTAGCAACAGTTATAAACTATTGCTTGCTAATATTTATCGATTAGTTTATTTAAAAATTCTGAACTGTCTGCAAAAATTTTTAAATTTTCTAGTTGATAATTCTACAAGATTTTTTTATGTGCGGCATTTTACTATCAACCCTAAATATAAGTGCGCAACTTTTTATTGTTAACACACAAAACATAAAAAAATCTAAAATTACTCAAGAGGTTTATCCTCTTGAGTTCTAATCGGTAAATATTAGCAAACTATCACGCACAAATAAATTTTTATAAATGACAGTATGTATATACCGATAAATTAATATGTGTGTATTTTTGGGTAATTTGACAGTTTTTTATATTTTTAAATGATTTAGTATATATTTAGAAATTTACTGAAAGAATGAGTGTGATTTTTTCAGTATTTTTTATACACTAACTTGGGAATGTTTTTTCGTTCTACTAGCTCTGTATTTCGATTTAAAATAAACGTTATTTCCTTTTGTTATAATTGAGTAGGATTCTTTGACGTTTAATTTTATTTTTTTTATCTTATAGTTAGAATTTTTTGGAAAGCAGGTGCACGAAAATGTACTATGTTGAAGTAAAAACAAAAGGTGTCAAAAATAAACAATATGTCAAGTCAGTTCATAACGATTTCCCTATTTTAGGATCATGGGAAGAAGCAGAACCCTTTTCTCAAGAGTGTGCTTTAAAAGTAAAAAAGAAATTAGAGATAGAACTTACTTGTGGAAAAGCAACTGTAAGTATTATTGAAAAATAGATACAAAATATAGGAGTTGTGATTTAGTTATGAAAAAAAATTCTTGTACTGCTAAAATTGTTAAATTAGAAAAAGAGAATGCTATTTTATTAACCGAAGAAAATAAAAAAGTTAGTATTCCATATGATTATTTTGAGGTTTATCCTGTAGTAGGTGAAACTGTTAAGTTATATCAAGATAACGAAAATATTTTAGTAGCACCAAAGTTATAAATACTCGTGCTTTAAAATGTCGATACTTACAGTACTTGAGTAAAAAATGATATTAAGAACATATCACTAACTAGTCTTATTAAACATATAAGACTAGTATGTACATATAAAAAATCATAATATCTTTATATATAAAATAATGATACAAGTAATACTCAAGAAAGGAGAATTCTTAGTGAAGAGAAATATCTTTTTGAATAAAGTAGATTATTTTGGCTTTTATGAAAAAGTATGTAATGACAAAGTATTATTGAAACAATACCCATTGGTAGTGAAAGAAATACAAAATATTTGTCAAATTATAAATTCAAAAATTGAAGAAATAAACTCAGATAATTTTTTTGAATTACATGCTGAAATTTTAGGCTATGATGCTCGATTGCAAATTATCCTGTCATTATTACCTAAGAGTAGTGCAGAAAAATTATCTTATAGTTTAACAGAAAAAGAAATTATAGACCTTTCTCAAAAAGATTATAAATATTTTTTCAACGAATGTTGCGATTGTGAGGAATGTACCAATTCATTATATTTTTCTATTATTTAAATAAGTGCTTTTATCAATTGCGGTCAATAATTCTCAATTAAAAAAGAAATATTATTTTTATAGTATTTCTTTTTTTTGTGTTTATTTAAGAATTTCTACAACGAAAACAAATGATATTTTATAAAAAATGCTAATAATAAATATAAAAAATGGAAATAAAAAATCTATTGATTTCATTTCGAAAATTTAATAAATTTATTTCGTAATTTAGATGATAAAAAATCTAAATAAAGAAAAATTATTAATATTAAAAGGAGGAGATAGAGAAATGAAAAAATTTACTTCTCTATTCAGCGCAGGAATTATTTTATCTACTATGGTTGGAGGAGGTTTAACAGCTTTTGCGGATGTCTCAGCAGAACCAGAAGAGCCATCTACAGTAGTTGTAGACAATAAAGAAACACCAGTAAAAGCAGCATTTACATTACCAACAGGCGGTGGGGAAAACCCAAACGTACCTGAAGATCCAGATAATAACGATAATACAAACAACGATTCTGATCAAGCTTTCGCAATTGCATATCAACCAAAACAATTTGACTTTGGTACATCTGAATTACAAGAATCTGGTCAACAAGTAATTAAATCAAAAAACGAAAATCCATACCGCGTAGGTGTAAAAGATAAAAGACGTTTAAATGAAGCCTGGACATTAAATGCTAAATTAGAATGGACTGGTGAAAATAAAGATCAAATGACTGGTACAACTATTCAAGTAGCAAATACTGAAGTAAAGAAAAATGTTGAAGGACAAGCTACAGGAGCAGTAAATCCAGACGGAGTTACTGGTGTAAATAAATTCACATTAGGGACAGAAGCTACAACAGTCATGAGTGCTAATGCTACACAACGTAACGCTGTATATGATGATAAATTAACAGATGTTACTTTAGTTATTCCAGAAGCTGGAAATGTTTCTGCAGGAAGTTACACTGGTACTGTTACTTGGACATTAGAATCAGCACCTAAATAAAATGCTTATTAAAAGTAAAAAAGGAAGGTTCTCAATACCTTCCTTTCATTATATTGGAGGTTATGAATACAATGATTAAGATAGTCAATAAATGTGATAGAAAAAATTCATTTGTTATACAATCTTTATTATTTATTCTAATGATTTTCGCATTCTTAACTCCATTAACTACACATGCTGAAACAAGTGGTGATTTTACTTCATTTACAGTAGAAGGGATACCTAATGAACATCAAATAGATGGTAACTTAGGCTATTTCTTTTTAAAGGAAGATCCTGGAAATAAAGATAAAATTGGGGTAAAGGTAATCAATGAAGGAAATACTACACAAAAAGTTTCAATAAAAATTACTGATGCCAATACAAATACAAATGGTATTATTGATTACTCTGGTAAGGTAAAAAATAGTAAGTATTTAACGATGCCTTTGACTAAATATGTAAAGGCTCCTGATTCTGAGGTAGAAGTGCCAGCTCACAGTACAAAAGATATATGGCTAGATTTGGCAATGCCTGAGAATAAATTTGAAGGAGTCATTATTGGTTCAGTAAATATACTGGATTCTCAAGAGAATAAGGAACAAAAAGGCTTTACTTTAGCCAATCGTTATGGCTATACCTTGGGTATAGTATTGGCAAATGAAAAAACAGATTTAAATAAATCTGTTTCAGTAGAATTAGATGATGTACAAGCAAAACTTTTTGACGGTCATAAAGTGGTCCAAGCTGATATTGTCAATAAAAATCCGTATATTTTCAAAGCGGATGAAGTAAACGCTCAAGTATCTAAATATCAAAGTGATAAAGTAATAAATAAAGTAGAAAAAAGAGACGTAAGTATTGCGCCATATCAAATCTATCCACTTCAATTAGATTGGGGAAAACGTAATTTATCACCAGGAAAATATGTTTTAAAATGTGAAGTTAAATACAAATCTGATACTTGGCAGTTTGAGAAGATATTTGAAATCAAAGAAAATAAAGCTAAAGAAATCAACCAAAAATCTGTGATTAAGATTCAAATACCATCATGGTTAATCTATCTAATCATTGCATTGATTATTATTAATGTGGGTATGACTATTTACATTACTGTAAGAAGGAGGAAACAAGATGAAAAATAAAACAATAAGTTTTATGAGCTTACTGTTACTCCTGGCAAGTATATGTTTCGTACCTAAATATTCAGTTGCAGCTTCTTCAATCGATGGGAACGAAGGGTTAGAAAAAAACTCTGAAGTGCATGTGATCTTAGAAAGAAAGCTTGTCGCAAAGCCTACTATTTCGCAAGACAACATTTCTAATCCTTCGGATAACTTAAGTCACACTAGTTCTAAATATAAAACATTTCCACAAACGAATGAATCCACTTTTTTGTGGTTACAATTATTAGGAATAGTGATCTTATGTTTGTTGATAACTTTCGTTATCTCTAACAATAAATCCATGAAAAGATATGGAGGGGTTAGATAATGTATACTATACCAATCGTTATTTTAATAATAGGATTATTATTATTAGGAGTTAATATCTATTTGTTATTTAGCGACTATAAATATGTTCTACAAAGTAAAGTAAAGCATTATCTAATAGTGAATATTCTAAGTATTGTTTTAGCAGTAAGTATTATTATATGCGCTTCTGTTTATTTCTTTATGATTTACTCTCAGTTACAGTAAATGGAGGTGACTCATATGAAAAAGAGTATTGCACTAGCTTGTATTACTGTTTTATGTTGTAGTTCATTAAGTAGCTATAAAGTGTCTGCAATTTCTGAAGAGACTCCTACAGAAACTGAAAGTTCAGCTATTAATAAGGAAGTCAAAGAAGAAGCAGAACAAAAAACAGAAGAAACAAACAACACGGTATCATCTACAGAAGATTCAAGTAATGTAATTAAAGAATCTGAGGCAGAAGATAGTAGTTCAGATACTGAAGAAACTACAACTGATAGTAGTGATTTAGCTAGTCAATCTAGTTCTGAAGAAAATGATAGTAAGAAAGAAACGACGTCTACTACAACTGAAAATACGGACCAACAAGAAACTAAAGACGAAAAAAAATCTGATGCTACAGGCAAAGATGAGAAACAAACAAAAGGCAGATTTGATGAATTTACGCCGACAAATTTTGTTCTAAGTGATTGGGAGTATGAATATAAAACAGTAATAGATGATGGAAGTAATCCCAATCCCGGGGACCCTACAACAGGTGAAAAAAAGGTATATATACTAAAAAAGTATAAAGGGACCAATAAAAATTTAGAAATTCCTGCTTTATATGAGACACATGAAGTTTGGTTAACAGATGAAAATAATGGTCAAAATATTTTCCCAATGGATATTGAAAGTGTTAAATTTGTATCACAATCATGGGGGAGTGCTGGGGTATTTGGTTTTAATACAGCTCAATATTTTAAAGATAGAACAAAATTAAAAAGTGTAGATTTTGAAGGATTTAACTTTTCTAGAGTTACTTCTATTAGTCAAATGTTTATGAACTGTACATCTTTACAGTCTATAGACTTGTCGTTTGCTGGTACAACTTATGTAGAAGATATGTCTTCGCTATTTGAAGGTTGTACTAATTTAACCGATTTAAATTTAGAATATATCGATACAAATTCTCTAAAAAATATGAATCGAATATTCTATGGATGTGATTCTCTAAATTGGTTAGACTTTTCAAATGTTAATATCAATAATGTGACATATACTGATTTGATGTTCTACACTGAACAAAAAACACCATTGTTGATTTTAACTGGAGATCAAAGTTATACAAAGCTGTCTAAGGTAGATTTTGATAGAAATAACCGTATTGTACCAGGACCTTGGCTAGATGCCAATGGTGGCCAATTTTCTAATGGTGCATCAATTATTTCTTATTTTGATAACATTCTGTTAAAATCGCGTGATGAACTAAAGTTAGACAATTTAAGAAAAAAATTAGAAACTACAATACCTACTAGAGCTGGTTCTAAATTTATTACTTGGGACATTGTTGGATTTAATCCACAGAATCCAGTTTCAATTTTAGATTATACAACAACAATTTTTAAAGCTCGTTGGGACTTAGTATCTCCAAATACTAGTGTTGATAACACCAAGTTCCCCGCACAAAATCAATTATCTTTTGCATATATACCTACATCATTTTCTGTTAAAGGAACACAAGTCTTACCAGATAGTGGTGCAAAAGATTACTTATTTAACAAACAGCAAGGCTTTAATGTAGGTGTCTATTATAATGGTTCAACTACTACTAAATGGAAAGTACAAGCTAATTTAGATTGGAAGAATAATAAACGAATTCCAGATTCGTTTATAAAAACTGAATCTCAAAGCAAAATTATGATGAATGTGAATAATGGTTCAGATCCATATAATCCATCTAAAGATTTAGTTTCAGGCCCAGCTACTGTGAGTGGTAGAAAAAATGTATCTATTACAGAAGTTCCTATTGATATTATGTCTAACAATTCTCTAGGTTCACAAAAAGGCGTTTATGACTTGAATTTAGGTAATTGCTATTTGCATTTAAATAATGCAGGAATTGTTGCTCCTGGTTCTTATGAAGCAACCGTCAATTGGAACTTAGTAGTAGCTCCAGAATAATAGCTAAAAAAAGAAGTATAGGTTATCTATACTTCTTTTTTATTATTGTTTGCGGGATATACGATAGAATCTAAATATTATTATAAGTCAGAAAAGAAGAGCTTACGCCAGACCCCAACTATATAGAAAATTTACGTTTTCTATATAGTTGAGTTTTATATTTGAAGTAAACTTCAAATAATCAATAAAATATGGGGAAAATGAAGTTTATCTCAAAATGATTCATTAGGAGAATATTTTTTATTGAGTTACATCCATTTTTACCATATCTTTGGCACACAAATATTTTATAATTATTTGTTTCTAAGCTCTCTAAAGGTAGTTTCATAATCTGTTAGTGCCTGGAATGTTGCTATATTTATTTCATCGGATATAGTTATTTTTTTTAATTGCAGCATGAAGTTTTTCTTCATCTAAGAAAACCGTGTCTCCGGGACGCAGTTCATTTTCTTTAAGAAACTCTTTCGAAATAGTTAAAACTACTGAGTTTCCTACTTCTCTAAGTTTTATTTCTTTGATCGACATAATATTTTCCTCCTTTAGTTATGTATGTACTGTATATCTATTTGCTGGGTTTAAGGCAATTCCTTAATTATGTAATTATCATAAAATACATCTACTCTATGAACTCCTGTTTGAGACTCAATAATAATTATTGCATAATTAATGAGCTTGTTTTTTGATTTTGTTTTTGCAATTGCGACAGAGGTAGCAGCCCACTACATCTGCAAATGGCTTGATTGTAAAATTGCCAAAAAAGACAGTAAGCCTACCCGTTAATCTGAAAAGAACGTAAAAGAAAACCACTAGCCAGCCCGCTAGTGGTTTTCGGTCGTAATATGAACCTGTTTTTGATAATTTTATTATAGCATATATACTATTAATAGCAATCAGCAGACAACATTTCATATTTGATTGTAAACTTACAAAAAAGATGGTGAGAATATCTGCTAATCTAAATAGGTACATAAAAAACTATTTAGATGTGTTCTTTAGAAATGGTTACTTCTCCCCCTTTTATACACATAATTAGTTACATTGTTTTATTTTCGCTTATTTAATTATATAGAAAGATTGTTCTTTCTATATAATTAGACAATTTAAAAAATTTAGATTGTCTCCTTCTGTTTCCTTTACTATTCATGTATACCATTTATTTTAAATTATTAAATGTATAACTGTTTATCTACTTTTTTGAAATAAATTAATAAATTTCAGAGTATACCAATTGACAACCCCTCCTAAAATTGGTATAGTCCAATTGTAGAGATACTCCTCTCCCCTACTTATTGAAAGGATGAACAATATGAAAAATACAGAAATATATCAAAAAATAGATACAATCATACTTCATATGCCCGATTATATAAAAGATTTTGTTCAAGATCGTGAGGATAAAGATCAATCACCTCGAACTACTTTAGAATATCTAAAAAATTATAAGCTCTTTTATGAATGGCTTCTGAGTGAGTCTATCGTTCCTGATACTTCAATCACCTCGATAAGACAGTTAACCGCCTATGACCTAAATCTGTACAAATCTCATTTGAAACGTCGCGCAAAAGAAAACGTCAAAAAAGATACAACAAAAACTAAGCTCAAAGATAATAATAACTTAGGTCTATCTACTTCTACTATCAATAGAAATATCACAGCATTAAAGGTTCTATTTAAATATCTTTCGAAAAGTTCCAATAATCCTTTAGGAAAACCATACTTAGACAATAATCCTATGGATCAAGTAGCAACTATCACAGATAAAACTACGTTAGCTGCCCGTGCAAACGCAATCGAAAAAAAATTATTTCTAGACGAAGATACACAAAATTATCTAGATTATATTGCCAATGAATATAAAAAAACTTTGAGCAAACGAGCTTTGATCTATTATCAACGAGATGTAGAAAGAGACCTGGCGATCAATGCATTGATTTTAGGATCTGGATTAAGACTCTCCGAGGTTGTAAATATTAATTTAGATGACCTATCTTTAGACAAGAATAATGTGGTAGTAACTAGAAAAGGAAATAAGAGAGACGCAGTCAATATAGCAGCCTTTGCAATGGAATATTTAGCTAATTATCTAGCTATTCGGAAAGAACGATACAAAGTAACAGAAAACGAAAAAGCTTTATTTCTAGCAATTTATCAAGGAGAAGCCAAGCGTATATCCGGTATTGCAATCGAACGGATGGTAGCAAAATATTCAAAAGGATTCAGAGTCCAAGTCAGTCCACATAAATTACGTCATACTTTGGCTACTAGACTCTATCAACAGACAAATTCATTGGTATTAACTGCTCAACAATTGGGACATTCAAGTACAAATACAACAACTTTATATACTCATATAGATAATGCAGCTACCATTGATGCACTCAATTCTTTATAAAATATTGGATACATTAAAATAGAAATGACCTCTCCCCAAATCATGAGGAGAGGTCATTTCTTATATAATCCTTTTATTTTGCTTTTAAAGTTATGGCATTTAGAGCAACTACAATAGTACTTAATGACATTAAGACAGCTCCAACTGCTGGACTTAAAATGATACCTAATGGTGCGAGTATCCCAGCTGCTAAAGGAATTGCAATTATATTATACCCAGCCCCCCACCAAAGGTTTTCTATCATTTTTTTTCTAGTTTCTTTTGCAAGATTTAAAAAATGAATGATGTCTGTTGGATTACTATTTATTAAAACTACATCTGCTGAATCAATAGCAATATCTGTTCCTGCACCAATTGCTATTCCTATTGAGGCACGTGCTAAACTTGGAGCATCATTGATACCGTCTCCCACCATGACTACTTTTTTGCCTGAATCTAAATATTTTTTTACAATTTTTTCTTTGTCATCTGGTAAAAGATCAGCATAATATTCCTCTATTCCTAAATAATCAGCGACCATTTTAGCTGCATTTTCATTGTCTCCAGTAAGCATTACAGGAGTGATATTGCGCTCTTTCAAAGTTCGAATAAATTGTATCGACTCAGATTTCACAGCGTCTCCTAATGCAATCATAGCCACTAAATGTTTATCGATTAAAAGAAAACTTATCGTATTTCCTTGTTCCTGATAACGTTCAATAAACTTTTTATCTAATGACAAGCCTAAACGCTTTATTTCTTTTTCATTAACAATCTTCACAGTTGTATCTTTTATTGTAGCTTCTATACCAACGCCAGATAGGTTTTTTATACTATCTGCATGATAATAAGTTACTTTTTCTTCTTTTAGATAATTCATAATACTAATAGCTAAAGGATGGTTAGCATTTTCTTCCAATGCACCCAAATAACTAAGTACTTCATCTTTTGAGAAATCTTTATCTACTATTTCTACACCAGTTACTGTAAACTTACCTTTTGTTAATGTTCCTGTTTTGTCTAGCATAATTGTATTTATCTCATTAGCCTGTTCTAATGCATTTCTATTTTTTATAAGTAACCCATTCTTAGCTGCGATAGATGTTGAGCGAGCAATGACTAATGGAACCGCAAGACCTAATGCATGAGGGCAAGCAATTATGAATACTGTAACCATCCTTTGCAGTGCTTCCGATAAATTTGTTAAAAAATACCAAAAAATAAACGCAAGAATACCAGATAGTAATGCTACATAAAATAACCATTTTGCAACCTTGTCAGACAAAGACTCTAATTTTGACTTTTCTCTTTGTGCATCTGCTACCATATTCATAACCTTTGCTAAATAACCTTTTTCTCCAGTAGCAGTTACTTGGATTTCAATAGTCCCTTCACCATTGATAGATCCACCAATTACTTTATCAGAAATATATTTCTTTACCCCTTTAGATTCACCAGTAACAGCTGATTCATCAACTATTGTCTGTCCTTTGATAATAGTTCCATCAGTAGGTATTTTATCTCCTGAACGGACAATTAGATGATCTCCTTCCGTTACATCTTTCAATGAAATTGTTTCTTCTGAACCATCTTTATTTAACTTTCTTACTGTTTTTGGCAATAATTCTGCTAATTTTTGTAAAGCATTTCCTGCATTAGATACGGCACTCATTTCAATCCAGTGTCCTAAAAGCATAATTAGAATTAACGTTGATAGTTCCCAAAAAAAGTTGGTGGATTTCATACTTGGATTATATAGATTAACTATAAATGAATAAAGACTATATACGTAGGCTACAGTAATCCCCATCACAATTAATGTCATCATTGCTGGATTTTTTCTCATTAATTCCATTTTTGCTCCCTTAAAAAAAGGCTGACCACCATAGAAAAACAGTAGTGTAGCTAAAATTAATACTACCCAGTTTGATCCATAAAACGATAATTGAAACGGTAGTTTTATACCCATCATAGGAGAAATAAGAAGAATAGGAATAGCTACAACAAGTGAGACCCAAAATCTTTTTTTAAAATTTCCCATATGCATTGAGTGATTCATATGATTATGATTCATTTTTCAGCACATCCTTTGTAAGTTTTTCACTATAAGAATATATAAGAAAATTTAGACTATAAAAAATAGTCTAAATTTTATACTTCATCAATTAATATAAAAATTCTATTTCTGGATAGTTATGACCTGTCTCTTATACACATCT
>NZ_NGLI01000004.1:20087-33762 GCF_002141285.1 Enterococcus sp. 3G1_DIV0629 | reverse complement strand
ATTTTATACTTCATCAATTAATATAAAAATTCTATTTCTGGATAGTTATGACAATTCATTCTAAAATAATTTATAACAAAAAAGATTAATTTTCTATTTTCATTTGCTGATTGACTTAATGTTCTTAAAACCATACCAGGGATATTCAGTAACGATACACCATATTTTATTTTTGAATATTTGTCTGTGAGTTCTAATTGCAACTTATCTATAAATGCTTTATCTATTCTGCTATCAATAATAACTAATGAATTATAATTTTCTTTTCCTTCAAAATAACCAGTTTCATTAATTGGTTGTTTTTGTGGATCAAGCAATAAAATATCGTTAAATATTAATTTATCATCCATAAAGATTTGAGTTTTTTGTTTTACTTTTGTAAATAGAAAACTTTTCTCATTAGGAGCCCAGCCAGATGTAATTCCATCAGAATAGATTAAAGTAGAATTTTTATCCATATTTATTGTAGTAGTTTGATTATATATTGCATTAGCATAAGGAATAACTTCATCAGTTATATATTCAATAAAACTGTCTTTTAAATTTAAATTTGTAATTTGCTTAGTATGTTGTCCATTTAAGCATTTATAAACGTAAGTTGGTGTTTGTGTTTTTAGTATGGCGTGTGTACCTTGCAACGCATCAATATCAATTTGGTATTTTTCTCCTTCTATCAATCCGCCACCAGTACCTATTAAAAAATACATAGGAGTTTTTTCATTACTCAGTTCGACATTCGAAGATACGCGCATATTACCTTCGTGGTAAACTTTTTTCGCAATAGTACGTCCTGAATTCCCAGAAAAAATTAATTCGATTTTTCCATCTACGCTATTATTCATTCTTCAAGTCCTTCAAGTAAAAAATTTTTGCGAATCCATTCCTCTACTTGATCTAAACCATCTTGTTGTTTTAAATCTGTGAATAGGAAAGTGTTTTCCTTTCTAAATACCGAAGTATCTTTTTTCATAACATCTAAATCAGCTCCTACATAAGGGGCTAAATCAATTTTATTTATAATAAATAAATCACTCTTAATCATACCTTGTCCTGCTTTTCTAGGTATTTTTTCACCTTGTGCCACATCAATAATATAAATAGAAAAATCAACTAATTCTGGACTAAAAGTTGCAGCTAAATTATCGCCACCGCTTTCTAAAAAAATTATATCTAAATTTGGAAATCGACGTTCTAGTTCTTCAATTGCTGCAAAATTCATAGACGCATCTTCTCTTATTGCTGTGTGAGGGCATCCACCAGTTTCTACACCTATAATTCTGTCCTCTGGTAGAACAGAGTTTTTCGTCAAAAAATTGGCGTCTTCTTTTGTATAAATATCATTAGTAATAACTGCAACATCAAATTGTTGAGTTAGTTTACGCAATAAACGTTCAATCAATAATGTCTTTCCTGAACCAACCGGTCCTCCTACACCAATCACTACTGTTTTACTCATTTCAAATCTTCCTTTCATTTTAAGACATAAATAATCTAAATATTTGAATTTCATGTCTTATTTGTGCAAGCTCGATTCCAGGAACTGTAGCACCTAAATCGTCAATGTCAGTATTGTGTATATTAGTAAGCATTTCTTTCAAAATTGAATAGCTCTCTAATAAAATAATTTGTCCATCTTTTTGTCCTAGCGGTATAGCTCTAACTGCATTTTGTATTAAAGTAGAAATAACACTATATCCATAAAAACAAAAAGCTTCATCAAAACTAAATCCATTTTTTTGAGCAAATATTGCAAAGACAATTGCTGGATTTCCGTGTGATAAATTATTATCTATTCTATATTTATATTTATCTAATAAATCAATAGGATAAAGCAATTGAATCAGTGAAATCATTTGATTAGCTACCATTCTAGTGCCATCTCTTGTTTCTCTTGACTGAGTAGAATGTGTTATTAAAGAGTCTAGATTCCAGACTTCGTCTATATTTTGGGGAAGTTTTTCATAACAAGCCTTTAACAAAAGACCTTCACTATAATAAAATTGTGTATTTAAATATGCTTTTAACCAATCGAAAAAATCTTGAGAATTATTAATCTTATTTTCACGTAAATAAGTTTCCATCCCGTATGAATGATTAAAAGTACCAATTGGAAAAGTAGAATCACATACTTGAACCATTAGTAAATATTTAAGTATATTGTCTTTATTCATGTGAATGTGCAAGATTAACGTGCTTTAGTGGTTTATTCAATATGATTTTTTCAGTTTTGTATTTTACATGTTTGTGATTCAAAACATTTAAAACAACTGGATCTAAAGCTAATTTTATCTTTCCGTTTTCCACAGAAATTGGCTTGTGTGTATTTCCTAATAAATGTGCAATGTCTCCCATTTCATCAATATCTTTAGGTGTAATCACGATCATTTCTTCAGGTATAACAGATAAAATCAATAAATGAGCATCGTCAATAAAAAATACTGAACCATTCTCTAATTCACTGCTATCATCATGTAATCGTATACCAAATTCATTTCCATGATCAGAGGTTACTCGAATAATTCGTTTTGTAAGATCGTTACTTGTTATATCTGCGGTCTCTATATGATACTTTTCCAGATTAATTAAGTCATTTATATTAGCTACTACTTCTGTAAAAATCATTTTATCCCTCCTATAAAATACCAATTAATTTACAACTAGCAACGCTCTTCATGAGTATTGCTAGTTGACCCTGTTAAATGAATTAAAAAATGAAATTCTTAGAATAAGTAGTAACGTTGAGCTAATGGAACTGTTTCGACTGGTTCACAAGTGATTAACTCATTATCAATTTTCACCTCAAAAGTATGTGGATCGATCGTTATATTTTGAGGACAATAGTTATTTAATTTCATATCATGTTTCGTTAAATTTCTAGTATTATAAACGGGTAGTACAACCTTTTCTAAACCAATTTCTTCCTTAATTCCATGTTCATAAGCATATTTTGATACAAAAGTGATATTTGTTTTTTTAACAGCGTTACCACATGCTCCATATAAATCTTTCATTAAGCGAGGTTGAGGCGTAGGTAAACTAGAGCTTGCGTCTCCCATAACACCATAAGTGATCATACCCATTTTCAATACCATTTTAGGTTTAGTACCAAAGTTCTCTGGAGTCCAAATTACCAAATCCGCATATTTTCCTACTTCAACTGATCCAATATAATCTGACACACCATTAGTAATAGCTGGATTTATTGTATATTTAGCAATATATCTCTTAATTCGATTATTATCGTTAAACTCAGAATCTCCCTCTAACGGTCCTCTTTGCTCTTTCATTTTATGAGCTAGTTGCCAACAACGCATTGCTACTTCACCAACGCGTCCCATTGCCATAGCATCAGAAGTCATGATACTCAAAGCACCCATATCGTGAAGAATATCTTCAGCTGCAATAGTTTGTTTTCGAACTCTTGATTCGGCAAAAGCTACATCTTCTGGAATTTTTGGATCTAGATTATGACAAACCATAACCATATCAAATAATTCACTAATCTCATTTGTTGTAAATGGATTAGTTGGATTTGTAGAAGACGGTAGTATATTTTTGTCTCCCGCAACGACCATAATATCTGGGGCATGTCCTCCCCCAGCACCTTCAGTATGGAAAGTATGAACAGTTCTGCCAGCAAATGCATCTATAGTTTCTCCGACAAAACCAACTTCATTTAGTGAGTCAGTGTGTACTGCAAATTGAACGTCATAATCATCAGCTGCTTTTAATGAATTATCAATTCCTGAACACGTTGCTCCCCAATCTTCATGAGTTTTAATTGCCATAGCTCCAGCTTCAATCTGTTCAGCGATAGGAGCTTCTTCCGCTCCAGAACCTTTGGCCATTACCCCAATATTTACAGGTAGATTTTCAGCTGATTGAAGCATTTTATGGATATGCCATTTTCCTGGAGTAGTAGTTGCTGAATTTGATCCATCTGCAGGTCCAGTACCCCCACCAAATAAAGTAGTAATACCATTATCTAGAGCTGCGTGAGCTAATCCTGGAGAAATAAAATGGACATGAAGATCAATTCCACCAGCAGTGACAATAAGTCCTTCTGCAGAAATAGCTTCAGTGCTAGCACCAACTACAAAATCAACATTATCCATATTATCAGGATTTCCGCCTTTACCAATTGCAATTATTTTGCCATCTCTAATTCCAATATCAGCTTTAATAATTCCAGTGTAGTCGATAATAACTGCATTTGAGATAATCGTATCAACAACTAATGGGTTATTTTTTCGTGCTTCTGTAGCGCTAACACCCATTCCATCTCGAAGTACCTTTCCTCCACCAAATTTACTTTCTTCACCGTGAACAGTATAATCTTTTTCAATAGCAGCAAATAAATTAGTATCACCAAGTCTTACACTATCACCTACAATAGGACCAAATAATTGCGAATATTTTTTTCTATCCATTTTAAAACTCATAATTTAATCCTTCTTTCTCATTTTATATTTCTGGTTATCATCCAAATATCCATTTACTCTATCGTTAAAGCCAAAAATTCTTCTCTTTCCACCAAAATCAATCAATGATACTTCTTTGGTTTCTCCTGGCTCAAAACGAATAGCTGTTCCTGCTACAATATCTAATCTTTTTCCATATGCTTTTTCGCGATCGAATTTTAATCCAACCTCATTTGCTTCATAAAAATGAAAATGAGATCCTACTTGTATAGCTCGATCGCCAATATTCTTAACTTCTATAGTTATTGCATCAAAGCCTTCATTGCAAATAACTGGTTCTTTTGATAATTTAAATTCTCCTGGGATCATAAATAAACACTCCTTTTTATTGAATAGGGTCATGGATTGTGACTAACTTTGTACCATCAGGAAAAGTGGCTTCTACCTGTATCATCGGAATCATTTCAGGTACACCTTCCATAACATCTTCTCGGCGTAATAAATTTCTTCCCTCATTCATTAGTTCTGAAACAGTTTTTCCTTCTCTTGCACCTTCTAACACTAAATCAGTGATGATGGCTACACTTTCAGGATGATTTAATTTTATTTTTCTTTCTCTTCGTCTTTGAGCAATCATAGCTGCTAAACTAATTAACATTTTCTCTTGTTCTCGTTCTGTAAGTTGCATAAAAATCTCTCCTTTTTATTCTGGCCATAAGCTTAGTAACATTAATAACCCTGGTATCCAAGCTGTAAATATACCTTCGAATATGGATAAGTAACCTACTGATTTACCTAATTTGTTTCCTAAAGTATTTTCAATAAAACCGGTAAACCATAGAATTCCCCATAGCCACCAAATGAGTCCATAAAGTGCATTTCCTCCAATTCCATAGAAACATAGAAGCCCAGCAAGTAATGCATTTATAGAAACAAATAAGCTATACCATCCATATAACCTTGGATCTATATCAAAAGTGGTATTTATTGCCACATATAGATAGGTAAATGCAAAAAGTAATCCAGTAGCACTTGGATAGAACCAAATATTGGGTTGATTAGTAGCTACTCCTATCAAAATAGCTCCTACATTTAGAACTAATCCCAATCCTCCAGTAAAATAATTCATAACTACTAAAGACTTATCTTTAGTATCATATAACCGGTAGAATCCATTACTTATCAATACAATACCTACATAAAGTAATACGACTCCTAGCATGCTTAACTCTCTCCTTTCTCTCTTATTCCATATAAGCTTTTTCAGCTAATAGGTATTCATCTAAGCCTTTTTCAATTTCTAATTCAGTTGGTTCAATCTCAAAATAATGCTTGAATATTTTAAGCATCACATAAGTTAAAATAAATGAATAAATTGCAATAAAACATACACTTAGTATTTGAATCATCAATTGTGTAAATCCTGCATTTATCCTATTAATAGTTTCATTTGCAAACAAACCTACTAAAATTGTTCCAGTAAAACCACCAATACCATGGACGCCCCACACGTCTAAAGCATCATCCCAACCTTTTTTTTCTCTAAATTGAACAGCTAAGTTACAGACAATACCTGCAATTGCTCCAACGATGATAGATGAAATGGGTTTGATATAACCTGAACAAGGAGTAATAGTTGCTAGTCCAGCTATAGAGCCTGTTAAAATATCTAAAAAATTAATTTTACCTTTTTTAAGATATGAAAAAATCATCCATGTGACCATAGCACTAGCTAAACCAAAAACTGTATTTGTAAATGAAGTAGCAGCTAATTGATTTGCACCTAATGCTCCACCAGAATTAAATCCAAACCATCCAAACCATAAAAGTCCAGTACCAATTGCAGCAGCCATTAAGTTATTGGGTTGCATTCCTTTTCTCTTCAATTTTCTATTTCCTAAAACAAAGATACTAGCTAATGCACCAAAACCAGCTGTAGTATGAATAACAGCTCCACCAGCAAAATCAACAAATCCAATCTTTTCTAAAAATCCGTTTCCCCAAACCCAATGACAAACAGGAATATAAATAAACATTGTCCAAAAAATAAGGAGTAATAAATATCCTTTAAGATTTAAACGTTCTGCAAATGCACCTGTCATAAGGGGTACGGTAATGATACAAAACATCAATTGGAAGGAGAAAAACAAAGCAAAAGGAATAGTAGATCCATAAATAAAGTTAGGATTCATATTTACATTTGTTAAAGCAAAATAATCGGTTATATTTCCTATAAAACCAGTTAAATCTTTTCCAAATGCTAAGCTAAAACCTCCAAAAATCCATATCAATGTCACAACTCCCATAGAAATAAAAGATTCCACCATTATTAATAGAATACTTCTCTTTCTGGCCAAACCTCCGTAAAAAAAAGCTAAACCAGGAGTCATCAAACACACCATTGCGGTGCAAAGCATCATAAAAGCTGTATCACCGCTACTAATTTGTTCTTGTAACAACTATAAATTCCCTCCTCTCTTTGTAATTAGCATATCTAAATTTCAAATTTCAAATTACATATATTTTTTTAATTTATTAAAAATATTAAATAAAACTTGTTATTTTAGCCTAAAAAAGTGTATTCAGTTTTCATATACTGAATACACTTTTTATTTCATTTATTTTTAAACATAAAATTTTTTTAATTCATTAATACTTGAAAGATTTGAATTTTTTAGCTCATTAATTGCCAAGTCTCCTTCTAACTGTCCATTTCTAATAAATATCCATCTATTACATAAATAGGAGGCAATTTTTATCTCATGAGTAATTACAAAGTACGTGAGTTTATATTGTATTTGGATTTTTTTTAACATTTCTAGTATCTGATAAATTTGAACTAAATCTAATGATCGAAATGCTTCATCAAATATGATAAACTTTGCTCCTGAAGCAATTGCTCTAGCAATACATACACGTTGAATTTCTCCACCACTTAAAGTAGAGCATTTTCTTTCTAAAAATGTAGAATTTAGTCCTACATTTCTAAGTAGATAAACTATATCAAATTTATTATTAGATTCATTCGTTACTTCATCTAGTGCTTCATAAACTTTATAGTATGGATTGATAGAAGAATTGTAATTTTGAAAAATCACACTACATAGTTTTTTTCTATTGCTTTGAAAAATTACTTTACCACTATCAGGAGACTCCAATCCTAAAATAATTTTTGAAATAGTTGTTTTCCCACTGCCGCTTGGTCCTAACAAAGCAACGGACTCTCCATCTTTTATAGAGAAGGAAATGTTAGATAAGACCTCTAATTTTTTGTAAATTAGTGGCTTTTTAACATTATATTTTTTAGAAACATTATGTAATTCAATAAAACTCATATAAAGAGAACCTCCTTTAATTTTTTCGTTAATTGTTCATCAATACGAATTATTTCAGTAAAGAAGTTGCAAGATGATTTACTTATCTCATTTATTTTTCCATAATACTGTACTTTGCCACTTTCTATAACTAAAACTTCAGTACACAAAGTTTTTATAGTTTGATAATCGTGACTAGTCAAGATGAGGATTGGTTTTTTTTGATTCAAATAATCACTTATTACATCTAATATTACTTTTTTTGTTTTTAAGTCTAAAGAATTCGTTGGTTCATCTGCAATAATCACATCTGGTTTTAAAGCTAGAGTAAGACCAATGGTACATCGTTGTAACATACCTCCAGATAATTCATATGGTTTTTTACTTAATATATTTTTGGGGAGTTTCAATTTTTTTAATAATTTTTGAATTTCGCAGTCTATTTGATGCTTTAAGTATCCGTTTTCACTTAATGTTTCTTTAAATTGTATATATAACTTTTCTACTGGATCAAAAATATTCATTGTGTCTTGAGGAATATAACCAATTCTTTTTTTTATTTTAGGACTAATTTCCAAGTTATATTCTGATATGTTGATAATATTTTTTTCATCTAACATATATTGTACAGATCCTTCAAAAATCATCTCCTTATTTTTGATACCTAATAATATATTTGATAATGTTGTTTTTCCGCTTCCACTTGGGCCAACAATACCTAACGATGCTCCATCTTTTATTTTCAAGTTTATATTAGAAAATATTTCTTTCTTTGTATTAAAATCCTTAATATTTAAATGATTCATTGATATTTCCATTTTCTATTTTTCCTTTTCCTAAAATTCTACGTTCTACTATTTTATCTCCTAAATAATTAATAGTAGATAAAGTTAAGAATAAAGTAATTCCGACTGGTACTATTTGCCAGTTATCTGTTGTTATTACATTACGGGCATCATTTAACATCATACCCCATTCAGATTTAGGTGGTTGAATTCCTATGCCTAAAAATGAAAGAGCACTTATACTGACAATAATACTACTTAGATTTAAGGTGCTATATACAACAATTGAATCAAACAAATTAAAAAATAAATGATTTCTCATAATCCATATTTTAGATTTTCCGCTTATGAGTGAAAACTTGATATAATTTTTTTCTTTATAATAATTTATTTCTTCACGAAACATTTTTATATACCAAGGAATTTTTGATAAAGTGATTGCTAAAAAAATTGTTGGAATATTAGTGCCTAGTATTCCAATAAGTATTAAAGATACCATTTCACTAGGAATAGATAACAAAGTATTAGTAAAAAAACTAATTATATAATCCAATTTTCTAGAGTACATTATTGATAAATAAGCTAAAAATAATCCAATTAAAATAACTATTATTGTAGTAGATATAGAAAATAGTAGGGTAGTACGTCCACCGTAAAGTAGTCGTGATAGAATATCTCTTCCTAATTGATCAGTACCTAGCCAATGCTGAACACTTGGATGCTGAAGTTTATTCATGATGTCTTGTTCATTAGGATCATAAGGAGAAATAAGTGGAGCACATAACGTTAAAAAAATAATACTGCACAAATATATAAAACAAAAAATAAATATTTTATCTTTGTTTTTCTTATTTATGTTCATTGAACTACTCTTCTTTCTAAACGAGGATCGATTCTTTTATTAATCCAATTAATTAATGTATTGGATAATATGAAAAAAATTGCCATAACTACTATATAACCTTGTAATAAAGGTATGTCTCTAGTTTTAATTGCTCGAACACATAATACTCCCATTCCTGGCCATGAGAATATATTTTCAACTACTGCGCTACCAGCAATAAGTTTTGGCAAATTAACACTAAGGGCAGTAAATGATGATCTTAAGGAATTTTTTAATAGATGGTACGTAATTTTCTTTTGAGAAAAATTACGTACCTTATAATAAAATATAAAAGGTTGTTCCATTGTTTCCAGCAATTCCTTTCTTATTATTCGTACATAAGTAGCTAAGTTTGCACATACCAAAGTTGTAGCTGGCAATACAACCGAACTGATATTTTCCATTCCATTAGTTGGAAATAGATGAAATTTAAGCGAAAAGCAGCTAATAAATAAAATTCCTAATAAAAAAGACGGAATAGAACTTATTACAAATAATAATAATCTTAACAGTCTTTCCCATTTTATATTTTTATAGAAAGCAGATATGACGCCTAATCCAATACTTAATATTATTAAAACTAAAAAAACAATAGAAGTTAAATAGAGTGTATTTACTAAGGCGTCTTTTATTAATAGTATTACATTTTCTTTAGTAGTAAAACTATATCCTAAGTCGCCTCGTATAGCTTTTTTTAGCCAAGATAAGTATTGATAACTAAGTGGTTTGTTCAAATTTAATTCTTTAGCAACTTCTTTAATATTTTCTTGAGTGGGTACAATCTCATTTGCTCTAAGAGTAACTTCTGCAGAATTTTGCGTTCCCAGTTGTAAAAACATAAAAGAGATAAATGATAAACTTAATAACAATATTGAGAATTTTATTATACTTTTAAAAAAGTTAATAATTAATACTTTAGTTCTGTAGTTTATACATTTTTTCAAAAGGAATTTCATATTGAGAATCATTAAATGTAACTCCTTTCAACTGAGATGTAGCTATCGCTTTCGTTCTTGAATAAGAAATTGGCAAGTAAATACATTGGTCAGATATATATGTCAATATTTCTTTATAATTATTTTTTCTAGTGATATCATCTGATTCCACCAATGTCTGAGAAATTTTTTCATCTAACCATTTTTTTCGAGAAAGACCTTGTTGGGCTTGATAATCTCCATGAGCCGGTATACGCCATGATGAAACATAAGATTGTGGGTCATATGGAGTTCCCCATGAAAGAGAATATTGCAAATCGAAATTACCATTCTTTTGCCTATCAAGAAACATTTGTTTTTCTTCTGGAAGAATATCAACAAGTATGCCTATTTGTTTCAAATTCGATTGAATTACTTGAGCAATTTCACCTTCTTGTTCATTCTGTGAATTGTAAGAAAAAACTAGTTTTAATTGCTTTCCATTTTTTTCACGAATATTATCATTTCCCAAGTACCATCCAGCTTGTTCCAATAAAGATTTTGCCTTATTAGGATCATAGTTATAATTTTTTAGGTTAACATCACAGTATGGAACGTTAGATGATAGTACCGTCGGAGCTTCAATTTCAATATTATTCAAAACTCCTTTTACAATTGAAGTCTTATCAACAGCATACTCAACTGCTTTTCTTACCTTTAAATCTTTTAAAAATGGACGATTACTGTTTAATAAAACAGCTCTAGAAGCTATAGGATTACTGATATAAGTAGAAAAGTTTTTATCATTTTCTAATTCTGTAAAATTAGTAGTAGATATCTGATCGCCATCAGAACCATATATCAAATCAATTTCCCTATTTTTAAGAGCTAATTCAAGTGTTTGAGAATCAGGTATCACTTTCCAAACTACTTGGTTCATTTTAGGCATTTTTCCCCAATAATTATCATTTTTAATAAAAATAGCTTCTTGATTGTTCTTATGTTCTTTTAAAATCCAAGGACCAGTCCCAATATAATTTTTTACACCATTTTTTGTTTCACCATTAATAAAACAACTAGGAGCTATAAATCTAAACGGTCTTGTTAAAGCTAGTTCTGTTAATGTAGGATAATATGGTTTTTTTAGATTTAACTGGAAGGTAAATTTATCAATTACTTTTGTATTTTTTATTTGATTTACCAATTCTAACCAAGCATGTCTATTTTTATTTGATAAGATCGCGTCTATATTCATTTTTACCGTATCGGCATCAAAGTTTTCTCCATTTGAAAATTTAACATTTTTTCTTAATCTGAATGTATAGCATAATCCATCAGGTGAAATTGACCAACTTTCAGCTAGTGCTGGTTTAACTTTTCCATGTTCATTCTTTGTTAATCCTTCAAAAACCATGTTTTGAGCTGCCATTTCTCCAGAATATAAATGCGGGTTTATGTCGCGTATATCTTTTGTATTCCCATAAATTAATTGATCTTCTTGAGTTTCATGATTTTTTTGTTTATTGGAGGAACAAGCTCCACAAATAAAAGCTAATATTAATAAAATTAAAAATTTTTTTAAACGTCTTTTTTTATCCATAATTACTAAACACCTATCACTTTATTGCTCTAATATAAAATAAGGGTGTAGAGCGAAAATTTATTTGTTCTACTTCACTTAGTACTAGTGAATTTATATTTTCTTGATAATTAATTTCTGTAAAACCTATTTTCTTTAATGTATAGAAATCCCAAACTGGTCTTAACTTTTTACTCAGTGGAAGAAGTTTAGCAATGGATTCCATTTCTTCTATATTTGTTTTTTCATAATAGTCTTTTATTTGTTTTCTTTTTGTGTCCTCTCTGTCTTTTTTATATTCAAAGTATTTATTTAAGTCATAAAGATAGTTATACCAATTAGCGTCTATGTTAATAAATAGTCCATTATTTTTTAATACTCTATAACATTCTTCGTAAAATTTATCTGGATGTTCAAGATTCCAAGTTAAATTTCTAGTAATTACTGCATCAAATGTATTATCACTAATAGACAAAGCTTCTGCATCCATAATTTCCCATTTTATATTGTTATTATGTAATCCAGCATTCTTTTTTGCTTGAAGTAACATTTCTTCTGATCTATCTACAGCGGTTACATCATATCCTTCCTCAGAAAGTAAAATAGCTATAAATCCTGGACCCGTACCTACTTCTAAAATTTTTTTGGTTGGTTTATTAGCAGAAATCAATTGTTTTAAGATATATTTTTTCCAATTCTTTTTATTAGCTGCTTGCAATTCTTCCATATGTTGTTTTCCATAAGAAATTGATCTATCTGCCCAATATTTTTTTATTGCTGTTTGTAAGTCTTCCATACTAGTCCCTTTCTCTTATTTTTTTATAACGAGATTAGAATAGCAAATTCATTTAAGACTAAACATCCTTTTTTTTTTACAAAAGAAAAAGAATTACGAATTAAATAAGTTATTAGTTTTGAATGTACAAAGTTATCATGTTTTTCTTTGTATCTAGTAACAAAAAATAAGCTATCTTTTATTTTTAGAGTGTAGATAAAGTACTGGCCTCTCCTTTACTTATGATTTAGTAAAAGATAAATACGATTAAGTCCAAGAATACTCCAGTTTGACTTCTATTCTTCTAATTAAATTATCAATGATTCAATCCCAAAGAATTGAAAAAATGCACATAAAAAATTGGTTTTACTTTTTCATGTCATAATATGAAAAAGCACGCAAAAAATAAAAGAGTTTAAAGCATGAAAAATCGTTTTGCTAAAGTAAAAAGCATAATCTATCGACTATTTCTAGATTGTTACATAGAAAAAAGACAAACCTCATTTTTTGTATAAGGTTTGTCTATAGTCTGAAACTAAGCTAACGCTTACTTTTTTTAATTTATTTCATCAATAATAGCATAAATATCTTTAAAATCCTTAGTTCCACATAAATCCGATATAAAATAATAGTTTTCATTAAAATTAAATTTATCCAATTGTACATTTGTAATGACTAAATCATAATGTGTGTGCTTACAATATTTACTAATGTTAATAGATGAATTGCTTTGGAAAAATTCTTCTAAGTTTAATAAAAACGTAGTATATAAAAATGTAGTAGTATTTAATAGTAATGCTATGTTGACATGGTTTTTTCTATATCTTTTTAAATTACTTACAAGAGTGTAAAGAACATATTGGAAATATTTACCATTTTCTGTACTTAAATACTTCTTAAATAAAGTATCCGATTGCACGATCTTCAGTACTATATCTTTCTCAAATGAACTAAAATTATTATCTAAATAAAAATCAAGAGTAATTTTATCAATAGGATAAATA
>NZ_NGLI01000004.1:13509-15020 GCF_002141285.1 Enterococcus sp. 3G1_DIV0629 | reverse complement strand
ACCTACTATTGTATACATTTTGATATTGTTATTTATAACTTGCTATTATCTGTAATAGTTTAACTGTTTAATAAATAAAATCTGTTTTTTTATACCTCTATTTAAAAAAAAGATACTTTAATAATCCATTTTTCTCTTAATATTTATTTAAATAAGAAATATTAAGACAAAGAAAAAATATATATAAATATAAATAACAACAATAAATAATAGAATGAGGGTAAAAAATGAGATCATTAGAACAAATAAATTATATTTTTCAGAATACTAAAATGAATCAACAATTATCTATCAAACAAAAAAAATTACAATATGAACAATTAATTGAAGAATTAAGAAATGATTACCAGGTTGTTATTCTTAATCATTTTATACAAGAATATCAAACAGAAGAAGCAAAGTTATATTATGAAATAATAAAAGCAAAAATTGACTTATATTTTCAGAAAGATGACGTATATTAAATAATAAATCAACATACTAGAAAGAAAGTTATTTTTTAATTTTATTCAATATTACTAAATTATTCTAATTTATAACCCCATTCCGAAAAATCAGAATGGGGTTATGTATTATTCAAAATCCAATTTTGAATCCTTTTAACGAGGCACCAATTTCGTCTTCAGTTATACCAATGTACCTTTTTGTAATTGCTTGCGAGCTATGATTAAAAATAAACATTAATGTAGCAATGTCTCTAGTTTTCTTGTAGTAGTGATACCCAAAAGTTTTTCTTAATGTATGTGTTCCTATATCATCTCTTCCTAATTTTTCTGCTATATCTGCATATATCTGATAGACACGATCCCTTGTTATATGTCGCCCTTGTTGCCTACTCGGAAATAACCAATCATTTTCTTCTTTACCTTCAGTATATAATAAAATCTCTTCTCTCAAATTATCTATAAAAATCGGTTTTCGCTTCCCTGTTTTATGTTCAACAATAATAGGCTTACTTTTGCCTCGTATATCTCCAACTTTTAATCCTATAATATCTGACATACGTAATCCATTATTGATTCCAAACAAAAATAAAAAACTATCTCTTTCCGGATTACTTGTTCTTCTTAGCCAAAACTGAAAATCTTGTATCTCTTCATTTGTCCTTAACGGTTGTACATTATAGCTCACTATTGTTTCCCTTCTTAAAAATATTCTGAGTTTATGATTATGTATATATTTTACCATAATCATGAACTTATATATATACTCTGTTAAAAGTCAAGAAAATCAAGGGGTTTAGTTTATGATTTTATATCATTTCACTAACTCAGAATATTCCGAAATTTACTGCAATAAAATTATCGTTGCTTATATGAAGATTCTAAGCTCTTGTTTAACTTTCAGACGGGTAGATCTCCGTAGAAGTTCTTAGAATCTTTAATTTACATAATTAAATTATGGTATATAGAGATACTATGTAATATAACCTTATTCCTTATTTAGATATTTTGTTCATATAGTTTTTGAACCAGCGACCTTTTCGTTAATTTATTGGGTATATATTAGAC
>NZ_NGLI01000004.1:11678-13409 GCF_002141285.1 Enterococcus sp. 3G1_DIV0629 | reverse complement strand
ACTTACAAGAGTGTAAAGAACATATTGGAAATATTTACCATTTTCTGTACTTAAATACTTCTTAAATAAAGTATCCGATTGCACGATCTTCAGTACTATATCTTTCTCAAATGAACTAAAATTATTATCTAAATAAAAATCAAGAGTAATTTTATCAATAGGATAAATATTTCCCTTAAAAAATAAGAAACTACCTAAAAGGTAATATAATGCATCATACGTCAATTGGTACGAGTTATCTAAGTTAAAATCCGATTGTAACAATATAATAATTTTAGAAATAAGTCTAGTTCGTTCATTTTGTATTGCGCAAGAATGTAATTCTATTAACTTTCTGTCTAATACTTCAAAACTATTTAAAAAAGCAAAAGTTATATATGATACTTTGCTTATATCTTCAGTAGAAAATATTTTCCAGTGTTTTTTAAAAAATAATTTTAACTCATGATACAATTGATTGTCCTTAACATGTATATTTTCATTGCTGCTAATACTATACGTGTTAACAATTTTCCGCTGATTTTTAAGTAATGTTAACCAAAGAAACAGCTTTTTTTCTTCAATAGGACCTAGTTTTTCTTGATTTTGTTCATATAAGAATTGATCAAAATCTAAATACTGTGTTTCTGAATTATATGAAAAAGGAGAAGAATTGGTCCACCAATAGAATAAAAAATAAAAGTAAAAATATTGTACTAAATTTCCCTTTATTGTCCCCTGCGATATTTGGAGTTCAAATTCCTTTAGTAATTCATTGCATTGCAAAATGATAATGTTTAAAGTAGTACTACTTATATTCATTTTTTGGGATAATTTATTTCTAGTAATGTGAGGAGATTTAAATAGTAAGTCTAACAGAATATATTTTTCAGAATGAATAAAGTAAAATTTTGTTAGATCATCTACAGGAATTGATGAATTATTATGAAATATTAAGTCATGCTTTGTAGATAATAACTCTATATCTTCTTGGGGATAGTACGTTTCTAAATAGTCATTAATTCTATCAATTATTTTTTTTATTGTAGGATAACTTATATTCAATTTCTCGCAAACCAACTTTTTTTCCACTCTAAAATCGTGTAAATATAATAATTTAATTAAAAGGTATTCTTTTCTTGTTTGATTATCTAATAATTGTTCCTTGTACATAAGTATAACCCTTTCTAATACATTTTAAGGTTAGACGTCATAATTTATATTAATAGTGCGCAATAAATATTATATAAAACTAGTTTACAATTATTTTAACTTAAAGAACAAAGAAGTTATATTTCCTTTTTTTATAACATATATAATTTATTTTTATGTAGTATATTAAAAAAACAGAAATACAGATTATTAAGGTGAAATCCTAGAATTATGTTTTGTTTTTCTTCATTTATAAAATAATTGATCTGCAAAAAACTTATGATAAATAGCAAAAATAAATAATAATGATGTAATTAAAAGCCTAATAAAAAGTTATTTAAATAAAAAAGTAAGTATTAATCACAGATTAACGATTATTTACCTACTATTGTATACATTTTGATATTGTTATTTATAACTTGCTATTATCTGTAATAGTTTAACTGTTTAATAAATAAAATCTGTTTTTTTATACCTCTATTTAAAAAAAAGATACTTTAATAATCCATTTTTCTCTTAATATTTATTTAAATAAGAAATATTAAGACAAAGAAAAAATATATATAAATATAAATAACAACAATAAATAATAGAATGAGG
>NZ_NGLI01000004.1:0-6548 GCF_002141285.1 Enterococcus sp. 3G1_DIV0629 | reverse complement strand
TAATAGTTATTTTTTTAAGATAGAACTTGGTCCTTTAGTAATATTACTCTAAGCTAACTACTTGTTATATGAATATAAATACTATAACACCTTTTATGTTAGACAGGTATTACAAAATATCTCCATTGGAACCAATCACTTCTTTATACCAATAAAAAGAGTCCTTTTTGTACCTTTCTAAGGTGCCATTTCCTTCATCGTCTTTGTCTACATAGATAAATCCATATCTTTTTTTCATTTCGCCTGTTGTAGCACTTACTAAATCTATGGGTGCCCACGTGAGATACCCAAAGCAATCTACCTGATCTTCTTCAATTGCAATCTTCATTTGTTGAATATGCTGTTTTAAGTATTCGATGCGATATTCATCATGTATGTTTTTATCATCTGTCAAAACATCTATGGCACCTAATCCATTTTCTGTAATTATGATAGGGAGTCCATATTTTCTATAAGTGTAATTCAGCAGATACCGTAAACCCGTCGGATCAATGGTCCATCCCCATTTACTAGTCACAAGATACGGGTTTTGAAGACCGCCAAATAAGGCACTCTTTTCTTCAGCTGCTCCTTCGTACTTCGCAACAGATGATGCATAATAGTTCATACCAATAAAGTCAAGTGTTCCTTTAGAAAACATATATTTATCATTCTCTGTTATGGTCAACTTTATTCCTTGGTCTGCATATTCATTGATTTTATAGTCTGGAAACTTTCCTGTGCACATAGCATCTATTTGATAGAAATCTCGATCCATTTGTTTAAAAGCATTCATCACATTTGTTGGATTGCAATCTACTGGATAAACAGGTTCGATTCCAAATACGCAACCAATCTTGTTTTCTGGATCTATTTTTTTTCCTAAAACTATTGCCGAACAACTAGCCACTGTCATATTGTATCCGATCTCAGCCAATGTCTGCGATTTATTTTCGAGTTCAGAATACTTCAAACCTGCGATAATATACGTAAAAATATCTGTAGCTTCTGTTTGAGGATCAATATGATTCATTTCATTAAATGTAACCCAATAGTGGACTTTTCCTTTTAAAGATTCAAACATAGTTTGACAAAATTTCAAATAAAGTTCAATTACTTTTCGATTAGTCCATGAACCATACTTTTGGACTAAATTTTTTGGCATCTCGAAGTGATATAATGTTACAATTGGCTCAATGTCATAAGACAACAACGTATCCACCACATCTATATAATACATAATTCCTTCTTGATTCGGCTGCTCATCATCTCCATTAGGAAAGATACGAGACCAATCTATTGATATTCTTAATGCTGTAAATCCCATTTCACTAAACAGACGAATATCTGACTTGTATTGATGATATAAATCAATACCCATATGTGAGGGATACGTAGCTTCAGAAGAAATTATTGTATCGATTTGGCGTGGGACCTGATAGCTTCCTTGTCTGACATAATCCATGATAGCTGGTCCTTTTCCTCCCTCCTGCCAGGCTCCTTCACATTGATGTGCAGCAATACTTCCACCCCATAAAAAATTCTTTTTCAATTTCATTTTTTCACCTTCTATAAAATGACGTTTAGTAGATTATCTGTCTTTATTACTTGTTCTGAATTTGAAGGAATGACGTCTAAATAGCTATCGGTATTCGTGACAACTACAATAGTAGACGTATCATAACCAGCTTCTTGTATTTTATCAAAGTCTACTGTTCCAAGGAGTTGTCCTCTTTGAATTTTATCTCCTTGTTTTATATTTAAATTAAAATATTTCCCCTCTAACTCTACTGTATCGATCCCAATATGGATTAGTATTTCAATTCCATCTTGTGATTGGATACCTATTGCATGATTCGTTGGAAAAACTACCGTGATTTCCCCATCCACTGGAGAATAAAGATGTGTATCTATTGGTTTGATTGCAATCCCTTTTCCTAAAGCTCCTGTTGAAAAAGCTTGATCTTTAACTTCATTTAAAGAAATCACTTCTCCTTCTACTACATTACCCAATGAAGAAGTGCGCAGATTTTTATCTTTCCCTTTTTCAGCTATTATATGGTTGATTGTCTCCTGATCCTCTTCTTGTGCAGGGACGCCTAAGAGATAAGCAGCTACAGCTGATCCAGCAAAACTAATCACGACTGCCGCTAACATAAACCAGAAGTTCATGAAATCTCCTTCACCTATATACGCTGGGAGGCCAAATAAACCCCAAGCAACAGAATAAGCTTTAACACTAGTCAAACCAGCAAATAATCCACCAAGTCCTCCTCCAATCATTACTGCAACAAATGGTCGACGATATTTAACAAAGACACCATAGATAGCAGGTTCAGTCACACCAAGTACTGCAGAAAGTGTTACTGTCCCAAATAATTGTTTTTGTTTTAAATTCCGTGTTCTTAAGAAATACCCAAGCATTGCTCCCCCAACAGCAATATCTGAGATTGTACATGAAGATATAAATGCAGGGTCATACCCATTTGCTGCAATTAGAGAAGCTACAACCGGCATGATAAAGTTTCCTGCGCCCAACATTATAATAAATGGTTGAAGAGCAGAGTATAACATCATGACAAACCAACTACCTACATATTTCATCAGTAGATTAAAAAATCCAATGATTCCTTCTCCCATATAAAATCCTAAAGGTCCAAAAATCAATAACGTTGCTGGTAAAGTAATTAACATTACGAACAAAGGGGTTAAAAAGTATTGGAGTGTGTTAGGTATAACTCTTTTAACTACTTTAGTTACGTACCCCATAAACCAGATAGCTAGTAAAATAGGGATAAAACTATTAGAATACGTAATTTGAGGTAATCCAATACCAAATAACTCCAGTCCTTTCACATCATTGATAGAACTTGAAAGTATAGTAGCAGCAAGTGCTACTGCTAAATAAGGACTTGCTCCTAATCGTTTTGCGCAGCTCATAGCCATTAAAATAGGTAGAAAATAAAATACAGCAGACCGCAAAGCATCAAAAATATGATAGGTTGAACTGTCTGGTGATATTATTCCAGTTAAAGAAGCAATGGATAAAACAGCAGCAAGTAATCCAGCACAAATAATAGGCTCAAGTATCGGTGTCATAGACTCCGATATGACATCTAATGCTGCTTTTATTGGATTTTTTTTTCCACTTTGCTCTTCTAAAGTAGTTTTTGGGGATAGTTCCAATTGCGTCATCAATTCTTTATATACATCGTTAACATGTGTACCTATGATGATTTGATAAGCAACGTTATTGCTAACTACATCAATCACACCGTCTAAGTTTTTAAGCTTATTTGTTTGCGCTTTCGTTTTGTCGATAAGAGTAAAACGCAACCGTGTCATACAGTGAACTACTGCCTCTATATTTTCTTTTCCTCCAACAAGTTCAATAATATTTTTGTTAAAATCATGATATTTATCCATTATTGTCGCCTCTTTCCGCTACGCGATTAACATGAATCATCAAATAAGTGTATTCATCTTGAGATAAATAGGTGTTGAACTTTCCCTTTACATATATTTCTATCTTTTCTACAGCTGTATATGCTTTAGGGTATAGTTTTTTTACTTGTTCAAATAACTGAGATTCATTTTCAACGTATGCTTGTTTTTTTCTTAATCGTTCAATAAAGTACTGTAAATGTGTCACTAGCCTCATGTAGTTGATGCTCTCTTCGTCAATAGATAAACTAAAATGATATTTGATAATATTCAACATGTCTCTTAGTATCTCCATATCTTCTATCTGTTCATCAAAATTGACCTGATTTTCTTGAAGATTAACAAAGTGTAAGGCAATTGAAACAGCTTCATCTGTGGGAAAGGAATGATCAAAATATTTCTTTATCATTTTTAAAGCTTCCAAACCGATTTTGTAATAAACTGGATAAAACTTTTTAACTTCCCAAAAAAGCGGACTTCTAAGATATTGCCCTTTCTCTGAGCGTTTCAATGCGAAGGAGAGATGATCTAATAAAGCTAAATAAAGATAATCATTTGCTTTTTTACCGATTTCCTTTTCTCCATAACTAACGAGCTCGTTGATCATAGAGAGCAGTCTATCATCAGAATGCGATAACAAATAGCTAAAATGTTCTAAACGGTCTTTTGAATCTAAAACATATGTTTTTTCAATTTCGGAATCATTAATGTGTTGGCCAACTTTTTTTTTGAAAGCAATCCCTGTCATATAGATAATTGCTTCATTTCCTCCCCGATTAATTAAAGCTACATTGTTATTGATAATCTTTTTAACTTTCATTAGTTGCTCCTTTCCAGAAAAAAGAACTCAGATCCAATATCAAATAAGCTTTTGATCATAAAGCTTTACTTGATATTAGTTCTGAGTTCTGCCTGATTTATCAGTAACATAACTCTAGAGATAACTGCGTCGCTATCCCAAGTTCTTTTTTCTTTTCTTACAAAATAAATATACTTTATTTCATTTTATAAGTCAACGTTTTCACTGTCTATAAATCAGAATTCTTAATCATCCTATTAATAAAATGATTAAGGTATATAGTTTTCTCTAAAATTTATATTTTTACATTTTTATCACAATTCACCAAAAATTCTAATGTTGATCTAAGTTTTGATCTCATCTCTTTATTCCCCCTTCGGTTTGAATAAGCTAGAACGTGAGGATCCAAATTATTCTAGTATTTGATGATTTTTAATTGTCTTCTATAATTTCCTGTAATATTTAATATACATGAAAAGAAAAACGTAGAAAATTACTTCTACGTTTTTTTATTTGATTGATTTTTTTATTAATTTTTTGTATTTGCCTTCTTCACTTTTCGGAATAAATTAGCCTGCCTACTGATGCCTTCTTTTATATATTGCTACTGCATTTTCTTCCTTGATCTCTCTAATCTATTTCTATTGAACCGTGTGATCTTATTAAGTAACGTGTAAATAAGAATATAAAAGTTATTGAACTAATCAATAAAGATAGAATCATCGTAGTTGGATAGGTAGATGAAACCTCGACTATAGTTCGTTTTCCCTTACCTTTAATAGACACTAAACCATTGTCATTTTCTATAGTGCTCTTTTTCCCATTTACTTTCACAACTGTTCCCCAGTAATTGAATACAGGTAACGTGATATTTTGCTCATTCGCATCTTCTACTGTATAGATTATTTTAGAATTATATGATTTATGAGATGCATTCTCCCATCGATCATCGACTTTTACTTCATGTTTCTTTAAATGATCTTTATATTTCAATGCATCTAATGGTGCATAGTCATAAAGGCCTCCAGTTCTCGAGGTTGTATAACGTGTAACATCTTTTTTGGTCATAATTAATCGACCTTTATACGACTGAATTTTTTGCGAATAATTTGCTTCTGTTGCTACAGTCACTGTAAAAATAAGAAGGACTATTCCTACAAGGCTCCACATACTTTTTTTGTTGCTTGTTTTCCACTTTAAAAACACTATAGTTAAGATCAATGATCCAAAAAGCACTTGAAAACCCAAGATCCTCCAAGGAAATTGAATGATTTGAATAGGTGTTTTTTGTAATAATCCCCATGGAAAAAGATTCGTTGATAAGAACCAAGTGGTCACTGCACAAAAATAAATAATCTTTTCTTTATTGGCAAATTTTTTTAAAAAGAAAAGTGGAAGAATCAATGAAACCACACCAATTGTTCCCATTGTAAACGTAACTAAATCATTATTTACTGCACCGATTAAACTATCAGAAATGTTTAATGCCCTTTCTTGAAGGTTTGTGCGAAAAGGACGATTAATTTTTTGATGTAGCACTTGTTGTAACATCGGATACCAAACGTAAGTAGTTAAAAGAATGGTCCAACCAACAGCTTTTATCATATTTAATATCAGATTCGACATTTCTTTTATCTCTTTTCGCTTAGAGAAAAGAGAGCCGATAAACAAGAAGCCAATAACAATCACACTCATAAAGGTGGAGAGAACATGGGTATAGATGAGCAAACTCATACTGATAGCTAAAGGAATCACGCTGTTCTTTCTTTCATAAAGAAGAGTATATGTGTAATACAAGACAACTGGTATAATCGTCAACGCAATTGATTCTGAAATTGCAGAACGCTGATATATATCAATTAAACGATATCCATAAAAGCTATACAAACAGCTGAATAAGAAGGCTGCATCTATTCGCTTAAAGAACTTTTGTCCATATTGATAGCTCACTAGAATTGTACAGATATTCAGTATCCAAACATATAGGATATAACTTAGAATCAAATTGTTTGTTATCCAGTAAAATATTACGGCTGGAAAGAGTGTTAGATACGGATAAAAAAAATTCACGCCTCCGCCATAGCTATTAAATGTGGTAAAATTTATTGGACCAGAAAATACTGAGGACAAGCCTTTTATTCTAGAAAAGTGAAAAGCAATGTCTCCTGTGGTTGAGATCTTTTGTGCATTACTAAAAAAGATAAAAGAATAAAGACTAGCAATAACTAGCAGTAGAACAAGTAATACCATTTTTTTATTTATTTTCAAAACCTTTTATATTTCCCCTTTCAAAAAATATTTATTATTAATAACATCAATGATTTTA
>NZ_NGLI01000003.1:300340-391122 GCF_002141285.1 Enterococcus sp. 3G1_DIV0629 | reverse complement strand
GATTAGTAAAGTGTTCTTCTAGCTCTTCTTTTAACATTTCTTCGTCCATTATTTCTCCTCCTCAATCTCACATGCCTGTTCAAACTGTCTAGTGATGTTTTCTAACGCTTTTTTGTACTCGATAATACTTTTTATCGTTCTTTCTTCACTTAACACGTAATCGCGTTGTATCGCCTTCAAACACGATGAGACAGTTTGGAAGTATCCGATATCTGCTCGTGATTCTTCTTTTGCTTCTGTGTAGCGGATGTTTCCCTCTTCGTCTCGTCTTACCTTCGATAAGACAATATTTCTAGAATCACTGGTAATTCGATAATCTTCGATTTTCATGTCTAGCATATTTCTTCCTCCACGTATCTAAACGTTCTCTTCTTAACGTCTGTGTATCCACACCTAGCTCTTTTCCTCACGATTTTCTCGTGCAAGCCTGTTAAACTTGCTAACTGTTCAGCTGTTCCTGTCACTAGAAGTTTGTCACCGTGCCAAATTGCAATTTGACGAGGCTTTTTCCCGCCTCTAGTTTTGTCAGCCCACATCGCTCTTCCGAGCCTCTTTACTTCCGAAGCAGTTTCTTTGTCTTCTTGCCAATTCTCAGAATGTGTCAGTTCGATGATTCGTTTCATTGCTGCTTTCTTATCCATCCTGACATTCTCCTTTCAATAATTTGAGTACTTGATCAAGTGCGCTCTCACGTCCGCCATGAAACGTGTTGAGCCACTTGTCTTCGTACGACACACTTTGTCTTAAAGCTTCTTGATGCATTAATTCGATCTGTGCTGTAAATGTCTTTAGGTCCATCTGATTACACCTGCTCGAGTTCATTAAGATGTTTTTGCAAGCCTTTAACACAATCAACAAATAGTAATTTGGTATATGCTAAATTTCTTAATTGTGTTGTATCGATATAGAGTGCGAAATAGTATCTGAGTTTACTCCAACTCGAACGATCATTCTTAATCCCTTCAATTCCAGCTTCTTCAAGCTGTTCATACACGTCTCTCAGGATGTCTATTTCCTCGCCCTTTTTATAGTTCGATATTTCATTAATTAGTTCTAGATAATCGATTTTCAATTTTCCACCTCTTAAAATGGTGCTTTTGATTGTCTATTAGCTCGTTCTAGCGCTTTTTTCTTGAGATAGGCTTCTTGGTCGATTGCCCATTCAGGAAGCTTCTCTCGTCTTCCTGTGCGCTTGTATCCACTGCTTGCGTTCTTAGGTTCACTTTTTTCTTTCCTTGCCCAACTTCGAATAGTTGCCAAATAGTTTTTATAAGTCTTACCAGATGATTCACAATACTCTGACAGTCGTTCGATTCGCTCTTGGTAGTCATTAGGGAATTCTGTTTTGAGTTTCTCCATCTGCTCATCTGACAAAAGCACATTTTTATACTCTCCGTATTTATGACGGATGGGCTTAGCCTTCGATTTTTTCGAAGGCGGTAACTCTCTTATATATTCTTTTGTATTATTAAATGTATTATTAATAGATGTATTATTATCTTGATAGATTTCTTGGTGACCCCCCACCAAATTTTCTTGGTGACCCCCACCAAGAATTCTTATATACCTAGCCTCGATTTCTTTACTACCCTCTTTGTACTTAACTTCTCTATAGATATAGCCCTTTTCTTCAAGTGACTTTAGCCAATTCTGAATGGTTGGTTTGCTTACTTTATATTGATTGGCAAAGTACTCATTGCTAGCCCAGCAATAACCTTTCTCATTACATAGAGCTGTGATTTCCCCATAAAGAAGTTTTGCACTAGGTATCAAAGAATCGTCATATCTAACATTTGCAGGTATGATGGCGTAATAACTTCGATGTTCTGTCAAAATTATCCCTCCTCATCCGCGACAGTAATCGTGTACTGGTAACAAGTCTCTGTAATTCCATTAACTAATCTATTGGTCTTAATTTTTTCGACACTAATATCGCTTTGTTCAGCTTGTGTACCGATGAAAGCAAATGTCATGATTTCTAAGAACAATTTGTCTCTTGGACTCATTTTGTTATACTTAGTGCGCCATGCTCGTTCAAATGCTGCTGTTTTTAAACTAATCATCATTATTTCCCTCGATTAAATCAAAATTATCAAACAAACTTTCTTTCTGGTTTAACCACTTTTCAGCTATATATTCTTCATCATCGTCACCATCTGATAAGCTATTTAATTCAAATTCAAAATCATCTATCTCTTGTTGAATATCCCAATAGCTTGACTCTAAATCTTCTAACTCGCCTTGCAGAGAATCTATTTCGCTCTCTAGGGCGTTGATTTCTTCGTGCAATCGTCTTTCGGTTTTGTTTAATTCTTCCAAATGAGATTCAATATCGTAACGTCTGCTCACTTTAGCCACCTATATTAAGTTTTTTGATTGTCTCTCGGTTTAACTTAATCCCTTTGATTTGATATTTATTTTTAAAATTGATCACACCTATTTTGTGCTTCTCCGTGTGATGGATTCTGCAGAGTGCTGCAAATGTGTACTCTGAATGATCAACTTCTTTGCGCTTTCGTCTTCCTAAAGCTTTGTCAAAGTGATCGATGTCAGCTCCTGTTTTGCCACAGATGCAACAAACTCTTTTTGTAATGCATTTGTAGAAGTAATATTCTTGATTCGCTGGTAAAATCTCATAGCCTTCTTTGAAAGGAATATGATGTTCAAAGATGAAATCTAGGATAATATTTGCTAAGACATTAGCATCACTCACAGTTGTATTCGATTCATCTTTCAGGCTTATTTTGCGCCCTGTGACGCCTTCAAAACGGAAGTAGAAGAATTCCTTCCAGAAGTCCGTTGGCATGCCTGTATCGATGAAAATATCGCCTATGAGTGCATAGATGAAGTTTCGTTGCTGTACTGTGAAACGTCTAGGATCAATAAAACGAATTTCAATGACTCGATCGCCATCATATCCGTCGTACATCGTCTTCAAACGTTCGATGTTCACTTCTTCATTGATGGTTGCGCCTATGTCTTTTCCTTTGAATTTTTTCAGAACCGCTGAATATGAATCGATTAATGGTTTAAACACTCATATCACTTCTCTTTTGTTTCGTCTCTGTACTGATCTTCAAGCCAATTAACGCCTCGTTTTAGAATGCCCAAGTCTCTCTTGGTCCATTTACTGTCATCAGCGGTTATAGAAGCCGCATCAGTCAATGCAACAATTGCTTCATCAATTGATTTTTCGTACTTGTTAGCAACCAGTTGTAAAGCATCCAAGAATAGCTTTTTGCTTCTTTCGCTAGCTGGTTCAAGCATCGAAACATCTTCTGGCATATCTTCACCCGCAAAGATATATAACCCTAGCCCGAACATTGCTAGATTTTTTACAAGACAACGCATGATTGTTTTGTTGATATCAAACATAGTTGCTGCTTCACAAGTACGATCAATATAGTTTCCTGTCCAATTTTTATCTTTATATTCTTTGACTTTGTATGTGTATGGTTCATCTTTCATCGCCTTATTCGAACTATCCATGACAGGTAACCACATTTCACGTTTGATACCATTAACTGTGATATTGGTAAAAACCATGTAACCTGTTTTCTTATCAAAGATATACGGCAGATGTGTTTCTGGATCATGATAGATTTCATAATCTACTGCCTCACACACTTTGCTAACTTCTGCCCAAGCCCATGCCCACGAAAGATAAGTGAGGTTATTTCGTTTTTCAGTAACACCTTTCACATTTATTTTGTATAAGCTATTAAAAAGCGTATTATCACTTCTATTTTTCAAAGGTTGTTCCTTTTCACTCATCAAATTCTGCCTCCATTTCAGCAATGTATTTCTTACCTGGTCCGTAATAAGAGATATCAATCAAGTTATCTCTGTCGTACTCTTCTAGTGCATCAATCAAGCCATCTTCGATGACATAGATGTATTCAGGTTTTCTGGACCGCTTCGATAGATGAATAAGATAGACATGATCCCAAATACTCACAAAATTCCCCAAATCATCTTGATCACATGCTAGTTCTTCGTTCGTCAAAAGATTTCGTCTTATTTTTCGATTATTTGTTTCCTTGATATTCGATTTGCCCCAACTAGGATCAGTCAAATATTGATCTAGAGTGGAAAGTTCATTTTCCATATGTTAAAATCTCCTTAGTTATGATTTGTTTTTGGACACGATTTTGCTTGCTGGCGATCGTGTCTTTTTTTAATATGGTCAATTCTCGCATTAATATATTTCCCCTTTTTTGATATACTTTAGAAGTAAACAAACTGATAATTTTAGAGAAAGAGGGAAAGTTACATGTATGATGATGTATTTCATATCGAAACTTTTAGTACCCATGACAAAGATAAGAAAGTAATAAATGAGTTATTAAAAGATGGCTGGCGAATCCTGTCTATCGTTCAAAATAGTGAACACGATAACTATTCATACGGACAAGTTATTCTTGGTGCTTCTGAGTCAGCCTTTCAAAAAAACAACTTAGCTATTATGAAACAGAAAAAACTAGAGCAAGAAGCAGAACGAAAAAGACGTAAGCAAACTAGATGGGAAGACATGTCACCAGTCAATAATAATTCTGAAAATACTCTCATTTATATAGAAGATGACTCTTTGCCGTTTTAATTTTTGTACTCGTCTTCATATAATTCCCAATTATCAAATTTTTCTTCTACAGTGACAGGTCTGTACGACGAAATATTGGATTGGTTTTGCTCTGAGTTACTTGCGATAACTTGGAGCAATTCATTTGTTTTCTTTTGTTCAAATAAAATTTGTTCTAACAGTTTTTTGTTCATTTTTTTAGCCTCCATGCTTTTTGCTTTTCGATATGTTGCTTGCTTAAAATAATAGGACGGCTATTTGCCCACCAATTATCAGCAATCACTTTACCGATTTTTAGCGCTTCTTCTCGTGCCATAGTTGCTCCTTTCTTTTGAATCAAGCAGATTGATTAAAACCATCAATGCTGCGAACAAGCTTCCCCCGATAATACTTTGGTGCGCTACAATCACTAATAACCCCAAAATGAATCCTATAAAAAGTGTGTCTGTCTTCTTCATAATCTAATCTCCCTATTTTTTATTTCTAGCATTCTCAAATCCTCAAGTTCAGAAGCAATTAATTCAGCTTGTCTATCTGATAGCTCATCGGCTTTTCTAAGCGCTGCACGGTCATCTTGTAATTGTTTCCTGCGTTGTTTAATCAAACCGAGAATTTGATGTTCTTGTTGCAATGTGTAGGACATAAAATCATTCTCCTTTGCCTTTAGAACTCAAAGTTTTCTTTCAAAAATCTTTGGAGCTCCGATCGTTCAATTCTGATGTCTAACTTGCTCCACTGCTGTGTTTTTAAACCTAGGTTTATCCAATGTGTTAATTTGTCATCACCAATGCCTAAAACTTTTTTTACCTCTGATTTGTTTGGATATGGAGGAAGCTCCACTGATTTGTTCATAAGGCGCAATCGTTCGTCCAACGAATTAAGCACAGCATTCGTAATCTGTGTAGTTAATTCTGAAACTACTAAATTATCTGGAATTGTTATTTGCATGTTATTTCTCCTTCTCTAACTCTGCTAGTGCTGCCTCAATTGGCTTGATTTGTTTATCTGGTTTTCTACGCCCATTCATAATATCCGACATATATGGTCTAGAAATTCCGATAGTATCAGCTAACCAGTTCTGAGACTTTCCGTATTTTGCTAATTGAATTCTGACTTTTAAAATAAATTCTTGTGACATTGTCATTCCTCCTCTAATAAATCGATTTCTGGAATATATCCTTCTTTTTTTAGCGACTCATAAATGAACAAACGTCCTTTTTGAGTCCATTTTGTATTCATCACAACTTTTGTTCCTCCAGCAGATTTCGGAATCTCAGTTGTATGAGATTTTGTATATCCTTGTCTCATATGTTTCTTGCATAATAACCATTGGTTGCCTACTTTCTTCTGGATACCTAGTTTATGAAGTAGTTTATTCATCTGTTGTGGAGACATCCCATAATCTGCTGCAATCTGACTAATTGTTACTGAATCTGTAGAAGATAATATGCTATCTAAATATGAGATTTTGGGTTCGTATTCTGCAATCTTTTGTTCTGCGATTAATCTTCCAGTACGTTCTTCTTTCAATTTAGTTGCTAATTGAATGATTGTATCTGGATTAAGCAAAGCTTCTTCTACTTTTTCTGGACTTAGATAACCTCCATGTTTTCTAATTGTTGGCAGGACTTCACTTGTTACCCATCGTTTGAATTTTTTTGCAGAAGGAAGTTTTGATTTTAAGATTAAACTGTAAAGTCCTGACTCGTTGATGATTGTCATATTACGATTTTGACCTGATGCACTAATTTGGTGCGTCAGCTTATCCTCTTCATCAACATGATTTCTGATAGCATTGTCAGCTCTTTCATATCCAAGAATCCCAGCTACATCTTTACCTACAAAATACGGTTCATCATTTACTAAAACTGTTCGAACTTCATTTTGTTCGAAGTTAAAAATTTGTGGTGTGTTCATTTTTTCGATTCCTTTCTGTTGTATAATTTCCTTATCAGTCAGTTGTCGGCTGAAATAATTGATAAGGAGGTGGATAGTAATGCCTGTCAATCCTGAAAAATTTGCTTTAGCTGTTGTATCATCTTCCGGTTCAAAATTATCCGTCCAAGAAAAATTTGAATTGTATCAAAATGCATATTCTTATGCTCAAACAAAGAACAAAAAATTAAATGAAAAAGATAAGAAGAATAGACCATCAGCTCAAGAAACAATCAATCAACTGAAAAAGATGGGGCTTTAGCCAAAACTTCGAGGATTTCTGCAATCGTGTGGATTTCCTCTTTTTTAAACATCTTTTCCAATTTGGAATAAACACGACTTGCCGCAAGACTTAGTTGTTGTTCATGACCGGTGAACGTTGAGTTATAAAATTCAAGTGATTCTTCGTTTGAAGTTTCTTTATCTGAAACCTCAGAAACAAAACCTCTCATTTCGTTTTCTCCAATTTTATTAGTGATTAAAATAGCTTTTTCTTTATCCATTATTTAACTTCCTTTCATTGTTTTGTTCGAAATTAAAAATTTGCGGTGTGTTCATTTTTGCTCATTCCTTTCTTTGATATAATTCTCTTATCAGTAAGTGGTCTACTGAAATAATTAATTTAAAGGTAGTGAAAATATATGGCACAAAAGTACCAAAAAGTATGCTTAAATGGTCATCAGTTGAGTGTCACTAGCATTTCCCCGTCCGATCCAGACGAATTTTGTTCTAAATGCGGTTTACAAGTAATATCCACATGTCAAAATTGTCACGCTCCAATCCCCGGATGGTATGAAAATGAGGAAATAATGTATATCGGAAAAAGAACAGCGAGTTTACCATCGTATTGTTCTAAATGCGGAAAGCCTCACCCTTGGATACAAACAATTTTGGATAATGCAGCTGAGCTAATTGCGCTCGATACCGAATTAAGTGAACCTGAGAAGATTGCGATAAAAGCATCTATCCCTGATTTGTTAGTCGAAACTCCGAAAACTCCTATCGCTGAAGCAAAATTTAAAATCTATTTTGCAAAGATGGGACAAGTTGTTAAAACCGGAATGTACAATTTGATAGTTGATGTAATTTCTGAATCTGTTAAAAAATCTATTTTTCCAGATTAGTCTTACCACACCAACAACAATAATTTGAATTTTTTCTTATAACACGATTGCACCAAGCGCATTTGGCGTAATCGTGTTTCCTTTTTAAATATTTTAGGTAGCCATTTCGTTTGATAGCCTTCTTACTTCTTTGATTAAATCTACCGAACATCCGTTTCTTCCTCCCTCTCAATTATTTGTAAGCTAATAAAATTAGCTAATTTTTATTGACATCAAGTATTGAATGCTGTACTATTTGAATATAGTTAAATAAGCACAAAATTACCTATAAATTAACATTCTAAGTTTGCCGACCTCGAATTTGTTTATTTTATTAGGTGTCTTTCTTGTTGCTTGTTAGCTTATTAAATTAGCTTACGAGATAATAATATACTGGATATGATACATTGTCAACAAAAAATAATCAAATCCTGTACCTTTTTTCGTAAAGCTCTATTTTTCGGAGGTTAATTATGTCTGAACTACTATTCAATAGAATAAAAGAGACAGCGAAAAGGAAAAAGAATATGAATGTTAAAGAAGTTGGTTCTAAACTAAAACTAGGCGAAAACGCAATTTATTCTTGGAAAAAAAGTAATCCTAGTATTGACAAAGTAGAAAAAGTATCAGATTTTCTAAACGTTTCAACAGATTATCTTCTAGGACGCACAGACGATCCTACCGTAGGAGTTGCACCAGAGGAAAGAAAACTAACCGTGGAAGAAGCTTTAGCATCTGTAATGAGCAGTGACGGAAAACCACTCACCGATAATGATAGGCAGATACTTACCGAATTAATAGAAGCGTATATTGAAAAAAAATATAAGTAGGTGAGTCGGTTGGACAGTCAAATTGAAATGATGCTTAATGAGCTAGGTGTCAAGGTAGAAGAGCGTGAAAACCTTGATGCCGATGGCCATTATGTTGCTTGTATGAATACCATAGTAATAAAAGCTAATTTATCTAAGTATAGAAGACAAAGAACCTTATTACATGAATTAGGACACGCTTCTAAACATCATGATAATTATTTTTTATATAACTTAGCATTCTCTCTCCATTCAAAAATGGAATATGAGGCTGATCGCTTCATGATTGAAAAATTATTAGATAGATATATTGCAAAGTCTGAATTAGAACCACACAATATCAATTACATGAAATTTATAGAAGATAATAATTTAAGCGTTCGCTTCGAACCACTTGTGAAAGAATTATTAAAAGCTCGCATCTATTGTTATGCAGCTCTCTAAAATTTTTTAAGCAAAAAAAGAACATACGTTCAAAAATAGAAAGGTGAACAAAAATGATATATACAGAATTCAAAGAATGGTTAGAAAAAAACACAACCGGATACGAAACATTTATCATCAAAGCTACTAATTATCAAATTGAAAAAAACAAAAATAGACCCCCAAAAAAACGCTGGGATGATAAGAAAATAGATAAAGCTGTATTAGAAATGTGGAAACAAGTCGTGACTAACTTGTATCAAACAATTCGTAAAGAAAAAGGAGTTCCATTAATTAACGGGAAGGAAATATGGCTTGAATTTATAGAGGAACAAGGACTGATCGAATTTTTCAATGATAGCATGGCAGAATTAGAATTTGAATAGGGGGAATATTGATGGCAATGATAAAACAATATAAAAAGAAAAATGGCGAAAAAGCATGGTACTTTAAAACTTATCTCGGTATTGATCCGTTAACAGGAAAGAAAAAATATACTACTAAAAGAGGATTTAGAACACAAAAAGAAGCAAAAACAGCACTTTCTAGGTTAGAACTAGAATTACAAAAAACAGGAATTCCCACAAGTACAAATACTACTTTCAAAGAAGCAGCAGAATTATGGCTAGAAAGCTATAAAAAAACTGTAAAAGAAAGTTCATATTCAAGGACTAATATAATCTTTAACAAACATATATATCCCAAATTTGGAAATATTAAGCTTTCTAAAATTAATACGGCATATTGTCAAAAGGTAGTAAATGATTGGAGTGAAAAAGGAACTTCAAAGCAATACCCTCTTTTCATCAACTATATGAACAAAGTTTTTAAGTATGCTATAAATATTGGTTTAACATCTGATAATCCAACATTAAATTTAATTATTCCAAAGCCACAAATTAAAACAGAAAAGAAATTAAAATTATATACAAAAGAACAGTTGGAATTATTTCTAAATGAAGTATCTCAAGAACAGAATCCATATTTTAAAAACAGAGACTATACGCTCTTTAGACTATTAGCATTCAGCGGATGTAGAATCGGCGAAATATTAGCACTCACTTGGGACAATATTAATTTTAAAACAAATGAAATGGCCATAAAAAAAACTGTAGCTCGTTCAGACAAATATTATATATCTGAAACTCCTAAAACAAAAAAATCAAATCGAATAATTTATTTGGATGAAAAAACTATAAAGCAACTAAAATTTTGGAAGCTCGAACAAAGAAAGTACTTATTTCAATTAGGATTTACCAAAGCTAATTTTTTGTTTACCAATGACGAAAATAATTTCACAATTAATCAAGCAGTGGCAGAAAGATACAATATATATCGCGAGCGTGCCGGCTTACCTTATATCGGTCTACATGGTTTTAGACATACACATGCATCAATGCTATATGAGGCAGGCGCAGATCACAAAGAAGTCCAAGAAAGAATGGGCCACGCAAATATAAAAACTACTATGGACACATATACACACATTACTAACAGTAAAAAAGAAGAAACAACACAAAAACTAACAAATTATATTAACTTCTAAGAAAGTATGGTCAAAAGTATGGTCAAAAAAAAATCCCATAATTTACAAAAAAGCTCCATCCCTTGCCACACAAGAGATAGAGCAGTTTGTTTATTAAGCTTCTTGAGCTACTGGATAAACAGACACTTGTTTTTTGTTACGGCCTTTACGTTCGAAACGTACTACGCCATCAACTTTTGCAAATAAAGTGTCGTCTCCACCGATACCCACGTTTACACCTGGATAGATTTTTGTACCGCGTTGACGGTAAAGAATTGATCCACCTGTAACTGTTTGTCCATCAGCGCGTTTAGCACCTAGACGTTTTGATTCTGAGTCACGGCCGTTAGATGTAGAACCGCCACCTTTTTTGTGGGCAAATAATTGTAGATTCATAGATAACAACATGGTCTGCACCTCCTATTTATCATTGATTGTTTTAATTTGGATATATTCTGAGTTTTCAGCTTCTATTGATTGTAAACCTAATAAAAGATTTTCTAATAGAATCTCAGCAATATTGTTTTGTTCTTGTGTCATTCCTGAAGTGACTTCGGTATAAAGATAACCGCCTTCTTCTTCATTCATTTCAACAATCGGTTCAAAACCGGCTAATGAGGCAATCCCGTTGACAGTGCTGATCGCTAACGCAGAAACACCTGCACAAACGATATCACTTCCATAAGGACCAGCATCAGCATGCCCGGTCAAAGTGAATGAAACGATCTGACCTGCGTCATTTCGCTTAAATGTTCCTTTGATCATATATAGGCCTTCTTTCTCAAACGCTGATTAAGCGTTGATCGCGTCGATAACCACTTTTGTATATGGTTGACGATGACCTTGTTTGCGGTGTGAATGTTTTTTAGGTTTGTATTTGAAAGTAACGACTTTCTTTTGTTTGCCGTGTTTTTCAACAGTACCTTCAACAGTTGCACCTGCAACAGTTGGAGCGCCTACTTTTGTAGATTCGCCACCTACTAAGATAACTTCGTCAAAAACAACTTTTTCTCCTGCTTCAACGTCAAGTTTTTCAACATAGATTGCTTGTCCAACTTCAACTTTTACTTGTTTACCACCAGTTTTAATAATTGCGTACATGCTATAAAGCACCTCCTTCTGATATACTTAGACTCGCCATCCGAAGTGACAGCATCTGCTGTGCTTATTACTTGTTCTGAGCGGTTGTAGCTGTGGAGTCCACAATTACAACAGTACTAGCTTACCAGAATAGCCGCTGTTCGTCAACTAAATTTAAAGTCAAAAAATGAAATAAAGATTTAAACAATCGTGCTCCTGCTTTTCTTTCCTCTTCGTTTCTGCCAAATAAAATAGTCGCATTGCGTTTCTTTTCTTCTTATAATAAAAGAAAAAGGAGGAGCACAAATGGAATATCCAACAGAATTGATACAAGAGGCTTCTTTAAGGATGAACGGCCGTCCTGTAGAAGGGTTTGTCGCTGGGCAAGGACCTCTTCATCCTAAATTAATGCTTGTAGGAGAAGCCCCAGGGAAAACAGAGATTGATACACACATCCCTTTTAGCGGACAAGCTGGAAAAGAATTGATGCAGGCACTTTCTTCCACTGGTTTAACACGAGAAGAGGTTTATATCACCAGTGCTGTACGGAGTCGCCCGTATCGCGTGACTCATCGGATCAATAAACGGACACAACAGACAGAAACTGTTTATCCAAATCGTACACCTACTCGATCCGAAGTATTTGCACACGCACCGATACTGGATTACGAACTGATGGAAGTCCAGCCAAAATTAATTGCGACACTTGGAAATATTGGCCTGCAACGATTACTTGGTAAAGAATATACAGTTACCAAAAACCATGGTCAACTCTATACAGGTCCCGTCTTACAGCTAACAGAACAAAAAGATGCCTACGAATGGTCAGAAAAAAACTACCGTATCCTTCCACTTTTTCATCCAGCAGCTATTTTCTACAATCGTTCCCTTGTACCTGTTATCCATCAAGATTGGCAAGTACTAGCTTCACTTTTACAACAAGATTAAAAAGAACAGACAAGACGGTGAAATTTTTAGTTTCCAGTCTTGTCTGTTCTTTTTCAGTGTTTTAATGGCTCATTGCCGTATATTTCGCATGCAATGCTGTCAACGCATGAGCAACTGTTTGATGTTGATGTGTGGATGTATATTCCCATAAGTGAGAAAGCTGTTTTTCTACTTCTGGCTGCAAGGAAGTATAAATAATCGTTTGTCCTCTCTGTTCTGCTTTTTCTTGAAATTCATCAAAAACTGCACGTGCCGTCAAATCAATACTTGGTACCCCACGCATGGAGAAGATGACACCGTCGTGATGGTTTAGTTCTTCCAATTTATTTTTTAGTTTCTCTGAAGACATGAAAAACAGCGGACCGCTAATGTACACTACTGTCCAATTATTCAGCTTTTCCGTTTCTGGCAGCCCCATTCTTTGCCAATCGATTGTTTCTAATGAAATCGTGATAGCCGCACTTTTTACAACAAAAAATACACAACCGCCGATAATCCCAATTACAATAGCAATACTTAAATCAAAGATGACTGTACAAATCATTGTAAGAACAAACAATAGAATAGCTGACCAATATTTATGAACAAATAGCTCCTTAATCGTTCTCCATTCATTCATACGCCAAGCCGTCACGATCAAAACGCCTGCAAGTGCCGGCATCGGAATCTGTGACATCACTGGCGCAAAAACAAGCATGGAGAGCAACAAGACAACTGCATGTATCATGCCAGCTAATCTGGTTTGTGCGCCAGATTTGATGGCCACACTTGTACGAGCAATGGCTGCAGTAGCAGGAATCCCGCCAAAAAAAGGAAGCAATAGATTTCCAACCCCTTGTGCCACTAATTCTTGGTTACTGTCTAATGATTTATTTGCCATTCGACCAGCAGAAGCACCACATAATAAGCTCTCAATCATCCCTAACAGAGCAATGCTAATAGCCGGAACTGCTACTTGTTGCAAGGCAGAAAAGCTAAAATCTCCCAAGCCCAAGCGATTACTGCTGATCAATGTTTGTGGGATGTTACCAACAGTGGCTACTGGTAAATGACACAGTAGCGTAACTACTGTTGCTAAAATGATGGCCAACAGCGAACTAGGCATTCGTTTCGCCCATTTTTTCGGATAGATGAACATCCCTAAAATGACTAGTCCTCCCATAATCAAAGATGCTATGTTTATTGGAAAACCTAGTGTTTGATAACTACTTAGCTTTTCAATAACATTTGTACCTTCCGAATGAACACCAAACAAATTATCAATCTGACCTAATGCAATAATAATAGCAATACCTGAAGTAAATCCTGTGATTACTGGTGCTGGGATAAAAGAAGTTAGTGTTCCTAATCGGAAAAGTCCTGCTGCAAGTAAAAATAGACCTGCCAAAAAAGTAGCAAGCAACACACCTTGCATTCCCTTTGTTGCCGCAATGGACATTAGAATAGCTGCCATTGCGCCTGTCGGACCTGATATTTGATAAAAACCGCCTGATAAACCGCCAATAACGATACCGGCAATGATAGCCGTAATCAAACCTGCGGACGCATCGGCTCCGCTTGATACCCCAAAAGCCAAGGCTAAAGGCAATGCTACAGCAGCTACTGTGATTCCAGCCAAAAGATCTTTCTGAAATCTTGAAAGATCATAACCTGAAAATTCTTTTTTTAGTGATAAAACATAATTTTTGAACACCTATCTAACTCCTTTTCATGAAATTTTCTAAAATACCATTCATTAGAATAGCATATTTCATGAGATAAAGTAATATTTTTCACAAAGTTTCCTGTCCAATAGATCCTTGTTTTTCTACATTTAGAAGAAAATAGAAAGCAAGGCCAACAGAGCTAACCCACCTTGTTTTAGTAAAATCCATCGATCGCTAGTCAGACTTCCATACAATGCAACAATAAAAATTGATACCAACAGCATACTTGTAATTTCTTTAGGTGCGGAAGAAAGGTAAGCTCCGTAAAGTAGTCCAACCCCTAATAGTCCATTGTATACTCCTTGATTCTTAAATAATGTTTGAACAGATTTTCTGCTTAATTCTTCTTTATTCATTTTAAAAACTCTGCTTGTCGTGTCAGAATCAGTTCTTACTGTTTCGATGTACATGATATAAAAAAATTCGATGGCCACTAGAGTGACTAAAATTTTTGATAATATTGACATATTTGCTCCCTCTTTCTGATGGATTTTATTTTTTACTTCCTATAATTGTACTAGATAAAGATGTTTTTTTTATTTTATTTGCCTTTGAAAACAAACAATATTGGCACAAAAAACAAAGAAAAACCGTTAGAAACTGAGGTTTCTAACGGTTTTTTAGCGTCACAGGAGGGATTCGAACCCCCGACCGTCCGCTTAGAAGGCGGATGCTCTATCCAGCTGAGCTACTATGACAGGAATCAGCGGAACATCAATAATTATAGATAATTAAATTGCTTCTGTCAATACGAAATAGTTATTTAATTAGCAAATAGTCAATTATTTTAATTCAACTACCAAATCACTCCTTTGAAAAGAAACATTCACTTCCATCTATTCTAAGGTTATCAGTCGAAAACAGGAGTTGCATTGTCTTCATGCTTACTCCTGTTTATTTCAATCTATTCACTATTTTCTTCAGTTGTTTTACAAATACAGTCTCTTCCACATCAAATTTAGATGGATTCCTTGATTTAATCAATCACTTACTGATTGTCATAATCATGTATCACCAATCGATTTTTTCTGCTTCTTTTGTCATTAAGATGACGCCATCGCCTAATGGCAAGATGGTCGATGTCAAATCAGGATGGTTCATCACGACACGAAGGAATTCATTTAATTTACGATGGATAGCTCGTTTGCCACGGGGAATCTCTTCATCAGGGAGCAAGATCGTCCCACCTTGGAAGATATCATCCACCATCAAAACGCCACCTTTTCGTAACAAACGCAAACATTCAGGTAAAAATTCAATATATTTTGATTTTGCACTATCCATAAAAATAAAGTCATATGGACCAGACAACTCAGGCAAAATATCTGCGGCTTGCCCTTCAAGCAAGGTTACTTTATCTGTCAATCCTAGACGTTCATAGTTTTTTTTCGCTTTCTCAATCATGACATCGAAACGATCAATGGTCGTAACATGAGCATTTTCTCCGATTGTTGTCGCCATGACACTTGATGAAAAACCGATAGCTGCACCGATCTCTAAGATTCGTTCAGGCTGAATCTGTCCAAGTAAAAATTTCAAAAATACAACTGTTTCGTGGGGAATAACCGGTACTTCTGCTACATGAGCTTCTTCTTCCAATTTGCCTAGCTCACCCGGTAATTTTTTTTGCTGGGTACGCATAAAGTCCAATAGTTCTTCTTTGACTACAGGACGATGCATCATTTCATTGCGCATACTACTCCTCCTCTTTACACATTATACGAACAACTAGCTAAATCTACAAGCTGTATGAGTGTTTTCCGTATCACTCGTTCAGAAGAGTAATTGTATCTCTTGAATATATTTGTCTTTTTCAATATTCTCACAAAAATTTCTGTGTTCGTCTCCGCTTCTTCTTCAACTCTACAAAAGTATTCCAAGCTGTGATTCCTGTTAAGCAAAAAGCAATCGTAAAGAATAATCCCTGGATCCATGCAAATGCTGTTTTGGAAAGGACCAGACCAATATATGGAATCTGGAAGATTGGACTACCGATAATATTTCTCTTTTTTACTACTCCAGGCTCGATATAAGTCCGTGTGTCAGCTTTTGTATAAAAGTCGTTGTAGTTGTTTTCAATGGCTATTACGCGACGTGTCGAGATTTTTTTCCCTGAATTTTCATAATATGTAATAATATCTCCGACTAAAATCTCATCTGTATTTTTTGGTCGTACATATATCAGATTTCCTTGTGCATAATATGGGTTCATTTCTCTATCCTCAATAATATAAGGAGTCAATCCAAAAATTCGGGGAACCAAGACGACGAGAAGAATAAGTATTAAAAATATAATCAGCGTTACAGAACTAACAAAAGTTATTTTTTTGTAATCAGGCATCGTTTTCAACTCCTTTCTTTCTTCAATCCTTCTTAATCATATAATAACGATAAATTTTTTTCAAATTATAACTGTAAAAACACATTTTTATGACAACGACGTTTTTTTGATTCTATTTCCTCATCTTTATCTCATTTTTTATTATAAATAATTGACGTTAGTTAAAAAAACGTTTACCCTAAAATTACAAGTTTTAGAAAGGAATACCTTTATGGCTTTTTTTAATAACATATATAATAAAAAAGAATCTTTCTATATGCGCATAAAATGGAGCATAATAATTATATTATCATTGTTATTTTTAGCAGGAATTGCTTATTTCTTCTATTTTATCTTCTCTCCTGCTGATAGTAATCAAATGAAAGAAATAAAAGATTCATGGGTTTTCTATTCAAAAGATGATCCTGATTTTAAGTTTGACAGTAAGTACACTCGTATGATTCCTACCGTAGACAAAGACGAAACATTTATCATGGAAACGACACTTGAGAAACCGTTGAACGAAGCAAATTTACTAATCAAAGGAAATCATCAATGGATTACTGTGTATCTAAACGGAAACATTTTATACCAACGGGAAGATTACGACGCAGAAAGCAACCCTGGACTATCACTGGCTGTGATAGATTTACCATCAGATTACATCGGAAAAACATTGATGATCTCTGTCTCATCTCCTTATCAAAACTACGCTGGATTGCCGCCGAAAGTCTATATAGGTACAACTGGTCCGTTAATCGGTTTTATCTATTCTCAATCAGTACCGCAAGTATTAACGATGATCATTGCAGTTTTCATTGCTATTGGGACGTTTATCTATACTATCTACTTGATGTACAAACAAAAACGGCTTGAATACTCGCTGATTATCTTAAGCTGCTTTGCTTTGGCATTAGGATTTGAAGCTGTTTCAGAAGATATTTTAAGTGGCATTCTTTTTGAACCATTCGTTCACTCTTTTTTATCTCATTTATTTATTATCCTAACCTCGGCTTTCATTATCTGCTATTATTGGAGCCGGATGATTTATTATAAAAAATGGTATGGGATTTTTTGTATAATCCAGCTTTCGATCTTTTCTGGTGTTCTGCTTTATGCAACTTTTACTTCTGCAGAACTTCCTGAATTGATGCCAATTGCTAATATAGCTAGTGTTATCAGTACTCTAGTCACTTCGCTTACCTGCATTGGTGAAGCCTATAAGAACAATCGTTTTTATGTAGTTTGTACACCTTGGATCGTCTTGGTTGCCATTATCCACTGCTTGATTTATATCCAAACAGCACTAGGGATTTATCAAACGACGATCAATTGGTCTACGATTTTATTCATTATTATTTTGATTGTTATTATCAGTTACAATCTGATTGACCACATTATGAACACAGATAAAGACCGAAGACAAGTAGATTTCTTAAAAATCAAAAACGATTTGTTGGAACAGCATTATGAGCAACTTCGACAGCATATCCAAGAAGTAAATACGCTTCGTTTAGAATTTGTTCAGGAAATGGAAAATCTGCAAGACTTAATGCATACGGATCAAGTAAAAGCAAAAAAATATGTGGAAACAATCTTGGAAGAAGCAAAAAATTTTGAAATGCTGTGTTCTTTTTGCAATCATCAGATGACAAATCTGATTTTCGCGCGCTATCAACAGTTAGCTGCTAAACGGAATATCCAGATCACCTTCCAAGCAGATCTTCCTGAGGAGCTTCCTATCAAAGATGATGATCTAGCCCAGCTTTTGATTCATGCCCTAGAACATTCCTTTAGAGAAACTCATGCCATCGAAAATCCGCTGTATCGAAAAATTCATTTGTCGATACACGAACAAGAGGATCATTTCGTCATTTGTTGCGAACATAGTGCACATTATGATACGAATATATTCAGTCGAGGTATCACAGAAGAATTAGATGATCAGGAACGCTTTGATTTGATGATGATGAAAGATGTGGCAGATCGTTACACTGGAACACTAACGCAGGAAAAAGATACATTGATTGATCGGATCACTGTTCAGCTTTCCCGAAATTACTCGAATTCTATATAAAAAAGCAGTGGGATCCAATACATAAGGATTCCGCTGCTTTTTGTTTTTAATAAAGTAAGGTAAGCAATTCTTCTGGTTCTATCGCACCAAAATATTTTTTCACATCAATTTGGTCAACTATTTTTGATAGAGATTCTTTATCATATTTCTGTCCCACCAATTTTTTTTCGACATCAGAGATATCTCCTAGTCCGAAGAAATCACCAAATATTTTTGCTTCTTTAATCATTCCTTCTGATACATTCAAGTGGACTTCGATCGAACCGATAGAGAAACGTTTTTGACGAGAGAAATTGAAATCTGGGGACTTTCCGTAATTCCAATCCCAATTTCGGTAATATTCTTCAGAGATTCGATTGATTTTCTTCCAATCTTCGTCGGTCAATTCGTACGTTTTTACTTCCTCTACTGATTCTACTCCAAAAATTTTCAACAAGATTTCTTGACGAAATTCTTCCGTTGTCATTTTTTGTTTTTCTTCGGGAAGAAACGGTTTGATATTCGTCACACGAGAACGGATCGATTTGATTCCTTTTGATTCGATTTTGTCTTTTTTTACTTTTAATGCATTGACTACTTCATTGATATCAGAGTCGAACATGATCGTTCCATGAGCAAACATTCGGCCGTTGGTAGCATACATCGCATTACCGGAAAATTTCATACCATCAATGACTAAATCATTTCGGCCTTTCAACTCAGCCCCGGCAACACCCAATTCATGAAGTGCTTGGATGATTGGTTGTGTTACTTTCGCAAAATCACGGAAGGAATCACCATCATCAGGCATAATAAAACTAAAGTTCAAGTTCCCAAAATCATGGTAGACAGCTCCGCCTCCACTTAGACGGCGGACCACATGAATACCATGTTCTTCCACATAGTCTCGATTGATTTCTTCAATCGTGTTCTGATTCCTACCGATGATGATTGAAGGTTCATTGATATAAAAGAGCAAAATGGGTTCATCTAATGGCATTTCTTGCAACAAATATTGTTCAATTGCTAAATTGATTCTTGGGTCGTGGTTTTCATTTGGTACAAAAATCATGTTCTTCCTCCTAAATGTCAAACACTTTGTCAACTGCAGCAAGTTCTACATCTATCCCTTTACCTGCTGCTTTTTGCGCTTCATTTTTCAATTGTTCTAAGTCGCCAAACTGAGGTAGATGGGTAAGTACAAGTTTCTTTGCGTTAGCTGATTTCGCCAGTTCTCCAGCTTCTTTTGAAGTGAAATGTGCATGATGCTGTTCATTTCCTTCAAATAGATAGGTATCTGCTAGAAACAAATCAGCCTCTTTCGCAAAATCAGCGAAACTTTCCAAATAACCTGAATCTCCTGTAAATACGAATACTTTCCCCGTTGCTTCTTCTACGATTCGCATGGCGTAACATACTACTGGATGGATTGTTTCCATAAAAGTAATCAGAAAAGGACCAATTTTTAATTCTTCGGCTTCAAAATAAGGATGTCCTTTTGAGACATTCGCCATCGTCAATTCTTCAAAGTGGACAGAATCTTTTGTGTGCCCGTAAATTGAAAGCAATGTCTCCGGATCTCTTTTGGGATGAAGTTGCCAGTAATACTGTAATACACCAAGGTCAGCAATATGATCATGATGATAATGGCTAAGGATCACAGCATCCAAATCAAGTGGATCAAGATGTTCTTGTAATTTGATCAGCGTAGCACTACCTGCATCAATCAACAAGTTGAAACCGTCAGATTGAAGTAAATAACCTGTTGTCCCTTGATTTTTATAAGGATACGCCCCTAAGCAGCCTAAAACAGTTAATTTCATCATACATTCCCCCTCAAAGATTTATCCTACCACAAAAGTTATTTTTCTAATGAATAAACTGCTTACAGATTAAGCAAAATAGGCTTCTGGACCACCTTTTTCAATCCGTGCTTGTTCATAAAATTCTGCAACTGATACATTCACATAAACGATGACCCACAAAAGACCGATGAATAAAGCGATTGCCCCTAACAAATACCAGCCGATAAAAGATAGTTGCAACAAAATATACGTACCGATTCTATCTTTCAATAAGAACCAGCCATATTTTAAGCATTGTACAACCGACAAATCAGGATAGTCGAACTTCGTCCATGCAGCAAATTGGAACAATCCGCCAACGATGCTCATGATAAGTGCTGAAACAAAAATCATCCCTACCATTGATAAAACAAAGCTGATATCAAGAAAATCTCCTGGCATGACATCCGTAGGTACCGTACTTGAACTGAAAAGCAACTGCGTATAAGCACTCACTCCACTGATTAAAAACATGGGCAGAAAGATCAAACTGTTGAGCAACCAGTTGATGATTGAATTAATCAAATTGATGACAAGTATCGAACCAAAATATTTTTTTTGGAAAACTGAAAATAGAAGATTGCTTTTTGGTCTGCCACCTCGTACAACTACTAACGCAATATAAAACAATGCATAGTTGAATGCGAATAAAAGCAAATTATCGACTAGAAAACTCAATAGGTTTTGCTGCAAGCTTTCTTCCGTAAAAGGACTGAAACCGTCAAAAAAATTCTGTATGACGCTCGTGAACAATATGGATAAGAAAACAAGCCAAACATTGATTCCCCATTGATTCTCCAAAGAAGCTCGCGCTTTTTTTCGATATTCAGAAATAGGCATTTTATTATTCATTATTCATAACTCCGGATTTTTTCAACTGTTTCACTATCAAGTCGTTTCACTAACTCAGTAACTAGCTTCACTGTATTCAAATAATCATCTTCATGGATCACTGATGTGTGGGAATGCAAATAACGAACAGGAACAGTAATGGCTACAGAAGGAACGCCGTCTCTTGTCAAATGCATTTGTCCTGCATCCGTTCCACCGCCAGAAATCACTGTATATTGGAATGGGATAGCCATTTCCTCTGCTACATCGATAACGAAATTCAATAATTTTTTGTGCGGAATCATCGATGCATCAAAAATCAAAATCTGTGGACCTTTTCCTAAAATCGAATCTGCTTCTTTTGGTGTCATTCCTGGAGTATCACCTGCTGTACCAGTATCTAAAGCAAAAGCAATATCCGGATTTACAAGGTGCGTGCTTGTTCGAGCGCCTCGCAAGCCCACTTCTTCTTGCACATCGCTTCCTGCAAATAAAACATTTGGATGTGCTTCTTTAGATAGATTCTCCAATACTCGCAAAGAAACAGCTGTCCCTATCCGATTATCCCATGCTTTTGCCAGTAAATATTTACTGCCGTTCATTCGTTTGTATTCAATATATGGGGTGACCATATCTCCCGGACGTATGCCCCACTCTTTGGCTTCTTCTTGGTTTGATGCGCCGATATCAATAAACATATCTTTGATTTCATATGGTTTATTTCGTACCTGAGGTGTTAAAACATGCGGTGGTTTTGAACCAATTACCCCGTGAATGATTTTTCCTTCTCGTGTTTTGATTTCCACTTGCTGAGCAAGCATCACCTGTCCCCACCAGCCTCCAAGTGTTTGGAATTCCAAGAAGCCTTTTTCGGTTATTTTTGTTACCATAAAACCAACTTCGTCCATATGACCAGAAATAAAGACTTTTGGTCCTCCGCCAGCGCCATGCTTAGCAATCACACTGCCTAATCCGTCATAAAAAATATCATCAGCGAATGGTTTAGCATATTCTCTGAATACTTCTCTTACCTCTTCTTCATTCCCAGGTACTCCTTTTGCAGAAGTCAAATCAATTAATAGCTGTTCTTCTTTTGTATCCAAATGTTTTCCCCCATTTCTATATTCATATTGTGATTATACCATTGCTTTTGTTTTTTGTTCAGGCAAACTTGGTATTTTTACTGTTTTTTTCAGAATATTCTAAAATAAATAAAACAGGCAGATATTCTCCACCTGTTTTATTTATTTTAATCGTAGTTTATCTGGTACTTGCTGTTGCCAATCTTTGCTGAAAAAAGCATCATCGAGATGGTACCTACTAGGAAGCTGGTTTTCTTCTAAAAACGGTCTAATCTGTTGATCTGCGGCTAGCCAGCCTTTCCACCCTAAATGGATCGTATCTTCCATAAAATAATTGGTACCAGCTTGATTGACAAAATCAGCTATTCGATTGAATCCTTGGCTATTTAATTGAAATTTGATTTTTTTGGCAAATCCTTGTAGCATTTCTTGAGATAGTCCGGTATAATCGCTCCATTTCTCGTTAACCGGTGGAATGATAAACAACACTTCATTATGATTTTTTGCTAATTGATCCAAGATTAGCTGAAAATCAGAAAATTCTGGTGAAAAACGATAATCCCAATTTTTTTGTGACTGTTTGAGTTCTGGCTCGTGGGATCGGATACGATGTGTATAAAAATCGTTTTTCAAACCAAATGGATTATTTGTCGTTTCTTGTTTTCCAATCTTATCTGCCAAAATGGATAATTCTGTTTCTTGATAGTGGTCTGGTAATCGTTTTGATTCATGATCGATTTTTTGCTGACGATCTTTCAAACCGATATCACTGAATATCTCATCCTCACGCTTCAACATGTTCCATTGGCTGTGCAACTGATCCAAAGATTCAGGTAAAGGTAACTTTCCTTCTTTAATCGTTTGTAGAATTCCTGTCAGCGTATCGTTCTCTTTTACTTTTGAAAAAGTTAATAGTCTTCTAGCTAAATAGCGATCAGCTGACGTAACTTTTTTCAATGAGAACAACCAATCATAGGTCTGAAGTTCAGAATAGTAAGTGTTGAAATAATCTGTTTTTACACCATCTTTTACAAACCATTGAGGAGAGATGATAAACACCACTTTTTTGTTTTTCAAATCATCCCCTGCAGATCGCATCATCATATATTGACTTAATGATTGTGTTCCCGGCGCTCCTAGCAAGAAAGGACGATAACCTCTATCATATTTTTCAGCCAAAACAGACGGATGAAATGGACTGATCCTGCTTAATTCACTCGACCCAAAAAAGGGGATATATTGTTTTTCAGACAAAGCTTTGTTTTTTATTGCATCGCCCTTTAGTACATTTGCTGACATAGATGAAGACGCTCGCTTGATTACTTCCGGGTTATCAATATTTACTCGATAGGAAGAAGTGAAGAATAGGGCAAGCAGACCAAAAGCGAGAACAACAGGTCCAAAAATAGCAAAGAGTTTCTTTTTCATACTCAACCCTTCAATGCAGTTGCTTGTTGAATGATTTTATTCGGTGTGCGCCAATCCTCTCGCTCGAATTCAGAGACTGGGACTTGGATATCCAACTCTCCGTCTAGCTCGACTAATAATTGCACAGATGCTAAAGAATCAAGCAAACCTTCATCAAATAAATCAATATCACGATTTTTTCTTACTTCATCTGTTCCTGTTATTTCTTCTAAGATTGATAAAATTTGTTCTTCCATTTTCCTTTTCTCCTTTGTTATATAAATTAATATGTCTCTATTCGTTAGCTAAAAAAAAGTTTATCTAAAAATCCTGAAAAAATCAGGAAGCTGAAACATACCGCTTGAAATGTCAAAAATACGGCTACGCCATGCGTAAATTTGTTAGAAGGCAACTGATCTTTATGCTTCTTCTTAAATCGGATCCATGCATCTGTCAGACAGATCAGACAAGCATGATACAGACCGTATACGATGTAGTACCACGTCAATCCATGCCAGACACCCATTAGAAGAAATAAAGCGAAATACCCGATATTTGACATCACGATCTTGCTTTTAAAAATTTTTTTCTTCATCATGAAGAACATCAACCGCATATACACGTAATCGCGGAACCAAAAAGACAAGGTCATATGCCATCGATTCCAGAATTCTTTGATATTCCATGATAAAAATGGTTTATTGAAATTGATTGGCGTCTGATACCCCATCATGTAGCTTGTACCGACTGCAAACAAACTGTAACCTGCAAAATCAAAAAATAAATACATGCTATACACGTACATGTAACCCACTAACGCCCATGAAATCCCACCATGCTGCAATGCAATGCGCCCTACTACAGGGAGCAGTACTTGACCAAAATAATAACCGATAATGAACTTATATAAAAAACCGACAAAAATATTTTGGACGCCTTTTCCCAAGAGATCAACATATTTATCACGAACAGGTGGATGGAGCTGATCCTTTTCAAATCTCCTATAACGATCGATGGGTCCAGAAGATATTGTCGGGAAAAACAGCAGAAACTGGATATAACGAAATGGATTATATACTTTGATCATGCCATCTCTTATTTCCATGATCATTTGCACAGACTTAAAGGTTAAATAAGAGATTCCTAAAAAACCAAGTAGCGATGCTTTTCCATGTTCAAAAAAAGGAGTCACTTTCGTTAAAAACAGTGGAATTATTGCTAAAATAACGGCGGCGTAAAACCATCCTGTTTGATTTTTCCTTTGCCGGTGAACAAAATAGCCCCATACAAGGATTGTCTGCCAAAAAACATACCCAATCAGCGCCGCTCCCTGTTCCCAATAAGTACCTCCAAAGCTGACAAATAAAAAGAAAAGTGTCACCACTGATTGATAAATTGGTAATCTTTTTTTCCATATTAGTAAAGATAGAACGATTGGTATAAGCGCAATGGCTAAAAGAAAAAAATAAAACGGCTCTGCGTAAGGGATCATATGAGGAAACATCATTCAGGATTCACCTCAGCTGTTAATTTTTTTCGATCAATTTTTCCATTTACTGTCTGAGGCAGCAGATCGACATAATGGAACTTCTGAGGAATCATATACTCCATCACAACTTGCAGTAATTGTTCTTTGATCGATTTGGTCAGTTGAAAATCCGGTTGTTTCGTTGTGTTTTCTAATACGATGAAAGCAACAAGCTGCTGCACTTTTGTTCCTTGATATTTTGGTACGACAACGGCTTGTTTGATCCGGGAGTCTTGGAGTAGATAATGTTCGATATCCCCTAACTCGATCCGGTAACCATGCAATTTGACTTGCTGATCCATACGGCCTTCATAAAATAAAAGCCCATCTTCATCCAACCTTCCTGCATCCCCTGTATGGTAACTTGCTAAGTCATTTTGACAAAAGAACGCAGCTGCTGTTTTTTCTGGATTGTTCAGGTAACCTTTTGATACGCTTGGTCCTGCAATAATGATTTCACCAGTTTCTCCTTTTGGAACAAGTTTGTCTTCTTGGACAATAGAAACTTTGGTGTCTTTTTTTACATAGCCAATCGGTAGTCGGTCATATTTATCTAGTACGTGCTGATCAATCTGAATACTTGAAATAGCCACAGTTGCTTCTGTTGGACCGTAAGTATTATATATCCGTGCATTTGGGAATCGATCAAGTAGCGTTTCTGCAGTTTTTTTTGTCAATTCTTCTCCGCAAAATAAAAACATGTCCAATTCTGGCACATTTTCTCCATTGAAGGTAGGCTCCATCAAGCAAATATCCATAAAAGATGGAGTAGAAACCCAAATATTCAACTTCAAGTTAGGCAATGTCGCGAATAATTGACGAAAATCTTGAATAACTGCTTTATTTAACGGCTTCAGCATTCCACCAGAAACTAATGCAGGATAAATAGAAAATACCGATAAATCAAAAGAAAATGGCGCTTGGGCTAAGAAATGCATACCAGGCTTGATCCCAAAGTCTTTCATCGTCCATTGAACAAAGCTGACTAGATTATCATGACTGATTTGTACGCCTTTTGGTTCCCCAGTAGTACCAGAAGTAAATATAATATAAAAATTTTCTGTACCTTTTACGCTGTTTCTGGGATAAAATTCTACTGGTATCTTCTCGATTTCTTGAAATTCTTCTTTTGTTACGACAGGAACAGAAGGAATATCTTCTATCCAATTCCCAATACTGATGACCATAGATGGTTTAGCCACCCGAAAGATCGATAGGATACGTTCTTTGGGTGTATGTTCTTCAATTGGCAAATAGGCATGACCAGATTTGACAATTCCTAGAAATGCGACAATCATCTCAAATTCTAAATTACCAAAAACGACGATTGGTCCATCTCCTTCTACCTTTTCTTCTAAATAATAAGCAAGTGCGTCTGATGCTTGTTTCAATTCTCCAAAAGTATGCATCTCATCCGCCTGATAAGCAATTCGATCAGGTTCGCTTATTCCCCAATCATCGACTGCTTCAATAATCGTTTTGATTTCCATACTCTTCCTCCTAAAATTCGTTATAGATAAATGTTCCTCCTTGAATATTTTTATAGTGATACAGGTAGATCAGGAACAGCAGTACCGCACTATAAAAAATTGTTCGAATGATGAATTTTCCCCAATAATTCAATTTTGGATTAGACCACCATTTGTTCATTGGATTCCCTCCTCATATAACCTCACACAAAGTGTAACGAATTTTGACAAAAAGAAACATGTGTCTAGCTTACAGAAACCGTTTTTTTACTAACAGTTTTGTCACATAGCTTTTATAAAAATAGCACATCAAAACACTGCTTTTTTCTTTATAATTTCTAGTAATTTTCAAAAATATAAAAAATAAAGAGGTTGTGACAAAAACGTGTCACAATCTCTTATTCCAAATAAACGGTGTTTAAAAGCTTGCATCTGCGGTAATAAGTCCAGCCAAATCAAAAACATGGGAAACTATTTTCGCTTGGCTGTTTTTTATTACTTGATGCAGGACAGCTTTTTCACAACCTCTTCTTTAAACGGTGTTTAAAATTTAGTACTTTTTATTATCTTGTCTTATTCCGCCTGTCATTCCTCGATAATCCGACAATATAACTGACTCGTAATGACATAAAGCAAAAGATAGATAAGGATCAATAAGCCACTGACAAGATAAGCCAACCAATAATCGGCAGTTTTGATATACTGAGTGAAAACATTGATTGCAAATACTGCATGAGTGATTCCTAATATCATGGGTGGAAAAAAGGTAAGTGCGTTTTGCTCGAAAATCATCCTTCTAATTCTTCTTTGTGGTATCCCCAGTTTAGTTAATAGGTGATAATTTTCTTTTTCTTCCTCTGCTTCTGCTAATTGTCGAACGGTCAGAATACTGCCAGTAGCAATAATGACGATCATTCCGACAAACAGTGTGACAAAAATATTGATACCAATCCGCCGGTTGACTGCACGCAATTTTGAATAGCTGGAAGAGAAGTTCAACCGAGAACCTTCTTGACTAAATTGCGCTTCCTTCATTTTGTCATCTGGCAGTTTCTTTGTACTAATTTCTCCTTGCAGACGCCCATTTACGATATCATAAGAATAATAAATAGCATTGAGCCACTTTATCGACATTTCACTGCTCAGTCGTTCATCTATCTTTTCATTATTTCCACCTGACACATCCACATTGACCACTTGATAATCTACACCTTTTGCTTTTTCAAAAACGTTATCATCCACGACTAGTACAGGACTTAGATATACCATCGTTTCATCACCTAATACACTTGGAAGCATTTGTTGAATCTTCAACTCTTGATTATCTGGCAATCCAATACTAGAACCATATAATGAAATATTCCGGAAAAGAGTTTGCATTTGATCAAGCAAAACAGTATGGTTAGGAGATTTCAAAGAAACGTTTGGCAAATCCGGATTAACTTTTCTGAAGGCTTGATATTCTGTTTCTGAGATCAGATTAGCAGTTTGAAACATAGGTTCTTCGAGATCTGGTCTGTAGATACTACCTATGACTTTATAATGCAAGGTGATTTCTTTAGTTATCTTCTGTCCTTCCTCTGCCAGAATAGGCTTGATTTTTTTCCCTGTCTCGACATCAAACTGATAGTCCATCGGGGAGGATACTTTCTCCTGATACGATAAAATAGTAGAAATACTAGCCGTACCGCCAATCGTCATTAAAGAAATTCCAAGAATGACTGTAATTAGAGAATTCGTACGCCAGCTTTTGAGCAGGTGCACTTGTGTATTACCTATTATTAAAAAATTGATCCCATAGTAATAGAGCTTCCATTTACTCAATATGATCAAAAAGAGCCGAAATGTATAGCAGAAAAACAAATAAGTACCAATCACACAAATGAAAAAGATCAGAAAAGGCAAAAAGAGAATGAATGTCTCAAGGTAATGATGACTGATCATCCATGAAGTGATTTCTCTAAAATGACTAGCCCCAAAATATCCGCTCGTTAAAAGCAATAACCCAATGACAGCGAATAATCGATGCCTTGTTCTGAAACGCATCGTTGAACTATCTGCTTGTTCTTTTTCTCCAAAACTTCGAATCATCGGGTAGCGCCAGATTTTCCATATCGAATACACAGATACTGCTAAAAGGATGATGAAAAAAGCAAATAAAGTATCTGCGACTGATGGAATGGAGATAAAAAACGGACTATTAAGATCCATATCCATCATTCGAACCAAAATCATGGAAAAGAGTTTGGAGAAAATAATGCCGAGCAATATCCCAAAAATACAGGCAAATAACCCAATTATCATGATTTCCAACACATATATACCTGAAATTTGTAGTTTGTTCATACCAAAAAGTTGATAGATACCTATTTCTTTTTGTCTTCTATTCAAAAAAAATCGGTTGGCACTGAATACGAAAAAAAGTAAAACGACAGTAATGATCAGTCCGCCAAAACTCAATCCGCCATCTATCGAAGTATCTGGACTTGCTCTTCTAACTAAAGATTGATCATAGGTCATTGCGCTGAATGAATAATAAATCATCACGGATAAAGTCAAACTGAAAAAATAAACAAGATACCCTCGGGACTGCCGAAAAAAGCTTTTGACGGCTAGTTTATACAGCATTCATTTTTCCTCCTCCACCAATCGTTGCCTGCATGTCGATTACTTTTTCAAAGAATTCTCTTCTTGTCCCTCTTCTCACAACTTCTGAAAAAATCACGCCGTCTTTAATAAATAAAATTCTGTCACAGTAGCTCGCTGTATATGGGTCATGGGTGACTAACAAGATCGTCGCTTTTTCTTTTTGATTCATAGTCTGTAAATAATTCAACAATTCTGTGGCCGACTTTGAATCTAGAGATCCAGTTGGTTCATCTGCAAAGATTACTTGTGGCTGAACAACAAGGGCTCTAGCGGCTGCAATTCGTTGTCGCTGACCGACAGAAAGCTCATCTGGATATCGTTTTAGCAGTTCTTCTATATTCAACAATTGAGCTACGTGTCTTACTCTCTTTTCCATCTCTTCCTTAGTCATCCGTTCAACTGCTAGGGGCAATAGGATATTGTCTTTTGCATTTAAAGTATCGATCAAATTGAATTCTTGAAAAATGAATCCTAGTTTTTTTCGGCGAAAGTCACTGAGCTCACTATTTTTCATTTTTGTGATTTCTTTTCCTTGAATCAAGACACTACCCATCGTAGGCAAATTAATCGTGGATAAAATATTCATCAACGTCGTCTTACCTGCACCACTTGGACCCATGATTCCAACAAATTCGCCTTCTTCTACTGTGAATGAGATATTATCTAAAGCTTTGACGGGAGAAAGTTTGCTACCGTAGCTTTTACTGAGATGTTTCACTTCGATCATCTTTTCCAATTCTTCTTCTCCTCTTTCATTTCTGTTTATTTGCATAGTAGCATATCTACGAACAATTTGCTCTTATGTTTTTGTCACTTTTTCTTAGCCCAAATAAAAAAATTTTATTCAATTATTTTATTCAGCTAAATTAAATATGCAAAAAATAAATCCATCAACTACAAGTTTTCACTTTTTTTCACAATAAAATATACACTACATATAGTATAGAAATCCAATTATACAGCGGATTGAATACTATATATAGCCGATAATTAGTTGCTCCTTCCTAAATTTTGTTTTATGATAGACAAGAACAATTTAGCAGGAGTTGAAGATAATGAAAGTAAATTATGAAGAGAAAACAGTCGTTACTCAGCAACCAGAGGCACACCAGATGAAAGTTATCAAACGAGATGGCCGCCATGTTGATTTCGATGAACAAAAGATTAACGAAGCACTAATCAAAGCTGAAAAGAAAATTCACGGCTCATTATCCCCACTTACTTACGAAAAAATCCAAATGATTGCAGACTTGGTTGTCCAAGAAATCAAAAGCCGGTTTGCTGAAAATGTCAAGATCTATGAGATTCAAAACATCGTGGAACATATCTTATTAGAAAAAAACGAATATGAATTAGCAGAAGAGTATATCAATTACCGTACAAAACGGGATTTTGCTCGTAGTAAAGCGACAGATATCAACTTTTCGATTGAAAAACTAATCAACAAAGACCAGACTGTCGTGAATGAAAATGCCAATAAAGACAGTAATGTTTTCAATACACAGCGTGATCTAACAGCCGGCATCGTCGGAAAATCAATCGGACTGAAAATGTTGCCGCCACATATAGCAAATGCGCATCAAAAAGGTGATATCCATTATCATGATTTGGATTATCATCCTTACACACCGATGACAAATTGCTGCTTGATTGATTTCAAAGGTATGCTGAACAACGGTTTCAAAATTGGGAATGCGGAAGTGGAATCACCTAAATCTATCCAGACAGCGACAGCACAAATCTCACAGATCATTGCTAATGTTGCGTCAAGTCAATATGGTGGCTGTTCTGCCGACCGAACAGATGAATTGCTGGCTCCTTTTGCAGAATTGAACTATAAAAAACATCTAAAAGACGCGGAAGAATGGATCGATTCGCCAGAACGCCAAAAAGAATATGCAAAAGCAAAAACCAAAAAAGATATCTTCGATGCTATGCAAAGTTTGGAATATGAAATCAATACCTTATTTACTTCAAATGGGCAAACCCCTTTCACTTCATTAGGGTTTGGTTTGGGGGAAAACTGGTTTGAAAGAGAAATCCAAAAAGCGATTTTACAGATCCGAATCAATGGATTAGGGAGTGAAAAGCGAACAGCTATCTTCCCTAAACTGATCTTCACTTTGAAAAAAGGTGTAAACTTAAACCCTGAAGATCCTAATTACGACATCAAACAACTAGCATTGGAATGTGCAACGAAACGAATGTATCCTGATATTCTAAATTACGACAAAATCGTCGAATTAACTGGAAGTTTCAAAGTACCTATGGGCTGTCGTTCATTCTTGCAAGGATGGAAAGACGAAAATGGTCAAGAAGTAAATGTCGGACGAATGAATTTAGGTGTGGTTACATTGAATTTACCAAGAATCGCGATCGAATCAAAAGGAGATCAGAACAAATTCTGGCAGTTACTGTCTGACCGTTTGGAAATCATGAAAGATGCGCTTCTCTATCGTGTAGAACGTTGTAAAGAAGCCATTCCAGCAAATGCGCCAATCTTATATATGTATGGTGCTTTCGGAAAACGTCTTTCACGTACCGATTCTGTCAATGAATTATTCAAAAACCGTCGAGCTACTGTATCATTAGGCTACATTGGATTATATGAAGTTGCTTCAGCTTTCTTCGGTGGCGAATGGGAAACAAACCCAGAGGCAAAAGCTTTCACACTTGACATCGTCAAAGAATTAAAAGCCAATGCGGATGCATGGGGTGATGAATACGGTTATCATTTCAGCGTCTATTCAACACCAAGTGAAAGTCTGACTGATCGTTTCTGTCGTTTAGATACAGAAAAATTTGGTATCATCGAAAACATCACAGATAAAGAATATTATACAAACAGTTTCCACTATGATGTGCGTAAAAACCCAACGCCATTTGAAAAATTGGAATTTGAGAAGGATTATCCAAAATATTGTTCAGGTGGATTCATCCACTACTGTGAATACCCTATGCTCCAACAAAATCCGAAAGCTTTAGAAGCTGTATGGGATTTTGCATATGATAAAATCGGGTATCTTGGTACGAATACGCCAATTGACCATTGCTACCAATGTGGTTTTGAAGGTGATTTCAAACCAACAGAACGAGGCTTCGAATGTCCAGAATGTGGAAATCATGACCCAAAAACATGTGATGTAGTCAAACGTACTTGTGGCTATTTAGGAAATCCACAAGCTCGTCCGATGGTACATGGTCGCCACAAAGAAATTTCCTCACGTGTGAAACACATGAAATGAGGTTGTGAAATCAGCGTCCTGACCTGAGTATTAGAGAAACAAAATGGAAAAATTGCTCCTCATATTTTACCGTTTTTTTGAGCTAATACCGAAGGTCAGCTGATTGAACACCGTTTAGTGGAGAGGTTGTGAAAAAGCTGTCCTGCATCAAGTAATAAGAACAGCTAAACAAAAATAGCTCCTCATATTTTTCGTTTAGTTGGGCTTATTACCGCAGATGCAAGCTTTTGAACACCGTTTATTCAGAATAAGGAGCTGTGACAAGTCTTTTTTCACCACTCTCTTTCGATGCTTTGTGTCTTTGAACGCCCTCTATCAAAATAAGAACAAGCTTTCTTGAACAATGGATTTAGGTCAGTTTGTTCTTATTTATGTGGTCGAGTAGATTTTATCTTCAATAGCTATATCTTTGAACCTTAAATGAAAGAAGTTTTTTTATGAGAAATCCAAAACCAAAAGAATGGTTAGCAAAAGACTACAGTCAAAACTATATTGCTGACTACAAACCGTTTAATTTTGTCGATGGTGAAGGTGTCCGTAACAGTCTTTACGTTAGCGGCTGCTTATTCGCCTGCGAAGGTTGCTTCAACAAAGCTGCACAAAATTTTCGATATGGCAAACCATTCACACCTGAATTAGAAGAACAAATCATCGCTGACTTGCGCAACGATTACGTACAAGGACTGACTTTATTGGGCGGCGAGCCTTTTTTGAATACAGATGTTTGTTTGCAAGTCGTACGACGTATCCGAAAAGAGTTCGGTACGACAAAAGATATCTGGTCATGGACAGGCTATACCTTTGATGAATTGCTACAAGATTCAGAAGATAAATTAGAACTACTTTCGCAAATCGATATCCTTGTTGACGGACGCTTTGAATTGAGCAAACGTGACCTAAAACTACAATTTCGCGGAAGCAGCAACCAGCGAATCATTCATGTCCAAAAATCTTTAGAATCCAACCAAGTTATGATTTGGGAAAAATGTACGGATGCAACAGAAACCTATGAACAAATCAAAAAACAAGACTTGATATAAAAACAGCTTTGAGAGAGAAAACGGATTTCCATTTTCAACTCTCAAAGCTGTTTTTATATTTCTTGATTTCCCCATAACGGAAGGACGATATTTTCATAGGTCATCGGGTCAAGATTCGTCAAAGTGATTCCTAACAATCGGATCCCTTTTTCTACTCCCAAGATTTCCTCCCATATAAGACTTGCTTGATAAAAGAGCGCTTCTTTTTTATAGATGTATTCTGGCAATGTCACTCTTTTGGTCACAGTAGAATAATCGGTGTACCTGACCTTCAAAACCACTGTTTTCCCATGTTTTTGGACTCTTCTCAGTGCTTCTTCTACTTTTTCAGCTAGTTGGCGCAACTGAGCCAGCACGGCTTCCTCCGTTTGCAATGGCTGTCCATACGTATGCTCTTTTCCCACAGATTTTCGCTCTCTTGTAACATTTACTGGAGAATCATGGATTCCTCTCACTTTACGATAAAGAGAATAGCCCATTTTTCCAAAATTTCGAATCAACATCATTTCTGTGCATTCATATAGGTCTTTTCCTGTATAAATCCCTAACTCATGCATTCTAGGTACAGTTTTCTTCCCTACTCCATGAAATTTTTCAATTGGCAAAGCTTTTAAAAATGGCACAGCATCTTGAGGTGCAACTACTGTGATCCCTCTAGGTTTTTGATAGTCTGATGCTAATTTGGCCAAAAACTTATTGTAACTTACTCCCGCAGAACATGTTAGCTGGACTCTTTCCCAAATATCTGCCTGGATCATTCGAGCGATTTTGATGGCTGACTTGCAATTGATTTTATTTTCGGTCACATCAAGATACGCTTCATCGATACTAACTGGTTCCACAATGTCTGTATAATGATAGAATACTTCCCGTACTTGTTTGGAAATCTCGCTGTATTTATGATGGTCGCCAGGCTTAAAGATGGCTTGCGGGCAAAGTTCATACGCTTTTTGTGCACTCATTGCTGAATGAATTCCGAATTTTCTTGCTTCATAATTTGCCGTAGTCACTACTCCACGCCCACCAGTGTCACTGGGATGTCTAGCAATTACTAATGGGTGCCCACGAAACTCAGGATGATCTCGTTCTTCAACAGAAGCGAAAAAAGCATCCATATCGATATGAATGATTTTTCTTGATGTATCATTATGTAAAGGAAATTGCAGCTCCATCATCCTCACCTCTTAGCCATTATACAGGAACGTTCGTTCGCATTCAAGAGATTTGAGAAGTTAGTAGCTGTTTTCCACATTGTCGCTTCATTGTATACTACTTATACTATTTCAGTCTAATTCGTGATATTGACGGTAAACTTCTTGTTTTTTCAGTCCATTTTTAAGCGCTACTGCTTTGATAGCAGCATTTGGCTTTTCGCCTGATGCAATCTTTGCTTCTACTTGTTCTTTTAAGGATCCCTGCTCTTCATCCACTTCTGTCCCTGTCGTTTCAAACAAATTTCCTTCTACAAGCAGACAACATTCCCCCTTTACTGGATGTTCTTCGATATATGCAAGTAGTTCTTCGGTACTTCCTCTAAGGTATTCTTCATGGATCTTTGTCAATTCTCGACACAAAACGACTTGGCGATTACCAAAAATGTCTAAGAAATTCGTCAACGTAGCTGTGATCCGATAAGGTGACTCATAGAAAATCAGCGTAGCTGTTTGTTCTTTTAGCTTTTCCAATGTTTCTTTCTGTTCTTTTTTCTTGCGTGGAAGGAAGCCATAAAATAAAAATGGTTGAGGCACTAGCCCTGAAGCAATCAAAGCCGTCATCCCAGCTGTAGGTCCTGGGATAGAGATCACAGAAATCCCTTCTTTTATGCAGGCTAAAACTAGCTCATGTCCAGGATCGCTGATGGAAGGCATTCCTGCGTCACTGACTTGAGCAATCGTTTTTCCTTCTTTTAACAAAGCAATCAATTGAGGGACACGTTCTTTATAATTATGTTCATGTAAACTTTTTTGGGGCGTATGAACCTCGAAGTGATTCAATAATTTTTGTGTATTACGCGTATCTTCGCTTGCGATAAGGTCTGCTTCTTGTAGCATACGAACACTTCTGTAGCTCATATCTTCTAGATTTCCGATTGGCGTCGGTACAAGATATAAATTCCCGTATACTGTATTTCCTTTGAAACTTTTTTGATTATACATCTGTCACAATCTCCTTAATAAAAAAACTGGAGCAGTCTTTCTCCGCTCCAGTCTCCTCTTGTTATTGATCATCGACCGCTTTCGCGATAGATCACTTCTAGACAAAACGCACAAGGCTCGTCATTGTCCCGTCTTGATCCATATAAATCGTAGCAGACATGGAAGCCTTCTTCATAAATTTTTTCAAGATTCATACGAGACTTGGAAAGTTCTTGCTTCACATTTTCAGCTGGAGCTTGTGCAACTTGGTTCAATTCCCGAAGATGTTCTCGCAAGCGTTGATTTTCCATCTCCAAAGTCGTATTTTTTTCTACGATTTCATGCAAAGCATGCTTCATTTCAACAAGTTCTGTTAATGTATTTCTCAACTCTGATTCTAACTGATTCAATCCGTCGTATAATGATCTCTTATCCATTTATCTCACCTACTTGGATAAATTCTTTCAATTCATCCCATTCATATTCGACAGGATTTTCCCGTCCAGTCAGCCGAATACTAACGATACGGCTAAGCAGATTCAACCCTACGACTTTCCCTTTACCATCAGGTGTAACAATTACTTTTCCAAAGTCAGGGAGTTCTTTTTTTGCTGTCTCGTATTCTTCGCTCTCATATTGTAGACAGCACATCAAGCGTCCGCATAAACCGGAAATTTTTGTTGGGTTCAAAGATAAACTTTGATCTTTTGCCATTTTGATCGATACGGGCACGAAATCGCCTAAAAAAGAAGAACAGCATAATGGACGCCCACATGGACCAATTCCGCCTATTATCTTCGCTTCATCGCGTACACCAATTTGTCGAAGCTCAATACGAGTACGAAATACAGCGGCTAGATCCTTTACCAATTCTCTAAAGTCGATTCGCCCGTCCGCCGTAAAAGAAAAAATCAGTTTGTTTCGATCAAATGTATATTCAGCTTTGACTATTTTCATTTCCAGCTCACGCAACTGCACTTTTTCTTTTGCGATTTGCAATGCATCACGCGCATCTTCTTTATTTTTTTTGTCTTTTTCTAGTTCAGCTTTTGATGCTTTATGCAAGATTGGACGAATAGCTTCAGGAAGGTCATTGGGATCAATCTCTTTTTTAGGAAGGACAACAGTAGCAATATGTAAGGATTGCTGAGATTCGACTAATACCTTGTCATTATAAATATATTCAGAGTCTCCTGGTGCAAAATAATAGATATGACCTGCATCTCTATATCGGACACCTACTACTTCTACCATTTCCATCCTCCTTGATTATCGTCCTCTGCGGCAAGCTAAAAAATCGTCTGCAAAACGAACTGTTCCGCAACAGCTTGAAAACCGACATTGCTACGTAGTTTCTGCTCTGCGATCAATATTCGTTCAATTATCTGGTTTATCTGTTTCACTTTGCCATATTCGCCTTTCGCTACTGCTTGACGCTGTGCTTCCTGATAATAAAACATCAGGACAGATAATCCTGTAAACTGCTGTGTTTTTTCTTTAAATGATTTCACTAATTTTTTTTGGACATAGATAAAGGCTTGAGTGTCTTGCCTTTGCAAGTAAACGAACCATTGATAAATCAAGTCCTTAGCATCATTAAACCATTCATCTTGAGAGATTTCAACTGCTTTTCCTAAACTGTTTGTTAAGAAAGCCAAAAGTTTTGATTTTTCTAATGGAATCTGCTCTTCTTGCAATCGATGGATCAATGCTTCTTTCGAAAGTTCTTGAAAATGCAGCACTTGACAACGGGATTGAATAGTAGGGAGAATCCTTCCTACTGCATCTGTCTCTAATACCGCTAAAAAATCTCCCGGTGGTTCTTCCAAAAATTTCAACAGACTGTTTGCCGCACTGCTATTCATTTTTTCAGCTTCTTTAATCAAAAAAACCTTTTTTCTTGATTCATATCCGCTGCGACTGAATTCTGTCTGCAAACGTCTGATCTGGTCAACTTTGATTGTTTGTCCGTCCGGTTCGATAACCAGAACATCTGGATGTTCTTTCTTTTCGATCCGCTGACAATTGTTGCATTTTCCGCAAGGCTGATTGTCTTCCATTTGGGTACAGAACAGATGCTGTGCGAGCCACACACCTACTTCATGTTTTCCTGTTCCTTTTTCTCCTTCAAAAAGATAAGCATGAGCGAGACGCCCATGCTCAAAACTCCGTTGAAGCTGCTGATACACGATCGGTTGCATTTGAGCCAAGTTTATTTCTTGATTCATAGCTCAGCTCCTCCTAAAATTGATGGAATCCTTCAACAGGTAAGACGAAGACTGTTGCACCGCCTACTTCTACTTCTACTGGATAAGGGACGCCCCCATCCATCGAAATATCCAATGTAACAGGTGTAGATACAAATTGTTTTCTTGATTCACACGTTTTTTTGATGATTTCCAATGCTTCTTCTACTCGATCATCTTCAATACCCACGATAAACGTGCTGTTTCCAGCCTTAAGGAAGCCGCCTGTCGATGATAATTTTGTGGCACGGATATTTGCATCAATCAATTCATTTGATAAACGGTTGCTGTCTTTGTCTTGGATAATCGCTAAAATAATTTTCATAAACGTTCACCTTCCTAGTTTTCAAAAAATTGCGGATATTGTTCAATAATTGTATGATAACTTGTTTGCAGCACTTCTTCAAAGCTTTTTCTTGCATCAACTTTGTGGATTCTTTCCGGATTCTCTTCTGCCAGCTTTAAGTAAGCATGTCGTACACGCTGGTGGAATTCCAAACCTTCCGAATCTAAACGGTCGATTTGGTTTTGTCTGTTTTTCTTGATTCTTCTTAATCCGGTGTCTGAATCTACGTCAAGATAAAGGGTAAAATCTGGCGTAGTACCTTCTGTAGCAAACTCATTCAACCGAGCAATCTCGGTAACGCCGATGCGTCGGCCTGCACCTTGATAAGCAAGAGAACTGTCGACAAATCTATCGCATAAAACGATTTTCCCTTTTGCCAGAGCAGGTAAGACCTTTTCGACTAGATGCTGTCTTCTTGCCGCCGCATAAAGTAGTGCTTCCGTGCGTTCATCCATCCGATCATTTTTTGGATCCAGGATTACCGCTCGAATCTCTTCAGCAATCGGGATGCCTCCCGGTTCTCTTGTTTGAATGATTTCTGTTTTTGCTACTTCTTTCAAAAGAGGGAAAAGTTCATTCAAGATGCTGGTTTTTCCTGCACCATCAGGCCCCTCGATTGTAATAAATAGTCCGTTCACATTGTTGCCCCCATCTCTTATGCTGCTTCTATATTGTATCTGAAAAAACATTTAATTAGAAATTTATAACTCGCGTCTTCCTTCGACAGCTTTCAATAACGTGACTTCATCTGCATACTCGATATCAGAGCCTACAGACAACCCATGTGCTAAACGTGTTACTTTGATACCGGCTGGTTTAATTAGACGTGAGAGATACATTGCTGTTGCTTCTCCTTCTGTTGTCGCATTTGTTGCGATGATCACTTCTTTTACATCTGCATCATGCAGCCGCTGCAGCAGCGAAGAAATATTGATATCTTCTGGACCTGTCCCTTCCATCGGTGATAACACACCATGGAGTACATGATAAAGTCCGTGATATTCCCGCATTTTTTCCATCGCCATTACATCTTTGGGCTCTTCGACCACTAGGATAATGCTGCGATCACGTGAAGGGTTTCTACATATTTCGCAAGGATCTTCTTCTGTGATGTTTCCGCAGATACTGCAAAAGTGTAAATCTCGTTTTACACTTAACAAAGATTTAGCAAATTCATTCACTACTTCATCTTTCATATCGATTGTATAAAACGCGAGTCTTGTCGCTGTTTTCTGACCGATTCCTGGAAGTTTCATATAGCTGTCGATCAGTTTCGCAATTGGTTCTGGATATTGCATATTCATTACTCCTTCAGTTTAAAACTAAAATCCTGGTAAACCTTTTGCGTATTTCCCTAATTTTTTCTCAGTTTCCACATCAATTTGTGCGATTGCGTCATTGACTGCCATTACGACAAGATCTTGAAGCATCTCAATATCATCAGGATCAACGACTTCTTCATTGATTTGGATATCCTTCATACGGCGATCACCTGTAAATACGGCTTTGACCAATTCGTTAGTGGCTTTACCTGTAAATTCTGTTTTATTTAGCAGCTCTTGTGCTTCCGCCATTTCTTTTTGCATTTTTTGTACTTGTTTCATCATGCCTTGCATATTGCCCATTCCACGCATCATAATTATCTACTCCTTTTTTCTTAATCATCTACTACTGTAACAGCCTCGGAACCAAAAAGTTCCTCTGCTTTTACTACAAGTGTTTCTTCTGGTACTTCCTGTTCTTGAGGGAGTAATTCGATTTCTCCTTCTGATTCTTCAGAAGCAAAAGAGTTTTCTGTTCCCTCTTCTTGTGCTTGCGTCAAATAATTTTTTCGAAGTTCCGGCCAACTTTCTCTTGTGATATAAACCGGATCAGGCGCATAGTCTTTGATCATTCGGCTTAAATTATTGTGTACCGAAAGCTGCAGTTCTTCGTCGTTTGCTGCTCTTTGACAAACAATCTCATAATCAAATGCAATCACTAATCCTGTAGGGCCAGCTGCAACTGGTTCACTTGCTTTAAGCATTGCCCGCTGAGTGACAGAGAGGCTCATCAGCAAATCTTCCCATACTTCTTTTACTTGGTTCAGATGCTGTCTTGTCGCTTCCCGCAGAACTTTATATACCCGTTCCGTCGGTACACGATACGTACTTGTTTGTTTTTTGTGATTCGTTTGCTGTACTGGCTGTACTTTTGTATTCGCAGTTCCTGTGTTACTGCGAAGTTCTTTGATTTCGTTTCTCAGTTCATTGATCTCTTGTTGCAGCTGTTTTACTATCTGATCATCTGCTGATGCCATTTTTGCTGAAGGAACAGAAGCAGACGGTAGCTGTGCGAGTTTGATTGTAGCGACTTCCAAATAAATAGCGGCACTATTAGTAAATCGAATTTCATTTTGTGTATCGCTCAAAATCTTTATCATTGAAAATAGCTGATCCGCTGAAACAGTTTGTGCCAATTCCGTAAATGTACTTCTGATCGTACTTGATTGTTCCTCGACTAGATTGGGTGCTTGCTGATACATCAGCAGATCACGGCAGTATTGTAACATATCCTCTAGAAAACGACGTGATTCTTTGCCGGCTGCGAGAATTTGATTCAACGCTTCCAATGCTTCTGGTACTTCTTTTTTCACGCAAGCACTCAAGTAGCTGTCCATCATTTCGTCTGTCAAGCTGCCTGTTACTTGCATGGCATCATCTAAAGTAATCGTTCCTTCACTAAATGAGATTGCCTGATCAAGAATACTCAATGCATCCCGCATCCCGCCTTCTGCGGAACGGGCAATCACATTCAATGCAGCTAGTTCATAGCTGATAGTCGATTCTTTTAAGATAAATTCAAGATGTTCGACAATATCTGCCGTATTGATCCGTTTAAAATCAAATCGTTGGGTTCGTGAAATGATCGTAGCTGGTATTTTGTGAGGTTCGGTCGTTGCTAAGATGAATATGACACTTTCTTTTGGCTCTTCCAATGTTTTCAACAAGGCATTGAAAGCTCCTGTTGAAAGCATATGTACCTCATCAATAATGTACACTTTGTACGCTGCCTTTGTAGGCGCATAGTTTGCCCGATCACGGATAAATCGGATTTCTTCGACTCCGTTATTGCTGGCAGCATCGATTTCGATCACATCTTCTTGCGTACCAGCAGTGATTGATCGACACATTTCGCATTCGTTGCATGGTTCACCGTCTTTACTGTTCGGACAGTTGATTGCTTTTGCGAAAATCTTTGCTGCACTTGTCTTTCCGGTTCCTCTGGGTCCTGTAAACAAATAGGCATGTGAGGTTTTGTGGGAAACAATAGCATTTTTTAGTGTCTGTGTCACAGCTTTTTGTCCAACGATGTCTTCGAAACGCTGCGAACGCCAGACTCGATAAAGTGCTTGATATGCCATAAGGATCCCCCTTTTTTAAAAAATTCACTATCTCTTATTATACGTGATATTGGGCAAAAAAACTACTATCCTTCTCGGCTTTTTCAGGTATTTAATCAATACGCAAGTTTCCATTTCAATTCCGTCTCTAGTCCGAGAAGTTTCACTTCTTCCTATGGTATAATAAATAAACAATAATTGTTTGGCATTAGCTGAATCAGAGGAGGAATTTTTTATGGGTCTTATCAAAGCAGCAACAAGTATGGTCGGCGGCGGTCTGGCAGATCAATGGCTAGAAGTCATCGAACCAGACAATATGAGTGATACAACGGTTATGACGAAAGGTGTCAAAGTTCGCAAGGATGACAAACGTGGCTCAAATCGTAAAGGAACAGAAGATGTTTTGACAGACGGAACAGTCGTCCATGTCTACCCAAACATGATGATGCTTTTGGTCGATGGTGGAAAAATCATCGATTATACCGCTGAGGAAGGTTATTACACCATTAAAAATGACGCAGCTCCTTCCATGTTCAACGGAACACTGAAAGAAGCAATTGCTGAAACATTTGACCGATTTAAATTTGGTGGCGTTACACCGCAGAAGCAACAAGTTTTTTATATCAACCTCCAAGAAATAAAAGGAATCAAATTCGGTACGAGTGCACCATTGAACTACTTTGATAATTTCTATAACGCAGAATTATTCTTACGGGCACATGGCACTTATTCTATTCATGTCGTTGACCCGATTTTATTTTATACAAACGCAATTCCTAAAAACAAAACACAAGTAGAAATCAATGATATCAACGAGCAATACTTAGCTGAATTCCTAACAGCATTGCAATCAGCTATCAATCAGATGTCTGCGGATGGACAACGGATTTCTTATGTACCATCTAAGAGTCTGGAGTTAAGCAAATACATGGATACTGCACTGGATGATTCTTGGCGCGAGTTGCGAGGGATGGAGATCGTCTCTGTCGCTGTGGCCAGCATTTCTTACACCGATGATTCTGTTAAACTAATCAATATGCGTAACGAAGGAGCGATGCTAGGTGATCCTAGCGTGCGTGAAGGATACGTGCAAGGTTCCATTGCCCGTGGAATGGAAGCAGCCGGAAAAAATGAAGCAGGAGCAATGACTGGCTTTATGGGCGTAGGTATGGGAATGAATGCAAATGGCTCTTACCTTTCCCAAGCGGCTCAAAACAACCAAGAACAAATCAAGCAACAAGCTGAAAAACAAAATCAACAAGCCGCACAAGGGAATGCAGATACTTGGACGTGTCCAGTCTGTGGGACAGAAAATTCCGGAAAATTCTGTTCCAACTGTGGCGCTGCCAAACCAGTAGAAAACGCTCAGCCTAAGCTACAGATGCGTTGCAGCGAATGTAACGAAATTGTGGATCTTTCCAACGGTATCCCTAAATTCTGTCCAAACTGCGGCAAACCGTTTAAAGGAATCCCCGTTGATTAATTTATTGAGAAAGGTGTGCAGCTGATGGATGTTCTTACACATAAATGTCCTAATTGCGGCGGTCCGTTGACTTTTGATCCTAAAGACCAAAAATTTCATTGCGAATACTGCCTGAATATCTATACCGAAGAAGAAGTCAGCCAATATGAGCAGAAACAAAAAGAAGCGCGTATGGCTGGCGAAGAGAACAAAGAAGAACCTTCGCCTACAGAAGATTTTACTTTTACAGCTCAAGAACAGCTTACCGACATGAGTGAAGCCGAGCGCAAAGCGTTTGACGAGGCAGGCGGTTTTTCAGATACAGCGGACGAAGCTGCAGGTAATACTGTATCGATGGATCTTTTCCTTTGTCCCAACTGTGGTGCAGAGATTGTGACCGATGCGACCACTGCTGCGACTTATTGTTACTACTGCCATAATCCCGTCGTACTATCGGGACGTTTAAGCGGAGAATTCTTGCCAAACAAAGTACTTCCTTTTGCTGTCGAGAAAGAAGAAGCAATCAATAGATTTCTCGCTTGGACCAAGAAAAAATGGTTTGTTCCAAAAGCTTTTTTCAATAAAGACCAAATCGATAAGCTGACGGGTGTATATTTCCCTTATTGGGCTACAGATGCTGAAGTAGATGGGGCAATGCAGGCAAACGGAACAGTTATCCGCATTTGGCGAATAGGTGACATCGAATACACAGAAACGAAGCAATTTGCTGTTTCAAGAGCAGGCAAGCTTTCTTTTAAAGAACTAGTAAAAAATGCCTTATCAAAAAATACGCAACAAAAGATGGTCGAAGGCGTGCAACCTTTCCCGTTAGATAAAGCAATTGATTTTAAAAGCCAGTATTTAGCCGGGTTCCAAGCAGAAAAAAGAGATATCGAATACGAGGCAATCAAATCGCAAATTCAATCTGAATTAAAAGACTATTCAGAGAAACTGTTAAAAGATACTGCCAATGGGTATACAACATTGACAGGAGTCCGAACCTCTGCTTCAATCACAAATGAAGTAAATAATTACGTATTGTTGCCGGTATGGCTCGTTACTTATCGAAGCAATGACTCAAGTAAAAAAGTCTACTACTATGCAATGAATGGGCAAACAGGAAAAGTCAGCGGTGTCCTGCCGATTAGCCAGAAAAAATTAGGACTGACTGCTCTTGGGATTTTCGCTGGACTAGCGATCCTCTTTCTGATCGGAGGTTACTTGATATGATGAAAAAATTCTTTTTGTTCTTTCTTTTGCTAGTAAGTGTTAGTTGGCCGGTGGCTACTCATGCGGATACAGCGACGGTAAATGACGAAGCTAGGTTGTTCACTACAGAACAAATTCAATCTTTGGAACAACAGGCAGAAAAACTGAATGAAAAAATCAAGGGACGAGTCTTAATCGTCACAACTACTTCTAATTCAGAAGAACCAAGAGACTTTGCCGATAATTACTTAAGAAAGGCAGTCGGAAATGATCAAAATGGCTCAGTTTTGCTATTGGATATGGGACAGCGTGAAATCTACATTTCGACTTCTGGTAATATGATCGATTATTTGACTGACAGTAGAATCGATTCGATCTTAGATGATGTTTATGATCAGATGACGAATGCTGCCTACTACGATGCTGCAAAAGCGTACTTGTCTAAATCAGCCACATATGTGGAAGACGGAGTTCCAGGAGGTCATTATCGTGTAGATGAAGAAACAGGCAAAATCACACGCTATAAAGTTTTGACGACAGTGGAAATCATCATTGCTGTTGTTTTGGCTCTTATCCTTAGTCTTGTCTTTTATTTTGTGACTGTTTCGCGTTATCAATTGAAATCAGGCATCTACAAATATCCGTTCCGAGAAAAATCCAGTATCAAATTAACTGAAAAAACCGATCGTCTGACAAATTCTTTTGTCACGACAAGAAGAATCCCCAAAAGCCCACCTCCTGGAAGCGGCGGTGGCGGAAGTACTACCCACTCTAGCGGTGGCGGGACTTTTGGCGGTGGCGGAAGAAGTTTCTAAAAATAGCTAAATGAATGTTCGCAAAAAGGGCTGTGACAAAAATCGTGTCACAGCCCTTTTGTTGCGAATAAACGGTGTTCAAAAGCTTGCATCCGCGGTAATAAGTCCAGCCAAGTTAAAAACATTAGGAGCTGTTCTTACTTGGCTCTTCTTATTACTTGATGCAGAACAGCTTTTTTACAACCTCTTGGTAAACGGTGTTCAATCAGCTGACCTTCGGTATTAGCTCAAAACGCTGATTTCACAACCTCTTATTCACGGTGTTCCAGAAGTAGCTTCTTCGAAAATAAGCCGAAATTTGACAAAAATGTGAGTAACTATTTTCGGAAATTCCTTCTTATTTCTTGAAGCTGACCACTTCTGTCACAACCTCTTTGTTCATCAAAAGATAATATTGTCTTCTAACAAGTCCATATTCAAAATAACGATATGATGATCTTTCACTGTGATAATACCATCTTTTTTCAACTGCTTTAAAATTCTGTTCACACTGCTAGCAGTTGAAATACCACAAAATTTGGCGATTTCTTCATTTGTGATCGAAAAATCGATCAGCATCCCCTCTTCTGTTCGCACGCCGAATAAATCATATAATTCGTAAAGTTGCGTACAAACAGCTCCCAGTTTTCCATTTAACAGCATTTGTTGCATTTTTTTCATCGAATAAAGCAAGCGATAGCGGTAATACTCTTTTACATAGTGTTGTAGCTTTGGATCTTGGTTGATATTTTGCCAAAATCGCACACGATTGATTCGATAAAACTCTGCATATTCTGATTCAACTCGAATATTATACGGCGAATCGATGAATTGTGAATATTCGTCTTTTAAAAGAGAGACGATTTCAAGATCTTTGATATAGCGAAGGTTAAATTCTCTCCCATCATTTGAAATAACACTTGCTTTTACCGTTCCCTCTTTCAAGATATACGTATGGGAATCTTCCATCCCTTCGAATGTCAAATATTTATGATATCCTTTGCGTATTATCGGAAAATCATTTTTATCCAAATATTCCTTTAAGACTCTACTATCCAATGATGCTCCCCCATCCAAACTTTCATCTAAAAAGATCATACAGTACTTTAAAACTTTTTAAAGTCCAAAGGTATTTTACTAATGATATTAACATTTGTTAAGTACCTTTTTCTATCACTTATGCGATTTTTTTCCTTTTTTTTATTCGTTATACTGCAGAAGTAAAATTTTTTAAGAATAGAGGGAAAAAACATGAATTACTGGATGAACACAATCATTAATCGATTAGAAACAGCATATCAAACAAGATTTGACATGAAAGCTTCTTTAGTCTTTTTAAATGATGCGTATCAAAACTCGATCGAATTGATCAAAGCAGTGGATGAGAATCCAACAAACGAATGCGAAGAATTTTTAAACCTGTTTATGTCTACACGGGATTTATTTATTCGCCAACTTGTTGATCGCTATCCATCCAATTATCACGATGTAGAAGTTCAAATACAAAAATTAAAAGCATATTCAGCTTAAGGGGAATGTATAACATACATGGAAAAGAAATTATTTAATAAATATTTTATCGGAATCACATTGATCAATTTTATTGTCTACCTGATTTATTATCTGTTGATGGTCATCATGGCAGTCATTGCGCAAGACACATTACACGCCAGCTTGAGCCAAGCAGGTTTTGCTTCTGGGATCTATATCATCGGAACATTGCTGGCACGCTTATTCATGGGAAAACAGTTAGAACTATTTGGTCGGAAGCTTACCTTAAGAGGCGGCGCGATTTTCTATCTTCTTTCAACATTAGCTTATCTTTATACACCAACTATCGGGGCATTGTATTTAGTTCGATTCTTAAATGGATTTGGTTACGGTACAGTTTCTACAGCTACAAATGCTATCGTTACTGCATATATCCCTGCATCTAAAAAAGGGGAAGGCATCAATTATTACGGATTAAGTACTAGTTTAGCTGCCGCTGTTGGACCATTTTTAGGAATGATTTTGCTGAACATGACTGACTTTCGTTTCATTATTTGGTTTTCAATTGTACTGGTCTTCTTTGTTACGATTGCCTGCCTTGTCTTTCCTGTAAAAAATATTCCATTATCTGAAGAACAAAAAACATCTCTTCGTTCATGGAATATCAATAGTTTTATTGAAAAGAAAGCACTTTTCATTACAGGAATCGCCTTTTTGATGGGTCTTTCTTATTCAAGTGTTTTATCATTTTTATCTTCTTATACAAAAGTAATCCACTTAGTTGCTGCTGGGTCATTTTTCTTCGTCGTATATGCTTTGGTCATCACATTTACACGTCCATTGACTGGAAGGATTTTCGATGTCAAAGGAGAACAATACGTGATGTATCCTAGCTATTTATTCTTAACAGCAGGATTATTTTTACTGAGTGTAACGACAAATAGTGTGACATTGCTTATTTCTGGAGCATTAGTCGGCTTAGGTTATGGTACGTTCATGTCAAATGGACAAGCTGTCTGTTTGAAGATCGTAAAAGAACACCGGATCAGTATTGCTTTGTCTACCTACTTTATTGGTTTAGACCTAGGCTTAGGCGTTGGTCCTTATTTGATGGGGATGCTAAAATCTCTTACTTCATTTAGAGGATTGTATGTGATTGCCGGAGTCATTCCATTGATATGTACAGCGCTCTATCTTGCTAAGGGCCGAAAACATAGTCATGAAGCAGAGGGCGAATTGATTGAATCATTGAAAAATGAAATTTGATCTTGATGAATAGATAAAAAAACCGTTCAGATCTGAAAATGTTCTGAGCGGTTTTTTGATAAAAACAACTGATGCTTTATTCCATTTTTCGTTCATCTGGTACGATTCCTTGACTTAATAACCACTTGTGGAAGAACCATTCTGCCACACCGATCAATAGAGCAGGAATCAAGACTTTCATCCAAATATCGACTGTATCATTCATAAAGTATAGATAGAGCCACAAGATGACTGCAGCTGAACCAGCATCTGCGATCGTCGCTGCGATGTTCCCTACTTTACGTAAGATCAATAGATCCCCTAGCACATAGATCATCACTACGATAATTACCCCAACAATCGTTGAATCCATAAAGCTAACACCGTATAAACCGGTCAGCACGACCCACAGAATTGCCCAGATCATGATTGCCTTCACTACCAACGCCTTCACATGTTTCATTTTCTGCACTCCTTTCTCCTGGATAAAAAAGTAAGATTATCTAACAAGATAACCTTTTCATTATTATACCATCGGCTAAGAGAAGCGAGCAAAGATAAGGTCCTATCTAAGAAAATGAAAAAATGGGAAAACACCTTAGAATATTCACGCAATAATTCATCCATACAGACATTCGATATGGTGTTCCTTTACTTTCTCATACTGTTCTTTTGCCAGTTCGTTACTTGTCACCAGATAATCGATTTCATGAAAAGCAATGGCTTGATGCATGAATTTATGCGCAATTTTTTGCTGTGTAACTAAAACGGCAAGCCGATCTGCTTGTTTTCTATTTTTAGGTAAATGGTTTTTTACTAGAAATAAGTCCTCATCATTCAATCGAACTTTTTTTCCAAGCTATTAAGATGGGAGAAACAACAGTTGAAAAAAGAAGACCACTTAAGGATACTACAGAAATAAGTCCTATGGTTTGGATCAAAAATCCATAAATAATATAACCTAAAGAGACAAAAATATTAGTCAAATAATTAATTGTACTAATCGCTTGAACCTTCTCTTCTTCTGGGAATTGGGCCAAAAAATGTTTCATGGAAATGATAGTAAAAATTGCTGTTATTGCTGTAAATAAACTATATATTACAAAAAAATTATTCAAATAAGATTCATAAAACATAAGAATAATGAAAAAAAGTAAGAAAAAACCTGAAATCAACAGACTAGATATTCTTAGCACAAATACATCATTCTTTTCTTGATAAATTCCCAATGCAATAAAAGAAAAAATCCCTTCGATTACTGTGATAATAGTCATAGATAAGCCAATCACTACCGAAGACGATAAATCAATTCGATCAAAACTGTAAATCATTATGACGTCTTTATTTGATAAGAATACCATGCTAGAAACAATCAAGATAAGTAGAAGTGGAGCCAATTGCTTTTGACTTCTTAAGTCGCCTAATTTATTTCTGTAAATTTCTAAAAAACTTACTTTGTCAGTCAATTTATTTTCTTTCGGGCGAATAGTCATAGAAAAACAGAAACAACTTGTTGTTATAAAAGTGACCGATATAAAAACAATTGTTCTTTCTATGGACCAGATACTATAGATGATTCCTCCAATTAAAGGAGATAAAATTTTCATTATTAGAACCATCATTTGAGTGGAAGTCGCTGATATTTCAATCATATCTTTATCCTCAAATATTTCTGATAATATCGGTATACAACCACCTAAATAGAAGACCTCAAAAATTCCAAGGCCAACAAGCAAAACGACAGGCACTATAATTGAAGTTATTTCCATTGAAATGTACAAAAAATAGATTATTATGCCTAAAAATCCTACAGCGACACTAGAAATTCCCATAATGTACCTTTTATCATATTTTTCATTAATGAATCCGGATATCGGAGAAAATACAATATTAAAAATACTAGAAGCTGCTACTGCTACAGAGAATATGAGCGCTGATCCTGTTTCTCTTAAAACATCTAGCACTAAAATAAATTGCAGAACTTGACTACTCATAAATAGAATCATTGTTGCTAGAGAATTTTTTAGGTAATTTTTTTCTTTCTTAATATTAATTATTTTTACCTTCACTTTGTTTCCTTCCATCTTCTTCCCTCCTAATATTCAGCTATTATGGATCTTATTCTTCTTTTGGATCAATCAGTTTTTCACACTAAATGGCTACGTGTATTGCTTAATATAAAAATAAATAACACAACATTTTTTTGATAAATAGTTTAAACTTCGTTTTTATCCAACAAAAATCATAATATACTCAAATTATATTTACTATATAACTTATAAAAATAACAAATAAAAAAACAAACGAACATCCATTACTATGATGAATTCGCTGACAACACTTAATTGCTATAAACTTGAATACAAAAAACAGAATCCTCTTAAAGAGAATCTCGTTAAATATCGATACCTCAATTTGAATCTATCGATGGATCGAAAACAATCAGTTCTTCTGCGATCAATTGATCAAACCTCATAAAAAACCTCTCCCCCACAAAAAATGTTAACGTTTTCTTGGAACTGAGGTCAGTATAGCATCGCTAGCTGTACCGTTCAATATTATGAATGAACAGAGGAAAAAGACCCATCATCCTAGTGTTTCAGTCATCAAAATGAACGATTCAGCTCATAAACAATCGCAATTCTATAACAAAACAAAAAGCCTGCCTTGAAAGGAAAGCTTAGCTTCTAATTTTAGGTAAATGGATTTTTACTTCGAAATAACCCCTCTTCATTTCGTTAATATAGGTGTTTTTATCAAGTGGATAATTAAAACTATATATTAGTTTTTTCATTGTTTTGTGCATTATGATTCTATGTCTTTTTCAGCATCAAACGAAGTTTTAAATTGGCAAAAAACGCAAAAAAAACAGACTATCCCTATCAGATAGTCTGCTAAACGTTGAGTTATCAGCGTTTTTATTATTCCGCAGCGTTTGCGTCTTTGAGACCGTATTTTTTGTTGAAACGGTCCACACGTCCGTCTGCTTGTGTGAATTTTTGACGTCCAGTGTAGAATGGATGTGAGTCAGAAGTTACTTCGACACGGATGACTGGGTATGTATTACCGTCTTCCCATTCAACTGTTTCTTGTGAAGTTTTTGTTGAACCTGACAAGAATTTGAAACCAGTTGTTGAATCCATGAATACTACTGGGTGGTAATCTGGATGGATGTTTTCTTTCATGATTTTTTCGCTCCTTTGCCCTGCTCCATTTGCTGAACCAGAGTTGATTTGTCGATTTACAACATTAACATCTTAACATGTTTCAGTCAAGGTTGCAATTATCTTTTCAGATTTCTGGTCGGATTTTTTTTACCAAAGGAGACATCTTGAAATTCTTTGAAAAATTGCTGATTGTTTTTTGTTTTACGCAAAAAGCGGATCAGTTGTTCCGTATATTCTAATGAATCTCCAGTCATATTTTTTCGAAGTTTCCAAATTTCTTCTAGTTCTTCACTTGGCATCAATAATTCTTCTTTTCGGGTACCTGATTTTTTGATATCGATGGCTGGGAAGATCCGACGTTCGGATAACTCGCGTGAAAGTTGTAATTCTAGATTTCCAGTTCCTTTGAATTCTTCATAGATCACGTCATCCATGCGGCTTCCTGTATCGACTAAAGCGGTCGCTAAAATCGTCAAACTGCCACCTTCTTCGATGTTTCTTGCCGCCCCGAAAAATTTCTTAGGTTTATACAATGCGGCTGGGTCAATCCCGCCACTCAATGTACGTCCACTTGGTGGAACCACTAAGTTATAGGCCCGAGCAAGTCTGGTAATACTATCCATCAAGATAACGACATCTCGTTTATCTTCGACTAAACGCATTGCGCGTTCCAATACTAATTCAGAAACTCGAGTATGGTTTTGCGGCTGCAGATCAAATGTAGAAGATACCACGTCGCCTTTCACGCTTCGTTCTAAGTCCGTTACTTCTTCCGGTCGTTCATCAATCAGTAGAACGATCAATTCTACTTCTGGATAGTTTTCGGTGATACCATTTGCGATTTCTTTTAATACAGAAGTTTTCCCTGCTTTTGGTGGTGCGACGATCAATCCACGCTGACCAAAACCGATTGGAGAGAAGATATCGATCATTCGGGTAGATAGTCTTTGCGGTGTTGTTTCCAGTTGAAGCTGTCTTTGCGGATAAAGAGGTGTTAAGGCTGGAAAATGCGGACGTTCTTTTGCTTCTTCCGGATCTTTTCCATTAACGCTTTCCACGTGCATCAAACCATAATAACGTTCCGATTCTTTAGGTGGACGGGCTTTTCCTGCCACTTTGTCCCCATTTCTCAAACTGAATCGTCTGATTTGTGAGGCAGAAATATAGATATCTTCTGCACTTGGTCCATAATTGATTGGCCGTAAAAAACCGTAACCATCTTGACCAACGATATCTAATATCCCTTCCATATAATAAAATCCTTGTTTCTCAGCTTGTGCACGAATCACAGCTAGAGATAATTCCTTTTTGTTCATCTTACTGTAATAAGGAATTTTAAATTCTTTGGCATAACTATAAACTTCTTTTAACGTTTTGTTCTCTAGTTCTGCCATTGTCAAATAATCGCTCATTCAGCTCCCACTTCCTCTATCATTTCGATTGATGCCCCTAAGGCTGTTAGTTTCTCGATAATATGATCATAACCGCGTAAGATATAATCTACGTTATAAATCGTCGTTGTTCCTTCTGCTAATAGTCCGGCAATCACTAAACAAGCACCTGCTCGAAGATCGGAAGCCACGACTTCTGTCCCGTGAAGTTTATTGGGACCATTCACGATGATCATATTTCCTTCCACGGTAATATCAGCGCCCATTCGAGCTAATTCAGGCACGTGATTCACCCGTTTCGCATAGATCGTATCGATGATTTCTGAAGTGCCTACGGTCATCAATAGCAACGCAGTGAGTGGTTGCTGCAGATCTGTGGCAAATCCTGGATAAGGATAGGTCATGATATTTGCGGCTTTTAATTCTTTTGAGGGGTAAACTTCGATTTCATCTTCGCTGATTTTCATATGGACGCCAATTTCCTGCAATTTTGCTATAAAGCTTTCCAAATGTTCAAAAATCACATTTTTCACTTTGATACCATTTCCTGCTGCAGCTGCTAATGCCAGATAGGTTCCTGCTTCGATACGGTCAGGAATCATGAAATGACGACAGCCATGTAATGCTTCGACTCCTTCGATACGGATCACATCTGTACCCGCTCCTCGAACTTTTGCCCCCATATTATTCAGTAAAGTTGCCACATCGATGATTTCCGGTTCTCGTGCAGCGTTTTCAATTACTGTCTGTCCCTTTGCTTTTACAGCAGCTAACATCACATTGATTGTAGCTCCGACTGAAACCACGTCCATAAAAATACGATTGCCATGCAACCCTTCATTTTCTGTCCGTAAATACATGGCACCATGTTCATTTGTCACTTCAGCACCTAGAGCTTCAAATCCTTTGACGTGTAGATCAATCGGTCTAGGACCTAAATAACAGCCTCCTGGCAGGCCTACTACCGCTTCCCCAAATTTACCAAGCAGTGTTCCCATAAAATAATAAGACGCACGCAAACTATTGATTTTTCCGTGCGGCATCGGAACCGATACGATTTCTCGAGGGTCAATTTCTAGTATGTTGTTGGAAAAATGGACCGTTGCGCCCATGATCTCTAAAATTTCAATTAATGAATGAACATCTTGTATGTCCGGCACACCTTCCAAGATCACTGGGGAATCAGCTAAGATTGCAGCTGGAATCAATGCGACTGCACTATTTTTTGCACCGCTGATCGTTACTTCGCCAGCTAAAGGTCGGTTTCCTTTGATTACGATTTTTTTCATCTGTTTCCACCTTGTTTATTAATCTTTTTTCATGGATATGCTTGTATTTTATCATAGATAAAAAAAAGAAACGAGCATGGTCTGCCGTTTTAAGTAAAAAAGAATGGAGAACGACTTCAAAAGTCGTTCTCCATTCCTATATATCGTATCTGTTATGTGGATGCTTACGCTTTGTTAGCTGAACCAAACCAGTCGATATGAGATTTTGCATCTTCAACGATTGCTGCTTTACCTGGAGCTAATAATTTACGAGGGTCGAATCCTTTACCTTCTTTATCTTTACCAGCTTCGATATATTTACGAGTAGCTGCAGCAAATGATAATTGGAATTCAGTGTTAACATTTACTTTTGAGATACCCATTGAGATAGCTTTTTCGATTTGATCTTGAGGAATACCTGATCCGCCATGTAATACTAAAGGCATGTCTGGACCTACAGCATCTGCAATTGCTTGTAAGTGGTCAAATGCTAATCCATTCCAGTTTTCTGGATATTGACCGTGGATGTTACCGATACCGCAAGCTAAGTAGTCGATACCTGTAGCAACCATTTGTTTGCATTCTTCGATGTCAGCTAATTCGCCGTTACCGATGATTCCGTCTTCTTCTCCGCCGATTGAACCAACTTCACATTCAACTGAGATACCTTTTGCGTGTGCTTTTTCAACAACGTCTTTAGCTAATTTCAAGTTTTCTTCGAATGGTAGATGTGAACCATCGAACATTACTGAAGTATAGCCTAGTTCGATACATTCCAAAGCAGCTTCGTAGTCACCATGGTCTAAGTGGATAGCAACTGGAACAGTGATGTTCATTGCTTCAACTAAATCAGTGATCAAATCTTTACAGATTTTGTAACCACCCATGTATTTAGCTGCACCCATTGATGTTTGGATAAGTACTGGTGCTTGTTTTGCTTCAGCCGCTTCAAGAATTGCTTGAGTCCATTCCAAGTTGTTTGTGTTGAACCCGCCGACAGCGTAACCGCCTTTACGAGCAGCTTTTAAAAATTCAGCTCCTGATACTACTGGCATAATAAAATTCCTCCTAAGTTTTGTAAAACTAAATTTGTTAAGACAATTCTTAACCAACGACCCTATTTTACCAAACATTTCGGTAGTTTTCTACTAAAATCAATGAAAATGAAAATTTTCAAGAAGTTTTTTGCAAAAAATAAAATGCTTAATCGCTCTTTACTCAAAAAAAGTCTTTTACTTCCTATCTTTTTTTCTATAAATAATAACAAATCAGAAAAAAAGAAAAGTAACAAGAAAATTGCTTATCCCCTTCTCTTGCTGCTTTTCTCTTTCTATCAAGCTAAAAAATTATTTTGTTTCATGGTCTGCTAATGATGCTCCGACAAATGCTTTGATTAATTTTTGTGGACGATTTGGACGAGAAATCAATTCTGGGTGGAATTGGCATCCCACAAAGAATTTCTTCTCTGGCAGTTCTACGATTTCTACTAAACGGTTATCTGGTGAGACACCTGAAAAGACTAACCCTTGTTCTTCAAACATTTGACGATATTTGTTGTTGAACTCATAACGGTGACGGTGACGTTCTTGCACAACATCGGCTCCATCATATGCTTCAGCCGTCTTCGTTCCTTTTTTGATTTTACATGGGTATAATCCAAGGCGTAAAGTTCCACCCAAATTCTCGATGTTTTCCTGGTCAGCCATTAAATCAATAATGTTGTTTGCTGTATCTGGATTTGTTTCAGCTGATGCCGCGTCTTCCAACCCCACGACGTTACGTGCAAATTCGACACAAGCCATCTGCATACCAAGACAAATCCCTAAAAACGGAACGTCATTTTCGCGAGCATAACGAATCGCTTCGATTTTCCCTTCTACTCCGCGATCGCCGAAACCGCCAGGAACTAAGATTCCATCTGCATCTTTCAAACGTTCTTCTACATTTTCTCTCGTTAATTCTTGTGCTTTGATCCAATCGATCTCGATATCTGAATTATAGGCGAAACCAGAATGTTTCAATGCTTCAACTACTGAGATATATGCATCTGGTAATTCGACATATTTACCGACAAGTGCGATTCGTACTTTTTTCTTCAAGTTCAAGACACGTTCTTCTAATTCTTTCCATTCTGTCATGTCTGCTTCTGGTGTATCTAGTTTCAAATGGTCGCAAACGATTTGATCCATTCCTTGTGCTTGTAAAACTAATGGGATGGAATAAAGTGTATCTACATCTGGCGACTCGATGACTGCTTCTGGTTCGACATCACAAAATTGTGCCAATTTATTTTTCACGCTTTGAGAAACAGGTTGCTCTGTACGTACCACCAAAATATTCGGTTGGATACCTAAACCGCGTAGCTCTTTTACACTGTGCTGCGTTGGTTTAGTTTTCATTTCTCCAGCAGCTTTCAAGTAAGGGATCAATGTTGTATGGATATACATAACATTATCTGTACCGACATCTGCTTTCATTTGACGAAGTGCTTCAAGGAATGGCAAAGATTCTATATCCCCTACCGTTCCTCCTACTTCTGTAATGATCACATCTGAATCAGTCATTTTAGCTGCTCGCATGATTTTTTCTTTGATCTCATTTGTAATATGAGGAATAACTTGAACTGTTGCTCCCAAGTATTCGCCCTTACGTTCTTTACGCAAAACTTCAGAATAGATTTTTCCTGTCGTCACGTTGGAGTATTTGTTCAAATTGATGTCAATAAAACGTTCGTAGTGGCCCAGATCCAAATCTGTTTCAGCACCATCATCTGTTACGAATACTTCTCCGTGCTGATATGGGCTCATCGTCCCTGGATCCACATTGATGTATGGATCAAATTTTTGGATAGTTACTTTTAAGCCGCGGTTTTTCAATAAGCGTCCTAAAGAAGCTGCAACAATCCCTTTTCCGATTGATGAAACGACACCGCCGGTCACAAAAATATATTTTGTCATAAGTTCAAAAACTCCTTTTTAATTTATGTGCAGGAAAAGTCTCAGAAAATAAACAAAGCTCCCTATTCTTCAATAAGAATAGGGAGCCGAAATTTCTGTAAACTTCTGACCCTTTAAAAGGGTGCCCAAGGTGTATAATACAAGCTGACTGAGGGAAAGTCAAGTACTCAAATGAAGACTATCCGCTTACAATTTTTCTTTTTCGGTATCCTTTGAGAAATTATTTCTTAAGTCCTTTATGAGTGCAAAAAAATTTAACCCACATAATAGGCTTGAGATAAACATAGCTAACGTTAAACTTAAGCAAATCAGGAAATCTTTACTGAAAAATTTTAAGTGAAACAATAGATAAAAAAATAAGGAGGTGCGACAAAAGTCGTGCCCTCCTTATTTCCAAATAAACGGTGTTCTCCTGCCAACTCCTCGGTCACAAGTCACAATATTCAACAAACATGAGCAGCTGTTTTTGAAATTATTCCTTGTGACTTAGAGTTAAACGGCAGGCTTACGACCTCTTGATAAACGGTGTTCAAAAGCCAGTTTCTCGGTATTAAGCCAAATTTATGCAAAAATGTGAGGAACCATTTCCACAAAATTTTTCTTAATACTCGAAACTAAACGTCTTTTTCACAACCTCTTGGTAAAAGGTGTTCAATCAGCTGACCCTCGGTATTAGCTCAAAACGCTGATTTCACAACCTCTAATTCACGTTATTCCTGTTTTAATAAAGTTCTAGATATTGTTCTCTTTCCCACTCGGAAACAGTTTGTCTGAATGCCGCCCATTCGAGACGTTTTGCTTCAACAAAATTTGAGAAGATATGTTGTCCTAATGCGTCAATCATTACATTATCCTTACGTAATTCCTTGATAGCATTATGGATAGTTGAAGGTAAGTCTTGGATATGTGCAGCTTCTCTTTCTTCCTCATCCATTACATAAATGTTACGGTCAACAGCGGCTGGCGGTGTGATCTGATTACGGATACCGTCTAGTCCTGCTTGCAACAATACTGCCATTGCCAAGTATGGGTTTGCAGATGGATCAACTGAACGCAATTCCAAACGTGTGGACAAACCGCGAGATTCTGGTACACGTACTAATGGCGAACGATTACGACCGCTCCATGCGACATAAACAGGCGCTTCATAACCTGGAACGAGACGTTTATAAGAATTGACTGTTGGATTGCAAACGGCTGTATAGGCACGAGCATGTTTCAGCAAACCGCCTAAGAAATGATACGCTGTTTCACTAAGTTCCAATTCACCGTCTTTATCATAGAAGACATTTCCTTCATCATTGAACAAAGACATATTGCAATGCATACCAGAACCATTGATTCCAAATAACGGTTTCGGCATGAAAGTTGCGTGAAGTCCGTGCTTGCGTGCAATCGTTTTGACAACGAGCTTAAAGGTTTGGATATTATCACAAGCATCTACTACATCCGCATATTTGAAGTCAATTTCATGCTGTCCTGGCGCTACTTCATGATGTGAAGCTTCCACTTCAAAGCCTAAGCTTTCTAATTCCAACACGATGTCACGGCGGCAATTTTCACCTAAATCTGTTGGTGCAAAATCAAAATAACCACCCTTATCATTCAAGGTCGTTGTGATCCCACCATCTTCGTCTAATTTAAATAAGAAGAATTCTGGTTCAGGTCCTAAATTGAAAGAGGTAAAACCAAGGTCGCGCATGTCTTTCAATGCTCGTTTCAAATTTCCACGAGGATCACCGGCAAATGGTGTCCCATCTGGATTATAGATATCACAAATTAAACGAGCAACTTTTCCATGAGCACTTTCCCATGGGAAGATCATCCAAGTGGAGAGATCTGGATACAAATACATATCGCTTTCTTCAATTCGAACAAATCCTTCAATCGAAGAACCGTCAAACATCATTTTGTTTTCTAACACTTTGTCAATCTGGCTCACTGGAACTTCTACATTTTTAATCGTACCTAAGATGTCTGTGAACATCAATCGTAAAAATCGTACGTTTTCTTCCTCAATGATTCGTTTGATCTCTTCACCTGTTATCTGTTTCTTTACCATGGTATCCCTCTTCCTTTTTTTAATTTATTCAGTCAAAGAATTGTCTTTGTAATCCTTGCGACTGATAATGACCTGTTTTGCTTAACCCACCTTGCGCCAAAATCTCATCACGAAAAATTTGTCGAACGTCATGATCTGTCAACGGCTTCTTGCTTTTTGCTTCTTGTTTTTTCGCCTGTGCCATTTCGTATACACGTTTGATTCCAGCCATGTTTAACCCGTCTGAAAGATAATCTTTGATCTCAAGCAGCATATCGATATCATTCAACGAATACATGCGGCGATTTCCTTCGCTTCGTTCCGGATGAACTAAATCTTGTTCTTCATAGTAGCGAATTTGCCGAGCAGACAAATCAGTCAGCTTCATAACTGTACCAATTGGAAATACGGACATAGATCGGCGCAATTCCTTTTCTCCCATCAGACGTCCCCTTTCGTTTTATAAGTTGGCTAAAGTGTACCAATTAAAAAAAATATTGTCAACTGCATATGTTAGGTTTTCTAACATGAGATCTCTATTTTTTTATAAAATAACAAAAAAATATGAACGCAAAAAAAGGTATCTAGTTGATTTTCGTACCAGATACCTTTTACTTTTATTGTACTATGCTATTCTTTCCCAGTGATTTTTATTGTAAAAAAACAAAATTTTATTTGCTTTTTCTTAACCATTTTGAATCATTTTTTGCAAATCCTCTCACTTCATACTCGTTTGATTCTTCCATGTAGGCTTCGTCCAAAACCATCGTTTGTCTTCTTAACTCACTTAATTTCTGTCCTTCATTGCTTGGCACAGACAGTGTATAAGGTGTCATCAGTTCCATCAGTTGACGCTTGATTGCTTCGATCAATGCCGTCTTCCCTTCTTTCGTTTGAGCAGAAATCAAGACATTAGGGAATAAGGTGGGCGTAAACATCGCCGGATCAATCTGGTCTGCCTTATTGTAAACAGTCAGTATCGGCATTTCTTTCATATTCAATTCATCCATCAATTTTAGTACAGTCTGCTCCTGTAAAATGCGATCTGGAGAACTGGCATCGACTACATGCAACAAAAGATCCATATTCTGACTTTCTTCTAGTGTAGAATGGAAAGCATCAATCAGTTGCGTAGGCAGATCTTGGATGAACCCGACGGTATCTGTTACTGTAATCTCAAATCCTTCAGCAAAACGCCATCTTTTAGTCAATGGATCTAACGTTGCAAACAACTGATCTTTTGAATAAGTATCCGCTTGTGTCAATAAATTCAAGATGGTTGATTTTCCAGCATTCGTGTAGCCTATAAGACCAATCTGAAAAATCTCACTGTTTTTTCTTTTTTGACGGTTGCGCTCTCGATGGGCTTCTACTTCTTTCAATTCTTTCTTAACAGCAAAAATTTTATTCCGTATATGTCGGCGGTCTGTTTCTAACTTTGTTTCACCTGGTCCTCTTGTTCCAATCCCACCACCAAGACGAGACAATGTTTTCCCTTGCCCTACTAAACGAGGCAGAAGATATTCTAACTGGGCAAGTTCAACTTGCAGCTTTCCTTCTTTCGAACGAGCACGCATCGCAAAAATATCTAGAATCAGCTGTACTCGATCAATCACCGGAAGACCAACAGCATCCGTAATCAGTTGACTCTGTCTCGGAGTCAGTTCATGATTAAAGATGATCAAATCCGCTTCATGCGCATCTGCTTGTTGAACTAATTCTTGTAATTTCCCTTTCCCGATAATCGTTTGCCGATCTACTTGTGGTCTTTTCTGTGTAATTGTGAATACGACTTCTCCTGATGCGGTGTTCGTCAGCTGAACTAGCTCTTCCATTGACTCTGTAAAGTAACGCTGGTTTGCTTCGGTTTCTACCCCTACGATGATTACTTTTTCTTCCATTTTATTCCGCCTCCAGCCATTTTTTGATTGTTTGCTCAATCTGACTTTTTTGATTTGGCTCACTTATAAGATCAAACCACTGTGCATCCAAACGGTTACGAAACCACGTTAACTGACGTTTCGCGTATCTTCTCGAATGTAGTTTGACTTGTTCTGTTGCTTCTTCCAATGTTTCTTTCCCTTCAAAATAAGGGAAAAATTCTTTATATCCAATCCCTTGACTGGCTTGGACTTCTCCAAGCTCATATACCATACGTGCTTCTGCTACCAAGCCTTCTGCTAGCATCAAATCGACTCTGTGATTGATTCGATCATACAAGACATCACGCTTCGTATCTAACCCAATCATGAGGTAATCATATAATCGCTTTGGCTCTTCTTTAGGTGCCGTGATACTATGCCCTGTCGTCTCCAAAACTTCCAGAGCTCTTATCACTTTGCGTTGATTGTTCCAGTGGATTTTCTCAGCAGCTGCCGGGTCTTTTTCTTTCAACTGATTCCATAACGCTTGGGAACCAATTGTCTCGGCTAACGTTTCATACTTTTTTCTAATCTCAGGATTCGCTTCTTCTGTCGCCCCTAACTGGTAATCGTATAGAAGAGATTGGATATACAGACCCGTTCCGCCAGCTATGATAGGTAGATGCTCTCGGTTCGCAATCTCAGTAATCAATTGTCGACCTGAACGCTGAAAATCAGCGGCTGAGTAATGTTGAGTAGGTTCGATCACATCAATCAAATGATGCGGAACATCATTCATCTCTTCTTCTTTGATTTTTGCTGTACCGATATCCAGATTTTTATAGATTTGCAATGAATCACCGCTGATGATCTCTCCTCCAAATAGTTGTGCGAGTTCCACACTTAGCGCTGTTTTACCGACTGCTGTCGGACCGACGATTACTAATACTTTTTCCATATTTTACCTACTTTTCGTTGATTGTTTCCACCGAAGAGCTTTCTCCGGAAAATCAGTTATTATTCCATCTATTTTGAGTTCTTGACATTTGGCCATTTCTTCTTCATCGTTGATCGTCCATGCACGAATTGCTTTTGGAAAATCAGCTGCCTGGACTGGATGTTCGAACAACCAAGTATTTTTTGGATGTACTCCTTCTATATAAGGGGTTTCTGCTGCTAGTTGGATCTTTTTATCAGAAGTACTCATCAATAAGTCCAGCTGTATCTCTGGTTCCAATAACGCGATTTTTTCCAAAGAAGCCAAATGAAAGCTGCAATATGCATGTTGAAAAGGCCAATCTCTGCTTTTTAATGTTTCGGCTAATTTTTCTTCGATACCGGGATATTCATACTGATCAGTTTTAATTTCAATCATTAGCATCCCTCGGTAATTTTTTTGGAGAAGCAGTCCTAAAACTTCTTTCAATTCAGGGACTTTAGCTGCTGGAAATTCTTTGCTGAATTTGCCTCCTGCATTCAATTTTTTGAGTTCTTCCAATGTTTTTTCTCGAATCAGCCCTTTACCGTTAGTCGTCCGATCCACTTCTTCGTCATGCATAACGATCAAATAACCGTCTTTGCTTAGATGAACATCTAGTTCGATACCATCTGCACCTACTCGTACAGCTTCTGCAAATGCAGGAAGCGTATTTTCTGGGTGGGTACCGCTGCTTCCGCGATGAGCATAGATTTGTAACATCTTTCTTCACTCCGTTCAGTTCTATTGTATCATTAAGAAAAAAAGAAAGCATTACCACGCTCTCATGTGCAACGGCAATGCTTCAAAATATCAGCTCCAAACATCATCTTTCGAGAAGAAACCAATCGGCTGGCGCGTCATAGTCTTCAACTGTGCTTTTTTTTCATTGATCATTTCAGTCAAACTATCCGTAAAATTCTCTAAAATCACGCGTCCGCCTTTATAAGCATATCCACCAATCTTCATTGTTTCATCTGGAGATAAAATCACTTTTCGATGGGAGATGTTCTTAAACAGCTCATCTAAAATATAATTTGGCAGATAAAAACTATTCTGCGCTGAAAATGATTGGAGATACGCAAAATCGTCAATCGTGATATAACAATCATCGAATGCATCAAAGCTGACATATTCTTCCATCAGCGTCGTCCTTTTTTGCAAGATCTCGTTGATCTTTTTATTTAATTGGTTCAGCGTCTCGATTTCTTTGACTTTCAATTCCAATTCACGTCTACGCTGTTCTTTATTTTCCAAGTGACGCATTTGCAGTATCATGCCGATATAGACAACTACAGCACCCGTCAACACGCCGATAAGACCTGTAATACCAACTATCAATCTGTTGTTCCTCCTTGTTTTGCTTCTCTGCTTATCATACCATAAAGCAGGTTTATGCGACTAATTTGCCTAAGTTTTTTATTTGACCTTTTTTGACCAAAAATGTATACTACTTTTTAGGTATTAGAAACTAAATTATGGTACACTATTTCTAAACGAAACCAAGGAGGAACTCTATTATGAATTTAATTCCTACAGTCATTGAACAATCATCACGAGGCGAAAGAGCTTACGATATCTACTCACGTTTATTGAAAGACCGTATCATCATGTTAAGCGGCCAAGTAACTGATGATCTTGCTAATTCGATCATCGCCCAATTGCTTTTCTTAGATGCTCAAGATTCTGAAAAAGATATCTATCTTTATATCAATTCTCCTGGTGGTTCAGTTACAGCAGGTATGGCTATCTACGACACAATGAACTTTGTCAAAGCTGATGTCCAAACAATCGTTATGGGTATGGCTGCTTCAATGGGAAGCTTCTTGCTGACAGCTGGTACAAAAGGGAAACGATTTGCTTTACCAAATGCTGAGATCATGATCCATCAACCTCTTGGCGGCGCTCAAGGTCAAGCAACTGAAATCGAAATTGCGGCACGTCATATTTTACAAACACGCGAACGCTTAAACAAAATTTTAGCTGAACGCACTGGCCAACCGCTTGAAGTGATTGAAAAAGATACAGACCGTGACAACTATATGACAGCTGAACAAGCAAAAGCATATGGATTGATTGATGAAGTCATGGAAAACAGTTCTTCATTAAATTAATCTGTTTCAAAGGAAGCTTTTTAAGCCTTCTTATCTAAACCAAATAAAAAAGGATGGCCAGCTCAAACTGACCATCCTTTTTTTATTTTTATGGATGCTACTGCCTATCTTTGCTCCTTGAATTTTCCTTGCGCATGCATCCGACCTATTTCGACATAATGCTGGATATTTTCTTTGTTTTTTTGTATTTCTTCTTTTGTCAAAGGTCGGATCACTTTAGCTGGACGACCAAAAGCCAAGACATTAGGAGGAATAACTTTTCCTTCTGTTACTAGTGATCCAGCACCAATCAAACTATTCTCACCAATAACCGCATGATTCAATATCGTGGTTCCCATCCCGATCAGCGCCCCTTTTTCGATTGTACAGCCGTGTAGCATACACTGATGTCCTACCGTCACATTCTCAGCAATATCTACAGGTGCATCATGATCGACATGGACGATTGTACCATCTTGGATATTCGTTCTTTGTCCTACTTTTATCCAATTACTGTCCCCGCGTAAAACTGCTTGATACCAGATCGTCACATCTTCTGACAATGTCACGTCACCAATCACTGTAGCATTTGATGCTATAAACCGTTCCATCTCTATTTTCTCCTTTCGTTTTTTTGTAGAAACTAATCCTATTGAATAAATGTATCATAGCATATATTTATTTTATAAGAAAAAAACAGGTAAAACCTGCTCGGTCCAGATGCCTATTTGCGCTATCTGGTAAACTGACGTTTTACCTGTTTATTGTACCTCTATATTTTCTTCTATTACTTTCTTCAAAACTAATTCGTACACTTCGATTTGTGCTGCCAAGCGTTCGATTTGAAACTCATTTTCAAAAAAATCAGCTGAATCAAATGGTTTTGTCTGACAGACGTGCGTTAAACGATCAATTTCTCTTTTGGCTTCAGTGATTTTTTCATTTAAAAACTGTTCCATCTCCGTGCCCTCACTTTTTTTGATAACCTTACTTTACCATTATCAAGAAAGGAGAACAAAAAATAAGTTTCAAACTGTTTTATCCTGCTTCCTCAGCAAATTGGCTGTTATACAGTTTTTCATAAAATCCGCCTTGTGCCAATAAACTCTCATGTGTTCCTTTTTCAATGATCTGACCTTGGTCCATCACTAGAATCAGATCTGCATCGCGTATCGTCGATAAACGGTGAGCAATGACAAAACTTGTCCGCCCCTCCATCACGCGATCCATCGCTTTTTGAATCAACGCTTCTAAACGAGTGTCTACTGAACTTGTCGCTTCATCCAAAATCAAAATTTTAGGATCTGAAACCACTGCTCGGGCAATCGTCAGTAACTGTTTTTGTCCTAAAGACACATTGTCTCCCTCAGAATTTATGGCCATCTCATATCCATCTGGCATTGTCCGGATAAAATGGTCTACGTTTGCTGTTTTTGCAGCATCTACTACTTCATAATCTGTCGCATCAAGCTTTCCAAAACGGATATTATCGGCAATCGTTCCTTGATAGAGCCATGCATCTTGTAAGACCATACCAAACAAGGAACGAACATCACTGCGGCTCATTGATTTGGTATCAATCCCGTCGATCCTGATAGCTCCTTTGTCTACGTCGTAAAAACGCATCAATAGATTGATCAAGGTCGTCTTGCCGGCACCAGTCGGACCGACGACAGCCACGGTTTGACCTGCTTTCACTTCAAAGTTCAAATCTTGGATCAATGGTTTCTTCGGATCATACGCAAAATCGACATGATCGAATGTCACATCTCCTAAAATCGTTTCTGGCAGTGAAACATCTACTTTGTTTTCTTTTTCTTCTGGCTCATCTAAAATCTCGAATACACGTTTTGTTGCCGCTGATGCACTTTGCAAAACAGAAGACAATTGTGTCACGTTCCCCATCGGCTGGCTGATTTGCCAAATATATTGGATGAACGCCTGAAGTTGACCAACAACGATTGCTCCAGTAATAACATAGAAACTTCCTAGAACAGCCATACCAATATAAGTAGCATAGGCAGTTAGTTGGACTAATGGCATCATCAACCCAGAAATGAACGCTGCGCGGAACCCAAAGTATTTCAAGCTATGATTTACTTTTTTGAATCCTTCCAATGTTTCTTTTTCGCGTCCGTATACTTTCAATACACTGAAACCTGTCATATTTTCTTGAACGTAGCCGTTTAGCTCACCAAGCGAATTCTGCATGCTTTGAAAATATTTCTGCGAAGCATTGATCACTCGTTTGGAGATCCAGATCGATGTTGGAATCATGATCATAGAGATCAGCGCCATCATCGGCTGGATATAAAACATCATTGCTGCAGCCAACGTAATTCCCAATATCGCATTTACGATACCAATAAAAGCTTGTTGTAAAGCACCGCTGACTGCATCTACATCATTCGTCACACGAGACAAAATATTTCCTTGCTGGTTTTTATCGAAATAAGAAACCGGAAGACGATTGATTTTTTCTTCTATGTCTCTTCGCAAATCATGCATGGCACTTTGAACGACATTTGTCATCAAAACACCAGAAAGCAATTGCGAAATACAATACCCTATTCCGACCACTGTGATCCAAATAAGACATTTGAATATATAAGAAAAATTGATTGATTCGCCATTGGCAATATTACGGCTGATTTCTGTAGTAGGAAGTCCTGTAACATATGGCAAAGCCACGTTGAAAGCCACTGTCAGAACTGTAAATAGGATCACTAGGAGAAAAGTCCCACGATACGGTCTGATATATCGAGCTAAACGTTTTAAGGAAGAAAAGGTTTTTTTCATGCTAATTCCTCCTTTGATAATTGAGAAGCGGCAATATCATAATAAATCGGGCATTTTTCCAACAACTCCCGATGTGTCCCCATGCCGACGACTTCTCCTTCATTTAATACGATGATCTTATCTGCATGCATGATCGTTCCCACACGTTGTGCTACGATCAATACAGTAGACTCTGTTGTTTCTTTTTTCAGACGAGCACGTAACTTCGCATCCGTTTGATAATCTAATGCAGAAAAGCTGTCATCAAAAATATAGATTTCCGGACGGCGTATGATGGCTCTGGCTATTGCCAATCGTTGTTTTTGTCCGCCTGAAAAATTGGAACCACCTTCTGATAAATGTTCGTCAAATCCATCTGGTTTTCGAGAAATGAATTCTGAAGCTTGAGCAATCTCAGCTGCACGTTCCATTTCTTCTTGTGTGGCATCTTCTTTCCCGTATCTCAAATTATCTGCAATCGTTCCAGTAAATAGCAGCGCTTTTTGCGGAATAAACCCAATCTTATCTCGCAACTTGCTTAACCGATAATCTCTCACGTCCACTCCGTCAATCAAGATCTTTCCTTCACTCACATCATAAAAGCGAGGAATCAATTGAATCAACGTAGATTTTCCGCTACCGGTACTTCCAATAAAAGCAACGGTTTCTCCTGGAGAGGCTGTAAAACTGACATTTCGAATCACTGGTTCTTGCGAATGGCCTGGATAAGCAAATGTTACATTTTGAAATTCGATATACCCTTTAGTCTTCGTATCCGATATACCATTTGGATCTTCTACAATCGAAGGTTTGGCATCTAGTGCCTCTTGGATACGTCCAGCTGAAACGGCTGCTCTTGGATACATCATGAACACACTGGCAAATAACATGAATGAGAATAAGGCATGGAATATATACTCGATAAATGCAATCAAATCTCCTACTCGAAGTTCGCCAGCATCGATTTGCACTGCCCCGCTCCAAATGATTAATACCATCACGATATTAAACAAGAAATAAAAGCCTGGTTGTGCAACAGCCATCAAACGGAACAAGCTTTTCGAACTAGCAGCATAATTCTCATTGACTACAGCAAAGCGTTTTTCTTCAAACTTTTCATTGACGAAGGCACGAATCACACGCAATCCTGAAAGGTTTTCCCGCAAGATACTATTGATTTTATCTAAGTTTTTTTGTTGTTTTTTAGATAACGGCTCAGACACCTTAGCAATCGCTACGACCGCCAATAATAGCAAAGGCAATGCGCCTACTACATACAAACTGAGTGTCACACTTGTACGCATGACCATGTACAAACTGACAACGAACATCATCGGCGCCATGAAACCAATACGTAAAATATTTTGCAGGAACAACATGATCTGATAAGCATCATTTGTTGTACGAGTGATCAAGGAAGATACGCCTAAATTTTCGTACTCCTGATGCGAATAGCTTTGGATCTTTTCGAACAAGTCATCTCGAATATCTGCTACGATATTGGTCGTGATCCTCGAACCAAAATAACCTAACAAGATATTCAAAATAATACCGATTACGGTAATAACGATCATAAATATCCCTTGCTGTTTCACATAATCAAAATCATCATTGCGGATTCCTACATCAATCATACGTGCTAAAATCGTAGGAAGTCCTAATTCAATCAAAATAAAACCGAATACGCATATGAAATTGAAAAACAAGAATTTCTTATAACGCATGGTATAATGCCACATTAGTTTCACTTTCTCATCTCCTTTTAATCTTTTGTTACATTTTCATTACTAAAAATGATAGCACAACGAACCTATTAATAGAACACTTCTCTCATAAAAAAGTCATTATGATTATAGTAAAATGATAAACGTTGATTTTTTCTTTCAATCTAGTTGATTTCTATACTTATTTGCTGTTTTATGCTAGAATAACAATTAATTGTTGTATATTTTTTATACAGAAGGTACGGTTGAAAAAATATCCGAACAGATGAGCAAAAACGAGGCTTGTCTCTTTGACTCGAATCCAGTATTCTAGTCAAAGCATATGAAAAACTAGGTGGCTTGTCCCCTCGTTTTGTGTTGTCTAAAAAAATCAACTAGCTAAATCACTGCTTTACGCAGATAAAGGAGACAAAACAATGATCTATAAAGTTTATTATCAAGAAACAAAAGTACGTAACCCTAAACGGGAAGAAACAAAATCTCTTTACATTGAGGCAAAAAGCGATGTAGACGCTCGCCAACGTGTGGAAGAAAATACCCCATACAATATTGAATTCGTTCAACTTCTAGAAGGAAGTCATCTAGAATACGAAAAAGAAAATGCTGATTTCTCATTAGTGGAGTTTTAATATGAAACTTTCCATCAAAAATAATGAGACAGGCGTCTTTGCTATTGGTGGATTAGGTGAAATCGGGAAAAATACGTATGGGGTACAATTCCAAGATGAAATCATTTTGATTGATGCCGGGATCAAGTTCCCGGAAGACGATCTACTTGGAATTGACTATGTCATTCCCGACTACAGCTACATCATACAAAACTTGCACAAAGTAAAAGCCCTAGTGATTACTCACGGACATGAAGACCACATCGGCGGAATACCCTACTTGCTAAAACAAGCAAATATTCCTATCTATGCTGGTCCTCTCGCATTAGCGTTGATCACGAACAAATTAGATGAGCATGGCTTACTTCGAGAGGCAGAGCTTCATGAAATCAATGAAGATACGATCATTCGTTTTAGAAAAACTTCTGTCAGCTTTTTCAGAACGACTCATAGTATCCCAGACGCATTAGGAATCGTGGTGAAAACACCTTCTGGTAATATCGTAGCGACTGGAGACTTCAAGTTTGATTTCACTCCCGTTGGCGAACCAGCAAACTTGCATAAAATGGCTCGTATCGGGGAAGAAGGTGTCTTGTGCCTTTTATCTGATAGTACAAATGCTGAGATTCCAACATTTACTAAATCAGAAAAAACGATTGGTCATTCTATCTTGAAGATCTTTTCAAAAATCGAAGGTCGTATTATTTTTGCCAGCTTTGCTTCTAATATCTTCCGTTTGCAGCAAGCAGCAGATGCCGCTGTGGCGACTGGTCGTAAAATCGCTGTTTTCGGACGTAGCATGGAAAATGCCATTGTCAATGGCCAACGTTTAGGATATATCAAAGTTCCAGACGGCACATTTGTAGATGCACATGAAATCAATCGCTTGCCTGCTAACGAAACGATGATCCTATGTACAGGTTCTCAAGGGGAAGCGATGGCCGCTTTGAGCCGTATTGCAAATGGTACCCACCGTCAAATCCAAATCCAGCCAGACGATACAGTGATCTTTTCAAGTTCACCTATCCCTGGTAATACAACAAGTGTCAATCATTTGATCAACTTGCTGTCTGAAGCTGGCGCAGAAGTAATCCATGGAAAAATCAATAACATCCATACTTCCGGTCACGGTGGACAAGAAGAACAAAAATTGATGCTTCGCTTGATGAAACCAAAATATTTTATCCCTGTCCATGGAGAATTCCGCATGCTGAAAGTCCATGCTTCTCTAGCACAAGATGTAGGTGTTCCTGCAGAAAACTGCTTCATCATGGAAAATGGCGATGTTTTAGCGTTAACTAGCGATTCTGCACGTCCTGCTGGGCATTTTGTGGCTGGAGATGTATATATCGATGGTAGCGGGATCGGCGATATCGGTAATGTCGTTTTACGTGACCGTCACCTGCTTTCAGAAGAAGGTCTTGTATTAGCTGTTGCAACAGTAGATATCAAGAAAAAAGAAATCTTGGCTGGTCCAGATATTCTCTCTCGTGGATTTGTTTACATGCGAGAATCAGGAGAAATGATCAATGAAGCTCAGCGAATCTTATTCCATGCTTTAAGAGAATGTTTAAATGGACCTGACTGTTCAGAATATAAATTGAAAGAAGCGATGACTGGCGCGCTTCAGCCATTCTTATTCGAACGTACAGAAAGACATCCAATGATTTTACCGATGGTCATGACACCAGATGAAGAATAAGTAAGAGATTGTGAAATTAGTGCCCTGACCTGAGTATAAGAGAAACCAAACGGAAAACAGGACAAGTTGTTTTTATTTGGCTGTTCTTATTGATTGATACTGGGCAGCTTTTTCACAACCTCTTAAAATTTATTTACTTTTTCATACAAAAAATACCTGCCACAAGAGAAATTTCCTCTTGTGGCAGGTATTTTTGTTACTCGCTTTGTTCTCTCGTAAAAATTGATGCCTACCATCAATTTGATTTACAGATAAAATTAAGCTTTTACAACGTTTGCAGCTTGTGGGCCACGGTCTGATTCTTCAACGTCGAAAGTCACTGCTTGACCTTCTTCTAATGTTTTGAATCCGTCACCTTGGATAGCAGAGAAGTGAACGAATACGTCGCTTCCATCTTCACGTGAGATAAATCCAAATCCTTTTTCAGCGTTGAACCATTTTACTGTTCCGTTTTCCATAATAATATCCTCCTCGTGCCAAAAGCACTTATTTAAATTGTAACATTGCTCGTGTACGATAGAGGTGCAACAGATGTTTCAACTTCTATTCCCAAACAAAATTACAATATAATTGTACACTTGCTTCATTTTTTTTGCAAGAAAGCAACTTACTTCTCTTCCATTAATCCTTCTTCTCTCAAACTAAAATATCGTTTACGTCCGATGATCAAATGATCCAGTACAGTGATGCCCATCATTTCTCCGCACTTTTGTATCCTTTTAGTAAAATTCATATCCTGTTGTGATGGAATAACATTACCAGAAGGATGATTATGTGCTAAAACGATTCTTGCCGCGCAATAACGTACAGCATAATGAAATATTTCTCTAGGATGAGCGACTGACTGATTCAGCGAACCGATGAACACTGTCTTTTTTAAGATCACTTGATTCTTCGTGTCCAAATAAATACAAATCAAATGTTCCTATTTGTGATCTTTCATTTCCAGAATCAATTGTTGTGCCAGTTCATAGCTAGTATGAATGGCCGGAGCTGCTCTTTCTTGGTCCGTCTGAATGCGGCGGCCTAACTCAATCAAGGCTTTGATTTCGATTGCTTTCACACGTCCTATCCCTCGAATCTCTTCTAACTCATGCAAAGTCGCCTGTCGTAAAGAAGCCAATCCACCAAACGTTTTTAACAGATTGCCAGCAATCGACATCACACTATGAGGGTGCTGACCAGTACGCAGTAAAATTGCTAAAAGCTCCTGATCCGATAAAGCTTCAGCTCCATAAATTTCCATACGTTCCCTTGGTAAAGAGCTAGTTGGTACTTCTTTGATCAATCGTTTTTCCAAAAAAACATCTCCTTTCTATCTTTTCTAAAATAAGATACGAAAAGAGATGGATTTTTATTTTATCAATGCAGGGATTTCATGCAAAGAAGAAACGACCCCAGCCGTTTTTTTGATCAATTCTTGGGAAGGCGGAAGCAAATCTGGCACCATGACTACAGGGATCTCAGCCGCAGAAGCTGCTAAAATACCATTTTGTGAATCTTCTAAAATCAATGTTTCTTTCTTAGCTGTACCTAATTTCTGATTGGCTAATAAAAAAATTTCCGGATCTGGTTTTGCTCGTTGAACATTCTCTGCGGAAACAATCGTCTCAAATCGTTCAAACAGATTGTTCTTCTTCAATAAAAGTTCAATGACAGCTCGTTGGTTACTGGAAGCGACAACTTTGGGAATCTGATGTTCTTCTAAAAAAGTGAGGAGTTCCAACACACCTGGCTTCATTTGTACAGCTCCTTGTGAAAAGCGATCAAGCGTTTCCTGGTATGAATCATCTATGAATCTTTGTACGCTTGTTTTGCCGAATTCCGCAAAAATCATATGATAATTCGCCCACACTTCTTCATCGGAAACACCTAAGAATTTTAAATACAGGTCTTTATCATAAGGAAAACCCATCCTATCTGCTACTACTTGTGAAGCCTCGTAATATACTAACTCTGTGTCAAACAATAAACCATCCATATCAAAAATCACTGCATTATACTTCATGGTCTCCTCCTAATTGTATTAATAAATGACGAACTTCTGAAATGAAATAAAGCGAACCGGTCACAACTAATACATCTTCATTTGTCATCTTTTCCAATATATCTGCTAATCCGAATTGCCACAATGAAACGATTGATACTCTCTCACTTGCTAAATCTGATACTTCACTTAATTCGATGGCTTTTGGATGTTCAAAGGTCGTCAAATAAATATGGACATTTGGTACTTGCTGCAGTCGTTCTAGCATTTCTCTAACATTTTTAGTTCGTAAGGCGGAAAACAAAATGTTGATTTGATATCCTTTGAATTCTTTTTTCAAATTCTCAACAAGCCGGTTCATTGCATGCGTATTATGAGCACCATCTAAAACAACTAATGGCTCGTTACTCAAACGCTCCATTCTTCCTGGCCATCGAGATTTCTTCAACCCCTTCAAAACATCTTTTTCTCGAAAAGGCAGCTTTTCCAATTGACAGTAAACAAAATACAATTCGATGGCTACTCCTGCATTTTCAGCTTGATGTTGCCCTAAAAGCGGCGTGGTTAGTTGAGGGATTTTCCCTGCTTCATTAAAGAATTCAAATACTTCTCCCCAAGTCTCATCAGGATGCAGATAGTTTATTTTATAATTTTCCCCGTATACATAAAGCGTCGCATTTTTTTCTTTAGCTGTTTGTTTGATGACATTAAAAGCTTCTGGGCCGATGTTTCCTGTGACAACAGGAACGCCTTGTTTGATGATTCCTGCTTTTTGCGCAGCGATTTCTTCAATCGTATCTCCAAGTATCTCGGTATGATCAAGCCCAATCGTTGTTATTCCAGTTAGCATCGGTACAGCTACATTGGTAGAATCCAATAAGCCACCTAAACCAACTTCAATAATCGCTACGTCAACTTTCTTCATCAAAAAATAATCAAATGCCATTGCTGTTAATGTCTCAAATTCAGTGATACCAGCTACTGCTTCAAATTGATCAAGTTGTTTGATCAGCGGCTGATATTTTTTTACAAGCTGGATCAAGTCATTGTCTGGGATACTTTTTCCATTGATTGCAATCCGTTCATTGAACGTTTCGATATAAGGTGAAGTAAACGTTCCAACTATCAGACCAGCTTCTTCTAATAGGCTTCTCAAATAGGCTACAGTAGACCCTTTTCCGTTTGTTCCAGCGATATGGATCGTTTTTACTTTCCTCTCCGGATGACCTACCACTTCTAATAAAGCTTCGACTCGGTCAAGACCAGGACGTGAACCAAATGGTAATCGACTATGGATCCATTCTATTGCTTCTTCAATCGTCATCAACAATTCCCCCATTTCTCTTTTATTATAACAAATAGAAGACATAAGAAAAATAAAAGGACGATAGAGAGAAAAATCTGCTCCAGATACATGATAAATCGCTCTTTTTTCTAAGTAATCAGAGTAGACTAAAAAAGAGGATGCGACAATAATCATGTCACATCCCCTTATTCGGAATAAGTGGTGTTCCCCGCTTTTATTGAATAGTACGCAAACTTTCGATTCGTTCTTTGACAGCCGTTTGCTTCTCTAAATAATCTTTTTCTTTTGCACGTTCTGCCTCTACTACTTCTTCCGGCGCATTAGAAACAAACCGTTCATTAGAAAGTTTTCCTTGGACACGTTTCACTTCGCTTGTCCATTTTTCCAGTTCTTTTTCTAATCGTTTGATTTCCTCTTCGATATTGATCAATCCTGCTAACGGCAAGAAGATTTCTGCACCTGTCAGAACAGCTGACATCGCTAGATCTGGTGCAGTGATCTCACTTGATATCGTCAACTCTTCTGGATTACAGAAGCGTTCGATGTAGCTTGTATTTTCAACTAAAAATTGATCGATTTTAGCATCGTTTGTTTTGATTAATAACGTAATTGGTTTAGACAATGGTGTATTCACTTCTGAACGAATGTTTCGAACTGCTCGAATCAATTCCTTCAATACTTCCATTCCTTTAGAAGCAGTTTCATCGTCAAACTCTGGACGTACCACAGGATATTCTGCTACTACTAGAGAATTTCCTTGATGAGGAATATGTTCCCATATTTCTTCTGTGACGAATGGCATGATTGGATGCAACAAACGCAAAATCTGATCCAAGGTATGGACTAGGATACTACGTGTTGTTTGTTTTGAAACAGCATCATCTCCATAAAGTACTTCTTTGCTCATTTCGATATACCAGTCACAAAAATCATCCCAGATAAAGTTATACAGTTGTCTACCGGCTTCACCAAATTCAAAACGATCAAATAATTCAGTTACACGTGCGATCGTTTCATTCAAACGAGTAAGGATCCATCGGTCAGCCACTGATTTTTCTCCAGATAAATCGATCTCTTCTACGGTCATTCCTTCGATATTCATGATAACGAAACGTGAAGCATTCCAGATTTTATTGATAAAGTTCCATGAAGCATCCATTTTTTCATAGCTGAAGCGAACATCTTGCCCTGGGGCAGAACCATTCGATAAGAACCAACGAAGAGCATCTGCTCCATACTTTTCGATTACTTCCATCGGATCGATTCCATTACCTAATGATTTACTCATCTTCCGCCCTTGTTCGTCACGAATCAATCCATGAATCAAGACATTCTCAAATGGTCGTTCGCCAGTAAATTCCAAACTTTGGAAGATCATTCGGCTTACCCAGAAGAAAATGATGTCATAACCAGTTACTAAGGTGCTAGTAGGGAAGTACCGCTTATAATCTTCGCTTTCCGTGTCTGGCCAGCCCATCGTTGAAAAAGGCCACAATGCTGAACTAAACCAAGTGTCTAAAACATCCGGATCTTGGACCCAGTTTTCACTATCAGCTGGTGCTTCCATCCCTACATACATTTCGCCTGTTTCTTTGTGATACCATGCAGGGATTTGATGTCCCCACCATAATTGTCGTGAAATTACCCAGTCATGGACATTTTCCATCCAACGTAAAAATGTTTGATTGAATCTTGGAGGGAAGAATTCCACTGCTTGATCTGTTTCTTGGTTATCAATGGCTTTTTTTGCTAACGGCGCCATTTTTACAAACCATTGAGTAGACAATCGAGGTTCGACAACGACACCTGTCCGCTCGGAATGTCCCACACTATGGACCATCGTATCGATTTTGATCAATCGGCCGATTTCTTTTAGATCTTGCACGATTGCTTTACGGGCAGCGAAACGATCCATTCCAGCATATTTTCCTGCTAGTTCATTCATCGTGCCATCATCATCCATCACATTGACTCGTGGGAGATCATGACGATTACCTACCTCAAAGTCGTTTGGATCATGTGCTGGAGTGATTTTTACTACGCCTGTCCCAAACTCCATATCTACATATTCATCTGCAATGATTGGGATTTCTTTATTGACTAAAGGTAGAATCACTTTTTTGCCGATCAGCGCTTGATAACGCTCGTCTTCTGGGTGAACAGCAATCGCCGTATCTCCCAACATCGTTTCTGGCCGGGTCGTCGCAATTTCTACTACGCCTGATCCATCTGCCAGTTCATAGCTCATATGGTAAAAGGCGCCTTCGATGTCTTTATGAATAACTTCGATATCAGATAGAGCTGTTCGTGCTTGAGGGTCCCAATTGATGATGTATTCACCGCGATAGATCAACCCTTTTTCATATAAGGTAACAAAAACTTTACGTACTGCTTCAGATAATCCGTCATCTAATGTAAAACGTTCTCTGCTGTAATCTAAAGATAAGCCCATTTTAGCCCACTGTTCACGGATATGGTTTGCATACTCTTCTTTCCATTCCCACACTTGATCGATGAACTTTTCACGACCTAGATCATAGCGAGAAATTCCTTGCTCTCTGAGCTTTGCTTCTACCTTTGCTTGTGTCGCGATTCCTGCATGGTCCATACCAGGCAACCATAAAGTATCATATCCTTGCATTCTCTTTTGACGAATCAGCATATCTTGCAAGGTCGTATCCCAAGCATGCCCTAAATGAAGTTTTCCGGTAACATTTGGGGGTGGGATCACGATTGAATAAGGTTTTGCTTTTTTATCTCCGCTCGGTTTAAACAAATCTTGTTCTAACCAATGCTGATAACGTCCAGCTTCAACTTCTTGCGGGTTATATTTTGTTGATAGGTTATTTTCTTCCGTCATGCTGTTTTCCTCCTTTAAACTAAAAAACGTCCTAAAATACTTTCGTATTTTAGGACGTATGATTTACGCGGTACCACCTAAATTGCAATAATCAATCATTATTGCCTCTCAAGTGAGTTAACGATCACGACTCGTCTATCTCTACTCCATTCAAGACAGAAACTCCCAAGCTACCTTCACTGGTTGTCATTGAGAACCTTTCAGCAGATAGTTCTCTCTCTAAGAATGAATGTGCCAGTTACTCCTCTTGTTCAGCGTTATGCTTCATTCTACAATGGTTTTTTTTTTTAGTCAACAAGTGGTCGTGAAAAAACCACTTCATTTAGTATTAAAAAATTTTTGAAAGAATTACGACGGATCCTCGCAAGAACAATAAGCCTACTCAAATTTTCCTAAGAAAAAACTTCTGAGTAATTCTCATCAAAGTAAATAAGCGTCTGTAACTCGGTTGTCAAATCAATGTATTGAACATTGACATAAGCTGGGACAGTTACTCGGTCAGGTGCAAAATTAAGTATAGCGGTTACATTCCCTTTGACAATTTCATCAATAGCAGATTGTGAATATTTACTTGGTACCGTAGAGATTGCTACTGTCACATTTTTTGCTTTGGCTATCTCCGCGAAACGATCAATCGGATAGATCAATTCTCCATCAATGACTCGATTGATCAGTGCTGGATCATTATCAAAGACGCACACGATATTTAGATTTTCATTTCTTCTAAAATTGTTATGTTTCAATGCTTTGCCAAGATTTCCGTATCCGACTAATGCGATTCGTTTTTCTTCTTTAGTATTAAGGATATTATTGAATACATCGATAAGGAAAGGGACATCATAGCCATATCCGCTTCTGCCTAGCTCGCCTAATTGCGAGAAGTCTCTGCGGATCGTTGCAGAAGGAATTTGGGTGATTTCGCTGAACTCATTTGATTTGATTCTACTTATGCCTGAGTCATCCAGCATCTTTAAGTAGCGTAAATATAAAGGTAACCTTTTCGCAGTTGCTTTTGGCAGTGTATCTGTTTTTTCTCGCATAACGACGCTCCTTGTTAATAATTTCACATATTTAGTGTAACATGTTTCTAACTCGGGAGCAAGGTTACAGGTAGGAAGGAAAAGGGTGTGAGACAAATAAAACGACCCAAAAATTAACTATTTGGGTCGCTATTTCATGGAAATTTCTCTTTTTTATCATTTATCAGCTAATCTTCGACATTAGTTCAAAACACTGATTTCACAACCTCTTATAGCAATTCTGAAAATTCTTCAGTTTTTTCATTAGAAGATTCTGCTTGTATCTCTTCCATCTTCAAGCCAGCTAATGCTCGTTGGATCATTTCATCTATTGCTAAACGCTCTTCATATTGATGGACCTTTTCCAGTTGAGGGCGTGTTTTTGGCTGTGGAGGAGCAAAAATCGTACAGCAGTCTTCAAAAGGCTGGATAGAAAGATTAAATGTATCGATCTGTTCTGCTACTTCAATGATTTCAAGTTTATCCATTGTCGCTACAGGCCGAATGATTGGCGTATTCGTTACTTCATTGATAGCCACCATACTTTGCAAGGTTTGTGAAGCCACTTGACCTAATGATTCGCCATTCAAAATAACTAGACCATGACGAATACGGCGAATTTCATCGGTCAACCGCAACATCATTCGACGAGTGATCGTCATCCAATATCCTTGTGGCACTGATTTTTTGATTTCTTCTTGAATCTCGGTAAATGGCACTTCAATAAAATGGATTGTTCCTACATATGGCGCTAGTTTCGCTGTTAAGTCTTTTGCTTTTTGCAGTGCTTGTTCACTTGTATACGGTGGACTAGCAAAATGAACAGCTTCGATTTCCACTCCCCGCTTCATTGCAAAATATCCTGCTACAGGAGAATCAATCCCACCAGAAAGCATGAGCATTCCCTTTCCACTTGTTCCTACAGGCAACCCGCCAGCTCCTTTGATCGTTTCATACGACAGATAAGCGCCGTCACGACGAATCTCTACACGTAATGGAATATCGGGCTGACGCATTTGAACTTGGATATGAGGGAAAATATCAAAAACAGCATTGCCTAATGTTTGATTCAATTCATTACTTGTCAATTCAAATTGGTGATCGCTTCTTTTAGCGATAATTTTAAATGTTTCTTTCCCTGTATAAATTTCTTTCATGATGTCTTGAACAGCTTGTTTCAAAACTTCGACATCTTTTTCTACCCGAATACTCGGAGAAAAATTTTGGATCCCAAATATTTTTGCTAGTTTTGGAATAACTAGCTGACTGTCTGCACCATTCAACAAAAGATGCATCCGGTCGCGATCAGCATGGATTTTGATTTCTGGAAATTCTTTCAAAGCTTGTCTGACATTTTGTGCTAGTTGCATGATAAAGCTTTTTCGATTCTTTCCTTTTGTCGAAAGCTCTCCATAACGGACCATAATTTCACTGTATTTCACAAGAACACTCCTCTTTTAATTGATTGCAGAAAATTTCTTATAAAGCTGCTTGAAAATAATCATAAATTGTTCCACTTCTGCTAATGAGTTATTTTCATCTAGGCTGATTCGAATAGCAGATGTAGCCAAATCATTTGGTACATGCATCGCGTGCAATGTACTGCTTGCCATATGTTTACGTGAGGAGCAGGCACTAGTAGTAGAAACAAATATTTGCTTTTCCTCTAAAGCATGGACGAGAACTTCACCACGAATTCCTTTTAGAGCAAAACATAAAATATGCGGCGCATAGTCGGTTCCTTCTGAAAAGATCGTCACTTTATCATACGACTTCAACGCATTGATCAAAGCTTCTTTTAAGCGTTGTGTCTGCTCAGGTTTTTGTTTCTTTATCTCTAATGATAAACGTAAAGCTTTAGCCATAGCCACAATACCTGGAACATTTTCTGTCCCACTTCGTTGATTTCTTTCCTGTCCTCCACCTGTCAGTAATGGTGCTAAACGACGACCCTTTTTCCAATAAATGAAACCCGTTCCCCGTGGACCATGGAATTTATGGGCTGAAAATGTTGCAAAATCCACTCTCCCTGTCAACCATTGCGAGAATGGTACTTTTCCGATTGCCTGAACAGCGTCTACATGGAAATGAATTTTAGGGAAATCATCCAAAAGATCACTGATTTCTTGGATGGGCTGAATCGATCCTACTTCATTATTCACAGCCATAACAGAGACCAAAACTGTCTCTTTTCTTATTAATTTTTTCAATTCGTCAACACGTACAAATCCGCGTTTATCTACTGGGGCGATACTTACTTCGATTCCTAATTCTTTTAATTGTTCGGCCGTCTCACTGACTGCCGGATGTTCGATTCCTGAAATGATCATATGATTCCCATACTCTCTTTTTTCAATCATCGTTCCTTTTAATACCCAGTTATCTCCTTCTGTTCCTCCTGAAGTAAAAAAGATTTCTTCTGGTTCTGCATGGATCAAATCAGCGATCTGCTTTCTTGCTTGCTGCAACAACCGATTAGCTTGATTGCCCAAATCATGAAGACTTGATGGATTCCCAATAATCCGCTGACTGGTTTTTACATATGCATCTAAGCTTTGCGGAAAGATTGGGGTCGTTGCACTGTTATCAAAATATATCATAAGAAACCCCTCTTTTTTGAAATTCTTTTCTATTATAACGGTTGTCCAAGGTGCTTTCAAGAGCAGGTGGAATTTTCACTTGTTTCGTCCTTCGGATAGACATAAAAAAAGACAAGAACAAGACGGATGATTGTCTTGTTCTTGCATGATTACTGCTTTTTTGCTTTATACTAAGTCTGGATGATTAAAATAAAAATCTTCGATGCGTTTGAAAGCACCTGGTTCTACTCTCTCTAATGCTGTACCAATTTCGTCTAATGCTTCTTGATAATGATATTCTTTATTGAATAAATAGTAACTTTTATCAATCGCTTCTCGCACTTCTTCGTGTGTATGACGATAACGGTTTGCATATTGGAGCATTTGCTCCGTTAGTGCTGCTGCATCTACTAGATCATGTGTCTTCTTATCTAATAATTCTAGATCTTCTTCGCATAGAGCAACTAAACGATTGACTTCCTCCATGTTTACTCGAATTTTATTCAAGACAACACTTAGTTCTTCAATACGATCAGTAGCAACAAAAAAGAATTCTAGGTAATCATTCGGCAAGCCAGGCAAACGTTGTTTCTCTACAAAACGTTTCAAACTACGCAATTTAAATTCGAATGTATCGATCTTTTCTTGCGCTTCTTTTTCGCCTTTTCTCAATTCATGTAATGAGTCGTCGATCTCTACTTGTTGCGTTTCGATATCTTCTAAGACCTTGAAGACTGTTTTATAGAACGTACGCACTTCTGAATAAGGGATTTCGTGTTGGCGGATCTGCGGAATCATCTGTTCATTTTGACGTTCCATTTCTTCCACTTCAGTTTGGAAACCTCGTACACGACCAATTTCATTGTGATTCAATGTATAGCTTTGAGCGGTGTGATCCAACTCAATCAATAATTGACGGTTATTCTTCGTTGTATGTTTGATATACTCTGCAATCGTTGATTGGTTAGTTTTTACATATCTCTGAGCTTCCATTTCCCGTTCTAAGATGTCATATAGCGAATCAATCAAATCAGCTGTTTCTCGGTTTTCGAATTCGACCGTTTCAACTTCTGTTTTTTCAAGATTGGCTAATGAATTTTCAATTCTTCGACTTACTTTTGCGATATCTTCAGCAAGATCTTCTTCAGGGAATACATATTGTTCTTCCATTAATTTCTCATAAGTATCACTGATTTCTTCAAGTTGTTCAGGGAAAGTCGTATGGAGATCTTCATACAGTGGTGGAATTTTTTTCATCAGAGCTTCCACTTCATACGTATGTTTTTCTGCTTTATCTAAAACCTCGCGGGCCTCTACAGGATCGCCGGAAGTATTTAAAGTCACGAATTGCGTAAATTCTTTTTCGATCATCTTGATCTGTTTTTGCAATTCAAAAAGAGCTGGTCCATATTCATGCTCGTCTTCTCTGACTTTTTCTTTCAGTTCTTCATAGACATCAAGCGCCTGCTGGACAGCTAATGAGTTGCGTTCTTCCGTTTCTCGCAATTCCTTCAGACCTTCACGGATTTCCGTTACTTGTTTCTCCATTTGGTCCATTGTTGCTTCTGCTTCAACAACTGCTTTTTTTCCTTTTAAGAACCGAAAACTTTCATTGAGGTTTTCCACTTCAAAAATTTGACTTTCTAATTCAGCGAATGAGGAAGTAGATATGTCATTCCACTTTTGACTCCATTCACGAAAGGTATTTTGGCTTTGCCCAACCAGATGCATTTTTTTAACATCATCGACTTCTTCAATCACTGGCAAGTCAAATAATTCTTCCTTGCGTTTTTCTAAGGCATCCAATCGATCTTGGTTTTTTTTCTTCATCAAGTAACTAACCAAAAAGACGACAATGGCGACTATAATGATTGCAATGACGATTCCGATGATAACATTATTTCCCATTTATGGTTCCTCCGTTTTCAGTATGCATCTTTTTATGCAACAGATGGCGTTCTGCTTGGCATAAATCCAAATAATACGTCTCTCGTGCAAAAGACATCTATTTTAGATTATAGCATACTATTTTCGTGCATTCACTAACTTAAACGAAAATCTTTTGTTTTTCCATCGTATAAAGATAACAAAAATAGTGAAGTACTGATCACTCTGTTTCGTTTGTGCGTGCACTCTTTTCAGCAGAGCTTTTCCCAGCAAGAGCTTCTTGAATCTGTCGTTGGATTTCTGCCGCGATTTTAGGCTCTGGCGCGTACTCCATCTGCCAGTTCTCAGGTTTCAATACTTTATTTGTTACAGGATCATAATGAGGTTTTCCATCTGGAAACAATTTTCCCATATTTGCCTGATGGACGATATCAAATATTCGATCAGGCGCTATTCCCAATAATGAAAAAGAACCATAAGTAAAGTAAAGGATATCTGTCAGTGCATCTACTTGTTCAATCAGTGGATCACTTACCCACTCTGTTTTATCAAGTATTTTTTCTTCTGCTTTATCTAATGCTTCGTGTAGCAGAGTAACAGCTTCATGTAGTTGTACTTTACTTGGTGAGGTAGCTGCAACAAATTCAACAAGTTCTTCTATTTTGAATGCAGCACGTGTATGAGCCTCCATCGCAGTAAAAGCTGTGGGGATTTCTGGTCTTCTTGGATCAAAAATTTTGTGAAATGCTTCTACTTTTTGAAAAGGTGTCTCTGATTCCATACTAATGTTTTCCTTCTTTCATTGACTAATAAATCAGACCAAAGTGTTTCAGTCCTTCGTATATGCCATCTTCTTCATTTGATTGGGTCACAAAATCTGCGGCATGTTTTACTTCGTTCTGGGCATTTCCCATGGCCACTCCAATTCCTACACCTTTCAGCATCTCGATATCATTGTAATGGTCGCCGAATGCCATGATTTCTTCCATCTCAATTCCGACAGCATTTGCGAAAGCTTGGATGCCTAGCAATTTTGAACCACCTTTTGGGATAATATCTACAGTATACGTATTTGAACGTTGGAAGGTACACTCGGGAAATAGATGTTCTAACTTTTTCTGTTCTGACTCCGGACTAAGCAGTATACATTGGTAAATTGGTTCTTTTAATATCTCTAATGTTTCATAACGGTCCTTTTGCCGGTGAGGGCTAAAAAGCTGGAGGATTTTTTTCATCAGACGTACCGGGAATTTACGCGGTAAAAAGCTGACTAGCCGCTTGATAAAAATCGATTGTCCTAATAGCATCGTCGTTGATCCATCTAGCCGATTTCTCGCACCAAAAACGATTTGTCGATGGTTCTCATCTGCAAATTCAACAATATGTTCCAATACTTTTTGTTCAAAAGGGTGGTCGATAATCGTTCGATCTGCAGTAAAAACCAGTTGACCATTATACACGACATACATATCTAATTCCAATTCATCAATGATTTCTTTGATCTTTATTGGGCTGCGACCCGTTGCTACACCGCATAAAATGCCGTTTTTCCGAGCATAATTAATTGCTTGTTTTGTTGATTCCAATGCTTTTGAACGATTGGTGACCAATGTTCCGTCAATATCAAAAAAAATAGCTTTGATCATAGACTTCGCCCCTTTCATGAATAAAATAAGCCTTTAAAACAGATCCATTTGAGTTGGATTAAGTCCATCCGGATTGATATTTAATATTTTTTGCAGTGCTAATGCATTTTCAGCCGCATCCCCGCCAGAATTGTTATTAAAAATCACACCTACCTCTTTTGTCTTAGAATCAACTGCTTTGACTTCACGTGCTAGTTCTTGCAGTTCTTTTTCTGAATAACGATACAATGTTCTTTTTTTGCGCCAATCTTTATCATTTGCTTGCCATCCCTGAGCATTCCTGCCATGAAATCGAAAAAGAGCAAAGTTCGGATTGGTTACAAATGAATCAAAGGGAATCGTTGTATTCAGCAGCTGCGGCTCATCGATGATGGCTAAAGAAAAAGCGGCTCGAGACATAAAGTTTCTCGTACGTTCAAGAAATTCATCGCTATACCAAGAATAGTCCCGCAATTCTACAGCAACAGGATAACCCTCAAACCACTTTCTAAGTTTGCGCAAGTATTGGACATTTTCTTTTGTACACTTGAATGAAGAGGGGAATTGAATTAAAAAGCAAAAAAGCTTTCCAGCTTCTACCATTGGCGACATGACATCTAAAAAATGCGTAATCATCTCTTCTTCTGTCTGATAATAAGGCTTCCAATCTCCTTGACCGCTGATCCCTTGATAGACTTTGACTACAAAGCGAAAAGATTCAGGTACTTCGTTTATCCAATTCTCAACAGAGGACTTTCGAGGAATCCCATAATAAGCAGTATCTAATTCCACTAAGGGTAGAAATCCGGCATATTCATACAGAGTGTTATTCTTTTTGCCAGTTAATTTGTCATGTTCTTTAAACGATGTTAATCCGATTCTGATCATTTTCGACCACCTTCGTAATTGTTTTCCCTTGACTGCTTTTTTGTAAAAGAAACTCAACCAAATACTCCGTGCATTAAGAGGTCAAGGTCGAGTCTTCTTCGTTTAAGTAAGGGCAGCTTTTTTATAATAAGTCTGGCTATTGTTATTCTTCACTGATAGCAAAACTCTTTTATATAGTATACAATAAGATTTAACGGCTATGCAAAATTATTCGTAAGGAAGTCTGTAAAATGAAAAAAATACTTGTACTGCACACCGGCGGAACGATCGCCATGAAAGAAAACATGCTCACTGGCGGTGTTAGTCCTGATGTGGCAAACCCGTTATTAGATGCAGAAATCACGATACCTGAGCATGTGGAACTCTTAGTTGAAGATATCTTCAATCTTCCCTCACCACACATCATGCCTTCTCACATGTTGGTATTAAAAGAACGTATCTTGTCCGCTTATGAATCAGGTATATTCGGAGTGGTGATTACACATGGTACGGATACATTAGAAGAAACTGCCTTTTTTCTTGATACAACGATTGGCGACAAATTACCAATTGTTTTGACTGGGGCAATGCGTTCAAGTAACGAACTTGGAAGTGACGGCCTCTATAATTTTGAAAGTGCTATTCGCGTCGCAAGCTGTGAAGAAGCGGTAGATAAGGGTGTATTAGTGGTCATGAACGATGAGATCCATTCTGCACGCTACGTGACAAAGACCCACACCACAAATGTTGCTACTTTCCGAACGCCTACATTGGGACCAATCGGTTTAGTAACTAAGAATCGAATCTTATTCTTACAAGAACTTTTAGAAACAAAGCGGCTGGATATTTCCGCTGTAAATGGGACTATCCCAATTGTTAAAGCATATGCTGGGATGCAAGGAGACTTATTGGAAGCAATCGCCCATACGAAAGTAGACGGTCTAGTCATTGAAGCTTTAGGTGCCGGAAATCTCCCTCCTCAAGCCTTAGCAGCTTTAGAAAAGCTCCTTGTCCAAAAAATCCCTGTAGTACTTGTTTCTCGTTGTTTCAATGGAATCGCAGAGCCTGTTTATGATTATGAAGGCGGAGGAAAAGAACTAGAAGAAATGGGGATTATTTTCTGCAACAGCATCAATAGTCAAAAAGCACGTTTAAAACTATTGATTGCCGTAAACTATGGTTTGACGGGCGAAGAATTGATTTCGTTTATCCAAAACTAACCATCAATATCTGATAGCTAAACTTAAAAAGAGAGGCTGTGACAAAAGTAGCTTCTTCGAAAACTAAGCCGAAATTTTACAAAAATTTGAGAAACAATTTTCGTAAATTTCTTCTTATTTCTTGAAGCTGACCACTTCTGTCACAACCTCTTTTTTATTTATTTTTCCATATAATATTGGCTTCACAATACAGCTGTTCTTGCATTCGGATTTCATGTTTTGTTTTGATACCATTTTCGGTTGGGACTTGTTCAAAATGGCTTTCGATCTCATTCCCGTACTCTACTTCTTTATCAAATCGAATAATTACTTTTTCTGGAACATGCGTAGTCAAAAAGTCATATCCCAATACATCAATGATCCAATTAAAATACATCGCATTATTAACATGCTGATTACTATCGATATCATAAAAACGAACACGATATGGCAACATGAAGCCCGAATCGATTTTTTCAATTTTTTCCTGACGCTTGATTTTCTTGATTTTCTCACTCTCAAAAGGAGCAATGATCTCTTCATTAACACTGCTCATTTTTCGATTCACAAAATCCATCAATACAAAAACAGATTCTATTTTGACTAATTCTTCCCCATCCTCATCATGGATCCAGAAGTTCCGATAACAAAAAAACTTATTGTACTCCATGGCTTGAGTCGTTACTGAAATTACTTCACCGACTCTAGGCAGACGATTAATCTCCATAGAATAATTCGTGATGACCCAAGTCAGTCCAAAGCTATTGACGAATTCACTGCCTCTTCCCAACTGGTCGCTTTGATCTTCAGATGTTTTGATAACTACTCCTAACATCGAAGGAAATGTCATCGTTTGATTGATGTCACACTCATAATATGAAACTTCATGCTTTTTGGTATATTTCTTTGCCAAAAACACGCCCTCCTCTTAAAAACTTTCTAGTAATTGATCTACTTGGGAACCGTAACTTTCTCCAAACATATTCAAATGTGCCAAAAGATAATATAACTGGTAAATCGGCAGTCGATCTTCCCATCCCTCTTCTAATGGAAATATAGTTTGATAGGCATCTAAAAATTCCGGTCGGAAACCGCCGAATAACTGACTCATTGCAATGTCTTGTTCCCGATTCCCATAAGAAACAGCCGGATCGACAAAAATTGGATGTCCTTGCTGGTCAAAGAACACATTACCACTCCACAGGTCTCCATGCAAGAGGCGTGGAGTGATCTTTTTGGGTTCAACCGATTTCAATACTCGTTCTTTAAATTGCAGATACTTTTCTTGCCGCTGTACATTCCAACGATTCGTTTCTTCTGCTAAAGAAATCTGGGCTTCAAGCCGATTTTTAAAGAAAAAAATCCACCAATCTTCTTCAAAAGAATTTTTCTGAATAAGTGTACCTAGATAGTTATCTTTTCGAAAACCAAATTGTGGCGCTGTTTGCTGATGGAGGTTAGCTAAAGCTGCAGCAAGATCTCGTTGATCTCCTTTTCCCGGCTCGATCCATTCCATTAACAAATAAGCGCCTTCACTTGTTTCACCCAGCATGTACGTATCTGGTACACGTACGAATGCAGCTAGCTCTTTTAACCCGTCTACTTCTGCTTCAAAAAAATCTTTTTTTACATTCGGATGGATTTTCAAAAAATAAGCACGCTGCTCTGTTTTTATACGATAAGTTTGATTCACATCGCCGCCAACAACTGGAATCACTTTACCATTTAGTTTCAGTTCAGATAAAACAGTTTGGATATCCATGACTTTTCCCCCTGCTCCCAATTTTATTCTATTTTGTCATCATACTTGTTTCATGATAAAAGGATTATTTCCAATCCTCATCCCTTTATTTAGAATTATAGCACAGGGACCATAAAAATCAGGAGATGGACTTTATAGATAAAAAGAGCTGACTTAAGCCAGCTCTTTTTTATCTATAGCATACTCTTTATTGAACTATTTACCTATGCTAAAGCACCCATTGGGTCCCATGGAGATAACACAATTGGTTCTTCATTAAACGCATTTAGTTGCTCTTTCGTCAACAAATCTTTTCTTACAACGATTTGGTACGTATATTCGTCCATCCAGGCATCACTCATAACGAAGAAACCGTTCTTTCCAACTTTTTCGCCCCAGCTGTTTTCGACTTTCCATTTTGTTGATTGTCCGTCCACTAAATCAACGCCAGTCAATACCATCGCATGGGTCATCAAACTTTCACCAAAATCCAAACGTTCAGCTTTAGTCATTGTGAAGTCTGTATCGAATAGATCATCCATCGAATAAGCATCTAAGGCCATGATGCCACTGGTTCTAGTAGAAGATTGTCCTACATCACAACCAAACCATACAGATTCTCCTTGTTCAAGCTGAGCAATCGCTAATTTTTTGAAAGTTTCCATATCAACATTCAGGTATTTAACTTCTTTCCCGCCAACGACATTCCCTAGCATCTCTACTGTATAAGAACGATTGAATGGTTTGTCTTTTGTTGGTGCATTGATCACACTAACATAATCATCTAATTTTACACCGATGTATTTATCATAAAAAATTTGTGGTGTCAATCCTCGGTCAAGATGATAGTTCTGTTCCTCATCGCGGTACTCAAAATCGAATTCTTTTGGAGGTGTTCCTAATGAGATGGCTAAGAAGTTATAAATACTTTCTAGCATTTCTTCTTTTTTTTCTTCAATAGCGTCTAATGTTTCTCCTTGAGCAACCATTTCGCGTAACACAACTGCATCTTTACGCAGTAGTTTGTTCAAGTAGTTATTCAAATCTCGAGAATTTGAACTATTCGCACTTTCCGGCATTACCGATTTAGGCACAACACCGTATTTTTGGAATAATGAAACGATCATATCCCATTGACCGCCATCTTGTTGAGGAGTAGTTAGCAAGAAAGCAACTTTTCGGCTATCAATAGCCTCTTTTCCAGTTGCAATGATGTTTTCATAGAAGTAATTTGCCTTTTCATATTTATCCCAGAAAAAAGTGTAATTTTGTGATAATTCAAACTCTTTTAAATGGAATTGATTCAGCATTTTGTGACGGAACGTATTCAATGCAGCAAACATCCAGCAACGGCCCGATTGCATCTGATTAGCCACTTTTCCTGTAGCTAGATCAATAGAAAATACTGGTGTATTCGCCACATGTGCTGAAATATTTTCAGCAGAAGCAGTAATCCCGTTCTTCACGACAGCCCGCTGCAATGCCTGCTGTTTGTTATTTGCTTGAAACTGTTTGTCAAATTTTGTTGTCATATCCGGTGTAATAGCTTTCATCCAATCATCCTTCCAAATCCAAGTTACACTTCGTATTTTACTCTTAAGAATTTAGAAATACAATCTCTTCTATGATGAAATTTTCATTTGAATGAGAATATACTTACGACTTCATGAAGAAAAATGTCATACGGTATACAATAGTTTTCAGATAAAAAGGAATATTTCTATGAGATAACGAAAATGGCCTGTATAATAAAGAAGAGGCCTAGAAGAACATCATACAATAAGATAGCTTTCAAAATACTCATTGAAAGAAGGAAATACTATAACGTAAGAAAGGAGAATGTATTAAATGAAAAACCTGGTTGCTGGTGGCTTTTTGTTTGTGGGTGGTGGCATACTTATGAATACAGATAACTTTGGGAATGTCATCCCTTTTCTTGGTGCAGCTTGTGCTTTGATCGGTGTAGGAATGCTGATTTATTTCGTATTTAGCGATGATGGGAAGTATGGTTGATTATGAGTAGCCAACCCTACTCTTTCGTAAAGATTATAACATACGTGACAAAAACAGAAAGCTTGATTCATCATCATAATAAAAGAAAAAGAAACCCAAGTAATTGGATTTCTTTTTTTTGCATAAGCTTTATTTACTCCGGCAGTAGGACTCGAACCTACGACATCATGATTAACAGTCATGCGCTACTACCAACTGAGCTATGCCGGAATCAAGTACATGAATATAATATCAATTTCTTTCAAATAACGCAATACTTTTTTTGAATTTTTTTACTATATTCTCGAAGAAACCGTTAGCATTTTTTGTTATTTTTACTTTTTTATGTGAATTGTTTCATTAGTACAAAAACACATTTTTTTGATAAAAAATATATTGACAAATACATTAATATTCGTTATCCTATTATTTGTATTAATGATAATGCCGCTTTAGCTCAGCTGGTAGAGCGCTTCCATGGTAAGGAAGAGGTCGCCGGTTCAAGCCCGGCAAGTGGCTTCCTTAAACAGTGCAACATGTTGGTTTAACAATGTGTCTGCGCTGTTTTTTTATTTTATGCCACGAAAATCCCACAAAACTGTTTTTATTTTAAACAAAGAAAAAACGTCTTTTTCAGTTAATCTGCGAATACTTTAATATGGATTAAATGTTACAGATTCTAAAAGTGAGTTAATAAATAATCCAAGTCCTTATTTGAATGTATCAATAGGAGAAATGGTTGAATTAAACTTCTTAGTTGGTCCAAGTATTGAGGGATTATAGGAATACGTCCTTGTTGTCTTATTAGGAAATAAGCAAATTGAACTAAATGGTCTTTCTAACTTGCCTATTCGGTTATCGAAAGATTCTAAATCCAATAAAATTACTCCACAAAATAGAAAGATTTCTTTCAAAGCGCCAAGCGATCCAGGAAGTTATGAGTTTGTTGTGTATCAATTTGGTTTGGGAAAGGAAATGTTAGGTCTTCCGATGGTTGATAATTCTTTCAGGATGACCATCGGAGTAGAGTGAAAGTTCATTTATTCTCCAAATTAATGGAATCACATTAAAGTAAGTGACCCTGTTGACAATCGATAGCGGGGCTACTTGCTTTATTGATGTTTTAGTGCCCCCGAGTACTCCATCGATTTAACTGATCCATAATTTGAATCTCCTAATCGCTTATTGCTTATTTTCCAGAATATTTATTTTTACTGCGTACCTTCTAAAATGTTTAAAAAATTAGGTTTGTCTAAAAAGCAAA
>NZ_NGLI01000003.1:212840-295340 GCF_002141285.1 Enterococcus sp. 3G1_DIV0629 | reverse complement strand
CGGAAACCCTCCAACACTTAGCACTCATCGTTTACGGCGTGGACTACCAGGGTATCTAATCCTGTTTGCTCCCCACGCTTTCGAGCCTCAGCGTCAGTTACAGACCAGAGAGCCGCCTTCGCCACTGGTGTTCCTCCATATATCTACGCATTTCACCGCTACACATGGAATTCCACTCTCCTCTTCTGCACTCAAGTCTCCCAGTTTCCAATGACCCTCCCCGGTTGAGCCGGGGGCTTTCACATCAGACTTAAGAAACCGCCTGCGCTCGCTTTACGCCCAATAAATCCGGACAACGCTTGCCACCTACGTATTACCGCGGCTGCTGGCACGTAGTTAGCCGTGGCTTTCTGGTTAGATACCGTCAAGGGATGAACAGTTACTCTCATCCTTGTTCTTCTCTAACAACAGAGTTTTACGATCCGAAAACCTTCTTCACTCACGCGGCGTTGCTCGGTCAGACTTTCGTCCATTGCCGAAGATTCCCTACTGCTGCCTCCCGTAGGAGTTTGGGCCGTGTCTCAGTCCCAATGTGGCCGATCACCCTCTCAGGTCGGCTATGCATCGTGGCCTTGGTGAGCCGTTACCTCACCAACTAGCTAATGCACCGCGGGTCCATCCATCAGCGACACCCGAAAGCGCCTTTCAAATCAAAACCATGCGGTTTCGATTGTTATACGGTATTAGCACCTGTTTCCAAGTGTTATCCCCTTCTGATGGGCAGGTTACCCACGTGTTACTCACCCGTTCGCCACTCTTCTTTTTCCGGTGGAGCAAGCTCCGGTGGAAAAAGAAGCGTACGACTTGCATGTATTAGGCACGCCGCCAGCGTTCGTCCTGAGCCAGGATCAAACTCTCATAAAAAGTTCGAACAATCTTGCGATTGTTAAGCTCAATTTGTTTGCTAGCATATTGCTTGCTTGTTAAAAATGTTTGTTGTCTTGAATTGAATCAAGACGCCCTACACATTTGGTTTGTCTTACTTTGTTCAGTTTTCAAAGGTCTACTTCATCGGAAGTGTTTCTCCGATTTGTTTTGGCTGCCGTAGCAACTTTTATATCATATCAGAGCGACAAGTGATTGTCAACTCTTTTTTAAAAGTTTTTTTCGATTTCGTTTTTCGAAATCTTTCAGCAACTCGTTTATCATAACTTATCGTTTGTTATTTGTCAAGAATTTTTTTGAAGTTTTTTTCGATAGAATCAAGCTTCGCAAGCTGTTCTTTTTTAACGACTCAGTTATCTTATCATGTCATCATCAACATGTCAATAACTATTTTTTAAGTTTTTTCAGAAACGTGATATAACGTCCACTTCAGAATCAACGCTGTTAAATTTATCATGTATTTCTTCCTTGGTCAACTATAAATTAAGCATTACTTTGTGAAATGATTTTTCGATCAATTATTATTATTCGTTATACAACCGTTTTCTACATATTTTGAAAACAAAATGTACCAAAAAATTATCTATAGCAGAACATTTCATTGTCTTTTTTGGATCAAACAATAAAAAAAAGAAGTTTGAAAAAAATTCAAACTTCTTTGTTCGCTTAATCTGTATTTTAGAAGAAAGGCACTCCCTCTACTTCGTAAGTTCCAAGAACAGAGCGCATTTGACCTGGTTCTTCCCAAATATATCCTTCGCCTAATTCTTCTCTTTGATTCTTTTGTTCAGTCTCAAAGACAAATAACGGAACATTTTCCTGATTAATATGTGTATTTGTCAATTCCATCAAACTAATCTTGCTAACATCGATATGAACTATTTCTTTTAAGAAATTAAGTATATTCGCTAAACCAGTCTTCCCTTCAGAAAGTTCCGCTAACGCAAATTCCAACTTGTCATCAATTGAATGGACCAAAAATTTTTTAGAACCATCCTCCAAATGCAACATAATTGTACCAGCAACTCTTTTGCTTGCCAAAATTTCCACCTCGATCACCTTGTTCTATGGCTTACATAAAAATTCTAGCACATTTTCAGAAAAAATACACACTTTTTATTTCTTATTTTCTTTCCGTTCTAATTCAGATAACGCTTCTTCTATCCAAATAGGTAACTGCTCCGCAATAGTGGCAAAACCGATTTTACGATTTTTATTCGTGAAATATCTTTTTCTACGATAAGGAACAGCTGGATTTGTTTTTTCTAATGTTCTTAAAGATAAACTGATTTTTTTGGAATATTCATCAATGTCGATGATCTGAACGGTTACTGGCTGCCCGACTTTTAACAATGAATGGATATTTTTCGTATAACCGGATTGTACTTCCGAAACATGAATAAGTCCTTGCGTCTCATTATCAAGAGAGACGAATGCCCCATAAGGCTGTATCCCTGTTACTTTTCCTTCAATTATTTGTCCAATTTTATAAGTCATCTACTTCCCTCTCTTCGCATTTATCATTATACTGTAAATAGCGCAAAAAAAGAAGCGACGAAAATGACTGGAGGTATTGAGATGATCGAATTTGATAAAAAGATTTCAAGAAAAGATACAGAAAGTGTAAAATGGGACGCGATTGCCGAGACATATCAAATGGATGATTTACTTCCTTTGTGGGTAGCAGATATGGATTTCTTATCTCCCGAGGGGGTAGCTAATGCGTTTAGTGAATACATCAAACACGGAATCTTTGGTTATGCCACTCTGTCTGATAAACTTTATCAGGCTATCATTCATTGGGAACGTCAACGCCATGCTGTTGAGTTGACGAAAGAAAATATTGTTTTTACAAGTGGTGTGTTAACTAGTTTAGCTGCAGCAGTACAAACTTTTACAAAACCAGGCGATTCTATTTTGATTCATGACCCAGTTTATCCTCCATTTTCCTCTATTATAGAAACAAATCAACGTCACATTGTTCGAAGCTCTTTGCTAGAAAAAAATAATCATTTTGTCATGGACTTTTCTGACATGGAGAAAAAAATAGAAGAAAATAATGTAAAAGCAATGATCTTGTGCAATCCTCATAATCCAGGAGGTCGCGTTTGGAGCAAAGAAGAATTGAAACAGTTAAGCGAATTGTGTTTAAAGCATCGAGTGTTTCTGTTTAGTGACGAAATCCATCAAGATTTGACTTTATTCGATCATACATTTACTTCCATGCTGACGATTAATCCCGATTTGGATGATTTGCTCGTTGCCTTTACTTCTGCAACAAAGACTTTCAATTTAGCTGCAATCAAAAATTCAATGGTATTTATCAAAAATCCAGAGCTGAAAGCTAAATTTGAAAAACATTTAGTGATGAATCAACAGCACGAAATCAACACTTTTGGTTTGATTGGGACTCAAGCGGCTTATGAGACTGGTGGAGAATGGTTAAGCCAACTGATTCCTTATCTAGAAAAAAATGTTCAAACAGTTAATCAGTTTTTTGAACAGCATCTTCCGAAAGTGAGAATCATGAGCCCTGAAGGAACTTATTTAATGTGGTTGGATTTTACCGCTTATATTTCAGACGACCAGAAATTAGAGAATACTCTAGTGAGAAAAGGAAAAGTCGTATTAAATCCTGGTATTACATTTGGTCCTTCCGGTCATGGACATATGCGCTTGAATATTGCTTGTCCAGAAGAAACTTTACTAGAAGGACTTCATCGAATCAAGCACGCTTTAGAAACAATCGAATAAATCAGTTATCAAAGTAAAAGGACGAGACCTTACTAGGTTTCGTCCTTTTCTATAATTACTCCGTATCATACCAAACTATTCTGAAATTTCAATTGTTTCTATCACTACATCATGTACAGGGCGGTCTTGTGGACCACGTTGCACATTTGCGATTTCATCTACTGTGTCCATCCCTTCTAGTACATGTCCAAAGACTGTATGCCGGAAATCTAGCCAAGGAGTTCCGCCACCTTTATACGCTTCAATAATTTCTGATGGGAATCCAGCACCTTCTAATTGTCCAAGCATATTAGCTGGCACATTTGTGTTATTTACAATAAAGAATTGGCTTCCGTTTGTGTTTGGACCTGAATTTGCCATAGATAAAGCTCCGCGAAGGTTGAACAGTTCACGACTGAATTCATCTTCAAAACTTTCGCCATAAATACTTTCTCCACCCATCCCTGTTCCAGTTGGATCGCCGCCTTGAATCATGAAATCAGGAATAACACGGTGAAAAATCACGCCATCATAATAACCTTTTTTGGAAAGTTCAATGAAATTTTGAACTGTCTTCGGTGCTAGTTCAGGGAATAATTGAACAGTAATGTCACCACGGTTTGTTTTGATAACAGCTTTTGGTCCTTTTTCACTTTTTAAATCTAGTTGTGGGAATCCCATATTGTTTCCTCCTATTATTTGCATACTTCATAAATAATAATAACATAATACCTAACCTTCCGTAAAAATACTAGATTTGTTTTTCTTTATTTTTTTCATCACTGCCTGCATTCCATGAATAAATTCTATGACTGACCATTTCAACTTCAAATATTTTTGAGAAGCATTCTCAATTAAATTCTGCTATAGTGTGAAAAGGGAGGAATTTTTTATGGAAATCTATGACATTACAATTATCGGTGCAGGTCCTGTGGGGATGTTTGCCGCTTTTTATGCAGGAATGCGTCAAGCTAAAACAAAAATCATTGACAGTCTACCTCAACTTGGTGGTCAATTAGCAACATTATATCCTGAAAAATATATTTACGATATCCCAGGTTATCCAGCAATCAAAGCAAGTGAATTAATCGATCAATTAGAAAAACAGTTAACTACTTTTAACCATACATTTCATTTAAAAGAAGAAGTTCTCTCGCTTACTCGTGAAGACGAAGTTATCGAGATCACTACAAATAAAGGCATACATTATTCTAAAGCAGTCATTTTAGCTTTAGGAAATGGTTCATTCCAGCCAAGAAAATTGAATTTAGATAATGCTGAAGCATTCGAAAACCACGGATTGGATTATTTCGTAAATGATTTGATGAAATATGCCGGAAAAAAAGTTGCTATTGCTGGAGGCGGCGATTCTGCTATCGATTGGGCATTGATGTTGGAGCCTATTGCAAGCGAAGTTTACCTAATCCATCGTCGTCCGGAATTCCGTGCGCATGAACATAGCGTATCACGTTTGAAGTCTTCATCTGTCAACTTGCTTACTCCATATCTAATCGATGGATTGTCTGGCAACGATGGAGAACTGTCAGATATCCGCTTAAAAAAAGTGAAGAGCGATGAAACAATTGATTTGATGATTGATGCTCTGATCGTCAATTATGGATTCACTTCTAATTTAGAACATCTCTCTTCTTGGGGACTTGATAGTACCAGAAATGCCATCACTGTAAAATCAGATATGTCTACTTCTATTCCAGGTGTTTATGCAGCTGGTGATATCTGTACCTATGAAGGAAAAGTGAAACTGATTGCTACTGGGCTCGGTGAAGCACCTACCGCAGTGAACAATGCTTTACACTACATTAATCCAAAAGAACGGACTCAGCCTGGTCACAGCACAAGCTTATATGATAAAAATCTTCGTCCTAGTTGATTTTTTAGATTCCTCTGCATTTCAAGCGAGATCCGAAAGCAGTTTCTTGCATTTTTTTCATGTTCCGTTAACATGAAATAGAGAAAGAAAAATAAAGGGGGAGCAATAATATGGTCGTCAAAACTGAGACTTTAGAAGAAAAAGCAAGAGAACTATTGAAAGAACGTGGCGTGAGTATCGAAGATATCGCACAACTTGTCATGTTTTTACAAAAAGACTATATTTCTGATTTGACTTTGGCAGATTGTACTGAAAGTGTCAACAGCGTATTAACAAAACGTGAAGTACATAACGCCATTATCACCGGAATCCAATTAGATATATTAGCAGAAAAGAAAAGATTGATGGATCCGTTGCAACACATTATCGAAGATGACGAAGGTCTTTATGGTATCGATGAAATCTTAGCTTTATCAATCGTGAATGTTTACGGTACGATTGGCTTTACGAACTATGGCTATATCGATAAAGTGAAACCTGGTATTTTAAAAGAACTAAACAGCCACGATGGCGTTCATGTCCATACCTTCTTAGATGATATCGTCGGAGCAATCGCCGCTGCTGCTGCCAGTCGATTAGCACACAAAGAACCAGAAAAAAGAAGTCGACTTACTCAATAAATCAAAAAAAGAAAGAAAACGTCTATTTAGACGAGTTCTTTCTTTTTTGTTTGTTTCAAGCTATTTTTCCCTAAGAAAAGAAAAATAGCAAAAAATACTTCTAATACTACAAAGAACAAGATAAAGCTATGCATGAAAAATTCTTCTGGAAGTACATTGATGATTGGATCAGTCACAGGATCGAATAACCAGTCATCGTTGTTGAAAAACGTTTCATGAAAAAGGATAAAAAAGCGATCAAATCCAATCATCATGAAAAAACCGAAAATAACTGGCAGCAACATGCCAATCTGAAACGGACGAATCAATCGCCAAAGACGATCATTCTTTTGCAAATATCTGATAAACAAAATACTTGGGATCAGAGTGATGAAAAATACAGCATAATCCACTAAAAACAAAATTTTCACTTCATAAAAATGATGAGCTCCGCTAGCAGAAACTGGAAAGTCCGGCAAACTGAGGACTGTTTGGAAGGGATTATTAAGATAATTCATCAGGTGATCAAAATTTTTCAGTAATGTCTCTTGGTCTAAAGAAGTATAATCCAAAATATGCAAATGTCCGATATCAAATACATACAGCGGTCGAAAATTGATCGTCACTCCAACTGCCAAACTGATCAGCGTCAGAAACAGGCTGAATAATCCGGCATATTCCAACCACCGCCATCTCGAATTTTTCATATTAGAAGCTCCATTCATCCAATGATCGTTTCACATAGGTAGCTGGGATAGGCAGCCCAGGTACATCTTCTTCTTTTGTGAAACCTGATAAAACGAGCAAAGTATCGATATTATTACGTATCCCTGCTTGGATATCTGTTTCATAGTTATCTCCAACCATGATTACTTCTTCTTTTTGCAGACCTAATACTTCAACGGCTTTATCCATAATGATTGCTTCTGGTTTTCCGATATAAATTGGTGGAGTTTGGGTTGCTGTCTCGACGAAAGAGATGACTGACCCTGCTCCAGGAAGAAGACCTCGTTCTGTAGGGATATTCTTATCCGGATTCGTTCCAATGAAAGTAGCCCCTTTTTGAATAGCAAGAGTTGCTTTGACGACCTTTTCATAGGTCAAATAATTGTCTAGCCCTACTACTACATAGTCAGGAACCTCTTCTTCCCATGTAAATCCGGCAGCTAAAATCAAGTCAATCAATCCGGCTTCTCCGATAACATACACTTTTTTTCCTTTTCCATCTGTTTTCATGAAATCAATTGTAGCCAAAGTAGCTGTATAAACTGTTTCTGGTGCTACATGAATGTCAAACTCATCTGCTAGACGATTAGCCACTGTTTTTGGCGACTTAGTCGTGTTATTGGTAACAAATAAGAAAGGCAATTTTCTTTTTTGTAATTCTTCCACAAACCGTTTTCCTGCCGGTATAGGTTCCGTCCCGCGATAAATCGTCCCGTCTAAATCAATTAAATATCCTTTATAGTCCATTCATCCACTACTCTTCCCTTTTTCTTATCGTAAATGCTGTTTTTGTTTTTTCCACTTGATTAGATTGTTCTTGTTTTTTTACTTTTTCAGAGGTTTTTGCTGACTCTGTTTTTCGATTTTTAATAACCGGTTTTTTGCGATTAGATGTGACTGGTCCTTTTTTCTCATCGATATACGCACGATTATGGTTTTTTTTCTTTTTTCGGCGCTGAGTTGTCTTTTCTTTTTTACCGCCGATTCTTTCGATGACAAAATACGCACAACCAAAATTGCAATATTCGTAAAGATAGTCTTCCAATGAATCAATTCGCTGATCCGGATGCGCCCGTCGATTATCCGCTCGGAAGAATCCTTTTAAACGTAGTTGTTCATAACCCCAATCTCCTACGATATAATCATATCGGGCTAGTACATCACTGTATCGTTCTCCCAGTTTTTCTGCATTAAATCCTTCACGATAATCGGACACAAGCCGATAATGTCTTTCGCCTACCAAAAAATTACTGTCATCTAACAGCGTCACTAATTCACCTTTGACTTTTTCTGCTTTCGGCTCCTCGACGATTTCTTCCAAAGCAGCTGTCAATTCTTCTGTGACTGTTGTTTCCTGTTCAGCTGATGATTTTTTCTTAGCAATTTCTGTTTTATGCTCAACGTTCTGCTGTTCATTTTGTTTTGCAGACATGCGTTCACCACCTATCTTTTTTATTATACCTTGTTTTTATTTGATTGGGTAGTGAGCTTTCAAGTAATCTCCTACCACGCTTCGGATAAATTCAGGAAACAAAAATTCATTTTTTCCAACAATTTCGATCGTTGGAAAAAATGGGACAAACATTAGATGATCGACGGTAGTAAAAGTATAATTTTTAGTCGGATCGACTGGCTTGTTCTTCCAAAAGACTTGGTGGTTAACAGAATCATACGTGATTCCATTATAGACCATCTGTCCAAAAATCTTGCCGCGAAATCCCATTCCCTTCATCGGATAGTTACGTAAAAACTGACGATTTTTTTCTATTTCTAAAACTAAACGAATCAGCTCATTTCCACCCAATGTGACATTCAGCAAGTGCATTGGATGCGGTAATGCCGTGTGAAGCTGATCCTGGTTGACCCGACCTTTTGGAATTTCAGTTAAAAACAGACCACTGTTTAATATTGCGGCGTCCGTCTTTCCTCGTTCTTTCACCGCCTCAAGGGCTACTTGGATAAACGAATGCTCACTGAAGATATCTAGGCTTAAAGAAAACGGCAAATCCGCTACTTCTTTTTCTTTTAGCAGCTCATGCCCCTGTTCTAAGTAACCGTTTACCTCTTGTTCATCTTCTGTAAAAGCTGTCATTGTTTCTGTAGGGATGGCTTTGGCCGAATGCTTAAGGATTTTTTTTTCTTCATCGATGGTTAAATGGACTTCTCCTACATACTGACCGTATTTGCCAGCTGCTGCTATTTGGACATCGTTGACTACATGACCTTCTCTGAATAAATGATGGGTGTGCGAACCTAAAATAACATCAATTGCTGGTATTTCTTTTGCAATTTGTAAATCATCTTGAATCCCGAGATGACTCATCAAAACTAAAACATCCACTTGTGGACGTAAATCTTCGACTAATTCCGGCAAAATATCATATGGATTGCGTATGTCCCAGCCATTTGGATTATACGTAAGCGGGAACGGGGCAGTAAATGCAATCAAGCCAATTTTTGTCTGGTGTTTCGTTGTAATGATTTTATACGGTTTCGTCCATATCGGTGGCTGCAACGTATTTTTATCGAACAAGTTATCAAGGATGATATCAAACTCAGCATGATCATATAAGTGGTTTAGATCTTCTTTGGAATTTCCTACGCCTTCATTGTTTCCTATCGTCGCTGCATCATAACCAACTTCATTCATCAGCAAGATATTCGCCTGTCCATTCGTTGCCTCTGATAATGGATGCCAACGATCCACAAAATCACCTAGATCGACTGCAATCGTTGTCGTATTTTCTTTCTTTTCGTTTTCTCGTTTACGCTGATCTAAGAATCTTCTGATCCTTGGCCAATTTTCTAAATGTGAATGCAGATCATTCGTATGTAAAATCACTATTTTTTCCATGTGTCCTCTCGCCTCTCTTTATCTTCATCATACCACAGGCAGCTTTTTCTTCCATTGAAACAAGCTCCATTTCAGCGCTTTCCCTGCCTCAAAGCAAATTACATAAGTATAATATTCGATAAAATAGTCTGGCTAAAAGAACGAAAAACTATTCAGTTTTACAGCCTAATTATTTCTAGAAATAAAAAAAACAGACCCGAAAGTCTGTCGTCGTTTCATTATAATCAGACACATGGCGGAACCTGCTTAGTGCTGCTTCCTTCCAGACCTGACACGCTTCACAAGCCCACCATTGTCCTAGCCTTTCGGCAAAGAATAGTATACCTTATTTTTCATTCGTTGACCAGTCTTTTTTTAATTTCTTTTTTCGCTGACGCAGCTTTCGGAAAAAGTCAGTCAAAATCTTCCCGCATTCGTCTTCTAAAATGCCACCTTCTACATACGCTTGATGGTTGAATCGTTCGTCTTCCAAAAGATTCATCAAAGTGCCAGCTGTTCCGCCTTTCGGGTCATATGCACCGAAATAAACTTCTGCTACACGAGACAAAATCATCGCGCCACTGCACATAGGGCAAGGTTCCAAGGTAACAAAAAGCGACGCATTTTCTAAGCGCCAACTTCCAACTTTTTCACAGGCTTCCTTGATTGCAAGCATTTCTGCATGTGTAGTAGCATCTTGTGTCGTTTCTCTAAGGTTATATCCTTTTCCAATCACTTCTCCCTCTAATACAACCACTGCTCCAATCGGAACTTCATGGAGCACTTCTGCTTTTTTTGCTTCTGCCAATGCAAGGCGCATCCATTTTTCTTTATCTACTGCATCAAGATTTGTATTAACCAATTATCCTTCCCTGCCTTTGTTTTTTCTTGTTTTACTTTAGCATATGACAAAAAGGCTGTAACTAACTTTTTTTTCTATGGTAAAATAAATACAAGAGGTGAACAAGATGAAAATGAATAAATTACTTGCTCTTTACCCACAAGCACAGAAAAAAAACTGTCCAGCATCAGAAGCTGATATCCTTTCTTTTGCAGTTGATGATGCTTTTATTTGGATTAAAAGCGATTCACTATCCCAACAAGAAACTAGTCTTTTGAAAGCGTTATTCCCTATAGTCAGCGATCAAAAAAAGCATCCATGGTATCACTATCTTTTTAAAGATGCTTCTTGCATCCAAGAAAAAAGCTTTCGTTTGATTCAGCTTCACGTCGAATCGAAAGGAGAATTCTTAAAAAAAGAATGGCAAGATACTATTTTGGAATTATTTCGCTATTCTGCTGATTTCTTTTTTTATACAGATACTGATGCTCTCTTGATCGAACAAAAAAATTGTGATTATCTTGATGCTGCTGAGATCAATGGTATTTTTCTATCTTTAGATGCTGATTTTGATACGACAACGTCTGTATTCGTTGGTTCTTTTCATTCACCAGGTAGCGACCTTGTCCCTTTGTTTGCTGAAGAAAGAAGAATTTTTTTAACAGAGCAAAACAATCTCTATACTCACAGCCGTACTTTTTCTATGCAAGATGTTGCTTTACATTACTATACAAAAGATGTCATGAAAGATAGTGCGTTGATCAAAAGTTACATAGAACTGATCAAACAAAATGAAATGGAAGAGATCATTCAAGAATTATGGAATGAATTAGGTAATGTCAGCTCTGCTGCAAAAACACTGTTTCTTCATCGGAATACGCTAAAATATCGAATCGAAAAATTTCAAGAACAATCAGGTTTCAATCTAAAAAAAGCCAATGATTTACTGTTTTGCTACCTTTTATTGCTTCATGAGCATGATTAAAAATAAGTTAAAGGGGTTATGACAAAAATTTTGTCATAACCCCTTATTTCGAATGAATAGTGTTCAAAAGCTAGTTTCTCTTAAATCATTTTTTCAACAAAATGCATAAGCCGATCTTTTACGTCTTCGGTTGAGTCTTTGATGGAATCACCGTAAACAGAGATTTTCTTTTTTCCTGATTTTATTTTTGCTAACATCCCCATCAAAGAATCCAAGTCACTATCTGACAGATCATCTACGATTTCCATCAATTTTTCATTTCCATCGAATTTGTCATGGACGAATTTTTTTACTTTTGTCCGAGTAGTCATATGATGGATCTTTTCCATTACTTTTCCCGATACGACGACTGCTGTCGCTACACTGGCAGCGGCTGCTACGCTTAATCCAATTGTTACTTTTGTTGATGTTTTCATAAGTATCAGCTCCTTTTTATCTACTTCAATCATAGCATAGACAAAAAAATAAACGAACTAATCCACTCATCAAAATCAGCGAAATCTTAATCCTTTAGGAAAAAAGTTCTTTACTGTTCCTTTTACTTGTTTACCAAAACCGACAGGTATCTTATCCAATACTAATAAAACCCATCCTTGATTCCCATCACGTTGAAATGTTTCTCCTGCTGTGTAAGACTGCCATTCCTTTTGAGTGATCGACAGACAAGGGATGTTTTCTGTCTTTTTCATAGCAAGTGCTAAGGCATAGCTAGGTTCAAATCGATTCTTTTTGAAATCTCCTAAATGCAAACCTGTACGCATGACCTTCAAACCATCAAGAGAAGGGAGCAACTCAGGAACTTCCCAAAGATGATCGTTGAACACTAAAAGTCTCCCAGTGATTTCATAATGGAAATCCATTGAAAATTCCGTCCAAAGTTTTTCCTGTTCTTTTGTCAATTGTTCTTTCCGTTTCTTACGTACTTTCTTTTCTTTCCGCGTCGGGTTTTGTCCATGAAAAGTCAACTTCGCGACAAAATGCCCTTCTCCTTGATTTTCATGAGGCCATATACGCACTGTTTTGTCCAAACCATCTACGCTTCCCCATTCAGGACGTCCTGAACTAACGGTTTGAGACAAAGGGATTTCTTCAATTGTTACTGGATAATTTTCTACAAGCCAGCTAATAATCTCTTCATTTTCTTCTGGTGCAAACGTACAGGTAGAGTAGATCAGCTGCCCTTCATGTTTTAGCATCTTTATTGCTGAAGACAAAATCTCTTGCTGACGTTTTTGACAGTGTAGCGGAGATTCTTCTGTCCACTCTTTTACTGCATTCGGGTCTTTTCTGAACATCCCTTCCCCTGAACAAGGCGCATCAACCACGATTCGATCAAAAAAACCGGAAAAATGAGGAACAAGCTCTGCAGGTGCATGATTTGTCACTATTGCGTTCGAAACTCCCCATCGTTCTATATTTTCTGATAGGATCTTCGCGCGTTTCGGAAATATCTCATTTGATACTAATAACCCTTTGCCTCTCATTTGAGCAGCTAATTGGGTCGATTTACCGCCGGGAGCTGCACACAAATCCAGCACTTTTTCTCCGGGTTTTGCTGCAGCAGCTGTTCCAACGATCATTGCACTTGGTTCTTGGCTATATTCGTACCCAGCTTGATGGAGGAAAGACTTTCCATTCACAGTGCCAAGAAATCCCTCATTGCTGTAGGGAGCGGGTTGCAATTCTTCGCTATGGTAAGTTTGAACCATAGCCAATCCTGCCGGTTTTAGTGGGTTCCACCGAAATCCTTTTTTTGCGCTTCCTTGCTCAAGGGCACAAAAAAATTCAGTTGATTCTTCGCCTAAAAGAAGACGATATTTTTTGATAAATTGCTGTGGTAACGTTGTAGCTTCCTCCTTCATTCAAATGTTTCGTTAGACATTTTACAATCTTTTTTACGAAAAATAAAGGTGGATGATCTACTTTTTCATGTTGCTGCCTAAGATAACTGTTCCTTTAAGATACTTTCCAAGTATTCATCCGTCACCTCGTTTTTATCCCAAACAGCGTTCATCGTTTCAAAAAAATCTTGAGAAAAATTATCTGAGCTCAAACTTCCCAATGCATTAAGCCAAAGCAATTCAAGCAACTTTTCTTCTTTGATTTTCGTGTGGCTTTTGATGTATGAGAAAAATGGCCGTTTAAATAGCGAATTCATGTCTAATTCAGATTTTGCAATGATTCCACGGATACTTTCATGGATAGAAAAAAATTCTTTCAGCAAGTAGACTGTGCTTAGAACATCATTGGAATTGCATTCAGCTAAGTATCGTTCAAAGCAAACAGTGATTTCTTCTAATATTTTCTCCTTTAACCCGCTGATCGATTTGAAATGTGTATAAATCGGATATGTAGAGCACCCACAGAAATCTGCCAGATCTCTTGCAGTAATTGACTTCATTCCATATTCTTCCACATATACCATACTTTTGAACAGCAAATATTCTTTACTATAATTTGTTACTCTCCCCATCGTTCTTCCCTCCGTCCCTCTTCATCTACCCTTTAATAAATAACATATAAAATTAAAAAAATAGTGAAATGATTACTGATAACCTTCATAATCACTTTAGATATATCCATTAAAAATCAAGTATATTTACTTCTGAAACAAGAAAATCTTGACAAAATACCCTATGAAATAAACAATAGAATAAACAAGGTGATAACAAGATTTAAATAACAATATATACAAGCAAAAGGCGGTACTCTGTGAGAATAACACACACTGAAATGACTTTCCACTCACAGTTTTTGTCTAACTATATACAAAAACAGAATAAAAGGAGGCTATTATGTTAATTGAAGCAAGAAAAAAAGAGTTGCTTGTTCTGCACGGGGTCATTCAAAAAAACAATTGTTCTTTACAGGAATTAGCCAATGAATTGCATATTCCAAAACGGACAATCAAAGAGTTGATTCGGAAAGTAAATTTTTCGCTCAAGCAATTTTTATTGATGGAGGAATTTATTTATTCTAACCATAAAGGAGAGATCCACACTAAAGAAACCGATCAGCCTAAAAAGCTAGCTGTTTTTTATAAGTTAAGATTATGCTACCTAAAAGAATCCAATCGTTTTAATTATTTAATGCTGCTGATTAATTATCCACAATCTGCTGTACCAAAAAAGTATTTACTTGAACAACTTTATATATCGCCCTCCTATCTAGAAAAGCTGACAAAACAGCTCAATCATTCCTTAAATAAATTCCATTTAAGGATCGTATCTGTACAAAACTGCTGTGTTCTTGAAGGAAACGAATTATCTATCCGCCTATATCTTTATTTTTTTCTTTCAGATACATTCGAAGGAGACGATTGGCCGTTTTCCTCTCTTGAATTAAATACACTAAAAAAGAAAAGTAAGGATGAGCACAGAGAAAAAAATCCAAAACAAGAAAAAAACATCTATTTGTTACTTGCTTTATTCATATGTCGTAACAGACAACAGGCACGTTTTTCGAAAATTTCTCCTGAAATTACTGAATTAATGGATTTGTTGCAGCGTACACATGATTATTCAGAATGCTTTACTTCTTTTTCAGCGATTTATCCCTGTGAAGAGGTAGAAACGGAAAGAGCCTACTTTAATTATTTTTTCTATTGTTTTTTTCCAAATCAAATTTCATTCCAACAAAAACAGGTGATTGGTTTCTTATTTTCCACAAGCAAAAACCTTATTTGCCAACAAGTCGATCAATTGATGACTTACTTAACTCAACAGTTTCCTATCAATCATTTGGAAGAAAAAAAACCGATCTATTTTTATTTTCTCGTACTAGCAGTTATTCTTTTGGAACTGTTAGGTGAATCTAGCAGTAGCTTTTCTACACTCTGCTTTCCAGAAACTACCTCCAATCAAACAGCTTCTTTTATACAGGAAAAAAAATTAAGAGAAAAAATTGACACAATTTTTTCAAACTCTAGAAAAAAAGTTCAATTAAGTCAATACCTTAGTCAATTGATCCAACACTTATTACAAACAGAAATGAAAGAACAATTACTCATCCACCTGCAGATAACCAAACCATTCACAGGGAATTACCATCTGCAAAGTCATTTACAGCAACTATTTCGCAATGAAGCAGTCAAGATTATCGAATGTCCTGAACATGCTGATTTGATTATTACAGATCAGCATGAGAAAAAATCAGCTGAAACGGAAACTTTCTATCTAGATACAAATCACGATACAGTATTATTCGGTGAGTTGATAAAAGCGATTCAAGAACTGTATATGAAAAAAAGATATGAGAATAAAACAAAGAGCGTGGGACAAAAGTAAAGAACACTTTTGTCTCACGCTCTAAACACGTATAAACGGCGGAAGCAGAAGCAACTCCTTCGGAAATAAGCTGAAATTCACAAAAATTTGAAAAGCAATTTTCGTGAATTCCTTCTTATTTCTTGGAGTTAAACGCTTCTGTCCCAGCCTCTTTATGTTAATCTCTTCGGTTACCGCCAAACAATAAAATCAGACGCAGTAGTTGCAAGAATGTCGAAAGCGCCGCTGCAACGTAAGTCAATGCCGCTGCAAACAATACGTGTCTTGCCATCGGTACTTCTTCTTCCGTCAGCAGTCCGCCTTCACTCAAAATTTGGATTGCTCGACGAGATGCGTTGAATTCAACTGGTAATGTCACCAATTGGAAGAGTAACGCTAAAGAAAAAGCAAAAATCCCGATATTGATCAACGTAGAGTTCCAACTAAGTAATACACCTACCATAATCAATGGGAACGAAATCATCGAACCAAAGTTAGCTGCGGGAACAAGTGCCGCACGGATCTTCAATGGGACATACCCCGAAGCATCTTGCACCGCATGTCCGCATTCATGTGCTGCTACACCTATCGCAGCAACTGAAGTAGATTGCGCAGTCGCTTGAGACAGGCTCAGCATCTTATTACCTGAATTATAGTTATCTGTGAGATCTCCGGCAATTTGTTGAACGCCAACATTATTTATTTGTTGGCTTTGCAATATATATTGTGCTGCTTGTGTACCAGTCACGTTGTTTTTGCTTCTCACTTGATCATATTTGCGGAAAGTACTATTGACATAAGCTGACGCAATTCCGGAAATGACTAATCCAAGAATGACCAAAAGAAATGTCGGATCTAAAAAGCCATACATTCCATAACCATACATTGTCGTTTCACTCCTTTTTATTTCCTCTATTTTATCATTAGTAGCAAGAAAAGAATGTGAAAAGACCTTGAATATTCTTTAATTTTTTTTCACAAATTCCGATTTCAGTTTCATCGGTCCAAATCCTTCTACCTTGCAATCGATATTATGGTCGCCTTCTACTAAGCGGATGTTCTTGACTTTCGTTCCTTGTTTAATGGCACCTGATGCACCTTTTACTTTCAAATCTTTGATCACTGTCACGCTATCGCCTTCTGACAGACGGTTTCCATTTGCATCTAATACCACTAATCCGTCTTCTATGACAGTTTTTTGTTCTTCTTTGCTCCATTCGTTCCCGCATTCTGGGCAAATCAACAAACCTCGATCTTCATATGTGTACTCTGAGCCGCATTCTGGGCAATTTGGTAATGTCATCTTCTTTCTCCTTTAAAATCTTTAGTGAGCACTATTGTAACGGAAAAAGAAGATGTTGAAAAGATACATTTGTGATTTTTACCACAAAAGGAACGTTTTCGAATGAAGTTATCACTTCGTTTCTCTACTCTTATACGATTGGCAAATGTCTTGAATCTCTTTATAGATTTCCTCTACTTCTGCTAAATCTTTTGCATTCGCACCACTTGCTAATGGGTGGCCTCCCCCATGATGGCGTTTCGCTAATTCATTGATGACTGGTCCCTTAGAACGTAAGCGTACGCGGTAATGTCCTGAAGGCTGCTGAACAAAAATACCCCAAGCTAGTACTTCGTCGATCACTCCAGGAAGAGAAACGATTGAAGCCGTCTCTGAATCATCGATTCCATATTTATCAAGAATTTCTTGCGGAAGGATTATTCTTCCTGCACCATTTTCATCCACCTGGATATTTTGATAAAGATAACCGGAAAGTTTAGCGACTTTCATCGGCATTTGCTCAATCTCTCTATTCAAAGCACTTGCATCAAATGGATAATTCCTCAATATCGATGCAATCTCTAATGTACGGGACGTCGTGGAGGGATACAAAAAGCGCCCTGTATCTCCGACGATTCCCGCATAAAGTAACCGTGCAGCTTCCACGTTCATCTTAAATAATTCAGGAAACATCAAAGCAAATTCTGCAACCATCTCACTACAACTGCTTGCTTTTGTATTTACCCACACAAGATCTCCATAAGGGTCATCATTGGGATGATGATCAATTTTGATCAGCTTTTCAGCTAACTGATATCTTTGATCACTGATTCTGGGTGAATTAGCTGTATCGGTCACGATGACTAGCGCTCCTTGATAGAAGGCATCTTCAACCTCTTGCATTTCTGCTAAAAAGCGAAGACCTTCAATTGTTTCACCTACTTGTCGTATTTCTTTTTCTGGGAAACTTTCCCGTAATAGTTCGGCTAATCCTACTTGTGATCCTAACGCATCAGGATCAGGACGCAAATGCCTGTGGATAATAATTTTATCGTATTTTTTTATTGTATCTACTATTTCTTGCTGTACTGTCATTTCACTCCTGCTTTCTAAGAACGTTCCATTACTTGACAAACAACGATTGCTTTGGAAACGATGGTATTTTCAATAAATACTTCGATATCCAATTTAGCGGAACGTCTGCCGATTTCCAATACACGTGGACGAATGTCCAACTCGCTTTCCAATTGGATCAGCCGCAAATAATGTAGGTTCACTTGTTCAATCAAGATATTTCGTTTTTGGTTCATCACCATTGTTTTTTGTGCGACATCAGAAATGATTTCGCTAAGTACACCAAAAGAAATGGTTCCAACACCATTGACCATTTGTGGTGTCACTACAAATTTGAACTTAGGGTTTTCCAAACGGTTCCCTTCGCGATCGGTATCAATTGTATGGATATTTCCAGATATCTGATCTGAAATCGTATCTGCAATCTGCGGTTGTCGCTGGACAAGCTGCATCGCTTTCATTACATCTTGCCGGGTAATCAAGCCTTCCAATGTCAAGTCATCGGAAACGACTGGCATGACTTCCAGCCCATCCCAGATCATTTGATGGCTAACAGAAGCAATACTCATTGTTTTCTTTACACTGATTGGTTCTTTCGTCATCACTCGATCAATGATCTGATTTGGTGATTTCCCTAAAACGTCTTTTGCCGTAACAATCCCCATCAAACGTTGATGGCGGTTAACGACTGGAAAACGTGAATGTTGCGTTTCTTCTGACAAACGTTGATAATCAGAAATCGTATCCATCTGATGCAAATAATGTGTCTTTTCCGCCGGCATGTAGATATCGCTGACAAGCATGATATCTTTTTTGATCAATTGGTCACTTAATGCTCGGTTGATCATGGTAGCGACTGTAAATGTATCATAAGAGGTGCGCAAGATTGGCATTTCAAGTTCATCGGCTAGCTTTGCAATCTCAGCAGTCGTATTGAATCCGCCTGTGATCAATACTGCAGCGCCATCTTCCAATGCTAATTTTTGGACTTCCGCCCGGTTGCCGACGATCATCAGTGATCCTGGTGTAATATAGCGTTCCATGGCATGTTTAGTCATCGCACCGATGACGAATTTATTCAAGACCTTATCTAATCCTGCCGAGCCGCCTAAAACGTCCCCTTCAATGATTCGGACGACTTCGCCAAATGTCAAACGTTCAATATGTTTTTTTAATTTACGTTCGATACGGATCGTTCCTACTCGTTGAATCGTTGAAACTAGTCCGACATTTTCCGCATCTTTGATTGCACGGTACGCTGTTCCTTCACTGACATTCAATTCTTTTGCGATGCTTCTTACAGAAATTCGATTGCCCACAGGTAAACTTTCAATATATTCTAAAATCAAATCATGTTTTGTCGCCATTTTCTGCCTACACTTCCAGCGTTTCCGAGACGCTCATTATTTTTCCTTCGCTACCTTCCAGTAATGCTACAAAAGATTCAGGATCTTGTTCAATAACAGGGAACGTATTGTAATGGATTGGAACGACTTTCTTGGCACGAATTGTTTGTGCAGCCCGAGCCGCATCCTCTGGTCCCATCGTATAGTTATCACCAATCGGCAAGAAAGCAACATCAATATCGAATTCCTCTGCAAGCAATCCTAAATCACTGAAATAAGCTGTATCTCCTGCATGATAAATCGTTTTGCCTTCTGCTTGGATAATGATTCCGCTAGGCTCACCCATATATTGAACGATACCGTCTACTTCATAGCTTGAACTATGCTGTGCATGTACGAATTTTACTGTGCCGAATGGAAATGCATGTTTTCCGCCGATATTCATACCGAATGAATCTACTCCTCTGCTATTTGCATAATCAGCGATCTCAACAATACTGATAACCGTGGCTTGATTTTCTTTTGCAATAGGGATCATATCTCCTATATGGTCACTATGTCCATGAGTAATTAGCAACCAATCTGTCTTTACTTCTTCTGCAGTTAAATCTGACAATGGGTTTCCTGTAATAAACGGGTCAATCATCACACGTTGGCCATTTTCCATTTCGATCGTTAAACAAGAATGTCCATGATACGTAATTTTCATATTCTACACCTCACGTTTTCTCTGTCTCTTTTTTATTAAAACCGATTTCATTACTTGCATATCAATGAAAAAATATAGTTACTAAATATATTTTCATTGGATTGATAGTACAGTATGCACAAAGCAATTGTAACAGATAATACAGGATGCACCAAGTACCAAGCAGATATAATCTCAAGTTTGAGCTCTCTGCTTGGCTCCCCTTTTCGTCACTTAACTAATTAAATCAGCGTAAATAGGATGGACGATTTTTTCTAAATCAACTACTTTTATCCGGAGGCTTCTCCCGATTTCACCGCTCGACACAATCACTTCTTCTTTTTCTTTTAAAGAACTGTCTGCTAAAAAACAATAATCAGGATGTGCGAGTTTTATTCCAATAGGGGTATTCGCTCCGTGAGGATAGCCTGTATGTGTTAATACAAAATCCATTCCAGGAAAACCGACTTTACGATCTTTCGTCACTTGTCTCGTTTTTTTATAATCTAAATGATCATTCAAAGGAATCAATGCGATGATCACCCCAGTTTTGTTCCCTTTTACTACGAGAGTTTTACATATCAAAGCTGGATCAATCCCTCTTTTTTGTAGTTCTTCTGTGAAAGATTCCTCTACTATATGACTAAAATCAAGTGGTTGATAGCTGATTTTTTGCTCTTCTAAATAACGTTCGACTTTTGTTTGACTCATCATTGATCCGCTCCCTTTATTCTATCGTTTATTATAAAGCGAGGGATACTGTATTCAAAAATCATTTGTTTCCCTCAAAAAAAAGAGCAAGACGAGCGCTCTATAGAGAGAGCCATCTTACTCTTTGTTTATTTCTTATTTCGACGTTGAGTAGCTTCCATAATGACTGGCAAGATCACCGGGCGTCGTTTTGTTTGTTCAAATAAGTAACGACCTAATTGATCACGAATGTCTTGCTTTAATTTGCTCCACTCAAAATCATTGCTTTCTAAATGTTTCTCAACGATCGTTTCGATCATACTGCTACTTTCTTTCATCAGATCACGGCTAGCTTTTACGTAAACGAATCCTCGTGAAGTGATTTGAGGTTTTGAGATGATTTTCTTCTCTCTTCTGCTGATAGTGACAACCGCTACGAAAATCCCATCTTCTGATAAGATTTTCCGATCACGTAAAACAATGTTTCCGATATCGCCTATGCCTAAACCATCAATCATTACATTTTCTGCACTTGTAGTTCCTGCAACACTCATACGCTTATTCTTATATTCCAGCACATCTCCGCGTCCAGTAATATAGATATTTTTGTAAGGCATCCCTACTGCATGAGCCAAATCTGCGTGAGCAGCTAATTCCCGATATTCCCCTTGAACTGGCACAAAATATGTCGGCTTCATCAAATTGATCATCAATTGCAAATCATTAGGATTGGCATGACCAGAAACACGCATATTCTCAGAGATCAATTTCACTGTTCCACCAGCTCGATAAATGATATCTTCCGTTTTCGCCACGATTGTTTCCATCGCGATGCTTGGCGTAGTAGTGATATAAACCAAATCGCCTTCTTCGATCTTGACATTACGGTGTGTGCCGTTTGCCATTTTTTGCAGAGACTTGATGGGTTCACCCATTCGGCCAGTTTCTAAAATGATCAGTTCTTCTGGATCATAGTTTTTCATGTCTTTCAATGTAACAAGCAAATCTTCACTTGGTAATTGAAGTTTTTCTAAACGCATCGCTGTTCGAATAATTCGTTCAAAATCTTGACCAGTCAAGACAACTTTTCGTTGTGCTTTTTCTGCTGCGTCCAATACTTGTTGCACTCGTTGCAAATTACTTGCTACACAGGCGACGATGATGCGTCCTTCCCAATATTTGATCGTATCAAATACTTCATCTGCTATCTGAGCTTCAGAAGCTACAGGTTGAGGATTCTCTGCATTTGCCGATTCACTCAGTAAAGCTAAGACTCCTTCTTTGCCGATTTCTGCCAATCGTGCATAATCTGTTTGATACATCGGGATAGCCGTTTGATCAAATTTAAAATCTCCCGTATAAACAATACTACCTTCTTTTGTTTTCAGATTGATCCCCACTGAATCTGGTATCGTGTGAGTGGTACGGAAAAAGCTCACTACTGTTTCACCAAAGTCGATTTCTGTATGCTCATCTACCACATGGAAATCCTTAAATCCTTTGGCTGCTTCGTTACGACTGACATTCAGTTTTGCTAACTCGATCGTCAACTCCGTTCCAAATACTGGTACAGAAATTTTCGACAACAAGTAAGGAAGCGCCCCGATCGCATCTGCGTGCCCATGTGTTAAAAAGACACCAGCTACACGATCAATGTTTTCTTCTAAATACGTAAAATCTGGGATGACGACGTCGATCCCCAACAACTCATTTTCAGGATATTTTAGCCCACAATCTAATATGAAAATATCCTCGCCCACTTCTGCGACATACATGTTTTTTCCATTTTCGCGAACGCCGCCTAATGGGATAATTTTAATGGTACTCACAAATTTCACCTCTTCTTATGACATCCAAGTTTAAAGATGTCGATTTTCTTCTTTATCTAAATTTACGAGCCATTCCAATGAAGCACATGCAAAATCACTAGTTCTCAACTTATGGAGAATCAGCAGGAAAATCACCAGCACATCCGCGTTCTGACAGTTGGATGGGCATTTTATTTTGGATATACTTCATTAACAAAATGGATCTTTTGCGAAACGCTATAGCCAGAATCTTTATATAAGTATTCGGCTGTTCCCCATTATTATACAACAAATGAACTAAATCGCTAGTATCAGCAATTGTTAGAATCACTAAGCAAATGAAAATTCCTCTGTAACATCTAGGATTTCTTTTGTTGTTTCTCTTTCATCTCTTCTTCGTCGGTTTGAAACATACTTTTTTCATTTTACCACATTTTTTGCAATAACTATAGTGACTTTTTATATATACAGAACCTCGTGTTGATGATGTGCAAACAGTATAAGATTTAAGCTAGCTTTAAGATAGGTTGTCTATTATCAAATGCATCTACTAGGAGGGATGCAAGATATGAATTTTATGAAACGTGCATGGAAAAGTACAAAAGTAAAATGGGGACGTTCATTGTTATTGTTTGCCGTGTTCACAGCCATTCTTATTTTTGTGCTAGCTGGCCTCACGATTCGAAGCGCTGCAGAAGAAGCAGCGAATCAAGCACAAAAAGAAGTTGGAGCAACAGTGACTTTAAGTGCCAATCGAGAAGCTTCATTTAAAAAACAGGAACAAACTTCTTCAAGCAATTCTACCGCTGAAGAACGTCCAGATCCGGGCAGTTTTTCTCTTACCCCAGTATCCTTAACGGACGCGGAAAAAATAGCTAAATTAGATAATGTAAAAAGCTATTCCTTTGAAAGTTCCGCCTCAGCTATGGCAAAAGATGGAATAACTGCCATCACTAGTTCTGATTCAAGTGAAGACAGTTCAGAAACTACCGATGCAGGCGGTGGTCCTGCCGGAGGAATGGGTGGAAATCCGCAAATGACTCAAGCAGATTTTCAAATCAGCGGTGTGTCAGCAACTGCACAAAATAGTACTTTTTCTGATGGGACAGCAAAAATCACGGATGGTGAAGGAATAGATGACAGCGACAAAGGCACAAACAACGTAGTCATTGATTCTACGCTAGCAGAAGCAAATGACCTGACAGTCGGAGATACTTTCACAATCACAAGTACTGAAGATGAAGATACCACTTATGAAATGACGGTCAAAGGAATTTATGAATCTAGCGAAACAAGTAGCAGTATGGGTATGAAATTCAACTTCATGAATCCGTCGAATACACTTTACACCTCTTATACTTTTGCAAATGAATTAAATGGGACATCTGACGATAACACAATAGATTCTGCTGTTTACACTCTATCTGATCCAGATGAAATGGATGAGTTTCTCGAAGAAGCAGAGAAGCGGATCGACACAGATACATTTAGCTTACAATCAAATGATTCCATGTATCAGTCAATGTTGGAACCTTTAAACAATGTGGCAAGTTTTTCTAAAAATGTGGTTTTACTAGTGGCTGCAGCCGGTATTATCATACTTACTCTGATCATTATGATTACCATCCGGGAGCGTCGGCATGAGTTAGGCGTCTTGTTATCTTTAGGAGAATCCAGAAGTAAAATCATTCTCCAATTGTTTACCGAAGTTGCTATTTGTATGATTCTTGCATTAGGAGTTGCTTCGATTAGCGGGAACGTCGTCGCGAATGCCGTGGGGCAGCAGCTACTTGACCAACAGACAGAAACCACGACACAAGACCAACAAGCTCCTGGCGGTGGACAAATGCCAGGTAACGAACAAGGCGGTCAGCGTGGTGGTCAGCAAGGAAACACGAATAATCCATTTGCTGTTTCTGATCAAGTCAGCGAATTGGAAATCAATGTCAAACCTACACAATTAGGACTACTAGCCGGAGTAGCATTTGGAACCAGCCTGCTTTCTGTCTTTTTAGCTTCTATAGGGATATTAAGATTAAACCCAAGAAAAATCCTATTAAATTAAAGGAGGAATTTGATGTTACGGACAGAACAATTGGGATTTTGGTATCAAGATCCGCAAGATGCGCTTTACAAAGATGTAGAACTGAATTTCGAAGCTGGAAAAATGTACGCTATTTTAGGAGCAAGTGGTTCTGGAAAAACGACTTTTCTTTCGCTTATTTCCGGATTAGATACACCAAAAGAAGGAAAGGTATACTATCAAGATCGTTCACTGAACAAAATCGGATTAAGAAATTATCGTAAAAATGATGTCTCGATTATTTTCCAAGCTTATAACTTGCTTCCTTATTTATCAGCTCTAGACAATGTCATAACAGCAATGGAAATCACTAAGACCAAACACGAGAATTATCGACAAGTTGCTTTAGATCGACTGGCTCGTGTAGGAATTGATGAAGTATTAGCAAAAAAACAGGTGACCAAACTTTCGGGAGGTCAGCAACAGCGAGTCGCTATCGTTCGTGCTATCTGTTGCGAACATCAACTGATTGTAGCTGATGAACCTACTGGGAATCTGGATGAGACCACTTCACAAGATATCGTCAAACTTTTCCAAGAAATCGCCCATGAGCAAAATCGCTGTATTATCATCGTGACCCATGAGGTCGAAGTAGCAAAAAGTTGCGATGAAGTCTTTGAACTAAAAAATAAAGAATTTGAAAAAATAGAAGTTTAAAAAACAGGATAACGTTCAAACAAGAAATCCGAACCATATCTGTGAAGCAGATACGGTTCGGATTTCTATTTGCTTGATTCATTTAGTAATGAACGTTGTTTATTTGTTTTCATCTTTTCGAGAGAATTTGTCTTTGATTTCATCGCCCAAATCACGAGCTTTTTCTTTGATATCAGAACCTAGTGATTGTGCTTTTCCTTCTGTTTCTTTGCTCTTGTCGTCTGTTGCCTTGCCGTATGCTTCTTTTCCTTCACCGACTACTTTGTCTTTCATGTCTTTAGAACGTCCTTTTAAATCTGCCATGGTGTTTCCTCCTCTTAATTTGTTTATTGATCTACTTTCAGGGTAACATCAACAACAGATACAGACAAACAGAACGCTCGTTTTCTAAAAAAGGATGAGTCAGATAGTGGATCAAAAACTTTTTTCGAAAGTTCCCCATACTTTGACTTCTTTTTCTTGGACCATTATTTCTCCTTTAGCAATAACTGTATCGATATCAAGCGTTTCTTTGTCCAAGATACACAAGTCTGCATCTGCGCCAATTTCAATTTTTCCTTTTTTATCTAATTTCAATATACGTGCTGGGTTACTGGTTATAGCTCGCAAGGCGATTTCCAGAGGAATATTTTCTTTTTGCACAGCTTCTTTGATCCCTACTAGCAATGCCTTGGCACTTCCTACTCCTAACCCTAGGAAATGATTGTTTTCATCAAAATAAGGCAAGCTTCCTTGTCCATCTGAGGTCATCGTGAAATTATCTAAAGAAACATCTTCCTCAATCAATCGTTTCAATGCTTTACTGAAGCGCACTTCCCCATCTGTCTTCTCCCAAAAATCAGGATCTTCGCTAGCGGTGAAGTCAATCGTGCCGCCACGTTTAGCAAATGCCACGCAAGCTTCAAATAATTCTGGTGTGCGATTCGCATGAGTAGGCAAAAACTGTGTGATCGGAATTTCTGTTTCTTCTACAATTCGTGTCAATAACTCTAGCTTTCTTTTTCCTCCGCCTAAGTGGACATTGATGATCCCAGCTTTTCCCGACAACATGCCTCCTACACGAGCATCTGCTGCTGCACGGGCAAATTCTTCAAAACTTGGCTGAGAAGAACGGTGATCGGATACTGCGATTTCTCCGATTCCGATGATTTTATCGATTGTTAAAAAGTCTTTAATGATCGAATCTGTTACTGTTTTTACCGGCAATCGGTACGAACCCTCGTACACATAAGTGGAGATTCCTTCTGCTTCAAGTCCTTTCGCTTTGCTGATCAAAGCAGTCATATCTCGACCTTCTCCGTCTGTTCCCAAGCAACCGACAACTGTCGTTACACCAGCTGTAGTCAATTGACTTAATGTAACTTCTGGCGTTCTGTTTTGATAACCGCCTTCTCCTCCTCCGCCTAAAATATGGAAATGACAATCAATGAAACCTGGAGTCAGTACTTTCCCCTCACCTGAAAGTTCTTCTACTTCCACTCCTTCGTAGCCGCCTTCTAACTGTTCTTCTACAGCCAAAATCTTCCCACCGGCAATCAATACGTCCATTTTTCCTAAGTAATCTGGTGCAAACACTTCAATTTGTCGGATGATCTTCATACATTTTTCCTCTTTCTTTAAGTATAGCTGATGATAGGATCTTAAAAAATAATCCAAACGATAGAATCTTTACTCCTTTGATTGTACCGTAAAATGACGGTTCTTGGAGTCATTTATCTACTGTTTGGATTACTTTTTTATTTACTTATGTCTCCAGTACTACTGCAGACCGATCGCAATAGCAATCATGATGAAAATAGTTCCCAAAACAAACAGGAATCCTTGCATCTTGACTTGGAACCTTGCCCATTTTGCCCATTCGATTCGTGCAACACCTAACACACCAATCAAGCTAGCTGATACGGGCGTAAAAGCATCCATGAAACCAGAACCAAGCTGATAAGCAAGAACTGCTACTTGTCTAGATACACCTACTAAATCTGCCAATGGAGCCATAATCGGCATGGTCAAAGCCGCTTGTCCTGAATTTGATGTAACAACCAAGTTGAACAAACTTTGGAAGATATACATCGCCCAAGCGCCAATGACAGCTGGCACACCGGTCAATGCCGTCCCGATTCCATGCAAAATCGTATTCAAAGCTGAAGGAACAGACGCATCGGATCCACCTAAGACGAGAAGGATTCCTTTGGCCATCCCTACTACGATTGCTGTACCAGCTAAATCAGCTGCACCAGATTGGAAAGAAGAAGCGATGTCATTGACTTTCATTCCATCTAATTTGAAAAGAACAGCAATGATTCCGGCAACTAATCCCATCACAAAGAATTGAGAAGCGATTTCGGGGATGTAATAGCCTTTTTGAGTCACGCCCCAAACGATCCAAACAAGAACAGCTAACATCTCTACTAAAATCAGTTTATGCCCAAGCATGAATTTTTTATTTTCATCAGATGTCTTTTTGATATGAGAACGAAAATAATCATCTGATTTGTAAGTCAACGAACTTTCCGGTTTTTTACGGATTTTTTCTGCATATATCATCATATATCCCGCTGCTAAGGCAGTAACAACTACCCACATAATCAATCGGAATGTCGCACCAGACAACACTGGGATTCCAGCAATCCCTTGAGCCACAGCTACGCTAAACGGGCTCATCCAAGAGGTCGCATTTCCGACTTGAGATGCGACATAAGTCACGGTTACTGCTACGATTGAGTCATATCCTAAGGCAATGACGAATGGAACCATCACCATTGAGAATGGAATCACCTCTTCTGCCATCCCAAATGTAGCGCCCCCGAATGAAAAAGCAAAGAATAATAGCGGTAAAGCTAAACGCTCCAGTCCCTTCGTTTTACTGATAAACGCATAGATTCCTGCATCAATCGCTCCGGTACGCATAATAATACCAAAAGCACCTCCGACAACAAGGATCAATGCAGCAATCCCTACAGCAGATCCATATTTATCTCCAGATACTAGACCTTCAAAAACAAAATTTAAGAAGCCAAAGCCACCAAAATCGTCTGTTCCCCATATTTTGGCTGTTTTATGCAATTTTTTAGAAGTATCATAGATATTTTCGCCATACTCATCGTAAAGAACATCATCTGTTAAGGAAATTTCATCTAGTTTTTCTTGCGTAAGATTTTTTTCTCCGTCAGCAATGACTTTTTCCAATCCTTTTTCAGGAACATCCAATTTTTCACGTTCTGCTGGATGGTCTTGCAGTTCTTCTAATTGATCAAATACATACGATTTATCCAGCTCGTAAGCATAACGGAAGGAATCTTGGCGTAAAACAGTACGAGTACTTGTTTCGCCATTCGCATCTTTATATTCAATGTCTTGCGTGCTGAACTTTCCTGCTGGTACGACAAAAGTCAGTATCCATGCAAAGATGACTACACCAAAAATAATGACATACGTATGCGGTGTCGATAATTTAGTGAAGTCACGTTTCGGTTTTCCTGAAGAATTTGTTTTCTTCAAATTTATTTCTTCCTTTCTTTTCTCAGTAATTTTGATGAATAAAAAATGGATAATCAAATGAATTATACAGTAAAAATGTCTATTCCACATGAATAATTTATTAGAAAATCACTTTTTTCTATTTTGCTTTTTTTCTCATATGTATGACTATTTTTTTCTTTTTCCATTTATATTAAGTATTTTATTTCTCTGTTTTTCCTTAAAATTCTTTTTTTATTTTTAGATTAGCGGAAATCCCGTCCTGATTTTTTCATTTTATAATCGTGAATAAATTGTATTTCATTGCAAAAAAGCAAAAAATAATAATAAATATCCATCTCATATCTTTCATTTTTTGTATATTTTCTTTCTATTAGAAAAAGGAATCTTCTTCGACAATTTTGTTATATCAGGTAAACTTCATTGCAATAATGATAACAAATGTACTATAATTACATTGTAAAGAGTTTTGGGGAAGACTCTTTCATCAACGTGTATTAAGAGACAAGAAAGAATCCATGCGGATTCTTTCTTGTCTCTTTTTCCGCTATTTTTTTGTCTATCTAGCATTGCATATTTTTGTAGCTCTTTTTTTCTCATTGTGAAACAACTTATAAAAATAACGTACTTTCGAAAAAAAAGGCTGACATCTAGAGCTAAACAAACTTAAAATAACAAAAAACAAAATATGATTATTACTGTTTTTCTTGGAAAATCGTTTTCTTTGTTTCAAACACTCCATATTTACGTGGAACACCGTTTTTTTTAAAGAAACTTTGGTCATTGTGTGGAAAACTATTTTCCTCTTGTTTCCTGAACTAGCTGTTTTGCTGTAAAATACAAAACCTGTTGAAGCAAAAAGATCGTTGCAAGAGAGGCTGTTCCACAGATTGCTGGATCTAAATTCGGCAAAGTCAAGACTGCATCATGCAGATTGGCATGGTTATCCAAAACTAAATCAGCAAATTCAAATAATCTCAAACCACTGCTATGCTGGGACTTGATGCTTCGTGACAAATCAAATCCAGTAACAATGATCAAAGGATGTCCATTTTCTTTGATCCATTGAGCCAACTCAATGATTGCTGGATTTCTTCCTTCATTCGAAAGAAGAAGAAAAATGTCTTCTGGTTTGACAGAAAGCTCATCAATAATCGCTTGTCCTGCCCCTTCTAGCGTTTCATAGACACCTCCGGCTGGGTTATCAATCAATATACTTGGCACAAGGTCCGGTGTTTGATCCCAAAATTCAAATGCTACACCACTTAGTGTGCGACTAGCATATATCTGCAATCTTCCGCCTTGATTGATTTGTTTCGCAATCCAAGTTCCTGCTTGAACCATCAACGGCTCTTCTATCCTTAATTTCTCTTCCAATTGGTAATAATAGTCAAAATAACATAAACTCATTTTTCTCTCCCGCCTAGCTATACTTGACATGAATAGAAACAGCTGCCTAATCTAAGGAAATACATAAAAAACAGAAGATAAACAGTAACACATGCGGTCTTTGCTGTTTCAAACGCAAAAAAGGTATTGAACGAATACGCCCAATACCTTGACATAGCAAATAAAACAACGTGCAGACCATAGAAAATCTCTACATAGGGGTAGAATTTTCCCCTTAGATTAGGTACAATAAATAAGGTCGATGCACTGCATTGACTATGGCAAAATGATCGGTCAGGGTGTATGAGTGTGACTGGTCATTCCCTGATTCTTAGCGCCAACTAAGGGTCAGGGAGCCTTTTTTTATTCAGCTGTTTCTATCTGAACTCATTGTAAGTAATCTCTTATTCAAGTGCAAGTACGAAAACACAAAAAAACATTGGTATGATTTTTTTACAAATAAATAACATAAAAAAAAGGAATGGCTTGTCCTTATGTAGCAAGCATTCCTTTTTGAAAAGATTCTTTTAAATAAGTAAAAAAAGTTTTTTTCACCAATTAAATAAATCTCTCAACTCAATATTTTATCCATTATTTTATCTTTTTTTGCGTATACATACTAAATATTACCGTCTTCTTCTCGCTCTTCTGCTTTGTTCTGGAGAATCTGTACTAGAAAAAGTAGCGGCATGTCTACCCTTTTTTCCGATTCGAGACTTTCTTTTCCTATAAGGAATATAAATGATCAGATACAATACAGCAAAAAATAAGGCAAATATGCAAGCTTCCCAACTACCTAACGCCAGTTCAATCATCAAGCTAGCAACTGCAACTGACGCTGCATACCAGATAAAAATCAGGAATCTTTCTTTTTTTCTGACCATTTTGAACATGATAAATAGACTAATGAGCAATAGTGGTAACACAAATACCCAATTACTTCCTTCCATCAGCCACTTGAGTATATCAAGTAGCGACTGCGCAACAGCGACTAATTTTCCCATAGTGGACACACACCTTTTTTATAATTAAAAAAATTCGCCTTTTTATTCTACTATGAATCTTCTGGATTGGCTTTCATTTCTCTTATGTAATCATTTTCTTTTATGTAACTTAAAAAAAAATTAAACCATTAGCAGAAAATTTTCTAAATATATTCACGGAAGTCTTTTTTTATCTTTCATTTTTCCTCGTCTTCATTCACTTAGCGTCAAAAAATAAAAACGACAGTTGCGCAAATGATGCACAAGCTGCCGCTTTAATACCCATTTGATTTTTATTCTCAGCAGGTCACTTATTTCCAGTTAATTTTCTGTTCTTAGCTCTTTGCCTAACTGGATAATATAGGCGCTTAACGATGCACCGATTTCCGGATGATGAAGTCCATATTCAATATTTGTCTTCATATATCCTAGCTTATCGCCTACGTCATATCTTTTTCCTTTAAATTCTCTCGCATAGACCGCTTCTGTTTGGTTAAGGTTCTGGAGCGCATCCGTTAGTTGTATCTCGTTCCCTGCTCCTGGTTCTTGAGTTGCTAATATCTCAAATATTTTGGGAGTCAGCAGATAACGTCCGATAATGGCTAAATTGCTTGGTGCTTTTCCAAGTTCAGGTTTTTCTACAAAACCATTTACTCTGCAACGTCCCTTTTCGTTATCCGTTTTAGGATCAATAATTCCATATTTAGAGGTTTCATTTTCTGGTACACGCATGACGGCAACAGCAGAAGATTGTGTTTCTTCATAATCCATCATCAATTGTTGAGTCAGTGGGATATCATCTTTCATCAAATCATCCCCGAGCATGACAACAAATGGTTCATTCCCTATGAATGCTTTTGCTTGAAGCACAGCATCCCCCAGTCCTCTTGGATGAGATTGACGGATGAAGTGAAGATTGACATGAGTCGTTTCTTCAACTAAAGCGAGTAGTTCTGTTTTTTCCTTTTCCCGCAAATTGTTTTCCAATTCGATATTTGCATCAAAATGATCTTCAATGGGTCTCTTTTCTTTTCCCGTTACGATCAAGATATCTTCGATTCCTGAATCCAATGCTTCCTCCACAATAAACTGGATCGTTGGCTTATCCACGATTGGAAGCATTTCTTTTGCCATGGCTTTTGTTGCCGGCAAAAAACGTGTTCCTAGCCCAGCGGCAGGAATAACTGCTTTTTTGACCTTCACTTGCTGTTCCTCCTAAACGACGCTTACCTGTTGATCATCTATTTAACGAAGAGAAAATTCATTCTCCATTTTTCCGTCACGTAGCATGATTTCTTTTGCTGCTTTTTTGATATCTTCCCCATTATACAAAACATTATAGATGGTTTGAGTAATTGGCATCTCAACACCTAGCTGTTGTGCTAGCTCGACTGCTGCTTTTGTCGTTGCCACACCTTCAACGACCATTCCCATGTTTTCCAAAACTTCTTCCAGTTTATGCCCTTGTCCTAATAAGTTACCGGCACGCCAATTACGGGAATGAACACTTGTACAAGTAACAATCAAGTCCCCAACGCCGCTCAAACCGATAAACGTCAGCGGATTGGCCCCCATTGCTACACCAAGACGACTAATTTCTGCTAATCCGCGAGTCATGATTGCCGCTTTTGCATCGTCTCCGAACCCTAGCCCATGGATAGCACCGGCACCAATAGCAATGATATTTTTTAATGCTGCGCCAGTTTCTACACCAATCACATCATTATTTGTATAAATCCTGAAATAATCATTCATGAATAATTCTTGTACATAAGCAGCTGCTTTTTGATCAATACTTGCAGCTGTAATCGTTGTGATATCATGAACTGCTACTTCTTCCGCATGACTAGGGCCAGATAATACGACGATTGCCTGTCGTTTTTCTTCTGGAATTTCTTCAGCCAAAACTTCTGAGATCCGTTTATGCGTATCTTGTTCTAGGCCTTTACTTGCATGGATAATGACGGGCTTAGTATTCATTTTACCAATAAGTTCCTGGGCGACTGAACGGATCGCTTTTGTCGGAACGACAAACAAAATAGCATCTGCGTCATCTACTGCTTCTGCCAATTCTTTATATCCGATAATCGATTCTGGAATCGTCAAATCAGGTAAAAAATGTTGATTTGTATGATACGTATTGATTTCGTCAATCTGTTCAGGTACATTTCCCCAAATCCGGACATCATGCCCGTTTTCTGCCAATGTCTGTGCTAAAGCAGTGCCCCATGATCCAGGACCAAGAACTGCGATTTTTTGTTTCATGGATATTCCTCCAAATAAATAATTGATAATTTCCATTATAGTATACATTTCTTAAAGTTTGGACTAATTTCCATTGTTTTTAAGTGTTTGTTTAATTCTTTTATCGACTTTCACTTGAAATAATCTATTAAATGTTGCAATAGCGTACATTTTAATTTTTTTCTTTTTACACTTGTTATACTTTATTTGTCACTAAGAGAAAGGAGGTTTGACTATGTTTCCATTACCATTACCATTGGGAGGCTGGGAAGTTTCTCCTAACAACCCTTAATTGAAGCTACATACAAGAAGAGGCTGGGACAGAAGCGTTTAACTCCAAGAAATAAAAAGGAGTTGCTTCTGTTTCCGCCGTTTATACGTGTTTAGAGCGTGAGACAAAAGTAAAGAACACTTTTGCCTCACGCTCTTTGTTTAAGTCAATACATGGTAGAAATTTTGATAAAAGTCATATCCTCCTTATTCCGACACGCAGTTATACATCAGGCTTATCATTTCTTGATACACAGTGTTCAATCAGCTCACCCTCAATATTAGATTAAAAAACGGCAAAATATGAAAAACTATTTTGCCGTTTTATTTCTGTAATACTTAGGTCAAAGTATTGATTTCACAACCGCTTTATAAACGGTGTTACAGAAGTAGCTTCTATCACGACCTTATCATCAACTTATTTTTTGCCATAAAGTGAAGGCCGTATCTGGTGCCCAATGTGCAGCTGCAATATGCGCTTGCAAGCAACGATATTGAATACCATTATATGTGACTATGTCTCCTACTTGATAAAAAGTACCGACCGTCCAAGAATTTCCTTGGCCGTTCTCGTCTAGGGTTCTTGCCGTAACAGACTGGCTTAGTAAAGAAGCGCCTGTCTGATTAACTGCACGAACTTGATAACGATATGCAGTAGAAGCTGTTAAGTTTTGATCTTCAAATACAGCGGTTTGTGAGGTAGCGATCTTCTTGCCATCTCTGTATATTTCATAATAAAGTACTTCTTCCAATAAGCTATTTTCCTGCCATACCAAATGAACTGTTGATTGTGTCACACTGTTGACGCTCAACCCGTTTGGTATAGAAGGTGCTGGTAAAGCTGCTGCTTCTTGCGTACGGATATTCAATCTATCGGAACGTGCAGAAATATTTCCTGATGGATCGACAGCTTCAATCGTATAAGAATAAGTCGTTTCTGGTTGTAAACCTGTATGTATATAATTCGTAGTGTTGCTTGTTCCTACTAATCGATTGTTTTCATAAATATTATAATGTGACACACGAACGTTATCTGTTGACGCAGTCCAAGACAATGTGACTGTCGTACTTGTTGCTGTTCCTCGAAAATTGGTAGGTTTAGAAGGTTTCTCTGTATCTGGTTCTTGTTCCGTAAACAGATTTTGATAAGCTTTCGCAAATGATTCATTATAAGAAATACCAGCTGAGTTTACCCCTTCGTCCCAGTTCACGCTCCAAGTCATCAAACCTTTCAAAGGTGTACGTTCTTTTTCCATTTGTTCGAATACTTGATAGACAACGGATGGATCTTGCACATAACCGTTGGCTGCCGCATCGTTATTTGCTGGAATCCCCAAAGCCAGACGATCTGCTGGTATCCGAATGTATCCACTCTCTCCGTTATGCAAGGCTTTTGACATACCATATAAGAAATCATATTTTCGACTGTCATTGTTCTGAGCAATCCATTCGTCGCCCACGCTTAATCCGTCGCCCGCCTGATTATATAGTTGTGGTGCAATAAAATCATACTCATTTTCTAATGCAGTGATATATGGGACATAGCCTCCCGCTGTTCTCAAATAAGGGAATTCAGGTGCCATAGAAATAATAAAGTGTTTTCCTTGCTTTTTATAATGATCTCGTACGATTTTCAACGCTTCTGGGATCACTTGCTGGTTATCTCCTGCCGTAATGGCGCTTTGTTCTAAATCAATGTCTAAACCATCAAAACCATAAGTTTCTACCAACCGAATCACTTCATCTGCAAATGCTTGTTCTTGTCCTCTGTGCAATTCGATATGAGAATCAGCTCCGCCTAAAGAAATGATAACTGATCGTCCTTCTTCATTTAAGGTGGCCACTTTGCTTCTGAATTCTTCATCACTCATATTAAATGGCTCAAATGTAGGGATTCCTTCGCCTTTCATAAAAGATACTGCGATGACATTGTAAAACGGATTGATCTTTCCTAAGTCTGTCTCTGCTGGTTTCCCACCTCTATATCCCGCACCTTGCTCTGGTACCCAATTATGATAATATCCAACAGCAATTTGCTTTTCTGAGATATCCGGCATCAATGCCGCAGAATCTTGTGCAGCATATATAGTTTGTCCACCTCCAGCGAAACAGCCGATTGCTGCCAATGACAGCCAAAAAATTTTTTTCATTCATCATACCTCCTAATATTTGGTAACTATAGTTTATTTTAACAACGTCTGTTTTTCATTTTTTGTATGTTATTACAACATAAATAAAAATTGCTTTTAAAGCATGAGCACTTTTTATCAAAAATAGTACATAATTGACATTTTCGTCCTTAGATAACAGCCTTGTGTTATCTTATATTCATAAAAAACGTATGGAGGTAACTTACATGATAAAACATGCTTCTTTAATTCGAAAACTAAGAAAAGAACGTGGCCTGACACAAGCTCAATTAACAGAGGGGCTTTCTCAGCGAGGGACATTAGCTGCTTTTGAATCTAGAGGAACAAAAATCAGTTTTGAATTGTTAGTGGATTACCTTGAACGGATGAATGTTACACTTGAAGAATATCAATTTTTGCTGAACAACAATACTCTTACAGGTAAACAAAAACTTTCTAATTACCTGATCACAACAAAATATTTAACAAAAGAGCAAGAGAATGAACTACTAAAAGAATTTAAAAAAACTGGGAATATTTATTATCGCCTGCTATATACGCAACGTATACTAATTGATCAATATCTGGGAAACCGAAAGCTCACTCGTTCGGAAACTTTGACAGAAGTTTCTATTATCAAAAAGTACTTGGAAGGTATCGATACATGGGGACATTATGAACTTTCTATTTTTTCCAATTGTTTATTTATATTCGATGACGAGTATATTTATCATTCTTTTCAGCGTAGTGTCACAAAAATGAAAGCATATGTCGATACTGCTCATTATTCCGAATTATTATCAAATTTTCTTTTGAACGGTATACATCTATCTTTTCATCGTTCTTCTGTTTTTCTTAGAAAACTATTTTTAGGAGAATGGAAAAAAGTAAGTGACCGTTATAAACATACTTTAGACTTGGCCCGTTACCGATCATTCACTGCTTTAGCTCAATTAGCAGATGGCAATGAACGAGCACTAAAAGAAATTGACGAAGCAATCCATTTCTTTGAATGGCTAGGACTAGAGGAAGTGAAAGAAGAGATCATTGAATTGAGAGATTCTCTTTTGAAAAAAACTATACATAAAAATGATAAGGCTATTTATCAATAGTCATTCTTCTAGTTTTTTGTTTTTGTTGCAATACCATACAAAAAAATAATATTTAAATAATACATTTTATACTATCTTACGAAAAGGAAACCTTTTCTTAAAATATTTTATCTAACTGGAGGAATTATCAAATGAAAAAAAGTACTTTATTGGGATTAGGAATGTTACTTGCTACAACAGGAATCGCCGCTTTGTCTTCTGTAGATGTCTCGGCTCATGGCTATGTTTCACAACCTATCAGCCGTGGCTATCAAGGTTCTCTAGACAGTAGGAATAATTGGCAAAGTGCTTTTGAAAAGTATGGTCGTATCATCAACGAACCACAATCTTTAGAGGCCCCAAAAGGATTCCCTTCGGCTGGACCTGCAAATGGTCGGATTGCTTCTGCTAATGGTGCAGTAGGTGACTTTGTTTTGGATAAACAAACAGCTACGTTATGGACAAAAAACAACTTAACTACTGGGGCAAACCGATTCACTTGGCATTTCACAGCTGACCACGCAACGACGAAATGGCACTATTACATGACTAAAAATGGTTGGAATCCAAATGCCCCATTGAATAGAAATGACCTGGAATTCATTGGTGAAGTAAATAATGGTGGTAATTCGTCTATTACTAATCCGACTCATACAATCAATATTCCTAGCAATCGTCTGGGGTATCATGTCATTTTAGCAGTTTGGGATGTAGCTGATACAAATAACGCATTTTATAATGTAATCGATGTCAATGTTCAAAATCGTAATGCATTAACTGACTTGGAAAACAACTAAAAAATAAAGGGAGCAGTTGTCGCTGCTCTCTTTATTTTTTATCTTCTTTTCATCCAATCGATCCTAATAATCAAACTGACGATAGTAGCGGCGTATCTCTAATGGATGACAATTCAGCTGTTCGACATGTGCATCGATACGCTGTGTCACTGCATGCATCAATAAGAAAGACAACACACGTCCGCGATATTTTTCGCTGATACCTTCTACTGGATAGTCTTTTGTATCTATCAATGTATAATTACTACAAATTTTTGGCAAAAGTTTAGCTACACGTTCAGATAACACTCTCTGTTCATCTTCGCCTAAAAATAAAGTGACTGGGGTCGTTTCTTCAACGATCTCTAACGTCCCGTGAAGAAACTCGGCAGCATGGATAGATTTCGATGGGAGCCAGCTTTGTTCTTCCCAATAACACATGGCATATGAATAAACTGCTCCCCATTGATTCCCTGCTCCAATAAAATAATGCATGCTATCACGTCGATGCTTTTCTGCAAATGATAAGCCAAATGCATCTGCTTTTTTCTCTGCTTCCACTAACCCTGTTGGCAAATAATGTTCGAGCTGTTCATAGTACTCTGAGTAATCTTCGAATTCCCCATGCAAATACATCAATCGATCTGCTACCATAAAAAATTTGATTTGTTCTGTTCCGGGAGCTGGATAAGTAACCACAAAATCGCATAGTTGAGACAACTTACTCTCCGCTTTATCGATAAATCCAATCAGTGTCGCTCCTACTTTCTTGATTTCTTCTACTGCTTTCACTACTTCTTGGGTTGTCCCAGTAACAGAGGACACGACAACGATAGAATCTTTTGTTAATCTTTTATTCCCAGTAGTGTAATATTCTGCAGCATGCTGTACAAAGACAGGCAAGTTGCTTTTCCCATTCATATAAGTGACAGCTTGCATCGAAGAAGCATATGTTCCACCAATTCCTAAATAATAGACAGCATCGAATTTTTCCGTATAAAGTTTATCGATGATTTTTTCTACTTGCGGACGTAAAGCTAGTGCACCTTTTATTGCTTTGATTTGTTCTTCTTCATTGAATTTCAACATGATTTCCACCTCTTATAATTTACTTTTCAAGACTGTATCAAAGTCTTCAAAGATCTTTTTGTTCAAGTCGATTCCTTTAGCTACTGCGGTTTTATAAGCGAATAGTTGAAATGGAATGACAAGTGGTAATATAGACAGATATTCATCACATTCTATTGCTAATCCAAGTGTTTTCTCGTTTCTTGCTTTTTTTGTGGTAATTGTGAGAGTCTCTCCAACATACTGACTCATATATCTCCGCAACTTTTGTGAACGTTCCTTATTTTCATTGTCCCCTTCAATAAAGAACAGCAAATGGGAAGCATCAGCCTCTAGATATGGGCCATGCATGTAAGCTTCTAACTCAAAACCTTGTGACGGGACACGGATTGTTTCCGTCAATTTCGTTTCTGCTTCTTTAGCTGTTCCCCAGTTTGGACCATAGCCAATAGTGATGAAGCGTTGTGTTAAACGAAACAAACTTTGATGCTCATCAAAAAATTCTTCCGTTTTTTGAATAATCACTGGTAAATGATCGATTATTTTTTGTAACTGTTGCATGTAGTTTTGTTCTATTTCTTTGCTGATATTATTTTTACTTATCCCAATTCCTAGCCCTAAGAGTAGTAACTGTAAGACAGTAGCAGAATAGCCTTTTGTAACGAAGCCAACTGTTTCTATCCCAGCACCTAAATCAATAATCTGTGTAGCTTCTAAAGCAAGTGGACTTTGTACGCCATTTGTGACAGCAATAATCGGTATTTCTTGTTTTTGGATCATTTTTACTGCTTCAACAGTAGAAGCACTTTTCCCACTTTGTGACACAGCAATCACAGTATCGATTGATGGAGAAAGTTTTCCATAATGAGCAAAATGAAAAGGTTCTTGAATATCGACAGTTAGCTCGCCATAAGATTCCAATGCCGGCTTCGCTGCTAAACAAGCGTTGTAAGAAGAACCCGTTGCTAGCATCAGCAGATTCGTTGTTTTTTTCATTTGTTTTCTTGTCGAAAAATCATTCTTTTTCAAGATCGTACTTAGTACTTCCTTTTCTTCATAAATATAATCTTGCATCGTAACCATTTTCTCTGCTCCTTTTCTAAAAAATCCCTATCCACGAACCAAAAATCCCAAAGAAAGCTAATCCGATCAAAATCGTTAATGGTTTTACTTCTTTTTTCAATAGATAAAACACGACACCAAATGCACCCAGACATAAGATATTTGGGACGATATCATCAAAAATACTTTGAACAGTCACAGCATTTTCTCCTGAACCGATTTTTAAAGGGATATTGATGGTAATCATCGTGGCAGTCATTGCTCCGACGACCATCAACCCAATGATAGACGCGCCTAATGTCAAACTTTCCATCATCCCGTTTGCCTGAATCTTTTTCAAAAAACCCGTTCCTAAGCGATAACCCCAACCTGTTGCTAGATAGCGGAACAGAATGTGCGGAATATTGAAAATCAAAATGAACAAGATAGGTCCTAAAATATTTCCTTGCATAGCTAAAGAGGTGCCCACACCTGTGGCAATCAATCGTAAAGTTCCCCAAAAGAAAGAATCCCCTAACCCTGCAAGTGGTCCCATCAAAGATGTTTTGATACTGTCGATTGCGGTCACATCAAATTCAGGATCATCCTTATTTTCTTCCTCCATTGCAGCCGTGATCCCTAAAATCAATGTAACGATATGTGGGGTCGTGTTGAAAAACTCTAGATGCCGTTTCAAAGCTGCTGCCATTTCTTCTTTCGACTGATATAACTTTTTCAAAATCGGAATCATTGCGTAAACATAAGCCATATTCATCTGTCGTTCATAGTTCCAAGAAAACTCCATTTGAAAAGAACGCCAGAATACATGATTCAGTTCTTTTTTCGTTATTTTGCTATTTTTACTCTCAGAATTCTTCATCTTCTTCGACCTCCCCTGCAGTGGTTTGAAGTGGCAGTTGACGGACATTCATGATATTGACTACCACAACGGCTAAAATTGCACCAAAAATAGCTACTCCGGTCACAGGAATCTTTAAGTAAGAAGCTATAGCGAAACCTAAGAAAAAGTATGGTGCAACTTGTTTGTTAATCAGCAATCGAGCGAGCATCGCGAAACCAAGAGCTGGAATCAACCCTGTAGCTACTGACAAGCCATTCTGAACGAAATCAGGAATCTTATTGAGTAGATTTCCGATCGTATTGCTTCCCACCATATACGAAACCATTACCACAACACCAAGCATCAAAGAAAGACCGAAACCGGCAAGCAAGTGCATATGCTCGACTCCTTTATAGTTTCCTTCTTCTGCATAACTGTCCGCTTTATGGTTCATAATTGGAATCAAAAGACCTAAGTAAATATTTTTCAATATCAATGTCAACGTAGCAATTGGTAAACCTAGTAAAAGTGCCGTTTCCGTACCAGCTCCAGCTGTGATAGCAAAAGCCGTGCCTAAAATTCCTCCGGCCACCACATCAGGGGGGATCGAAGCACCTACTGAGAATGATCCGATAAATGCTAACTCCAAAGTGGCGCCCATGACGATCCCAGTTTTTACATCACCCAACACGATCCCTGTAAACAGTCCCGTCACAATTGGACGAGAAAGCAGTGATGTCCCTAATGCATATTCTGATTGTGCGATAAATGCAACGATACCTAATAAGACTGCTTGTACAATCATTGAGTTTCTTCCTTTCTTACAAAACTTCCCTTACGTCCACTTTTTTATCTGCCGGTACTTGACGGATCTCCACTTCTATTTGTTTGTCAATCAATCTTTTCAATCGTTCCTCCTCTTCTGGTAAAATATTCACCGCTTTTCCAATACTACGAGTACCAGGTTTCGCCTTGATCCCCCCTAAGTTGATGGTTTTGATTTCTGGATACGCTTCTGCCAGCTTATACGCGTCCTCGATTGATTCCACTACAATGAATAGCTTATATTTATCTGTCACACCGCTTTTCAATGCGGCAATCGAGTCATCAATGGATTTGATCACTAGTTTGACTCCTTGCGGCTTGGCTAATTTGATCGTTGTCTTTCGTATCTCATTAGTAGGCACATCATCATTCGCAATCAAAATACAATCTGCACCTATTGTTTGTGTCCAAGAAAAAGCGACTTGTCCGTGTAATAACCGATGGTCAACTCTTGTCAATACAATCATTCTTCTTCCTCCTAAAATTCATCTTCTTCTATTTCCTGATTGATCCGTTCGTTACAAAACTGGATCATTTTTTTTGAATCAGTTAGCACCTGCTGGATCAAAACAGTTGTCTCCACTTCAGCGTCCAACTGAGATACTAGCTCAATCAAGAGTGGCAAATTCAATCCGGCAACAAGATAGACATGATCCTGATTGATATATTGTAAGAATTCATTGTTGACACTTCCGCCAAAAAGATCCGTCAGAACAATGATTTCTTTATCTTTGTACCTCATAAACAGCTGACTTACTGATTCCGTTAAATCAAAATTCTCATCAGTATAGCAGTCCAATGCAGTAATAGAATGATTTTTCCCATAGATTAGCTCTAATGAATCTAGTATCCCTGAAGCAAATTTACCATGGGAAGCTAAGATAATTTCTCTGTCCACTTTTTCATCTCCTCTTTTTACTTACACATACAAAAAAAGCAAGTTGCGTGCCAAAGTTAGTGGCCACAACTTGCTTATGTTCAAAATTCTTCTTCTATCAAGAGTAACTCTGTACTTTCACTCAAAATATCACAGATATAGGCAATCTCAGAATGAGGGATCATGACACTATAATGCTCTTCAATGACACTAAACGCAGATTTAATAGCAGATACCTCTTCTTTTTGACACTGTTCCCATTTCTCTAATCCTTGATAGGTTTCAATTGGCATTTGTCGGATCAAACGTTCGATTAGACAGCTCACATGGACATATAACGCTAGTTTTTTGGGATTACTGATTCTTCGATTCAACTGCACCTCTAATTCTCGCATAAAATGATCGATTTCCTCCATCACCTTTTCTGTATCTAGAATAGTCACAGAGTCCAGTACTTTCTCCAATGAAAAATTGCGAATGATGTTCTGGTTGAATGTTTCCTTATCTGAAACATTCATAGCAGAATCCAACCATTCTGCTAGTACAGACATCTTCTCTCCTGAGATGAGGTCTTCTAATGAAAGATAGTCGATATCGGTGATAGCAGGATCTGCGGTACCTATGATCCCTACGATTTCGTATATGGAAAACAATGGTTCACTGTTTTTCTTATCTTTTAATCGCTGATATTCATATGGGATGATTTTCAACTGACAAGTCGTAGGCAAGCTTTTCTCTAGCAGTTCACTTAGGTGAGCCGCCGTGCCGATTCCAGTGAAGCAGGTAGTAATGAGTGCTTTGGGTTTATTTTCTTGTGGATAGAGGAGCCGCCATTCTGGTTGGATTTGACGAACGGCCTCTTCTGCTATTTCTTCTAAAGCTGCATTTTTTTGCAAGCATTCCCCTACTGTGATGGCTAAAGGTGTCGTCACATTATTCAAAATCAAAAGTGGTACAGATAATTGTTTTTTAAAAAACTGATGGATTTCTTTCAGAGATCCCATATCTACTAATATGATCAACCCATTTGAAACATCGCTGTTTTCGCAATAATCCACGATTTCTGAAGCAATCTGCTGTGGTGTGACATCTAGCGGCATATCAAATGATTCAAATAGATCTTCTTGTAATAAACGATTGACCACATTTGCCATACTGCTGGCAGTTGCATAACCATGCGCAGCAATCATTGCTTTTGGCAGTCGTTTTTCTTTTGACCATTTTGCTTTTTTTAGATAGATCGTCAGTAAAATCCGATCCATACTAGTGACTTCAATATCTAATTTAATCTTACTCAGTTCCAAGATTCGCTGGATATAATGATAGCTAGATGGATAAGATTGAGAAACCTGTTTTTCTAATTCTTTGATTAGTTGGATAATCGCATGTTCTTCCGGTAACCATTTGACGGTGCTTCGCTGATAAAGATAGTAACTCAAGGCATAGACACTGTTTCCATCGAACTTGATTTGATAGGCAGACTCCATTTGTCGAAAGGTCTCACGGATAGATTGAGTCCAATAAACCAACAGCTCGTGTTTTTCTTGTCTACTGGTCTCAAACAGCAAAAAATCAAATAATTGGATCACTTCTTGTTTTAGCTTTCCTTCGCAAGAATATAGAAGACACTCATTTCTTTTGAAATCAAGTAGGATTTGCTCAAAACTTTTAACGATTCGTTGCTGTTCTGGTTGTTGCTTTTCCATCAATTGTTCTAAGGTCTGGTCTTGCGTGATATAGATTCCTTGCTGTGCTGTATTTTTGGTAATGGGCTCAGCGAGTAGTTCTTTTTGCAAATGATGGATGGTGACATGGATCTCCGACTGTTCACGTTGTTCAGCATACGCTTTTGCCGCTGAAACTTTGACAATATTTTTCAGCTCTCCTATGTTTCCAGATAATGTTTGACCTGCTAGAAGTGACAAAACTGGACCACTGACTGACAAAGGGCTCCCCATTTTTCTTTGTTCCTCGATAAAAAAAGAGTAAACCAGTTCTAGCCGTTCATTTCGACTACGCTGATTGAGTGCAGGCAGTTCGATTCGGATAGGTATTCTTCGAATGAAAGTGGTTAAGAAATGACTAGTGGTCTCTTCTGTCGTGGCAAAAAAAAGACGTGTTTTGATCCGCCGTGACAAATTAGGTTCTCCCATACGATAAATCACACCTTGATCAAGATAGGTGAATAGTTTTTCCTGCCCTTCTGGTGTTAAGCGATGTACCTCGTCTAAAAACAAGATTCCACCATCTGCTGCTTCGAAAGCCCCTTTTTTATTTTCTTCTGCTCCAGTGTAAGCTCCTTTGACATGTCCAAACAAATTGCTAGTCAACAGTTCAGGATTATCTGCATATTGTGCACAATTGAAAGTGATGAATGGTGCAGAGTCCTCTAGTAAATCATGAAGCAGACAATACTGATAGACTAAATGGACTAAATAACTTTTACCTGTGCCGCTTTCACCTGTGATCAAAAGTGGCAGTCCGCCATCTGGATAGTAAAGAGCTGTTTTGATTTGTTCGATACTTTCTTTCAAACTGGCGTCGTGTCCGATCATAAAAGAGAATAAATCTTTTGGTTGTGCGAAAAAAGGCTGTTCTTCTTTAAGATCATTGATAGAAAAATAAAAATTCGTACGTAACTTAAAAAATTGTTTTTCAAAAGCTTCTTTGTGGAAATAAACCACTGGACGAGAATTGATTTTGACTAGTAGTTTCTCCTCATTCAACTGGTTCAAATAATGACTGACTGTGTTTCTTTTTACCCCAAAATGTTCAGCCAATCTTTTTGCTGTAAAGACCTCGTTCATATGGTTGAGATCGAAAAAGGCTGTCTGGTTCTCTAAGTAGCATAAAATTTCGTGTTTTAACAACTTATCCACCCCTACTCCATCATAGAAAACGGATTCATTTTGTCAATAAAATCTTTAATAAAGGGTTGAAAAATATGTCTTGTTATAGACAGCAGCTCACTTATCCCTTATAATTTTTATTCTAAAAACGAACAGTTCCTTCCGGTTTTTATACTGGGATTTCCAAACAATAAAGAAAGAACAAGGAGGTTAGGACTATTCAATGAAATCGGATAAATTTAAAAAGAGGAAGTATACTTCTTGGAAAACTTTTCGCGAAATCATCGGATCTTATCTCGCTGTGGTTGTGTTTTTACCTTTGCTTTATATGGCTATGACAGAACAAACCCATTTTATCGATGTAGATACGCAATATATAGCCGAAACAGGATTTTTATTTATCTTTATCTTGATTTTTGCGTTCTATAAATCCTTCCACACAAAATAGGAGGTACAGCTCTCAATTTTTCTGTCTGCTTTTTGTTATTACAAATCCTTATATCTGGTATAACAACAATTTATTGGCGTAACGAGGAAAAACGAGTTATGATGCTTTCAGAGAGTAAAGAGGTACTGTTGTCACCATCCTTTTTATTGATTACGTACACCACTCTTAGTTTTTTCCCATTGATTAAGAAAACAAGGTAGAAACATCACTGTTCCTGCCTTGTTTTCTTTTTCGTGTGCTGTTTTGATATCAAAATCGCAAATGGCTTTCTACATAGCAATATTGATAATGAGAGGTTGTATTCGTTACACCAAACTTAATAGAAGCGTTTCTTCCTACTCCGATATTCACACCTGCATTCCAAGTTGTCGAACCATTATTGAAGAAGTCGCCATTTACAATGTAAAAAATACGGTTAGCATCTTCTAAATGAACATAAACAGTTCCTCCAAATTGTTTCGACAAACCATTATATCCACGGATCATTTCAACTCGTACGATTCTTTTGATAGCCCTAAAATTTCCACTTTCACTGGTCTCGCAATAAAAGCGCATCGTAGGTCTATAACTAACATTATCTGTCAAAGATTGCGATAATGCTCTATATGTTACCCTTGCTGTACGTGCTTGTCTTGCACTTTTAGCTGAGAATCCAAGCTCTTGTTGTGCTTGGATAATAGGGATGCCGTTTTCTTTTGCTACTTCTCGCACCATTTCATCAAAAGTGAGTACGGGACTTATGTTTATCTCTTTATTTTCATTTAATATGTCGATAACTGACGTATCACCTTCTACAGTAAACACATGCTGTCCGATATTATTTATCCCCACTAAAGCTGCCATACATAATAAACCAATCAACAATTTTTTTATTTTCATAGCCCTTCCTTCAACATTAATTAGGTTTCCCTCAAACAATTTGTGACAATAACTTTATAGTATAAGAAGAAAACGATTTCAACAACTTTATAAAAAGAAGAATAAACTATGAAAACAAAACTGTTATTAGATTTAATAACATCGTTACTTTTAATTTTTTCGCCAAAAATAACGAAGGTTTTTATGGAAAATGAAGCTTCGCCCTCTCCATTTTATGAGATTCTATTCATTACTAAGATCATTTGCTTTATACTCGCTGTTTTTTACTTAAATCATGGAATCACTACTTTTTTATTTTCAAAAAATAAATAGCGCTCCATTGATGATTCTGTACCTGATCCACCTTTTACACACGATTCATTTATAAAAAATCGGACAAAATAGACGTTTAGAGGACTGAAGAGATCGGGATGATTTTCCTGTTCTCTTTCTTTTTTTCTAAAAAATACTCTATTCAATCTCTAAAATCTCTTCATAATAAAACTTTCATTTATGAAAAGGCTTGTTCTCTTTTCATTCTAAATTTCCTAAGCTACAATGTGGTAGTGCTTGTTTTTTCAACTGTAGACAAATAAATAATAGGAGGAATCATATGATTCAGTTATTACGTTATGCAAAAGATTATCGTAAGCAAATCATTTTGGGGCCGTTCTTCAAGTTTCTTGAGGCTGTCTTCGAACTTGTCCTACCTTTAATGATGGCTTCCTTGATCGATAATGGACTAAAAATGAATGACCGAGGAAAAATCATTGAAATGGGCTTATGGATGGTCGCTATGTCTGTGATTGGTCTGATTTGTGCCATCATTTGTCAATACTACGCTTCAGTAGCTTCACAAGGATTTGGTACAGAGTTGCGAAATCAGCTGATCAAAAAAATCAATACTTTCTCTCACAACGAGTTGAATCATTTTGGAACAGATACCTTGATCACTCGAATGACAAATGACATCAATCAGCTTCAACTAGCTTTAGCAATGGTCATTCGTTTATTGATTAGAGCACCATTTTTAAGCATCGGTTCAGTAGTCATGGCTTTTGTGATCGACTGGGAAGTAGGTCTGTTTTTCTTAGCATTATTGCCTATTTTCTCCATCATCTTATTTTTTATCATCAGAAAAACTGTTCCTCTCTATCAAAAAGTGCAAGAAAAACTAGATCAGCTCAATGAACACGTCAGCCAGAATCTTAGCGGCGTTCGTGTCATACGTGCATTTGCACAGACAAAAAAAGAAACAGAAAAGTTTGATAAAAGCACAAATGATCTAGCGAACAATTATTTACGTGTTTCCAATATCTCTGCCCTTTTATCGCCTGCTACGACCTTGATCATGAATGTCGGCATCATCTGTTTGCTAACAGTCGGCGGGATCAAAGTAAACATTGGGAGTTTGCAACAAGGACAAGTTCTTGCTTTGATCAATTATATGAATCAAATGCTTTTGGCACTGATCGTTGTTTCAAACCTCGTCGTGATCTTCACACGTGCCGAAGCTTCAGGTAATCGAGTAAAAGAGGTTCTAGACACAGAGAATTCGATTCTTGAAGCCGAGGTCAGTACTACTCCCGATTTTTCTTCTGAAGCGATTCTCGCTTTTGATCATGTTGACTTCCGTTATACTCCTGATTCTGGGCTTTCTCTTCAAGGGATTACATTTCAGCTGAAGCGAAATACGGTCCTTGGAATCATTGGTCCAACGGGAAGCGGGAAAACGACTTTGACTCAATTGATTCCGCGCTTCTATGATGTCAGTTCCGGTACAGTCATAATGGATGGAATGGACGTTCGCTCTTGGCAGCTAGATCATCTTCGTCAGCAAATCGCCCTTGTTCCCCAAACTTCCGTGTTGTTTACTGGTACTATTCGTGAAAACCTTCAATGGGGTAAGCAAGATGCCACAGAAGATGAATGTTGGGAAGCCCTGAAAATCGCTCAGGCAGAAGAATTTGTCCGTCAGCTTCCAAATGGTTTAGATACAAAAGTCATGGAAAACGGAAAAAATTTCTCTGGCGGTCAAAAACAACGACTAACGATTGCCAGAGCTTTGATCGCCAAGCCAGAATTACTGATTTTAGATGACTCTTTGAGTGCGTTGGATTATCAAACTGACTTAGATTTGCGTAAGGCGCTGCAGACTTATCTTGGCAGTACAGTGATCATTATCTCCCAACGTGTCCGCTCCATTCAAGAAGCACACCATATCTTAGTGATGGATCAAGGAAAAATCGCTGCTCAAGGTACGCATGAAGAATTACTTGCTCAATCAGCGGAATATCAGGAAATCGTCGCATCACAGGAGGAAGAATAGTTATGAAAGTAAAAAAATTATCCTTGCAGACACTCCGTCGCTTCATCCCTTATCTTACTGCTTATGCGAAAGACATTTGGCTAGCTGTATTACTAGGGATCATCAACGGGATCGCAACAGTTGTGATGACGTTACAAATTGGCCAAAGTATCGATCAAATGATCGGAGAAGGACAAGTTCGCTTCAATCGACTATTCCATTTACTGATTCTGTTCGGTGGGATCGTTTTGATCAACGTAGTCAGTCAATGGCTCATCCAAGTATTAAGCAATCGGTTAGCTTACTTGTCCGTTGCAACATTAAGAAAAGATGCTTTTGCTCAACTGAATCGATTGCCACTTCGTTATTATGATCAAAATTCTCATGGAAATATCGTCAGTCGATTTACAAATGATATGGATAACATTTCTATTGCGATTTCTGCAGCCTTCAATCAATTGTTTTCCGGAGTTGCGATCATCCTTCTTTCGTTTATTTTTATGATGCGTCTAAGTCCACTTCTGACACTGGTCGTTCTTTGTTCCACACCGATTATTTTCCTTGTGAGTTGGATCGTTGCTCGTGCTTCGCAAACAAATTTCGATAGACAGCAAAGAATCATTGGGGAGATCTCGGGCTTTGTGACCGAACGAATCGGTAATCAGAAAATCGTGAAAGCTTTTCAGCAAGAAGAAGCTAGTCAACAGCAATTTGAACTGCTAAATGCTGATCTATATCAAAAAGGACAACGGGCACAATTTTCTTCTTCCTTGACAAACCCGTCTTCTCGTTTTGTAGATCACCTTGCTTATTTATCGATTGGTTTAGTTGGCGGCCTATTGGCATTGAAGAGTGGTTCGTCAATCACTGTTGGTGTGATTTCCAGCTTTACGATCTACTCAAGTCAATTTTCTAAACCATTTATCGAACTTTCTGGAATCACGACACAACTGCAAACCGCTTTTTCTGGTCTAGAACGAGCATTTGATTTGATCGATCAACCAGAAGAAACGCCTGATTTGCCAGATGCCTATGCCTTGGAACCCAAAAATATCAAAGGAAAAGTCTCTTTTGATCATGTTTCTTTTTCTTATGACCCCAAACAGCGCTTGATCGAAGATTTCAATTTTACTGCTTATCCAGGTCAAACCATTGCTATAGTAGGAAAAACAGGGGCCGGAAAATCCACACTTGTTAATTTGCTGATGCGTTTTTATGACACAACAAAAGGAACGATTACAATCGATGACCATGACATCCGCTCTATTCAACGTGATACATTACGTAAAAGTTTTGGAATGGTGTTACAAGATACTTGGCTATTTGACAGTACATTGCGAGAAAATCTCCGCTTTGGGAATCCGGAAGCAAGTGACACAGAAATCAATGATGCCCTAAAAGCCTCTTATATGTATGAATTTGTAGAACGTTTGCCGGAAAAATTAGATACTAAGATTGGCGGTCAAGGGTTAAAGATATCCGATGGACAACGCCAACTTTTGACGATTGCTCGAACGATGATCAGTAATCCGCCTATGTTGATCTTAGATGAAGCTACCAGCTCAGTCGATACATTGACAGAGAAAAAAATCCAACAAGCTTTCTTAGCAATGATGGAAGGAAAAACCAGTTTTGTTATTGCCCATCGCCTCTCCACAATCAAAAATGCGGACCAGATATTAGTGATGGATCAGGGAGCCATTGTCGAAATGGGCACCCATGATGAGTTGCTTCAAAAAGATGGTTATTACCGACGGCTCTATCAAGCACAATTCACAGCACAATAAAAACAAGCAGTCTTCTGGGATGGGAAGACTGCTTGTTTTTTATTTAGCGTGGATCGCTAAACTTCTTAAAATTTTTTTGTAAGGAATACTACGTCCTACGTAATAAATGGCAATTGATTGAATCGGTAACCATATCACTGTTTTTAACAGGCGGGGCGCCCAAACGACCCAGCTGAACAATGGCACATGGTACATCAACGCAAGCCATAATGGTGTCAAAAATAAGTTTATGATCAGCGTGACACTAAGCGTAGCCAAAATGGCATTTTTCCAAGTGATTTCTTTTCGATAGAAAAAGAATCCGTAGATTGCTCCTTCAATAAATGCATTCAATGTAAATCCAATAAAAAATGCAGATTTCGAGAAGAGAGCCATTCCTACTAAATCAGCTAAAACTGCACCTATCCCTGACCAAAAAGGACCAAAAAGAATGCCCATGATCACTTGTGGAATAAATGTGACACTGATTTTAATAAATGGGGTCTCGATTGCTACCAGACGGGACAACGTGACCATCAATGCAATCAGTAAGCCCATAATAGCAATCATACGTGCGTCTAACCGGTGTTTCTTCATTTTTAGCATCTCCTTTAAGAGCTGCTACATCGTATCATGCAGCGAATGCGAAAATAAAACCGCGAACATTACGTCCTTCGTCCAAGAGGCAACATCCCATCCTCTTAGCACTTAACGCTTTATTTTCTACTCTGTATTATTTTGGGATCTTTTCCCACAGAAACTATAGCATATTTTCACATTTACTGCAAACACGAAAAACTAATATTATTGTTTATATTATCCAATACGTTCGTATTATATCGCATATTCTCAGTTCGTTTAGCTTTTATAGCTTCATATAGGCGAACATTAAACGTTATTTTTCCATACACTTGTCCATCAAAATGAAAGTGGACGTTTGTCTATTTCATGGACGATTCTTCGAAAATCTAGGAAGTCGGCTTCCAGCCCTCTTAGCAGCACCTCAGCTGTTCCGATATTTGTAGCCAACGGAATCTCATAAACATCAGATAAACGGATAAGTGCTGTTACATCTGGTTCATGCGGCTGTGCAGCCAGCGGGTCTCGAAGAAAAATCACCAAATCTAACTGGTCCTCCGAGATCATTGCTCCAATTTGCTGATCTCCGCCTAACGGTCCGGATTTAAACCGATGAATGGGCAAGCCGGTTGCTTCCGTGATCCGTTGTCCAGTCGTCCCGGTAGCAAAAAGTTCATGTTTTTCCAATATTGTTTTATACGCTGTTGCTAATTTCACCATCATAGGTTTTTTTCGGTCATGAGCGATCAAAGCGATTTTCATAAAAGACACTCCTTTTGATATGGTTAACATACTTATTTACTTCAGTGTATCAGTTTTTATTTCTTATGGATATTTATTGAAGCTTAAAACTAGCACATTGACAAAAAAAAGAAAAAATTCTTGTTCAACATGACATTGAACTTAGTTAACGCTTTCATTTATACTTTAATCAGTTAATAAAACTAAAAAAGAAAGTGTGGAACGTATTATGGTAGAAATGGCTCTGAAAAACGTATATAAAAAATATGACAATGCAGAAAATTATTCTGTAACTGATTTTAATCTATCAATCAAAGACCGTGAATTCATCGTTTTTGTTGGTCCTTCCGGTTGTGGAAAGTCAACTACTTTGCGAATGATCGCGGGATTGGAAGATATCTCTGAAGGAGAACTGAATATCGGCGGAAAAGTCATGAATGACGTGGCACCTAAAGACCGTGATATTGCCATGGTTTTCCAAAACTATGCATTGTATCCTCACATGACTGTTTATGATAATATGGCTTTTGGTTTGAAATTACGTAAATATGATAAAGCAGACATTAAAAAGCGTGTGGACAATGCAGCAGAGATCCTCGGACTGACAGAATACTTGAAACGAAAACCAGCTGCTTTATCTGGTGGACAACGACAACGTGTAGCATTAGGACGCGCAATCGTTCGGGATGCCAAAGTCTTCTTGATGGATGAACCATTGTCAAACTTAGATGCTAAATTACGTGTAGCCATGCGTGCTGAGATTGCCAAACTTCACCAACGTCTTGAAACAACGACGATCTATGTTACTCATGATCAGACAGAAGCGATGACTATGGCTGACCGAATCGTTATCATGAAAGACGGATTTATCCAGCAAATCGGTACACCGAAAGAAGTTTATGATACACCAGTCAACATGTTCGTTGCCGGCTTTATTGGATCTCCTGCCATGAACTTCTTTAATGTGACATTGAAAAACGGTGTCATCACAGATGGACATGGGCTTAAGCTTCGTATTCCTGAAGGGAAAAACAAAGTATTAGTCGAAAAAGGTTATGAAGGAAAAGAAGTCATCTTCGGCATTCGTCCAGAAGACATCCACAGTGAACAAGTAGCCCTTGAAGCTTCACCTGAAGCCGTAGTGAAATCAGAAGTTGTCGTTTCCGAATTACTTGGTGCTGAAACGATGCTTTACACAAAAACTGGTTCTACTGAGTTCATCTCAAAAGTAGATGCAAGAGATTTCCATAAACCAGGTGAAATGGTTGACCTTGCTTTCAACATCAATAAAGGGCACTTCTTTGATAAAGAAACCGAACAAGTCATCAAACTTCCCTAATCTGCCCCCTTTAGAGCTACGCCAGAAAATAGTGGTGTAGTTCTTTTTAGGACAAAAAACTCTCATCTTAGCGGATTTATTATACGTTAGTAGATGAGAGTTTTTCTTTGATAGATCATTAGTATGTCGTTTTCTTCGCGTACCCTTGAATCGATTCTTTCCGATTTCCTTTTTTTGCTGCCGTAAATACCGGGATATCAAAATATTTGCTGAGTGTTCCTGCTATAAAATAAGCAATATTATAATCAACCAAACTGTGGATGAGTCCACCAATTCCCATCAAGATGAACACTGTATAAAAATACCCTTGAGAGTAATACGTGTCAGGCATATTACCGATGAAGTAAAAGATGCTGACTACTAGCATTTCTACTAAAGAATGAATCACACCTATCACAAAATTGAACCCTTGAAAACGCCAATTAGTAAAAGTAAACTGTCCATTCTTTAAAACGATACTCGGATGCTTCTGCAAGTACCATGCCCCGATCAATGCAAATACAAGATGTGACAATGCGCGCAATGCAATGATAACTGGCGTTGTCAAAAAGAAACCGAATGTCGTACCTAGTGCAACAGCCACTGCAACTCCTGGTGTAAAAAACATCGCAATAAATAATGGCACATGAGACGCTAATGTAAAAGAAGCAGGTGGGATCATGATTTTAGGCATAACCATTGGGATAATGACCCCCATCCCAATCAATAAAGCAGAAATCGTTAGTTTTCGAACTGAATTTTTTCTCATTTTTTCTCTCTCCTAATATGTCTTGACACATAAATGTCGACTTAGTATAACTCACTTACTAATAACTGTCAAGACACATATTCTTTTCTAAATCCATACAAAATGAGTGTGAGTATCAAGTATAAGAATTTTTTGATCAAGAGACAAAAATAGGAGATGTGACAAAATTTGTGTCACATCTCCTTGTTCATAATGGGAATCAAAAGCTTGCATCTACGGAAATAAGCCCAACCAAATCAAAAATAGGAGAAGCAATTTTCGTAAATTTCTTCTTATTTCTTGAAGCTGATCACTTCTGTCACAACCTCTTTTTTTACTGCTTATTTTCTGACATCGCATTGCTTAACGCGGCAAATTCTTGTAATGACAACGTCTCTCCACGACGTTTTGGATCGATCCCAGCCGTTTCCAAGCTTTTTGCTAACCATGCTTTTGTCTGATCATCTTTGCCATACGAATGCTGCAAATTATTCCAAAGCGTTTTTCTTCTTTGCTGAAATGCAGCTTTTGTCAATCGGAAAAATGCTTTTTCGTCCGTCACTTCTACTGCCGGTGTATCTCTTCTTGTCAGTTTCAAAATCGCTGAATCTACATTTGGCTGAGGGACAAATACTGTTTTTGGTACGATGAAGGCTAAACTGGCTTCCATATAATATTGAACAGCAATCGATAATGAACCGTATGCTTTCGTTCCTGGTTCAGCAGAGATTCGATCAGCTACTTCTTTTTGCATCATGACGACTAATTCATCTACGACCAAATCCGATTCAAGAAAATGCATCATGATGGGCGTCGTAATATAATAAGGTAAATTTGCTACGACTTTTAACGGAAGCTCTTCATGAAATGTTTCTCTTACGGCTGTTGATAAATCCGTCTTCAGAATATCTTGATGTATGATGGTCACATTGTCATAGGGTTGCATCGTATCAGCCAATACAGGGATCAAACGATCATCAATCTCAAATGCTACGACTTGCTTTGCATGCATCGCTAATTGTTCTGTCAATGCGCCGATTCCTGGCCCAACTTCGATCACGTTCGTTCGTTCATCTATTTGCGCAGTTTCTACGATTTTTCTTAAAATATTTGGTTCAGTGAGAAAATTTTGTCCTAAACTTTTTTTAAATGAAAAACCATGTTTCAATAAAATCTCTTTTGTTCTAGAGGGTGTCGCGATTTCACGATATTCACTCATGTTGTTCCTCCACTATTTTCATTGCTTGTGCGAGCTCTTTCGGCGTAATACGAAACATCTTCAAACGTTTTTCCAATTGTTTGCCGTTCGTATAACCGATACGCAACTCATCACCTAGTTTTTCTCGTTTTTCTTTTGCTTGTGCTCCAGCTATTAAACCATAGTCTAAAAGGTCTTGTCTAGTGATTTCAGAAACAGCCGTTTGGGAAATGTCTGGCGTCACAACCTTTTTCAATGCTTCTAAAATAGCAGCATCACTTGCATGCTCAACACCAAGACTTCCCTTTTTCTTTGGTTTAGCTTGTGTGCGCGGCAAAAAAGCATGCTTTGCCTGAGGAACAGCTTCCATAATGATTTTCCTTATTTTTTCTCCTGAAAAATCAGGGTCGGTAAAAACGATCACCCCTCGTGTCTCTTGGGCATGTTCAATTTGCATCAGGATATCTTCATTGATAGCAGAACCGATCGTTTCTATCGTATCTGCATCAACTACTTCCCGTAGCCTTCTTGTATCGTCTTTTCCTTCAACGACTATAATCTCTTGGATCCTCATCTTATCCATGTTCGCTTAGACCAAATAATCGGTGCGCATTTGTCCATGTTTGGGCAGCCACTTCTTCTATTGGCAGATTCCGAAGTTCAGCAATCTTTTCTACTGTATAACGAGTATAGCCTGGTTCATTTCGCTTTCCTCTAAAAGGAACTGGTGCCAAATAAGGGGCATCTGTTTCCACAAGTAATCGTTCGATTGGTACATTTGTTGCAGCCTCTTGGACGTCTAATGCTTTTTTGAAAGTGACGACACCGCTAAATGAAATATGCATCCCTAAGTCAAGAAATCGTTTTGCCCATTCATAATCACCGCTGAAACTATGCATGATTCCACCAATATCTCGAACATCTTCTTCTTTTAGGATTTGATACGTGTCTTCAAGTGCTTCTCTAGTATGAATACTGATTGGAAGGTTCATTTCTTTTGCGATAGCAATCTGTCTGCGAAATACTTTATCTTGGACTTCTTTCGGGTCTTCCATCCAATGATAATCCAAGCCAATTTCCCCTAATGCTACAACCTTTGGCAAAGTCAATTGTTCTTGTAATTTATTTTCGATTTCTTTCGTATAACTGCCAGCCTCTGTCGGATGCCAGCCGATAATACTGTATATATTTGGATAGTCATGGCTTAATTGCAAAGACTTTTCAATCGTTGGCGTATCGAAGCCCACGACCGCCATTTTCGTTACCCCCATTTCTTGTGCTCGCTGAATCGTTTCTGGAATATCTTCATTGAACTGTTCCGCATTTAAATGGGTATGAGAATCAAATATCATGTTTATCTCTCCTTTTCATTCTTACTTTAGCACATTAGCACTGCTTGCAGAAGTAGCAAAAATCAAAATAGAAGAACTTGTTTTGTTGAAATAGAAAAAGCACGAAGATCCAGAGGACTTAGTTCGTACTTTTTCTGTCTGTTGTTGAAATATTTTACTCTTCTGAGCGTTTTTTCTTTTTTTGATAATAGACTGGGATACCAATCAAGGTAACACCTATACCGATCAATGCTAATTTCGTTTGCGTCATCATCGTCATACCTAAAATGAAAATAGCACCGAGAATCGCAATAATCGGAACGATTGGATAAAGTGGTACTTTATATGGGCGTGGCAATTCCGGCGCTTTTTTTCTTAAAATAAAGACACCGATAAAAATCAGTAAACTGAATAGCCACATCACAAAAATCAACATGTCGGTTAAAAAGTCGAAAGAACCAAGGCTCATCATAACACAAGCTACTACTAACTGGAAAATCGCAGGAACATAAGGTACCGTAAATTTCTTTGAAAGCTTTGTCAGCTGTTTGCTGAAAGGTAGCTCGTCTTCCAAAGCCATCGCATAAGGCACACGAATCCCAGTTAAGGTATACCCATTCAATGCCCCGTATACCGAAATCAAAATCCCAATAGTGACCAGTTTTCCGCCGATTTCTCCAAAAATAACGTCTGATGCTTCAGAAGCTGCGTTCAAATTACCGGCAAGATGATCAATCGGCAGAGTTTTCAAAAAAACAAAATTGATCAATAAATAAACGACAGTGACAAAACTCAGCCCAAGTATAATCGCTTTAGGCAAATCTTTTTCCGGACGTTTCATTTCACCAGCCATTGCGCCGACGCCTAACCAGCCGTCATAAGCAAACAATGTTGCTAGCAACGCACTGCTCAAGCCTTCGACAAAAGTAACATCTTTTCCAGCTTCGATTGGAAATAGCTGGACAGTTCCTTGTCCTGGTGTCAATAATCCCCATACGACAATCACGGCAATTGGTATCAATTTAACAATCAGCGTCACTGATTGTACAGACGCACCGACTTTTGTTCCTAATAAATTCAATCCTGTCACAGAAACAGCGGTAATCACTGCAATCAACAAAAGGTAGTCGGTAGATAATTGTAATAAGTTCGTCAATTGTGTCGCAAAGATAATCGATAATGCAGCAATATTAGCAGGGAAATAAATCAAGCTTTGTGCCCATCCTAATAAAAAGCTGGGTAGCTTTCCATAAGCTGCTTCAATATATTTGACAGCTCCACCAGTTTCTGGGATTGCTGTAGCTAATTCAGCCACTGTCAATCCAGCACAGATCGTTAAGAAACCACCCAAAAGCCAAGCTAGTAATGTCAAACTTGTAGACTGCGTGCTTGCAGTAACAGCAGCGGTTTTAAAGAAGACCCCTGCGCCAATCACGGTTCCCATAACGGTAGCTAATGCGCCAAACAGATTGATTTCTCGTTTTAGTTTGCCTTTCATTCCCATCCTCTTTCTTCTTTGAAATTTGGTATAATTTTCAGTATAACTGAGAATATTTTAATTTACCATTCTTTTTTCTCCACTCTCAATGAAAAACTCCCTCTTAAGACGGATGTATTTCCTCTTTATTTTGCATATACTAAACCTACCTTTTCCACGAAGGAGGAACAGTTTATGGATTTTAAGCGTTCTTATCCGAAATTAGCAGATTATTTATCAAACCGAATCGATTTTTCTCGTAAAGAACAGCAGCAGTCCCGTTGGCATTGGTTCACGTTGATTTTATTTGGATTATTGACCATTGCGACGTTATTACAAAAATTGATATTGCTGACTGTGTTCATCGCAATCGTCGCATTGATCAAAGGTCCCGTGATGATTTTGTGGGGGATGTTGTATTCCTTTCTAGTGGGGCTATTCCCACCTATCGGTATTTTGCTTTCAGCGATTTTCTTTTTATTGAACATTGGAACATTTACAAAGAACTGGCGGATGACCTTAGTAGGGATCTATTTTTATTTTTATCCCTTCGGAGTGATGGCACTTCGTGAAGTCATGCATTGGAATAATCATTGGTTTTCAGCTGGTGCCTTGCTTTTAGGATTGATTTTGCTTCATGTGATGTTGACGAAACTGTATCAGCGTTATGGTATTGGAAGAACGATTTTCTGGTACGTCTTTTCGATTCCATTTGCACTGCTTACTGCTCTCTTACCAAGCCGTTTGAAGACAAAAATAAAAGGTTACCATAAAATCAAATAATAGGATTTTTACAAAATAAAGAAAACAATCATCGAGGCCAAAATCGATGATTGTTTTCTTTATTTTAAATACTATTAGTAGATGTAAACAAATTATTGCTTTCAAAATCCTTGGATGTAAGAGACAATAAAATAAAAAGGAGTACCCTGATGAATCAATTAAAAACCGCCCGTCCACTTATCATTATGTTGCTTCTTTCTGTCTTTACGATTCCTATTAGCCTTTTTCTTAATTGGCAGACAGATGAAAGGATCACAAATATTTTATTCAACTATTCGCAGCCACTTTTTCTTTTGTTTTTAGGGAGCTGCAGATTTCATCGGTGGATAAAGCTCGTCCTTCTTTTTCTTGGATTCATTTTGTATAGTTATATGTGTCTTTATTATATGATTGGCTTCCATAATCACCATTGGGGCAATTGACAGGAATCAAAAAAACCTCGCAAGCAGCATTGTCTTGCGAGGTTTTCTTATTATTTTATGCGATCTCTGATCCATTTGGCATGGATTTTGGTGCTTCAATCACTTGTAAAGAGCCATCTGGTGCTTCTGCGGAAAGGATCATTCCTTGACTGATTTGTCCACGCATCTTTCGTGGTTTCAGATTTGCTACAATAACGACTTTTTTCCCAATCAATTCGCTTGGATCAGGATAGAATTCAGCGATTCCTGACAAAATTTGACGATCTTGGCTGTCTCCAGCATCTAGTCGGAATTGCAACAACTTATCTGCCCCTTCTACTTTTTGGCAGTTGATGACTTCTGCTACTTTTAGTTCAACTTTTTCAAATACATCAAATTTGATTTGTTTTTCTTTCGTTGAAACAAGTTCTGTTTCTTCTGGATCCCATTTGACTGTATCTTCGTTTGTTTGAGTACCTTCAGACATTTTTTCTTGGATAAAAGCAACTTCTTCTTCCATATCTAAACGTGGGAAGATTGGTGTACCTTTTGCAACTACTTTTGTTCCTGAAGGGAATTCGCCAAAGTGCAATCCTTCAAGATTCATCGTTTCAGGGTCCAATCCTAGTTGATTGAAGATCTTCTCTGGCGTTTCTGTCATGATTGGTTGAAGTAAAATCGCGGCGATACGCAAGGATTCAGCTAAATGGATCATGACACTATTCAATTCAGCTTTCTTTTCTTCGTCTTTTGCTAATACCCATGGTTCTGTTTCGTCAATGTATTTATTTGCACGAGAAATCAGCACCCAGATTTCAGCTAACGCTGTATTGAATTCCATTTTTTCCATTGCATCATGGTAACGTCCGACAACGTTAGCAGCCGTCGTAGACAGTTCACTGTCAAATGGAGTGACAAGTGAGGCATAATCAGGAACGAGACCATCACAATATTTGTTGATCATAGCAATCGTACGATTCAATAAGTTCCCTAAATCATTTGCCAGATCATAATTGACACGAGAAACAAAATCTTCTGGCGTAAAGACGCCATCTGACCCAAATGGCACAGCACGAAGCAAATAATAACGGAGTGCATCTAAACCATAACGTTCCACAAGCATTTCAGGATAAACGACATTTCCTTTTGATTTAGACATTTTTCCATCTTTCATCAATAACCAGCCATGACCAAATACTTTTTTAGGTAGAGGCAAATCCAGAGCCATCAACATGATTGGCCAATAGATCGTATGGAAGCGAACGATTTCTTTACCGACCATCTGAACATCTGCAGGCCAGTATTTTTCGAATAGACTTTCATCCTCGGACCCGTAGCCTAGTGCAGTGATGTAATTGGACAATGCATCGATCCATACATACACCACATGTTTCGGATCACTCTTGACTGGTACCCCCCAAGTAAAGGTTGTTCGTGAAACTGCAAGATCTTCTAATCCTGGTTTGATAAAGTTGTTGATCATTTCATTTTTACGAGATTCTGGTTGGATGAATTCGGGATGTTCTTCATAGTATTCCAACAGGCGATCTGCGTATTTGCTCATACGGAAGAAGTAAGATTCTTCTTTTACCAATTCTACTTCGTGTCCGCTTGGCGCTTTACCGCCGATCACATTACCTTCATCATCTTTGTACACTTCTGCAAGTTGTGTTTCTGTAAAGAATTCTTCGTCAGAAACAGAGTACCAGCCTTCATATTCACCTAAGTAAATGTCTCCCTGTTCTAATAAACGATCAAATATTTTTTGAACAGCTGCTTTATGGTAATCATCTGTCGTACGAATGAATTTGTCATAACTGATATCAAGCGTTTTCCATAATTTTTTGACATCAGCCGCCATTTTATCTACGTATTCTTGCGGTTTTACACCTAATTCTTCTGCTTTTGTTTCGATTTTTTGACCATGTTCATCCACTCCAGTGAGATAAAACACATCAAAGCCCATCAACCGTTTATAACGAGCAATTGCGTCACATGCAATCGTAGTATATGAGTTGCCGATATGAAGTTTGCCGCTTGGATAATAGATTGGCGTAGTGATATAAAAAGTTTCCTTTTCTGCCACGGGGCTCTTCCTCCTTTATCGCATGATGCGAATTCGTTTCCTTGCTAGTATACCATAAAAAAAGCATGCTGTTAGCTTTTTTTCAAAATGAAAAAAGTCTGGATAAACGACTTGTTCTCTATGATGAATCCCTCCTTCAAAAGGAAGGACAGAGGGAAGAAATGCTATTTTTCATCTTGTTTCATGTTTAGTCGGAAACGGCTTTTTATTTCTTTCCTGACTCGTGGTATAATAAAGACTATCTATTTTAGTAAGGGACTGGAACGATCATGCAGAAGAAACATCTTTTTTTTACACTTAGTATTGCTTTTCTTTCATTAGCACATTTGATATTCAGCTATTTTTATATTCGTATGTATGGTTATTTTAACCTTCATGGGCATTTGAACAGTTTCATGACAGTCGCATGGCTTTTACGTTTTGTCATTGACGCATATATCGTTATTTGCGGCTTCTTTGCCGTTCGTGAAGAGCGGTATAAAGTATTGCCGTTTTATCTGCTTTTCTTTTTATTCAATCTAGTACTTCCATTTATTTTTCATATTTAAGGGAGAACCAAGGATTTTTCAAGTAAATCCTTGGTTTTTTTTCAGAGTCTGCTACAATAAGGTAAAAAGTACTTTTAATGTCAACGGAGGTGGTCTGATGAACCGATTTGCTTCTAAAGAAGAAGAAAAATTATATTATGAACATGAAGCAAGTGAAGAAGATTTTCTTAACTGGTATCAAAAACAGGAACGTCCAGAATATGACAAGCCCTCTTTGACTGTCGATATCGTACTGATGTGCTATAACAAAGAAGAAGATCAGCTGAAAGTATTGCTGATCCAACGAAAAGGGCATCCTTATCGAAATTCATGGGCATTACCTGGTGGTTTTGTCCAAAAGGATGAGTCAACTGGAGAAAGTGTCTTAAGAGAAACAAAGGAAGAAACTGGTGTAGTTATCTCTAAAGAAAACATTGAACAACTGCATACATTCAGTACGCCTAATCGAGATCCGCGAGGCTGGGTCGTCACAGTCAGCTACTTAGCTTTCATTGGAGAAGAACCGCTGATCGCCGGAGATGATGCTAAGGAAGTACGCTGGTTCACATTGGAACGTCACGGCAACAAGATCAATTTATCGAGCGGAGAAGTGGCTATCTCACTTGACTTAGTCACTGGAGAGTCTTCTGGCAAAGATACTTTAGCTTTTGACCATAGTCAAATCATTTTGAAAGCATTCAACCGCGTAGTCAATAAAATGGAACACGAACCGCAAGTTTTGCAAGTTTTAGGTAAAGATTTCACGATTACAGAAGCCCGAAAAGTATTTGCAAAGTTCTTAGGGATCGATTATAAAACGATCGATCATTCCAATTTTAAGAAAGCTATGCTCCAATATTTCGACGAGATTGGCGAACGCCCTGTAGGAATCGGTCGCCCTTCAAAAATCTATCAGCTCAAGCCGGGACATCATGAGTAAGGATTGTGAAAAAAGGGCTCCGTTCTGAACACTCAAGAAAAACGGAAAGCCGCTCTTTGTGTTTTGCGTTTTTTGCTCCATACTTTGGCGTGTCAGTAAAATTCTTCGAATAAAAAAATAACAATAGCAGAAAAAACTCGTACGAATTTTTTCTGCTATTGTTTTATTGGTTTGTCATAATTAGTGAGCTTTTCTTCAAAAGAAAATTCCTAGAAACAAAAGTCAATCAGACTTTTTATTAACAAGGCGAACCCTAACGCTCCTGTCAGTTTCATTCATTTTTTATTCCTTGATAACCGAATGCCTGCCTAGTTGTTCTAACACTTGGCTCTTTCTTACAGAATTGCTTTCTTCTGCTCCGTCGGTATTGATAAAAAGAAATTTTTTATTATACCATTGGGACTTATAACGCAATTTTGTTATTAATTTATGCCAGTCATGAATAGAAAAATCAGCATGTGCTTCTTCTTTTGGAAAAGATTCTACAAATAAGTAGTCATATTGTTTGACCAATTTCCCAGATAATTGTTCAAGATAATCTTCTCGCTGGTTCTTTTGTTTCAGATAAAGATCCATTACTTTTCTCTTTTGTTTCTGATAATTGCTTGCCTGATCTAACCTGGTCTTTCTATGGTGAGCGGAGCGGACTTTTACGCTTAATTTCCGCTGTGCATGCTGAAGTTTTTCTTCTGTCTGGTCAAATTTTGGCAAAGTTACTTCTATGGGCTGCGATGTTTCGATCAATGTTTTTGGATGATAGGCGATCCCAATCCATTTAGCTGAAGATTCTTTTTTTATTGATGAAACATCACAAAGTAGTGCGACATAGAACTCTTCATTATATCGAGCAGAAATCGTAGCGGAACGAATCGTGCCTTCGACTGGACGGTGCTGGTTTATCTTGATCAGTTCTTTTTGTTTTGGTAATTTTAAGTGACCGTTTTTCAGATAGACCGTATGAGTTTGATTATTCGTCGTATAAGATTGCCACATACTTTTTTTCGTTTTAAGCTTTGGGAAGCTGGCACGTCCCTTGAAATAATTGCGAAAAGCTCGGTCCAAATTAAGCTGTGCATTTGCTAAAGCAAGACTGTCTACCTCTTTTAAGAATGGGTATTCTTTTTTTAACGTAGCAGGTGTGAGCGAAAAATCGGCCACTCCTGTTTGTTGCCAACTTTTCTGCCGTTCTTTCAGCAAATGGTTATAGGTAAATCGAACACAGCCAAAAGTACGGATCAATTGCTGTTTTTGTTCTTCTGTCGGATACATACGGAATTTAAAAGCTTTTAGCATCTATGTCCCTCCTAGTTAGCAACCAGAAGAGATTCCTTTTGTCGTTTTAATTTTTTTGCATAATATGGGACTTCCTGCTCAGTTGCATAGACAAAATGTTCTGGTGCGATTTCACGAAGCTGACGTACTTGTCCGTCATCTGGTTCGGGTTGATATTTGATTCTTCTGCGCTTTCTCTCATGATCTGGATCTGGCAAAGGAATAGCAGATAACAAACTTTCTGTATAAGGATGGACACCATGATTATAGATTTCATCACTTTTTCCCATTTCTAATAACAAACCGTTATGCATTACACCGATTCGGTCGCTGATATGTTTAACCATTGATAAATCATGCGCAATAAATAGATAGGTCAATTGATGTTCTCGTTGGAGATCTTGCAATAAATTGACAACTTGGGCTTGGATGGAAACATCTAATGCAGAAATCGGTTCATCGCAAATGATAAATCGCGGTTTTACTGCTAATGCTCGTGCAATACCAATACGCTGGCGCTGTCCTCCTGAAAATTCATGGGGATAACGAGTGCCATGGCTCGGATTCAATCCAACGGTTCTCAATAGATCATCGACTTTTTTGGCACGTTCCTCTGGTGATTTAGCTAACCCATTGACATCAATTCCTTCCGCAATGATATCTCTGACTTTCATCCGAGGATTCAACGAAGCGTATGGATCTTGAAAGATCATCTGAACATCATGTCGGAATTTCGTCAATCCTTTTTTGTCTTTGATCTTCGTTACATCTTGACCGTCGAATAATATCTCACCGTCAGTAGGTTCATTCAAACGAATGATCGTACGGCCAGTAGTGGATTTTCCGCTTCCAGATTCTCCTACTAAACCAAATGTTTCTCCTTCATAGATGTGAAAGCTGATGTCATTTACAGCATGTACTTCATTCTTTTTTCCTACATTGAAATACTGTTTCAGTCCTTTAACTTCAAGTAGTTTATTTGGCATCAGCAATTCCTCCTTGACCATAAGTATGTTTTTGTTTCTCTTTAAAAATAGCCCAGCGACGTTGGATTTCTTCTGGCGGTGTCACTTTAGGCGCTTGTGGAGCAAGTAGCCAAGTTGCTGCCTTGTGTGTTTTTGATAGTTCAAAAAATGGCGGTTCTTGTTCTGCATCGATTTTCATCGCGAATTCATTTCTTGGGTAGAATGCGTCTCCTTTTGGCGGGTTCAATAAATCCGGTGGAGAACCAGGAATGGCATACAATCGGTCGTTCGCACTGTCTAATGTCGGCATTGACCCAAGCAGTCCCCAAGTATAGGGATGTTGCGGGTTGTAGAAAATCTCTTCGGATGTTCCAACTTCAACGATTCTTCCCCCATACATAACAGCTACACGGTCAGCAACGTTCGCTACTACACCAAGGTCATGAGTGATAAAGATGATTGATGTATCGATTTTTGTCTGAATTTCTTTCAGCAGTTCCAAAATTTGTGCTTGGATAGTCACATCAAGTGCTGTTGTGGGTTCATCAGCAATCAGTATTTCCGGATAACATACCAGTGCGATCGCAATCACGATCCGTTGGCGTTGACCTCCTGAAAACTGATGGGGATAACTATTGATACGTTTCTCAGCTTCAGGTATACCAACTAATTTAAGCAGTTCTAATGCAGCTTTTTGTCCCTCTTTTTTCGAAACTTTATTATGCTTTCTAAGTGACTCAGCAACTTGTTTCCCAATAGGCATCGTCGGATCTAAAGAGGTCATTGGATCTTGGAAAATCATTGCTATTTCTTTTCCGCGGATTTTTTGCATCTCTCTTTCTGTCTTTTCAACGATGTCTTTACCTTTAAAGAGGATTTGCCCAGCATCTATATTGGCATTGCTCGACAGCAAACGCATGATGCTTCTGGTCGTCACTGATTTTCCGCTTCCAGATTCCCCAACGATCGCCAATGTTTCTCCTTTATTCAAATGAAAATTGACACCGCGAATCGCTCGTACCTTTCCAGCATACGTATCAAAAGAGATTTCTAAGTCTTTCACTTCTAAAATTTTCGTCATCGTCTCGTCCTCACTCTTTCATTTTAGGATCAAAGGCATCACGCAATCCATCAGCAAGTAAGTTAAAGCCAATCATGATAACCGATAAAGTTACTGCCGGAATCCATAATAGATAAGGCAGATACAGGAATGTCTTGTACCCTTCGCTCAACATCGTTCCTAATGAAGCTGACGGAGGCGTAAGACCTAAACCGATAAAACTTAAAAAGGCTTCGAAGAAAATAGCAGATGGGATACTAAACATCATTTGAATAATAATGACACTGGAGATATTCGGCAAAATATGTTTGAATGCAATTTTCATTCTTGATTCACCTAATGTCAATCCAGCTAGAACATATTCTTGATCTTTTAATTTCATTGTTTGTGCACGAACGATACGTGCCATTGGTATCCAGTTTGTGATGGCCATAGCAGCCACGATGGAAAAAATTCCTGGTTCAAAAACGACCAACATCAAAATCATGACAACGAGGTTTGGAATTCCTGACAAGATTTCCAAAAAACGTTGCATCGCATTATCGACACGTCCGCCTAACAAACCAGATATTAACCCGTAAGCTACACCAATCGTTACATCTAGTAATGCAGCAATAAATGCGATCAGCAACGAGATTCTCGTTCCCATAAATAAACGGCTTAATACATCACGGCCCAAACCGTCTGTTCCTAAAAAGAAACTTACGTTTGAAGGAACGTTTGCTTGAGCATATTTATCAACAAGTTCACCGCCGACCATTGCTTTTCCATTCAATCCATCGATATTGATTCCCGGAATACGAGGAGGCAAATTGATATAAGCCACGTTTTGGGCAGTTGGATCATGTGGAGAAACAAAGATCGTGACCACAGAGATCAAAATGATGACCAACAGTAAAAACATTGAAATAACGGCAGCTTTGTTTTTCTTTAAACGGCGCCATGAATCTTGGATAAAATTCAAAGAAGGTGCAGTAATCTGCTCACGTTCTTCTTCGGTATTTTTTTGTAATGGAAGAAACTCATCCGCAGGAATATCTGCGACTGTTTCATAACGCTTGGGTGTCATTTCCATTTATCCTCGGCTCCCTTCTGAAACACGAATTCTTGGATCAACTAGACCGTACAGCAGATCAACGATCAAAATAACAAAAATCAACATAAATGAGTAAAGGATCGTTACAGCCATGATCGTAGGATAATCATTTGTTGTAATCGACTTAACAAATTGTTCACCGATACCAGGAATAGCAAAGATATTTTCTACCACCAGTGATCCGGTCATCAATGCGACAGCCAAGGGTCCTAATAAAGTCATCAATGGGATCAAACTATTTCGAAGACCATGTTTAAAGGCGATTTCCCAACGGCTCAACCCTTTTGCTTTTGCTAATTCCACGTAATCACTATGCAGTACTTCCACCATTTCCGTCCGGATAAATCGAGCAGAATCAGCAAGCGGCGACATGGCCAATGCAATTGTCGGCAAGATCGTGTACACAAAGCCATCCCATTTTGCGATTGGTAAAACTTGTAATTTGATTGCAAAGATATATTGTAGTAAAACAGCAAATACAAAGTTTGGAATGGAACGACCTAATATCGCTACAAGTGTAGAAGATGTATCTGCCCATGTATTTTGCTTCATGGCAGAAATCGTTCCTAAAATCGTTCCTAGGACTGTTCCAAAGATAATTGCCTGTAACCCTAATTGCAAGGATGGTCCGATTCTTCCAGCTAACAAATGTGCGACAGGCTGATTTTTAAATTGGAAGGAAATTCCAAAATCTCCTTGAATCAAATTAGAAAGATAAATCCCATATTGTACGATAACTGGTTTATCCAAACCGACTTGTTTATTTAGCATCTCGATTGTTTCAGGACTCAAACGTTCCTGATTCGTATACGGCGTGCCGGGCAGCAATTGCATCAAGAAAAAGGTGATTGTTGCAATTAACCAAAGCGTGATGATCATGAAAAAGACACGTTTTAATACATATTTGATATAACTATTCACTAATGTTTCCCCCTAGCTTTTGACTTCTGACAGATGTTTCGCTACATTATTAGATAATGAACCAAAAATAAAGGAGCAATCAAATGAAAAAAAAATCTATCCCCTACGCAGTAGCTTTTCTACTGATTCTGGTTATTTTAATAAAAAATCTCATCAACCATTCCTTTACACTCATTCAATTATCTAATGATCTATTCTTATGGTCATTGCCGTTTCTGATTATCGGCGGTTTTTTATGGGTCTTTTCTTCGGGTTTCTTCGATCATTTTCAGCGATCGGTCCATCTTGCACGAACAAGGAACCGAAAGAAAAAACCAGAATTTTCCTCGCTCTCGTCTGCCAGCTACGGTATGTACAGCTTTTGGCTGATCATTGCCGGAATACTAATTGCTCTTTCTGCTATTTTCATGCTTTTTTCTTTGTTAGGATAAGTGAATATGAGAACGAGGTTGCGACATTTGCCGCAGCCTCGTTTTTTCTCATGCTCACGGTATTAACGATTATTCTTCAACGTATGTCCATTTGTAATCCCATGAAGCGCCTGCAGCATGGTGAACGATACCTTTGATTTTTTCATTCACTAGGTGACCTTCTGCTTTTTGGTACACCGGAACGACACCCATATCATCAGAGATGATCTTGATTGCTTTTTGGAAATCATCCCAACGGGCTTGTTCATCGCCAGCATCTGTTGATGAAGCTGCTTTAACTGCTTCGTCATATTCTGCATTGCTCCAGCGACCACGGTTGTATGAATTACCTGTGACAAACAAATCAGTAAAGCTGCTTGGGTCTGCATAGTCAGCAGCCCATCCACCTAGTACTGCGTCAAAATCACCCGAAGTTGAGCGGTCAAGTCGTACAGAGAATGGAACAGGTGTTGGTTTGACTGTTACGCCATCCAAGTTTTCTTGGATTGAGTTTTGAACATATTCGATTACTTTTTTCGATGAATCATCATCAGAAGCCATCAAATCAAATTCTAAAGAATCAACGCCCAATTCTTTTTTCGCTTTTTCCCAATATTCTTTTGCTTTATCTTTGTCATAAGAAACTAATTTTCCAGCTTCTTTTGCAAAGTCTTCGTTCGTTGTTGGACTTTTTACCATATCTGATGGGATCAATCCTGTAGAGACAACTGATCCGTCACCTAGTACTTGTTTTACTAAAGCTTCACGATCGATAGAATAAGAAATAGCTTTTCTTAGGTTCACATTGTTGAATGGTGAATTCTTTTCACGTTGGTTGAATTCGATATAGCTTGTCCGTGCTTCTTTAACAGAAGTATAAGCTGGATCGTTTGCGTTTTGCTGTGCTAATTCACCAGACAAGATCACATCATCTGCTTGGCCATCTTTGAATAAGTTCAACGCAGTAGAAGATTCTTTTACTACACTGACTTTGATTTCAGAAAGTTTTACTGTGTCTTTGTCCCAGTAATGGTCATTTTTCTTATAAGTCCATTCTGTATCTGTTCCTGGTCCATCGAAATCTTCTAATGTGAATGGTCCATTATAAACAGCTTTATCACTTGCAGATGCATAGGCGTCCCCATTTTCTTCCACTACGGATTGTTTTTGTGGGAAAAATGATGGGAAAGCAAGCAGGTATTGGAAATATGGTGTTTGTTTCGTCAATTTGATTTCTAATTCATAGTCGCCAACTGCTTTGATCCCTAGTTCTGATTTATCTTTCTTTCCAGCTGTGATGTCTTCTGCGTTTTCAACTGGCGCATACAGGTAAGCATATTCAGAAGCTGTAGCTGGGTCTACTGTTCGTTGCCAGCCATAAACGTAATCCGCTGCTGTAACAGGATCACCGTTTGACCATTTTGCGTCTTCTCGTAATTTGATTTTGTAAGTTAATCCGTCTTCACTGACTTCTGCCAACTCGCTAGCTCCTGCCGGCTGTGGTTTGCTGTCTTCATCAAGACGGTAGATTCCTTCATAAACGTTATTCAATGCTGTAAAACTGATTGTATCTGTTGCAACTGATAAGTCAGCTGTAGGCATTTCTTGAGGCACGACTAAGTTAAATACGCCTCCTCCATCTGCTGAACCGCTTTTTGCTGAACTACTGCTTGTGGCTGAACTGTCGCCATAACATCCAGCAAGTACAAGGCCGCATACCGCAACCAAACCAAATGTAAATTTCTTTTTCATTTTACGTACCCCTTTATTTGAATTTTCAGAATAATTAATATTTTCTGAAGTTGTTTAAGAGTTTAATGAATAATTATTAAAAAATCAACACTTTTTTTTGTCTTTTTCATAAAATAATGATTTTTTCGTGAGGTTTCAAGGAATTTTTCAGAAAAAATAGCTTTGTACAAGGTTTTCTATTGTCTTTCAGTAGCCATTAAATAATTTTTGTTATATTGTCTATTATTGCCGTACAAAGATAAAAAAGAATAAACAAAAAGGAACTCTGACAAAAGTCTTGTCATAGTTCCTTATCTGAATAAACGGTGTCCAAAAGCTTGCATCTGCGGTAATAAGTCCAACCAAGTTAAAAACATAAAAAGCTGTTTTTACTTGGCTGTTCTTATTACTTGATGCAGGGCAGCTTTTTCACAACCTCTCCACTAAACGGTGTTCAATCAGCTGACCCTCGATATTAGCTCAACGAACGGCAAAATATGAAGAACTATTTTTCCGTTTGTTTCTCTAATACTCAGGTCAGGACGCTGATTTCACAACCTCTTTTTATTATTGAGAATCTGGTCGAGGAATAATCGTTTTTGCCATCCAAATATCCGGTTTGTCCCAGCCATTTGCATTTGGTAAGACACCTACGATTTTATAACCTAATTTTTCATAGAACTCATACGGATGTTCACGAAGGTTCTGGATGGAAGCCACTTTATCAAATGTATGCTCATACAGGTCCGTTTGACTTAACGTTGTTCCATGGTCTAAATCATCCGTACCTAAATAAATCGTTATTCCTCCTCTGGAAGCTACTTCTTTTTCTAAGTAATTGACTAATCGAGTACCTATTTGGTTCTTTCGTCGGGAGCTTTCTACGACTAATGGATGCAATTCCCAACCTGTGATACCGTATTGAGGGATTGCACCAATAAATCCTACTAACTCATCTTGGTCAACTGCTGCTACCGCGATCCGTTCTGGATTCATCATTTCTTCTACTTCTTCTGCCGAGCTGTCTCCATATTCTTCCGGCCAAGTCAGTCTCAGTAAATCAGAAAGCTGATCTTTCAATACTGGATTATTACGGTCAAATTCACTGATTATCATACGTCTTCCCCCTTATTCTTGCTTATTCTAACAGTCCTTTTGAAAAAACGAAATGTTCTCGCTCAAAAATCTTTAGCTACCAATCATTATCCCTATTCTTTCATTATTTACCTTACTTATAAAATAAAAAAATTATACAGAAACACTTTATTCAAAATAGGAAAGATCAGGAAGGCCATCAATTGGAGGGAAAAACTCTGTTTGTTCATCATGATATAGATTATCTTTTGCTTTAAAAAAAACCAATTATGAATTGACAAATGAAACACATTTTTGTAAAATAATCTAAATATTCAGAATTTTTAGATTATTTAAACAAGCAAGAGGAATCGTAGAAAATACTAAGAGGAACAAAAATTCATTATTTTCGTTTTCAATGTTTTTGTACTTATTTTATTTTTAGGATACTTATTGATGATTTCAAGGTGTTCATGCCACCTTATTCATTACTTATCCTGTCTTAGGTTCGCCTCTACTCCATCTACAGCCGCGGTCAGAAAGATCACTCTTTAAAATTTTAACCCGTTTCAACGAAGAAAGAAGGAAAAGAATATGAGTCAAAGTGTTTTCTTACCAAATTATACCATTGGAACAGATGCGTATGAAAAAGCAAATGGAATCGTCAAAGAATATGGGAAAAAAGTAGTGCTGATTGGAGGGAAGACTGCACTTTCAAAGGCAGAAAACAAAATAAAAGCAGCTTTGACTCAGGAAATAGAAGTTATCGCCAGTCTCTGGTACGGGGGTAATTCAACTTATGGAAATATTGAACAGTTGATCCAGCATGAAAGTGTTCAAAAAGCAGACGTCTTGTTTGCAGTCGGCGGTGGCCGTGCTTGTGATACTGTAAAAGTCATTGGTGAAAAACTAGCTAAACCAGTCTTCACCTTCCCCACTATTGGTTCGAACTGTTCGCCCGTCACTGCGGTATGTGTCATCTATAACGAAGAAGGCATAATGGACGGACTCTTCTTTCCTTCAAAACCACCTGTACACACCTTCATTGATACAGCAATTATTGCCGAAGCACCTGATAAATACTTATGGGCAGGTATTGGCGATGCTTTATCCAAAGAAGTCGAATCTACTTTTTCTGCTCGTGGCGATGATTTAGGCTACACGGATAGATTAGGAATCCAAATCGGAAAAATGTGCATTGATCGTCTCTTGACTTATGGTACGCAAGCATTGAAAGATAGTGCCGACAATCGTCCCTCATATGCAATTGAACAAGTCGTTTCGGATATCATTGTTACTACCGGATTGGTTTCTGTTTTAGTTAACAATAACTATAATTCTGCTATGGCACACTCATTCTATTACGGTACGACTGTTCTAGAAAAAATGGAGGGATACCTTCACGGAGCATCTGTCAGTTATGGTGTACTGACCTTATTGATGATGGATCAGCAGTTCGATTTGTTTGATAAAATCTATGTATTTATGAAAAAGAACCAACTTCCAGTATCGTTAACCGACATGAATCTCAATGTCACGACTGATTTAGAAGCAATCTTAGATAAAGCCATGACCACAAATGATATCAACATGTGCCTTATGAAATCACCCGAGAAAAATTTAAACAGGCCATTCTTGACGTAGAAACTTATCATGCTACACAAGAAAGCCAGCAAGGATATAAGAAAATCAGTTAAATAATTGCTAAAACCCCCATCAAGCAGGCTGTCATCAAATTGACGACATTTCTTTGCTTAATGAGGGCTTTTCTTGTCAAAAAACGCTTTATAACTTTCGCTATAGAATCTTTTCACTTATTTAAGTTGAACAGTTCCTTAATTAAGAAAACTGCTCCTTTTATGGTAATTGAAAAAACGAAGTAGGCTACGATTATTTGGCAGCTGTTTTTTTCATTTGCTTGCTTCGCAATTGTCCGCAAGCTGCATCAATATCTGTACCATGTTCTTTACGTATCACACAGTTTACGCCGTTTTTCTTCAATACATCATAAAATCTCAATACATCAGCTTTTGGACTGCGAGAATATTGATCATGTTCACTGACTGGATTATATGGAATCAAGTTGACATATGCTAACTTTTTCTTATCTTTTAATAGATCTGCTAGTTGTTGCGCATGCTCTGGTCTATCATTTACTTGATTCAACATGATATATTCAAACGTGATTCGACGGTTTGTTTTCTCTAAATACTCATCCACAGCTTCCATCAATTTCTCAATTGGGAAACTTCGGTTGATCCGCATGATCGATGTTCGCACCTCATTGTTCGGCGCGTGCAAGGAAATAGCCAGATTGACTTGCAAGCCGTTATTAGCGAATTCCTTGATTTTGTGTGCTAAGCCACTAGTAGAAACTGTAATATGTCGCGCACCAATCGCCAATCCTTTGGCATCATTGATAATATGCAAAAAGTCCATTACATTGTCGTAATTATCAAATGGCTCACCGATTCCCATTACAACGACATGGGAAACACGTTCGCCAAGATTGCGCTCATCAAAATAATGTTGAACCATCATGATCTGCGCAACGATTTCTCCAGCGGTCAAATCACGGTTCTTTTTAAGCAACCCGCTTGCACAAAATGTACAGCCGATATTACATCCTACTTGTGTCGTCACGCAAACGGACAAGCCGTATTCTTGTCTCATTAGTACGGTCTCAATCATATTTTTATCAGGAAGTTCAAACAAATATTTAACTGTACCGTCCGAAGCTTCTTGGACGACCATTTGTTTCAGAGGATTGATGATAAAATGCGCCGATAACTTTTCTATCAATTGCTTTGATAGATTCGTCATTTCTGTGAAGTTACTTACACGTTTTTGATACAACCATTCCCAAACTTGGGCAGCTCGGAATTTTTTCTCACCGTTTTCTATAAACCAATTGATTAATTCTTCATTCGTCAAGCCATAGATGGATTGTTTTTCCAAAGTATTTTCCCTCTTTTTCTCAAAGTTTCGCTACATACTATACATGATTCGTTTAGTTAATGCAATACTTCACAAATAAATCGAATAGAACTTTAATCTCATAAAAATCAAAAAAGACAAGACATCGTACCGTATTAGAAAAGATGGGAAAAAAACCATTTTTCTCTTGGTATCATCATGTCTTGTCTTTTTTATATAGTTATTCGTTTTTCAACCGTTCATCGAACAAGTTTTACATATCATTATCTTCCGGCAGTGGTTCTGATGTTTCCTCTTGCTCAATGAATACTTTCCGAGGCTTACTTCCTTCTGATGGGCCAACAACTCCATGAGCTTCCAGTTCATCTACGAGTCGAGCGGCTCGGTTGTAACCGATTCGAAATCTTCTTTGGAGAAGGGAGATACTTGCTGTTTGCATTTCAACAACAAGTGCTTTTGCTTCCTCAAACAGCTCATCTTGTGGCTGTTCTGGGGCACCTGCCGTTTCAACTTCATCTGTCGGCATCATTTTCTCTTCATAATGAGCTTCTTGCTGATCTGTAACAAATTGAACGACCCGCTCCACTTCATGGTCAGAGATGAATGCTCCTTGCACACGGATAGGTTTATTCTCACCCATTGGCAAGAACAGCATATCTCCTCGCCCTAAGAGCTTTTCTGCTCCATTAGAGTCGATGATCGTCCGAGAATCTGTACCGCTTGATACAGCAAATGCCATTCTGGAAGGTACATTTGCTTTGATGATCCCTGTGATAACATCCACACTTGGACGTTGAGTAGCTAGGATCATGTGGATGCCCGCTGCCCGAGCCATTTGCGCTAAACGAATAATCGCATCTTCGACTTCGTTACTAGCTACCATCATCAAGTCAGCTAATTCATCTACGATTACTACGATGAATGGTAAGGTTGGATGTTTCGTTCCGTTTTCTAAGTTTTTCTGCTGAACAAATTCATTGTAACCAGAAATATTTCTTACACCAGTTGCCGCAAATTTTTCATATCGTTCTTCCATTTCTTGTACTACTTTTTGTAAGGCTTGTGCCGCTTTTCTAGGGTTTGTCACGACCGGCGTCAACAGATGAGGTATCCCGTTGTACATATTTAATTCAACCATTTTCGGATCGATCATCATCAGTTTTACTTCATGGGGCTTAGCACGCATCAATATACTTGTAATGATCCCATTGATTGCTACTGACTTCCCACTACCAGTCGAACCAGCTACAAGTAAGTGAGGCATTTTCGAAAGGTCAGCCGTTTGTACTCGTCCAGAAACATCACGTCCTAAAGGTACTTCCAGTAATTTATCTGGATGGTTTGGCTGAGCTTCGATGATTTCTCTAAAGGAAACCATACTGATCTTTCCATTTGGTACTTCAATACCAATCAGTGATTTACCTGGGATCGGTGCTTCCATCCGAACATCTTTCGCCGCTAAAGCAAGTGCGATATCATCTGTTAAGTTCACGATTTTACTTACTTTTACCCCTACAGCTGGTTGGACTTCGAATTTTGTGACGGATGGGCCTAAACTAGCTTTGACGACCTTAGCATCCACACCGAAACTTTGGAAAGTTTGTTCCAATACACCGATATTTTTTTCGATTTTTTTATACTCATCACTTTGATCCACAGTTGGTATAGAATCAAGCAAGTCAACTGTCGGCAATTCATAATCTTGATTTTCCTGTTCTGCTTCGATCTCAAATTCTAATGAAGTACCGTCATCCTCTGGCAACTCATCAGCAAAACCTTCCGCTGTATTGGTCTGTTTTGGTGTATCTGGTACTGGTTTTTCTAGATTCGCAGGATGGATATTTTCTTGAAAACTGTCAATTGGAACAAAACTTAACTGCTCAGGATCGGCATTTTCTGGTTCCTGCCATTCATCAGGAGTATTTTTCCTTTGCTGGTTCACAGCTTTTTTCTTCTCATATTCTGCAGCTTCTTTTTCTGCTGCTTCTTGTGCCGCTAAGCGTCTTGCTTCTTTCGCTTCTGCACGCTGTTTCATTCTTTCTTCCTTTGCTGCTTGCTTTTGAGCTTGCTTGGCAGGATCACCTTCCAATAATTCCTGTACCCGTTCTCCAATTGATTGGATACCATTCAGCAGCTGGTAGCCTTCCAAATTACTGAACAGGAATGCCCCACCCGCCAGTAATAGAACTGCTGCTAAATAACTTCCAGGCTGTGCAATCAAGAAATAAGTGAAATGATAAAGAATTGCTCCGATCATCCCTCCGCCAACGTTATTATCTACTTGACTTTGTTTTATATCGCTAGCCAATAAGTCCCATGTCGTCCCCATGATATTTGGTTCCCCAGTATGGAGTTTGCCGAATAAATGGGCATGTAGCAATAATAAGATACCGAAATAAAAGAGTATACCGCCAAACCAGCGTCGGTTTTTGCCAATTGAAAACTCTGTATTCTTAATGACAATCCAAAATCCTAATACGGCTAATAAAAGACAGAGGATTTGGTAAGTATTTCCTGCAATGATCCGAAAGCCGTTTGCAATCAATATTCCTAAAAAACCTAATTTTAAAAAGCCGAATACAGCAAATAGAATCAAGGCAAATCCAACACCAATCGTCAGCATTTGTTCTTGCTGCTGTTTTTGCTTTTTCGTTTTTTTCGTCTTTTTCCTTTTCTTAGTAGGCCGTTTCTTTTGTGCCATTTATTATCCCTCATTTCATCAAGTTTCATTATACAAAAAAAAGCAAGGGAACTAAAGTTTTGTTTGAAAGAACTGTCGCTTTCTTTCATTTTTCAGCTTATTTTACAGTTTTTCTTAATTTCTAAATGATTTTATCAAAAAAAGGCACGGCCATATCCAGCCGTACCTTCTTGTTTTAAGTATGTGAACTAAAGGTTCTCTCCATTTTCTTCAATCAGTTTTTGGTACCAGTAATAACTGTCTTTCTTATATCGTTCCAAAGATCCTTCTTGTGTTTCATCTTGATCGACATATACAAATCCATATCGCTTTTGATAACCGTTCAGCCAACTCAGCAAATCTGTATAAGACCATGTACAATAGCCTAATACTTCTGCTCCATCTGAAATTGCTTCTTTGATTGCTTTGACATGGCTTTGTAAGTAATGGATTCGATAGTCGTCATGGATTTGTTTGTCTTCTGTCAACTTGTCATACTCTCCTAAGCCATTTTCCGTAATCAGCACCGGCATGCGGTAACGGCTCGTGATACGACGCAATCCGATCCTTAAGCCTTCTGGGTCGATCTCCCAGTCCCAATTTGTTCGTTCGACAAATGGATTCTCAACTTTTTTATACATTCCAGGAACCCCTGTTTCTTCTGATGAACCTTTTTTCCCAGTCGTATTCATTTTTCCTGCTCCAACCCCATCTAATGGATTGAATGCATTCGTCGCTGTTTGATAGTAATTGATCCCAAGAAAATCTGGCTTGGCCGATTCTAGCAATTCTGCATCGCCCGCTTCAATCGTAGGCGCCCATCCTTTTTCTTCTAAGAATCTCATAGCAGCAATAGGATATTTCCCCCACATGTAGACATCCATCCAATAATTGGCCATCAGATCTTCTGCATTTTCGGCTGCCAGAACATTTTCAGGATTACTGTCGATTGGATAATTTGGTGTATACGCAAAGCTTGGTCCGATTTTCCCAGGCATTTCTAACTCATGGAATTTGTTGATGACAGATGCATTTGCTAGATTTGCGATATGGTTGACTTCATACATTCGTTTTGGATCCGTCACGCCTGGCGGATGTGCTGCTAATAAATAGCCTAATGAAGTAAAGATATTTTGTTCATTCAAACTAATCCAGTAATGGACTTTCCCGCGGAATGCCTCAAATAATGTTTCTGCATAATTAGTGAAATCTTCAATGATCTGACGTGATTCCCAACCATTATATTCATCTTGCAATGCTTGTGGAAGATCCCAATGATACAAAGTCAACATAGGTTCGATACCGTTTTCAATCAGTTCGTCGATCAATCTCTCATAAAAAGCGAGCCCAGCTTGATTGACTTCTCCTCGTCCATTAGGAAAAATCCGTGTCCAAGCTACAGAGAAGCGGTAAGCTTTCAGACCTTGTTCTTTCATTAAAGCAATATCTTCTTTATAACGATGATAGTGGTCTACTGCCAGATCACCGTTTGTTCCTTTAAATGTCTTTCCTGGAATCCGAACAAATCGATCCCAGACTGATTCGCCTTTCCCATCTTCTTGCCAAGCTCCTTCTACTTGATACGCTGCAGAAGCAGAGCCCCACAGAAAATCTTTTGGAAATGAGGTAAGTTCTTTGTGTTCCATTCATCTCTTCCTTTCCTATAACCTTCAATCGTTCCTCTTTTAGAATAACACGAAACCCCTTCCACAACAAAATAAAATTATGTAAAAAAAGCAAAGGTTCTCAGATATACTAAGTCCCTTTGCATCTATTTGTTAATTTCTCGGCGTGACATCTTCACCAAACCATTTATTGGAGATTTTTTGGAATTCCCCTGTTTTTTCTAATCGGTCAAGTGCTTCATTTATCTTCTTCACTAACGTATCATCTGACTTACGCGCGCCAACCGCAAAGTCCTCACTTTCGTAAGAACCTTTTGTCATGTTGAAGTCTTCTAGTTCGTTTCTTTGTTTCAAATAATAGTCCGCATATACTTTATCCATCAGCAAACCATCGATCCGTCCGCTTTTCAGATCAATCAGTGCTTCATTAAAACTATCATACAAAACAGCATCTTGGTTTTTGACAATCTCTTTTAATACTTCTGGTTGTTTCGTAAATACATCATAACCAGATGACCCATTTTGCGCACCTAATCTCTTATTTTTCATTTGCTCAAAGCTTGTGATTCCTGATTCTTTAGGTGTGATCAGCACTTGATCATTTTCCATATAAGGTTTTGTAAACTGCACTTTCTTTTCTCTTGCCGGTGTCTTGGAATAGCCGTTCCAGATCAAATCGATCGTTCCATTGTTCAATTCAAATTCCTTCATCGACCAGTCAATAGGCTGAAAGTCTACCGTAATCCCATATTGTTCAAAGACTGCTTTGGCTAAATCAATATCGAATCCTGTAAGCTTCCCATCTTTATCTCTAAATCCCATAGGAACAAATGTATCGTCCAAACCTATAACGATTTTTTTCTCTTCGTTGATAGCCGCCCAATTATCTGCTGAAGCCTTTTTATTCGAACAGCCTGCAAAAAGAAGAAGACCTACGAGCAAAGCGAATAGAAAACTGATTTTTTTCATCTCTATCTTCTCCTTTCTTAACGAATTGGGGAAACTTTTAATAGTTGATCACCGACATTTTCTGCAAATACGAGATCATGGGTGACAATGATTTGGGTTACCCCGTCTTCTTTCAATGATAGGATCAAACGCTCGACTTGCTGACGCAACTCAGGATCTAAAGCACTCGTTGGTTCATCATAAGCCAATACCCGCGGATTCATGGCCAATGCTCTGGCAATCGCTACACGTTGTTTTTGTCCGCCAGAAAGCTGATAAGGATAGTTATTCAATAAATCGCTAATCCCTAATGAAGCCGCTAATTCTTCTGCTTTTTTGGTGTATTCTTCTTTTGTCTGTTTCAATACCATTTTCGGTGCTAAGGTAATGTTTTCAAAAATATTCAGATGTGGAAATAGCTGGAAGTCTTGGAATACCACTCCTACAACTTGTTCTTTCATTTTAAGCTCGAATGGGTTGAACGGTACACCGTCTAAATAAAATTCTCCGCTGTCAGAACTTTCTAAGCCAGCCAAGATACGTAAAAGCGTGGTTTTACCGCCACCGGAAGGACCTACGATAGCTAATGTTTTCCCATCTGGAATGATTAGATCCAAATCTTTGATTATTTCTTTTTCACCAAATGCTTTGTTCACTTTCTTCAATTCAATCATATTTCTTCCTCCTATCAGTTAGCGGTAATAATTTAATTTTCCTTCAACTTGTTTCATTACGATTGTTAGAATACCAGTCAATGTAAGATAGATGATTGCCACGCCTAGCAAAGGCAGTAAAGTCGCGTCGCGTTCCATCGCGATTTTCCCGGCACGCATTACGTCACCTAAACCTAATATATAGATTAAGGAAGAATCTTTGACCAAGTTGATAACTTCATTACCTACAGAAGGTAAAACAATCTTTGTCACTTGCGGGATGACGATTTTCGTCACCGTTTGAAAGGGACTTAATTGCAAAACTTGCGCTGCTTCATATTGACCTTGAGGAATCGATTGTATCCCTCCACGGAAGATCTCTGCAAAATAAGCTGCATAGTTCAAGATAAAAGCAATGAGCGCTGCTTCGAATCGATCAAAAACGATCCCAATCGTCGGCAAACCATAAAAAACAAAAATCAGCTGTAACAATAGTGGCGTTCCCCGCATGATCCATACATATGTTTGAAGAAAGTAGCGTAGTGGCTTAAAATGCAAGGACAATCCTAGTGCTAAAATAATCCCTAATGGCAACGAGCCAATCAAGGTAAATAAAAATAATTTCAATGTTGTGAGTGCTCCTACTAATAATTGCGGCATAACTTCAATTAAATACTCCATCTTCTTTTCCTCCTTTAAAATAAAAAAATCCTCTTGGCAAATGCCAAGAGGACGTATTATACGTGGTTCCACCTCTGTTTATTTTTTCCTTGCAGAAAAAACCTCACACAGTCGTTGCAAATCAGATGAAAACAAAAAGTCCTTTGATCCGAAGATCAAAGGACGTTAATCACGTGGTTCCACCTTTTTTTACCGGCTCCTCACGGAAAAGCCAGCCTTATCTGGTCATCTAGCAACGACCGCAGCTGTAACGGGCTCCCCGGATTTTCCTACTATACGCTTCAGAAAATCGACTCCAAGATGTGTTTCACGGTTAACTGCTGCCTCTTTCCACCAACCAGAGACTCTCTAAAAACACCTAACTGCTACTCTTCTTTTCGATGTCATTTATTTTAACTTTACGTGTAATTTACATGATTATTTTTCATTTGTCAACTCTTTTTTATGATACACTAATAAAAAAAGGAGTGTGAGGCGCGATGAGTCGTGCAACCGAACAAGAAGCTTATGAACTACTAAAAAAACTGGATATCTCTTTTCAAAAAGTCGATCATCCTGCGATTACGTCAGTCAAAAATGTCCCTTTTTCCCTACCTGGTCCGCAAGTAAAAAATCTATTATTGAAATCAAGAAAAGGAAAACAAATCTATCTTGTCATCTTGCCTGATGAAAAGAACGCCGATTTAAAACAACTAGCTGAACAATTAAAAGAAAAGCGCTTATCTTTTGTTTCTGAAGAACAGCTTCCTGACCTCCTAGGCGTTCCAGCAGGTACAGTGACTCCATTAGCATTGATGCACGACAAAGAGAAAAAAATCCAAGTCGTGATCGATACTGCTATTGATCGTCAAGATACCGTAGGCTTTCATCCAAATATCAATACCACTACGTTGATCATGGATTTTTCCGACTTTGAAAAGATACTTGTTTACTTAGAACATCTGCCAGTTTATGAAAATTTGTAATGATAGAGTAGTTTTCTTATTTCCCAATTCAAGCGTCTTTTTCTTTATTTAGCACAAAATATATCAGAAATTCTTTTAGCCAATCAAACAATGTAACAACTAATATGAACGCTGAAAACTAATACGAGTATTCTTCCATAGTTAGCCAAATCCATATTTATTGATTCTACGAAAAAAGAAGCATATATAAAAATGCTTCTTTTTTCAATTATAAATCGGAATTTTATTCTTTTGATTTCAGTCATATTTAACAAGAAATATTATATTCTGAATAACAAAAATTATTCTAACTAAACTTTTTTATATTTTTGTAAGAATATCCCTGTACAGATAGTTACTATCAATAAACCAATGATTACAGCAAAACTAGATTTTTTACTACTTGTTTTAGGAAGAATGCTTTTTGATTTATTTGTTATCTGTTTAGGTACAGCTCTCTTACTAATATAATTGGTTCTTTGTTCGCTAGATTCTTCTGCATGAGCAAATATTTGCAATTTTTGAGAGAATAGATTTCTAATTTTCTCTCTCTCTGTCTTCTCTGGAAAATTTTTCCACGGTGTTATATGGCTACCTGGTATAGATATATTTGTTTTTTCCGGTGTATAACTGTTTTTAATGTTATACCCGTCAATCGTCGTACTGTATTCGGGCACGTTATCTTCCGTTACTGTATAGATGATTTCTTGACCGTCTTTGTATTTTGGCAGATTTGTGAAACGATAGC
>NZ_NGLI01000003.1:0-211835 GCF_002141285.1 Enterococcus sp. 3G1_DIV0629 | reverse complement strand
TGGATCGGTTGACCGTCGGCTAATAGATTCACTGTGATCGTCGTAGGTCGTTTGCCGTCTTGGTTCTCATTGTCTTCCCATGTTTTTTGTCCTGAGACCGAAATGACTTCTTTATTCTCATTTGTAACGACTAGCCCGTTTTCAATTTTTTGATAACCTGAAGGGACATAATCATTTCCGTTTTGGTCTACTTCTTGCACTTTAAACGTATATTCGTTTCCACTATCATCATACTGTTGGATATCTTCCCAAGTCACTGAAGTTATTCCATTGTCTAATCGTTTTGTTTCTGCATCAGGAACTGGTTCCCAATTGTTTGTACTTGCTCTGAATAATTTAAAATAAATACTCGGTCTTGGAGTGGTTCCACCGTTCCAAATTTTAGTTGCTGTGATGTTCGTAACCTTTTTCTTGTTATAAACAGGTAAAATGACTCCCTCTGTATCATTTTCATTTATGGAGAATTTGAGTTCATTTGAGCTCAATGGATCAAAGTCAATCCAATTGGGTGCTTCTTTTTCTTTTACAACATAGTCTCCTACTTGCAGACCTTTGATACTAGCTTCTCCCTGTTCATTCGAAATCAACAGGATACTAGACTGTCCTTGAATAGGCTGTTCATCTGCTCGTCTTAATTCGAAAGTCACATTTGGGATACCAATCTCTGTGCCATTGATATATTTGAAAATCTTCAATTCGCCTCTAACTGTACCGTTGACTCCACCAGAAGCTGAAATATTTTTAACTGTATGATTGAAACTTTCTCCATCAACAGCAGGTTTATTAAATTCTTTAAACCAAGCTTCCGAATGATTCTCAAAATTTGTTTGTTCTGGGTTTTCTATGATCGTCTTATAACTCACCATTATTTTCCTAAGATTGACAAAGTTTTTTGGTATAGTTATTTCAATGTAATTATCATTTACTGAAAAATCAAATGTAGCGCCGGGGAAATCTTGTAAAAATTGTTGGATTCCCTCTTCTCCTCTATAAACCTTCTGTTCACCTAAGTGTATTTGATTAATTTCAAACGTACTTGGATCTAATCTTTGTCCACTTTGGATTTCATCACTGATTTTAACTGGTTGTTCAACATAAGTGCCGTTATTGTTAATATTCAAAAACCATCGAATGTGCTTAGTATCTTCAGGAAGCATGTCTCCTGTTTTATAATAAAAAACGCTAGAAGAAGAACCAGAAGCTGGCTTTGTCACATTTACAGTAGCTGTTTTATTACCGCTCGTCACGGTGAATGGTCCCGTATTTTCTTCACCAGTATCGGTTACGTTTCTGGCCTGTATCTCAAATTGCCCCCAACCTTCTACTGAGTCTAGGTTTTTAATATTTTCATTAAACACAACTTGCGCAGAATCTTTTCTAACCGTTAAAGTTCCAACATTTTTATTTTCAATCATTAATGGGATTTCTTTTTGAAATCCTTCACCGCGAATATTTCCTTCACTTGGCCAATTGATCCAAAGATAATCACCTGGCTGGATATCTTGTTTTTTTTCGTCAAACGAGAATTTTACTTTTATGTTTCCTCCATCTGTAATATTCGTTGGGTCCACGGTCAACGAAGTGACATTACTGCTGATATCTCTGCCTGCATCCGCATAGACATGAACAGGAATCAGCGATGTTATATTAGTAATAATAAATAACATTGATAAAATAATATTTCTACACTTTTTCATTTTTTCTATCTCCCCTATTTTAACTAAAAATAAGCCATACTATATTAGTACTCAAAAACCCTTCTTCTCAAATCCTCCCTCACTCATTTCATTTCCAACCTTTCAACCATCAAATAGATAGTTATTTTACAAACATTTAGAAAAAATAAATATGCCAAAAAAACTTTTATATAAAGTTTTTCCTAATAATAATTATTTTTTTCACATATGTTCACTTTATTTTACTTATTGCTTTCATTTTTTCAAGCTATATTTCCAATTCTTGGCTTACAAAAATGCAACATTAATAAATAACGATAGTTTCATAAAATACACTTTTAATTAACATTATTAGTTTATACTAGCTGTTTTTGTGTTAATTAAAGGCTAAAATACAATATAAAGAAACATCTGTTTCTTTATTTAGAATAAAAAAATACAGACTCTGTTCAAATAAATGAACCTAGCCTGCATTATGTGATTGACTCTACTTTTTAATTCATTGAGATGAATAACCCGTTTTTATAAATGCCCAAAAGTAATCGGTGCCGAAGCCATTCCTCGACCTAATTCTTTTTCAAATTTTCCTATTGTTGATATCTCCATATAAAACGGTGATACTGGTTTAGACAATTCTCCCCTGATTGCTAACGGACGTAAACTACGTTCCAAATTATTTATGACTTTAGGATAATACTGACCTTTTTCTAAGCCTGTCTTTGCGTCTATCAAAAGTATACGTTCCTTTTCTTTGATCTCTGGATTTAAAACGAGATCATATAATTTTAGTACCATGTTTTCTATTTCTTCACTTTTAGACATCACGATTTCCTCCCAAAAATATATTTCTTCCCACTACATTCTATAAACAAAGTATACGCTACATCTAGATTTTTTTAAATCATTACTGGATTGTTAAAACCTTTCAATACACTGTTATGGCAACGATTTTTATTTTAAAAACATTCTAAATTAAATCAGTAAAAATTTTTATTCTAAGATTTTTATTAGAATTACACCTAATTTGTGTCTCTCAGGGCAATTCTAAGAACGTTTCAAGAGATAGCGACACTATCGTTATCGAAAAAGGTGAAAACCTATCTCATTTTCTGCTAATGTAAGTTGGTTTAGCTTTTGTTAATATGACTTTATGAAAATGGAGGTAATTAAATATGATTTTTCCTAAAGTTAATGAAGCAAGCTTGAATAAAGGATCCTTTTTTCATATCTATGAAAACGAAGATTTTGAACTGTATAATATCCTTTCACAAAAAGAGGTCATCGAAAACCAAATAATCTGCCATCCAATTATTTACAAATCTATTTTCAAGTATGCATTTTTTGCTTCCAATGATTTTCAAAGAATGGAGATTACCGACTGTATATTCGAAAACTGTGATTTTTCAGGCTGTATATTGACAAAAAGCATGTTGCATCGCGTGAAATTTGTCAATTGTAAATTAACAGGTACTAAATTGATGGAAAGTTATATTGGGAACACGTTATTCGAGAATTGTAAAATGGACTATGTAAATTTATCTGGTTCAAACATAAAAGAAAGTACCTTTGAGCACTCTGTCTTATCAAGCGCAGATTTTGTAGACTGTTCCCTCACTAAAATAATGTTTTCTACTAATGATTTAGAAAATGCTAGCTTTTTTGATACTGATTTAAAAAATATCGATTTAAGTAGCAACTCCTTTGAAATGATTGAAGTACGCTCGGAACATCTAAAAAATTGTACGCTTAATCAGTTGCAAGCACTTGGTTTTGCTAGAAAATTTTTACAAATAAAAGTAGTATAATCAAAATGAATATATAAGATAAATTTTTAGCAATACAAATATCCATAAAAAAACATTGCCTATTTTAACTCTTCATGTATACTGACTCTATCTTCAAAAACTGAATAGTAGGAGTTATTATCATGAATAACATTTTAGGAAAAAAAATAGAACTTAAAAAAGGGATATTGGGCACTATTGTCGTTGTACTCGGTTTGTTAGGGTTGCTATTTGCGCCATCCATTATTAGCATTTTTTCTTTAACTATCACTGGATTTATAGCATTTACACTTGTTTTCGGTAAAAAAGATACGAAAAAAATGTTCTCGAAACCTGTCGCTCCTGTCAAAAATATAGCCAAATATTTTTTTATCAATGTAGTAATCAGTGCCGCAGTCTCGGTATTTTTGCAACAAATTTTGAAATGGGATTTAACAGGCAATCCAATAAATGAGGCTTTCAGCCCGTTATTATTTATTATTTTGCCTATCATGATACTTGGAGAAGAATTGTTCTCAGTGTATTTTCTTGCTATTTTTTCTAGTAAGTTCAGCATTCCTGTCGCTAGTTTCTTGTCAGCGATCATCTTTGGATTCATCCATTACAGTACTTATGATAATGGAAATATTTTACACACTGTAGCACACATCCTTTTGATACAAGGGGTGGCAAGATTGTTATTCAACCAAGCTGCCATTAAAAGCAACTCGATCATTACAAGTTGGGCAGTTCATGTGATATTTGATTTCACATCTATATTGCTAGTCGTTTTATTCTCCTAAACTTTTATAGAAATAATACATGCTCTATTGCTAAGAAAGCATACTTTATTTCCTTTAAATAAAAAGACAGATGTATCAATGGATTAAAAATCCTTGATACATCTGTCTTCTCTTTTAATGCCAGCTATAGGGATCGAACCTACGACCTACGCGTTACGAGTGCGTTGCTCTACCAACTGAGCTAAGCTGGCCTTATCCAAAAGAAATTATATACTCTATTTGGCTGATTGTAAAGAGTTCGATGGAAAATTAGTTTAATTTCATGATATTTTTCATAAAACGTGGTATAATTGATGTGAAAGGCAGGTTTTATGAAAATGGCAACTTTTGGAAAATTTGATACAACTATCGTACCATCGGAAATTGGTGAAAAATTCAAGATCAATACTCACGTAATGTTCACGATTCACGGCAAGCCGCAAACTGGAACGATTTCAAAACAATTGAAAAATTCCGCTGTTGTTGAGATTGATGAAACTGCAGAAAATGCGAACTTGATGACGCAAAGCAAGGGTGTAGTAATCGTTAACTACAAAGAACTTAAAAAGATTTGAATTTGACCATCTCTGCATTTTTGGGATGGTTTTTTTATATGCAAACGAAAGCTGTGAAAAAGCTGTTCTGCCTCAAACGTTAAAAATGACCAAAAAAGGATGTGACACAACTTTTGTCACATCCTTTTTCATTTTCACTTATTTTGTACCAAACAAACGGTCACCCGCATCCCCTAGTCCAGGAACGATATAACCATGTTCATTCAATTTTTCATCTAGAGAAGCTGTATAGATATCAATATCAGGATGTGCTTCTTGCAAAGCTTTTACTCCCTCAGGTGCTGCTACCAAACAAACGAATTTGATGTTCGACGCGCCACGTTCTTTCAATGCATCGATTGCCATGATTGCTGATCCACCTGTTGCCAACATTGGATCTACTACAAACAACTGACGTGCATCAATGTCTTCTGGAAGTTTGACGAAATATTCATGTGGCTCAAATGTTTCTTCATCTCGATAAAGACCGATATGACCCACTTTAGCAGCTGGAATCAATTCCAAGATACCATCAACCATTCCGATACCTGCGCGCAAGATTGGAATAATCGCTACTTTTTTACCGGACAACGTTTTTTGTGTTGTTTCAGTGATCGGTGTTTCGATCACGATGTCTTCCAACGGCATATCCCGTGATACTTCATATGCCATCAACATAGCGATTTCATCGACTACTTCACGAAAAACCTTTGTTCCGCAGTTTTTGTCCCGAATAATAGTTAGTTTGTGTTGAATCAATGGATGATCGATCACTTGAAATTTGCCCATTTTTTAAGCTCTCCTTTGTTCTGTCGTTTCTTTTTAATTGTAAAACAAAATCAAGTGATTGACTAGTCAAACTCGCCATTTTTCCTAAGAAAATCCTTTTTTGAAAAGAAGTTTTCCTGCGAACAAGCAAAGCTTATTCTTTTTCCATGATCCAAGAAGTAGATAATGTCATTGCTGCACGCGCTGCCCTTGTCTGATCCATAGCATTTACCATGACGAAATCATGGATGATTCCTTGGAAGCGTACTTGTGTAACAGGAACCCCTGCATCACGAAGTTTGCGTGCATAAGCCTCGCCTTCCTCTCTTAATACATCCGCTTCTCCTGTCAAAATCATTGCTGGAGGTAGATCTTTTAGTTCATTCAGGTCTGCTCTCAAAGGCGAAGCTGTGATTTCAGCACGTTCTTCTTCATTCGTCGTATATTGATCCCAAAACCATCTCATTCCATCTCTTGTCAAAAAATAGTTTTCTCCGAATTCATGATAGGAATCTGTATCGAAATCAGCGTTGGTAACTGGATAATACAGCAATTGTTTAGATATTGGGAGCCCTTTTCGTTCTTTTGTTAAGATCGTCATGACTGTAGCCATGTTACCACCTACTGAATCTCCTGCAACGATTAGATTCTCGAGATCCAGATTTTTTGACTTGGCTAATTTATTCAGCTGTTGCAACACAGCATAATTTTGTTCAATTGCTGTTGGATATTTCGCTTCAGGTGATCGACTATATTCTGGAAAGACAACGACAGAATTCGTGCGGACCGAAAGTTCTCTGATCAATTTATCATGGGTTTGAGCACTGCCAAAGACCCAACCAGCTCCATGGATATAAAAAATAACTGGTAATTTATCTATATTTCCTTCTGGTCGTACAAAACGAATATTGATTTTTCCCCATTCGCCAGTATCTACCATCAAGTCTTCAATATCAACGGAATATTTGTTCACAGGTGATTCTTGTACTTCTTCCAGTAATGCTCTTCCTTCTTCCGGTGCTAGTTCATAGATTCGCGGATGAGGTGCATTTGCATCACTGAATGCTATGGCTTCCTTTTCTAACGAGATACGATCAGTCATGACTTTTCCTCCCTGAGATTTAATGTGAAGACTAAAATTACACCTCATATACTAGAGAGCATCATCGATATTGTCAAAGAATCCGTTTTCTCCCAAAAAAATAAACAGAAAAGTCCAGCATTGAACTTTTCTGTTTTATATGGAATTTAAATTTTTATTTTTTATGCAATGGAAATTTTTCAGTTAATTCGCGTACGCCTATTTTGACTTCGTCTAGTTGAGCATTGTCGCCTTTTGCTTGTAATGCTTTGACAACTAATTCAGCCACTTTTACAGCATCTTCTTCTTTTAATCCGCGAGTAGTGATTGCTGGTGTACCGATTCGGATGCCGCTTGTTTTAAATGGACTTAGCGTTTCAAAAGGAATCGAGTTTTTATTTACCGTAATATTCACACTGTCCAAAATACTCTCTGCTTCTTTTCCATTTATACCTAACTCACGAACATCGATCAGCATCAGATGATTATCTGTTGCTCCTGAAATGACTCTTGTTCCGATTGCTTGATTGAACACTTTGACCATTGCTTTTGCATTAGCAATGATTTGTTCACTATATTCTTTAAATGCAGGATCTAGTGCTTCTTTGAATGCTGCTGCCTTCCCAGCAATCACATGCTCTAGAGGTCCGCCTTGAATACCAGGGAAGACCGCACTATTGATTTTTTTCGCTAATATTTCATCGTTTGTCAAAATCATGCCGCCTCGAGGTCCGCGCAATGTTTTGTGAGTGGTAGTCGTTGTGATATCTGCATAAGGAACTGGATTAGGATGAAGTCCTGCTGCTACTAATCCTGCGATATGTGCCATATCTACCATCAGTTTTGCACCTACTTCATCTGCGATTTCTCTGAATTTCGCAAAGTCGATCGTTCGTCCGTAAGCACTGGCACCTGCTACAATCAATTTTGGTTGATGTTTTCTAGCTAAAATACGTACCACATTATAATCAATAACTTCTGTTGTCGGATCAACACCGTAAGCAACAAAGTGGTAGGTTTTGCCACTGAAGTTGACTGGTGATCCATGTGTTAGATGTCCGCCTGCGGAAAGATCCATTCCTAAGATCGTGTCCCCTGGTTCTACCAAAGCGAGATAAGCAGCCGTGTTGGCTTGAGAGCCGGAGTGAGGTTGAACGTTCGCAAATTTCGCTCCGAATAATTCTTTTGCACGGTCAATCGCTAAATTTTCAACGATGTCGACAAATTCACATCCACCATAATAGCGATGCCCTGGATAACCTTCTGCGTATTTATTTGTCAAGATACTTCCTTGCGCAGCCATCACTGCTTCGGAGACAAAGTTTTCAGAGGCAATCAGCTCCAAATTATGTTCTTGTCTTTCTTCTTCTTTGGCGATCGCAGCCCAAAGATCAGGGTCAAACGTTTTGTAATCTACCACAAACAACAGCTCCTTTTTATTTTCCTACAATTTTATTTTTCCCATCAAAAACAAATTGCCAAATATTCGTATCTCTTCTATTTACACTTCGTTTTTCGTTCACTAATAGAAGATTTACTTGATAGCATTGTATCATACTAAAAGAATGCGGCAATAACCAATTGATCATTTTTCAAAATAATTTTGCCCAGCTGCTTTTTTCAAGCGATTCATATAAGCATTCCCCAATCCAGTTTCTGGGTATACTTGTACAAAAATCAAATCTAACCCAAGTGTTGGTTCATCTAATCCTCTTAGACCTGCAAACAATCCTTTAGCCGCCGCTTCTACTGAGTTGTCGTTATACATATAAACTGCTGCGGTATCTGTCCGCACTTGATCCGCAATTTCGGGGCTTGCTATGACACCTACACGGTTCTTCTTATTTTTTGCCCATTGAACTGCAGTTGACCAATCGCCCTCTCTGACCATCAGAACACGTGTATCGGGTGAGTAGTGCTTGTATTTCATCCCAGGCGCTTTTGGTGTTTCATTTTCTTTTACAAGATGCTGATCAATAGCAACAGGAGATTCGATGACTGCTTCGATTTGTTCTTTCGTTACTGCACCTGGTCGTAAGATCATAGGCATGGCTGTTGGATCACTTAAATCAAGAACAGTGGATTCTACACCAATTCGCGTAGCTCCATCATCAATGATCCCGGTAATTTTTCCTTGTAGATCATGGAATACATGATCTGCAGTTGTCGGACTTGGTTTTCCCGACGTATTTGCACTTGGACCGACAAGCGGAACCCCTGAAAGTTCGATTACTTCTAGTGTTTTTTTGTTATCCGGCATACGAAATGCAGCTGTGGATAATCCTCCTGTTACAACTGAGGGCAAGGTGTCTTTTTTGATTTTAAATATCAAAGTTAGTGGTCCAGGCCAGAAGTTCTTCACAATCTTCTCTGTTTCTGGATGAAAGTTGTCCACATACTCTTTTACTTGTTCAAAAGAGGCGACATGGACGATCAATGGATTGTCTTGAGGTCTTCCTTTTACAGAAAACACTTTCTTGACAGTATTTGGCAAGAGAGCATTGGCGCCCAATCCATACACTGTTTCAGTAGGAAAAGCAACAAGTTCTCCTGCTTTCAGTGCTTTGGCTGCCTCTTTTAATTCAGTTTCATCATAACGTTTCGTTTCCACAGTTTATCCACAACCCCTTTTTCATACATTCTTGTTTTATCCAACTTTATCCTCAAGTTTTCCACTGACTGTGGATAATTCGTTTGTCAATAGTGGATAAACTTGTTGATAAGCCAAAAAGTCGTTTACATCCTTGTCAAATAAGTGTTTTTTTATAATAAAAAAACAAATAAAAATTTTTTCATCCACAACTTCAACTGTAAACTTGGATCATTCGTTCATTACCAAAAAGATCCTTTTTTATCGCCACTTTTTTATCTGGAAATGCTTGCTGAAATATTTTTTTTACTGCTTCACCTTGGCGAAATCCGATTTCTAAAAAAATCTTTCCATTCGGTTTTAGTACGCTTGGTGCTTCAACTGCTATTTTTTCATAAACAGCTAATCCATCGTTCTCCGCAAAAAGGGCCATCTTAGGTTCGAATGACCGGACACTTTCATCCATCAGTTCCCATTCATTCCGACTGATGTACGGCGGATTAGAGATAATCACATCAAATCGCCGATCCTGTACTGGTTCCAATGTATTCCCATGGTAAAAACTGATCTTCGTTCCTTCGTGCTGAGCATTTTCTTTCGCGACCTCTAACGCTTCTTCAGAAAGATCTACGGCAGATACATGCCAATTTTTTCTTGCTGCTTTCAAACTAATAGCAATCGCCCCAGTACCTGTCCCAATATCTATCACTTCCAATGGTACATCAGGCGTCTCGTCTAAACACCACTCCACTAACTCTTCTGTTTCTGGTCGAGGAATCAGTGTTGCTTCGGTTACCTTCAACCGATGATCATAAAAATCTGCATATCCTAGCAAATACTGAGGCGGATGATCTGCAAGCAGAAGTCGCAGATCTGTTTCGATCAACTGTTGTTCTTCTTTTGAAATCTCTTCGTTCATATGAAGGAGCCAATCAAGTTTTTTCCATCGTTTTCGTTCCAAAAATAAAAATTGGATACTGTATGCTTCTTTTCCATGTTCCTCTAAAAAAGAAGAAGCCCGTGACAGGACTTCTCGATAGGTCATTTTACCCATTTTGCATAGCTTCCAGTTTTGATGTTTGATCATACATGATCAATGCATCAACAATTTCATCTAATTTCCCTGCTAAAATCTGATCTAATTTTTGGATAGTTAATCCGATACGGTGATCAGTCACGCGATTTTGCGGGAAATTATATGTCCGAATCCGTTCTGAACGATCCCCAGTTCCGACTGCTGATTTTCGATTGGCATCATATTCACTTTGTGCTTCTTGTTGGATCTTATCATACACACGAGCACGCAAGATTTTCATTGCTTTTTCACGGTTCTTGATTTGAGAACGTTCATCCTGCATAGCAACGACAATCCCTGTTGGTAAGTGAGTCAAACGTACAGCAGATGCTGTTTTATTGACGTGCTGTCCGCCAGCACCTGAAGCATGATAGATATCTGTGCGGATATCTTTGTCTTCAATATCAATCTCTACTTCTTCAGCTTCTGGCATCACGACAACTGTTGCTGTGGAAGTATGGATACGCCCTTGCGATTCAGTTGAAGGAACACGCTGGACACGGTGTGCACCACTTTCATATTTTAATTTCGAATAAACATTCTCTCCGGTAATCATCATGATCACTTCTTTATATCCACCGATCCCGGTAACGTTTGCTTCCATCACTTCTGTTTTCCAGCCTTGTGCTTCAGCATACTTTTGGTACATATTGAAAAGATCACCCGCGAATAAGGCTGCTTCGTCTCCGCCTGCTGCTCCACGGATTTCCATGATGATATTTTTATCGTCATTTGGATCTTTTGGTAAAAGCAGGATCTTGATTTTTTCTTCTAAGACTTCTTTTTCTTTTTTTAACTCAGATAATTCTTCTTTTGCTAGTTCAGCCATTTCATCATCCAGTTTTTCACCAAGCAGTTCTTCTGTATCGGTGATTCCTTGTACTACTTCTTTATAACGACGATAAACTTCGACTGTTTCGCGCGTGTTTGCTTCTTCTTTTGAAAGCTGCATAAAGCGCTTTGTATCAGAAATCACTTCTGGATCACTTAAAAGTTCTCCAAGCTCTTCATAACGGTCTTCAATTGATTGTAATTGATCGTACATGCTTATTCTCCTTCTGTAATCATTGATGGGTGAAAGTAATGCTTTCGACAAACGGGGTAATAAGCTTCATTTCCGCCAATTTGCACTTGATCGCCTTCATAAACAGGTTTTCCATCAATATAATGTAAATTCATGATTGCTTTTTTGTGGCAGAACCAACAGATCGTTTTCATTTCTTCAATCTTGTCTGCGTAAAGCAATAAATATTTTGATCCTTCAAATAACTCGTTTCGAAAATCATTTTTCAAACCAAACGCCATAACCGGAATATCCAATTCATCCACGATTCTCGTAAAAGCAATGACATGTTTCTTTTTTAAGAACTGCGCTTCATCGATCAGCACACAATAGGGTTTGCTTTCCATGTTCTGAATCACGTCAAATACGTCTGTTTCTTCAAATATCGGCATTGCTTCACGTTTCAGTCCGATTCGACTTGAAACAACGCCTAAACCATCTCTCGTATCAATACCGCTTGTCATCAAGACAACTGGTTTATTTTGTTCTTCATAATTATGTGCGACTTTTAAGATCTCGATCGTCTTGCCGCTATTCATTGCGCCATACTTAAAAAATAGTTGTGCCATGCTCTTTTTCACCTTCCAGTTTGTTCCTATGGTATTATACTTGATTTTCAACATTTTTTACAGTGAGAATTTTCATCAAGCACAGATTATCGTTCAAATCCCTTGCTTACTTTTGTTCCAATTTTTTGACAAGAACTAAATAAGGCGATCCATTTATCTTATCTTTCTAGAAAAATTTCTGTCCTTGAAAATTCTCAGGATTTATAAAAATAAGTACATCTGCTAAATACTTTCTTTTTGAATTGAGTATAGCATGTTTTCTTTCTTTTCACGTGCTATAATAAGTTAAAATTCCAAAGTTTTATGTAAGGAGCTATTTGATGACAAAAAATATTTTTGATTCCATCGCTAACCATTATGATTCCCCTGACCGTCAAGCATTAGCCAAGATTATTCGCGAAGAACTAACTACTTATTTACCTCGCGACAGCCACCAAAAAGTCCTTCTGGATTATGGAGGCGGAACTGGGCTTGTGAGTTTACCGCTTGCGGAAAGATTCAAAGAACTGATCATTGCCGATGCTTCAGAAACTATGTTGAAAATGGCAGAAGAAAAGATCCAAGCAGCAGATCTGAAAAATGTCCGCACGATCCACGCTGATGCTTCTGTCGAATTTCCTGCTGTCCAAGCAGATGTGATCCTTCTATCACTCGTACTTTTGCACATTCCTGATACGGAGACTATTCTCATGAAACTTTACGAACTTTTAGCTCCTGGCGGTCAACTGATTATTGTAGATTTTGACAAGAATGAACAAATCAGTCATCCAAAAGTCCATAATGGTTTTATTCAAGAAGAATTGAACGATCGATTGAAAAAAACTGGCTTTGTCTCTACTGCTAGTCATACTTTCCATCGTGGAGAAAAGTTATTCATGAATAAACATGCTTCGCTTTTCTTATCCATCAGCCAAAAAGCTTAAAAAGAAGCTGTGACAAAAATATGTCACAGCTTCTTTTTTCGTTTAAACGGTGTTCCAAAAGCAGCTTCTTCTTATTTCTTGAAGCTGACCACTTCTGTCACAACCTCTTCTTTTTATTTTTTCATCAAATGATTTTGATTTCTGAAAGAGGCCAGTAGCGGAAAACAACTTTGCCTTGGATCATATCTTTGTCGACTAACCCAAACATTCGGCTGTCTTTTGAAATCAAACGGTTATCACCCAGAACAAGATACTTTCCTTTCGGCACAGTATATTCAAAATCGCTCGTAAAGGTAGAGGCACTTTCTGCTTGTGCTTGGAACCCTGAACTATAAGCATACTCTCCTTGTAACTTATCTTCTGAAAATTCTTTTTTGAACTTATCTAGATAAGGCTCATCATACTTTTTGCCATTAATGGTCAATTGGTCATTTTCCATCTTGACTGTGTCCCCAGGCATACCAATGATTCGTTTAACGATCATTCGTTCTTCATCCCCTGGTTCCTTCGTAGTAATGATGTCCATTCGTTCATAGTTCGAGATTTTAGATGAAATCAGTCGTTGTCCATCACTTAATGTAGGGTCCATCGAATGTCCGTTTACAGTGACTGGTGTAAACACGTACACTCTAGCTAATAAAATAGCCGCTAATACAAGGATCAGAATCCCCCAATTTTTCAAAAATTCTTTCACAGCTTACCTCCTACTTATATTTCCTCGTTATTTATTACATTTTTTTACGATATTTCGTTGTACTCTCTTTATTCTACAATGTTTATAAATGAAAGGAAAGAATAAGTGACGTGTTCGTTCTATTTTTCTCGTTATATAAAAAAGGGGCATGACAAAAGTCATGTCACATCCCCTTATGAATGTCTTCTCCTTTGGCTCCGACTATAAACAACTTGTTCTTCTTGTGATTGTGCTTTTTTTGCAATTAATTTCAGGCGATAAGGCTCATGATAACGCAACCCGTCTTTGACAAAATCACCGCCAACGATGAACAATCCGACAGGTTCCAATGTGTCTTCTGTTGAGCTTAGTCGAATGGTCCCTACTTTTTCCATGTCCGAGTAGCTTCGTCCAATATTTAGAACATACTCTTTCTCTCCTGTTTTCTTGACATAGTAATAAGGATACAACGTATTTCTGTCGACCAAAAATCCATCCATGCGACCGAGTTCATTTGTTTTGATCTCACCATTTCCAATCAAATACCGCATATTCTCGGCTAATTTCAATTGGTAATCTTCGTCATAAGAAACCATGACCTCCTGTGTATTCACTTTATCGATCGAATTTCCATTATTGATTGTTTCTTCTGTCTGGATGTTGAACGCTTCATCAGGCAAATACTTCACAAAAAGCTGCGTGACATCGGCTTTCGTGTTTTTATCTAAAAAGTAATAAAATACATTTAAAACAGTAAAATAAACAAGCACTAGAAATGCAAGTCCATATAAGAAAAATTGAAGATAGTTTTGGTTTTGCCAAAGTCCATAAACAATTCTCAATAAATAAAGCGTGGGAATCACACTTAAAATCGTATATCCACGGTTAAGATATTTAGGACTGATGTCTAAATAGCCAAGGAATTTATGCACCCCATTGATAAGATCTAGTAAAAATGTCATTGAGAATCACCTGCTTGCTGGTTATACGTTTGTGTATTTCCTGAATCTTGGTTTTGCTGTGCTGTACGTGCGGCATCATCATTTTGCGTGTTATCATCTACAGTCGTACTGCTTGGTATCGTTTCGGAGCTAGCACTTGTATCCGGACTTGTACTTGGATTGGTTGAATCCGATGGAGTGCCATCTGGTACCGTATTACTTGTTTCGCTTGAGCTGTCAGTTGTATATGTCTCATCATACGACGAACTAGTTGTTGTATCGTCCCATGTACTTGTCGTAGTGGTTTCATTCAAACTTTCCGTTGTTGTTGGTTCAGATGTCGAGACTGAAGTAGTTGGTGTTGTTTCTTCTACAGTACTAGAACTTGAACTTGGTGCACGGTAGCTGGAACTATTCACAATACCTGTAGTAGTCGCGACAATCGTCGAGATTGTTAATACAGCGATTGGCTTCAAAATAGGTGCTACTTTTCGCATCTTATCTCTTCCTTCATTGAAATTTATTCTTGTTTCCTTACTTTACTACGGACAAATTATACAGTCTACCTTATTTCTACCATAAATTCTTTATTTTTTTCTTACGTTTTTCCGAAAGATTTCTTTAATTTTCATCAAAAACTACGGTCGATGTTTTTAAGTAAGCTTTTGCTTCCCGATTGATTTCTTTCAGATCACATCCTTGCTGCTTGGCAGCGAACACGCAACCACAATAACATTGGCGATAGATATCATACTCTTTGCACATTTGCAAAGAGCGTTCATAGCCTTTGTTTTTCTTGAAATCACTTGGCAAATATCGTGTCCCGTAAATCTTTTGGATATCCATTCCGATTTGATTGATCAAGGCTGCATTTTTCTTTGGTGAGATCGTCAGGGCACTTCCAAAGTAATCGTATCCTAGTTCTTGCGCTTTTTGCGCAACAAGATCTAATCGCATATTGAAGCATGCACTGCAGCGAGCACCACCTTCTTTTTCGTCTTCAAGATGGTTGGTTAAAACCATTTTGGTGAATTCACTTGGACGGTATTCATCAACAATCAGCGCTACATGATGGTCAGTTTTCTCATTAAATTGGTCTACAAATCGTTTTTGTTCATGTAATCTCCGCAAATACTCACTTTTAGGATGGATATTCGAATTTGAAAAAAATAACGTGATATCTGCATATTGAGACATGAATTCCAACGTGTGCGTACTGCAAGGAGCACAGCATGTATGTATTAATATCTTAGGCTTTACTTCTTCTTTCTCCCATTGCATAATCATTTTTTTCAGAACTGTGTCATAATTTATTTTTTGATTTTTCATTTTTTCTACGATTTGTTGGGCATTGATCAATTTGTTATTCCTCCTCCTTCTTTTTTCTAGGATTTGCTTTATTATAAGCCATTTCTATTTTAATCGAAAGCTGTATTGTTATCTGTTCAATAATTTCTTTGAGTATTCCTGATTCCCCTTGTATACTGGTAGAAACGACTATTGTCAGGAGGATAGTACTGTGCATGTTGATTTATTCTTTCGAAGGCTACAGCGGCGAGGACAGAAGTTTGCTGCCAATCATTTCTCATCGATCCAAATCATCGTTTTTTATTATATATTGATGACGGTCTTATCACTCGTTCTATTTTATCTGCCGATTTTTCGCGAACCAGATAGCCATGTTTCTTTTGTGGACATGCTGTTCATGGCAATCAGTACAGTGAGCGTGACTGGACTATCGACTTTTGATATCAATTCTGTGTTCAATGATAACGGTATTATACTGCTGGAAATATTATTTCAAGTTGGTGGTTTGGGGATCATGATGATTTCTACTGCTTTTGTCATTTTTTCTAAACGACGAATCACATTGAAACAGCGGCAGCTGATCATGACAGATATGAATCAACCGCGTTTGTCTGGTATCGTCCGACTGATTCGGATTACTTTTGCTATTTTAATCTGGTTTCAATTACTTTTTGGGACATTCTTTTCTATTTATTTTTATTACAGAGGCTATTTTGATCGTTGGCGTGATGCCGTTTTTTACGGTTTTTATCAGGCGATATCGGCTGTCACGAACTCTGGATTTGACGTCACTGGGGATTCCATCAAGCCCTTTGCACATGACTATTTTTTCTTGATTCTGATCATGTTTTTGATTTTTGTCGGCGGAATTGGTTTTCCTGTATTGATGGAGTTTCGGGAGTGGCTGTTATATAAACGTTCCAGTGCAAAGCTTCCATTTCGTTTTTCCTTGTTTACCAAATTAGCCGTGTTGGCTTTTGTCATCTTGTTTGTTTCGGGAACTATCTTAATTTATCTATTGGAAAAGGACCATTTATTCCAAGATTCCAGTATGAGTGTCAAATGGATCAATTCGATGTTTTATTCGATTACGACTCGTAATGCCGGTCTCCAGATTCACGATTTGGGTGATTTTCAGATCACGACACTGATTATTTTTTCTTTACTGATGTTTATCGGATGCAGTCCTAGTTCTGTAGGAGGCGGGATACGAACAACTACTGTAGCAATCATCGGTTTGTATCTATACTCCTTCCTCAAGAGTGAGGATAATATCAATATTTTTGGACGGAGAATCGATCAAGATGATGTGCGAAAATCAGTCGTTGTCTTTATGCTTTCTCTTGGTATGTGTTTCTTTTGTATCGTTTTTTTATCTGCTACAGAGGACCAAACACTGATCTCGATCATCGTCGAAGTAACTTCTGCTTTTGGAACAACTGGTTTATCCTTAGGAATTACCGGCGACTTGTCTGTTGTAGGTAAAATCACGATTGCTGCCCTGATGTTTATTGGGCGGATTGGAATGCTGTATACATTGATGCTATTCGTACCAAAAGAAACCCGAGATCTGGGCTATGAATATCCAAGTGAGAAAATCATTATCGGATAAAAGTAACGATAACTGCAAAGCCTCCCACTGATAAGCTTATCTGGTTCCTTGTCAATAGACAGTCCGGATAAGCTTTTTGTATTCGACAGATGAAGCAAGGAAGCAAAAAAACATCGAAGAAAATCGTTCATCTTCTCTTCGATGTTCATCAATAGTATTAGCCAGCTGATACGTCATAGACTTTTTAATTGAGCGAAGCACTAAGGGAAACTTTTTTTTGATTCCTCTCTGCGTTTTGCTTGTGTAAGTCGTTATTGACAGTATGGCTTCTATTTTTACCTTTGTCTACTGCATCTAGCAGGCTTCTCTTTTGCAGCTTCTCTGTTTCCTCCCATTTTTCGCCTTTTGTATTTGTCGTGTCCTTCTTTGAGCTCTCCTCCGTATGAGTTGAAACTGGATGTTCTGTGGCAAGCGCTGATTTTTCTTGTGTCTTATGCAAGTGAGGACTTAACCAGTATTGTTCTGGATTGAACAAAAATCCTAACGACAAGTTTAGAAACATCATTCCTTTGTCCTCTTCTGATTTCTTGCTGCTAAGGTTTCTTCGCACGCGTGGTCGTACGTCAAAATCTCTTCCTTGGGAAAGGTCTCTGATAATCGTCATGACCATTTCCGCATCCTCCAACTGTAAATTTGCTCGCAACATATTCATTTTCTTTTTCATTTTCTTTTCATTAGAAGTCAATGCTTTCGCCACAGCTTCTTTCGACAGCTTCGGCAATTTCTGATATTCTGCTAATCGGTCTACGAAATCCTCAAAATAAGGAGATGATAGTGCGTCACTAAACTTATTTTTGTAATCTTTTAGCACGTCTTGTCCACTACTAGCAAAACTTCTTGGTCTCCTCCTATAAACTATGAGATCGCCCGTGTATGAACTAAGATGTGTTGTTTCATGTATGATCGTCTCAGATGGAACTGGTCTTAACTCTAAACGTGGTATTATATCGGGATCTAAATGGAATGCGTCTGCTAAAATGAATATTCTACATTGTGGATCGTCTGGGAATACAAACGCATTTACAATATAACCTTCTGGAAACTCTGACACATAGGATTGTGAAAAATAGTCCCGTTTCAAATCAGTAGTCACGATCCAAACATTTTCAAAACCAATATCTGCCGTTTTTTGGAGGAACTGCTCTCCTTTTTCTGCTATGGATCGTAGTCTCTCGATAATTTTCTTCAATATCTGCTCTTGATTAGGCACATTCTCCAATTCGAACATTTGAATCAGGTATTTACCTTCATAAGTGTCAGAAATAGCTTTCTTTCTCGACAATCTTTGGCATATCTTTTTCATATTATCATATATTATTTTCGTATTTTCGAATTCTAGTGCAAGCTCGACTTGAAATGGTTTGAGAAACTCTGGCGTCTTGCTTGCATCAAGACCAGCAAATACCCGAAAACTATTCTGAGGATGGGATTTAAGATATTCGCGTGTACACTCAAGAAACAAATTATCAATTTCTTTTTGAACTGTAACTTCGATAGGTTGAGTAGGGATGAAGTCATATAATTTTTTCGGCTTTTCCTTCGAATTCACTTTTCTTGCTTGTTTTGGAAGTGGAAGGTATACCTTGGCTTGTCTCAACTTATTCCATTCATCAGCTCTATCTTGAATGACAGGCAATCCATTAATCGTATATTGGCTTTGTAGTCGGGGCCCTGATGTTCCTGGTTTTGATGATCCTGGCTGTGATCCTCCTCTTGGACGTGACGGCTCTGGTTGTATTTTTGGATTTAACGGTTCTATTTTGGGTGAATTTTCCAGAGAAATAGCTGTTTCAATTTGTATATAACTTGCTTCTCTGATACCTCGTTCTTCCTGCCACAGTTTTTTCTCCAAAGGTGTTTCAACCTGGAATTGACCGCTTTCCGGGTGAAATCTCAAAACCGTCATTGGCTCGTTCGCGTCTTTTTTCACTAAATGATATCGTCCAGCTTCCTTATCCAATAAGATGAGTGGCACATAGTGATTTTCTATCTTGATATAAGATCTTCCGGAATCATCTCGCATCAAACCTCGTTCATCTGGCGCAGAAAGATTCATTGGATCTTGTCGAGTTTCGAACTTCTCAAGTTGTTTTCCGATGCTTGTACGGACTTCCTCTGCCATAAAGGGGGACGTCTTTGCTTCGAAATACCACTCCATCCCATTAAAGTTAACAGGAAACAATTCTTCGCCAATCTTCGCATCATAACGCACACCATGTCCCACAATCGGCGTTTCTCTAACAGGAACCCACTGATCGTTCATTTTTATCAAGAATTGGTCCGGCTCTCCTTCTTCTAACACCGTCCTGATCCGCCCTTCGCCATAAGCCGCAGGGTTTAGATTTTTTTCATCAATCACTTTTTGATTGTCTTTTATCTTGATTGCCACGATATCGATCAGTCGTTTCTGTTCTTCTGAAAATGAGACTGGACCTTTAAACACTTCTAATTGGTTGTTCTTCAATAGATAGTAGTCACCAAAGCCGTTCCCTGTTTGTAGATCCGTCACCCGTACATATAAATGTTCATCTACACGTTTCACCGGAACTTCTGGTCCATTTTTCGGTAGCCGCGCCTTCACAAAGTTCTCTGAGATACTTGGCGTCTGCTTTTCCAGTTTTTCTAGCTTTTCTAAAAGATTTTTTATTTCTGTACTTCGAACTTTCGTGCTTAATTTCGCTAATCCTTTAGCCATCAGTTTACTGCTATCCGTTATCAATTCAACCCCTGGATCGATATAGCGCACAATACTAACTCCGAGTTTGCCTAATTCAACGGAGGTGGGAAGAAAATGCCCGCTGTTTCGTAACGCGCTTCTTAAGCCGCCTCGTGCAATCGCTCTTGCCACGCCTAATCCAAATTTTGTACTGAGCGCAACCGCCTCTCCTGCTACTGGGATCAATAATGCAACATCGATCAAACAAGAAGGCACCGCTTTTTCAATATCTTGTTCGATGATTCCTGTCACACAATCATAAAAAGGGACAATATGTGTGAGTACATCGAATGCTTTTTCTAGCGGTGTTTTTTCATCGCCTGACTGATAAAGTTTGTCATACAGTTCGTGACGGTGTTTATGACTGAGCCTTAACGCAAATACCGATAACTTCCCTTTCTCACTGCTTTGAAAATCCATATTTTTGAATCGTTCACTGTTTAGATTCACGTTAAGAGAGAATGTGTCGTATGTCGGCTCATGACTATTTATTTCAAACAATTGATATTTGACGTATAATGACGGGTCTTGATCTACACGATAAACGACATATCCGCCTTCATTTTCCAGTTTTTTCAATCCGTACACACGTTCTTCATCCCCACGTTTAGCTACAAACAGATCAGTCTTCTTCAGATCGGCATCCGTATAAACCGCTTCTAATTTATATTGAATATCTCCTCCCAATCCAATCACAGGAATACGCTTGAATTTTTTTCTTTTTATTTTTGCAGATGCCTCATAAATCTGCGTCTCTTCTGAAAAAAGAAACTGGGATTCATCTTGATCCATCGTTTCAAATGCGAGTTCGATCAGCTTTGTATCTAATTTTGCATAAGCATCTGCCACATTTCCAGTCAAGTCTTTGTACCATTCGTCTAAATTAGGAACTTCCCAGTGCGCTGTCGGGCAAGGATGTCCTCCGCTGATATAGCGAGCGATAGCGTCTGTCTCTGTGACAGGCAGCGCGCCATAATATACCAATAGTGGTGGCGGATACCCTTTTAGTGATGCTTTAGACTTGTAACACTCCCGAATCGTTTCTTCTGCCAGCACCTGTTTCCGCCGCCATTTAAGGGTGGCTTCTTGATAATTTTGAAATAGATGGTCGATCGTTTCTTGTTTTTCAACCAGCTTGAAATAGCCTTTTTGCCAATAGCTGATAAAGGTGCTGAGGGCTACTTCTTTATAGGTTCCTTCAGTCAAAGCTTCACGCAGGCGCTCTGGTTCCAGTTGCGCTGTCGCAAACAATGCAGGCATAAAAATTACTTGCAACTCTTCAAAGTTGAGCTCCTTTTTCTCAGCCACACTATCCAAGAAAACGGCTCCTAAGGAACTTTTTTCTGATTCATTGATTTTTGTACGATACTCTTCCCGTTCTAGCAGCTTATCACCTGTCAACTGCACGAGCAGTTTCTGATCAGAAACCAGCCGTTTGCCTTCACTTAGATCGTCTGGTCGGTACAAACTCGGCAAGGTTTGTTTGAGTGATGCTTCCCAGAGTGTTTTAAACGTAAATGCCCCCGCCTTCTCTTTTAACGGCAAGTAATCAAACGACAGACCCATCTCATATGGACTGTACTCAAGCTGAGCTCTTAGATGATTGACTGTCATCTTAGAAGGATCGGGCATCGCAACGATGTTTCTAGCTAGATGTTCTTCAAGTGAACAGCCAAGAACATGCTCGAATAGCCACTTCATCACTGTCACTTCGGCATCTTTATCTGAGATTTTCTCTTCTTCTTTTCCTCCGTAAAGATTCAATTCTTTCAAGATCACTTGTGCGAGGGTGTGGAGTTTATCTGTACGAAAAACGGTGTCACCATCCTGATGTAAAAGCCACTTGCTCATGGCAATCAGTCGCTTTTCTTTTGTCACCTCCCCAGATAACACACCCTGTTCCTGAAAAAGGCGTTCTACTTGGCTCATCAACTTTTGAGATTGCCATGGATTTTCCTTCTGTGTGGATGTTGGCGGAGCTAAAGAACGTTTTACCCTTGACGTGTCAGGTAAGGCAGTAGAAGATCGTCTATCGAGCTCCATCTCTATAATCCAACGAGACACAATCCCACTTGCCTCTTCTTCTGAGAGGGACTCTTCTTCCTTATTTCCAAGGAGGATATTGGCTAATTGCTTGATTTTGACATCGTATAATGTCTCCGGTATCGTTTCTTCAAGTGCTGTACTGGCAGAAGTTGTGGGATTTGCAGTTACTTCCTCAAGAGCTGTACTGACGGAACTTGTAGGTTTCGTAGGTGGTTCCTTGAGTAAAAGCCAGTGTGTGATTCCTTTGATCAGCTGTTGCGGTTCATGATTCTCACAAGCAATCCCATGTTCAGTCAAAAAAGAGGAAACTTTTTCACGCTGCTTCTCTTTTTGATCCTCATCAAGTTCAGGAAGTAATTTTTTATTTGGCGGAGGGACTTCAATGTCATTTTCCTGAAGAAAAGTCGTAATTTCTTGCTCGATAAATACCGCCTCAATTGCTTGATCTGTCGTGTTTTTGCCCACTTCCTGCTTCTCAAGTATGTCGAAGGTTTTAAAACTATAACCTGCCTGTGCATTATTGTTTTCCCATTGCAACAAATAGAGTCGTGCCTCTATTGGAGACATCTTTTCCACAGTCATTCCGTAATTTAGACAAATCACCTCAGCGGCTAGTTGTTGTCTTACTAGCTTGATCTCGTAATTTTCTCCTGAAAGGATCCACTCTTGTAACTTTTGGACCAGTTCCCTTCGTGTTTGTATATCCTTCACGAAATTTTGATTAACAAGAAAGTACCAAACTTCTTCATTCACTTTTTCTGTTTTTTCCCGTGCATCAAACAGCTCTTCACTATAATAAATAGGAGAGAGCTCCTGCGTTTTGGGTATTGTCCCTGGTAAATTATTGATAAATTCATTGAATAATTGTTTGCCTTCTTTTTGATATTCGTTAAAAGAAGTGATTAGGACAGGATCTGCTCCAGACAGATCATACTGGCTCGTCTTATCAGTGATTGCTTTGTACGTATAATCTTCTAACCACGTATTGGTTTTCCATTGCAGAAAGATGTCCTGTAATTTATTAGCAGAGATGAATTCTCCCCACCGCACGTTTTCCATTCCATAATTTTTAAGGAGCGTGTACGCCAAAAAATGTTTTCTTTCCAATTGACTTAATTTATCTAAATCTTTATTCTCCATCCATGTTCGAGCAATTTCTGGTAGTTCACTCTCAGGAGTGGCGTCGTTCGCCAGCTTTTCTTTCATGAAAAATTCTTTAATTTTTTCATTCACGTGACTTGTTTCATTTTTTCTCTGAAAAAGGGCACGATCATAAAAGAAGACCGGTAACGGTTCCTGATAACGTGTGGAAGGCAACTGATCAGTGATGATCGTCTCATTGATGTGATGGACTTGTTCTGTTTCAAGATCAACAGTAGATAACGTTGGGCTATCCAACTGATTGGTTCGCTTATCTACCGACTCATCTGACATCATTGGTTCAGACATCGCCACATTTTCGTCTGGTGTGTTCTGCTGCTCCTCAGAAATCGGGATGGCTTGCGCGCCTAAATGTTGGATTACATCTAAGCTTTGGACGAATCCACTTAATAAGTTTCCCAAGTCATTAGTTAACTGCCAAAGCTGTGCAGAGATAGACGCTTCTTCTTGTTTCAAAATAGATTCGCTTTTTAGAGATCCATCTTGGTTTATCGGCGTTGGGTTATCTGAAAACGTCCGCTTCATCAAATGGATAAAATGATCCATCACCGAACTGCCTGACACGTCTGCTTGGTTTTCTGTGTAGGACGTGTGTTCAAATTGACTGAAAAAATTGTAAAAGGTCGTAGTTAGATCTTCCCAAAAAGCTTTTTCGATGGGCGGTGCGGTCTCTCTTGGAACCAGGTCACTTTGCTTTTGGGTTTCTTCAAATGAAGCTTGAAAAGTCTGTATTAGCTTCTCGGCAGCGTCTTTACCAGAAAAATAATCAGAACTATTTTTATTAGGGTGTTTAGAAAATGATGGAGTGGCTTCATTTGTTTCCTCTGATCGACCGCCATTCAACTTCTGCGATTCAGTGATTGCTGTCTGACGAATGTTTCTGAAATCGGATTGCTTGCGTTTCTTCTCTCTTACACCTTGTTCACTCTGAGACTCAGTCGCTTTTTCTGGTAGATGGTTCGAAAACATCGTAATTTCTTGCGCTAACTGCTGGATTTCAAGGCTCCATTGACGTGCGGCATCTGTCAACGTGACAAACTGATTTTGGGATGGGCTTTCTGGATGAAACTCCCTTACTCTTGTCGTATTTGTTGGTGTTTCTTGTCTCCTACGAATAGAACGCGAAGACTTCTGAACATTCTTAGACTGGTTCGGCGGTGGATCCGGCAGTGTGAGTGCACTCAAAATACTGTAGACATAGAGATATCCGCTTAAAGTCTTAAGTCCTTCCCTTGTTGGACGTTGTCCCATGCTTGCAGCAAGCTCATTTAATGCTCTTTGGTTGCGTTCCAGTCCAAATGGAGTCTGTGTGTCACTCGTGTACTTCCCCACTTTAGCTCTGTGTTGGTTGATGTCATTCGGCATTGTTTTTCACTCCTTAGATTTCAATTACTAGAAAAGACAGTCTCATTTCTTTAAATCTATAAGTTCCATTCTCCTTGTTTTTTTCAATAACTCGAACTAGTCTATGTCACTTCCTTGTATGTGTTAGTTCTTACTCACACGCTTTTCTTAAAACAACATGGTTTTCTTTTTTGCTTGTTTTTTTACGCTCTCCTTTATTAAGTATTTAAACACATTTCAATAGTTCATATTTATATCAAAAAAATTTTTTTTTCTGTGGATAGAAAAAAATGGACTGTGATTAAACATTTGTTATTTCTCACTATTCCATTATCTGATGATTGTTTTTTTTATGTATACGTCAAAAATATGTTGTGTTATTTATAATAAGAAATACAATGGAATGATTTTTACTTTATCCTAGTATGCTACTTTACTTTATTTACAAAGTTACTTTCATACATCAAGAATACTTGGCATTTATTGTCGAATCAAAAAAAAACAATTTCATCTTTCTTTTCCAAATCTATCTGAAAATAAGCAAAAAAAAAATGGAAAGAAGCGACCTCTCGTTATCATGAACAAAACCTTATTTTACGGTTAAAAGTCTTTTACCTTCACGAAAAGGATTCTGAAAAAAATCATGTGTTTACCCTTATAAGATACATTTTAAGTTGAACAAACTATTCTAAATAATAACCTTTTCAACTAAAATGATAGAAGAACTAAATATGTTTGATTTGCAAAGGGACCTTACGGCGTTGAGAAGGTAAAACCTGACCCTTTGAACCTAGTGGTTAATACCAGCGTAAAGACCAAATGCCCTTTTTTTGATTTTAAGGTACACAAAAAGCACTCATCCCTGTGACCAAACCCAACCAGAAAGGAAGCGAGTGCTTTATGTTTAAAAACTATACTATCTTTATCATTATTCTTTCTGACATAACCTTTTCTTAAGAATAAGAAAAGCAATTTAACCTTTTTTTCAACATATGGTATGATTAGTTGAATTTATTCGTCAGCAAATCGTTTTTGGAGGTTACATAATGGGAATACGCAGTCATTTTGCGATTGCAGTTGGGAAAACGTCGCAATGGGCATTAAAAACTTTTTTTAAAGGCGGATCAAGTTTACCAGGTAAACTAGCGCTGAAAGTCGATCCACATATATTGGATAGCTTGGCAAAAGACTACCAAGTCGTCGTTGTTACCGGAACAAATGGTAAAACATTGACTACCGCTTTAACAGTCAATATTTTGCGCCAGCAATTCGATGAAGTTCTAACCAACCCTACTGGTGCGAATATGGTGCAAGGAATTGTATCGACTTTCTTGCAGGCAAAACCAAAAAAAGGACAGAAAAAATTTGCTGTCCTAGAAATAGATGAAGCAAGTTTGAGCAAAGTCACAGAATATATGAAACCAGAACTATTTTTATTTACAAATATTTTCCGTGATCAAATGGATCGGTATGGAGAAATTTATACGACCTATAAAATGATTGTAGACGGTGCCGCAAAGTCACCAAATGCAACGATTATCAGTAACGGTGATTCACCGATCTTCAATTCGATCGAAACAGTTAATCCTAGAAAATATTATGGCTTTGACCATGAAGAAGATCGTGAACAAATGGCGCATTACAATACAGACGGTGTCTTGTGTCCAAATTGTCATCACATCCTGCATTATAAAATGATCACTTATGCAAACTTAGGAAAATATTACTGTCCAAATTGTGACTTCAAACGTCCTGAACTGGATTACCGATTGACTGATATGGTACGGATGGACAATGTTTCAGCAGATTTTGTAATCGATGGTCATGAATATGGAATCGAAGTTGGTGGTATGTATAACGTCTACAACGCTTTAGCAGCTACTGCAGTGGCGGAGTACTTCAATGTCGATCCTGATAAAATCAAACAAGGGTTAGGATATGACGAGAAAGTGTTCGGCCGACAAGAAGTCATCAATATCAATGGAAAGAAATGTACATTAGTACTTGTCAAAAATCCTGTAGGTATCAATCAAGTAATCGATATGATTGGTCTAGCTCCTTATCCATTTTCTTTAGTGGCTTTATTGAATGCCAATTACGCAGACGGAATCGATGTCAGCTGGATTTGGGATGGTAATTTTGAAAACTTTGCCGATATGGATATCCCAGCCGTTATTTCTGGAGGAGACCGTCATACAGATATGACTTTACGTCTGAAAGTTGCCGGGATTCCAGAAAATAAATTGACAGAAACAAAAGAATTACCAGAAGTAATCGAAAAAATCAAAGAATTGCCAACTGAACATGTCTATATCTTAGCTACTTACACTGCTGTATTGCAGCTACGTAAAGAACTAGCGGCTCAAGGATTTATCAAAGGAGGAATGAATCGTGGCTAATTATGAACTCAATATCGCCCACCTTTATGGAAATTTGATGAACACATATGGCGATAACGGAAACCTTTTGATGTTGAAATATGTAGCAGAAAAAATGGGGGTTTCTTGCCATACGGAGATTGTTAGTATACATGAACCTTTTGATGCTGATAAATATGACTTGGTTTTCTTTGGCGGTGGTCAAGACTTTGAGCAACTGATCATTTCAAAAGACATCCAGAAAAAGAAAGATTCTTTGATCAACTATATCGAAAATGATGGTGTCATGTTAGCCATTTGCGGTGGTTATCAATTGCTAGGTCACTACTACATGGGAGCCAACGGAGAAAAGATCCAAGGTATCAGTGCACTGGATCACTACACATTAAGTCAGGAAAATAACCGGTTTATCGGTGACATTGTCATCCATAATGAAGAATTCAATGAAACTTATTATGGATTTGAAAACCACAATGGTCGGACTTTCTTAGGTGAAGGTGAACGGCCTTTGGGGAAAGTGGTACAAGGTCAAGGAAACAATGGGGAAGATCAATCCGAAGGTGTCATTTACCGAAATGTCTTCGGTTCTTATTTCCACGGACCTATCCTTGCAAGAAATGAGAAATTAGCAGCTCGCTTGATCCGCCTAGCTTTAGAACAACGTTACGGTAAAGAGTTGGACCTGCCCTATCTTGAAGGACAAACAGCCTAGTTATTCGAAAAAGGGGAATGTGACAAAATTTGCGTCACATTCCCCTTTTTCGTATCCTATTTTAAGCGACTTGCTTGGCATAACGGTTCACGTTTTGCTTGATATTCCCGATTGTTTTCGGATCATTGATTCCTGTGACTTCTTGGATCAATTGTTCTAAGTTTTCATGGATTTTCATTTCATGCAGTTGACGGCTTTGTTCATCTTCAGGATCATAGTAATTAAAAATAATACCCATTGTTGCCGTTAAATGTGGACAAGTCAAGTTATGTTCTTGTAGTTCTCTCACTGGCCGTGTAAACCGTTCTTGATAACCTAACTTACGTAATGGTGTCCGAGCGACACGTGTGATCGCATCAGAGATATTTTTGTTTTGGAAACGATGGATGATTTTTTCAATATACGCATGATGCTGCTCTGCATCAAACCCCCATTTGGCAATCAGCAAACTTCCTGTTTCCTGCAGAACTGATTTTAATTGTGCCACAACTAACGCATCTTGCATTGCTTCATCAATGGTCTGATAACCTAACAAGGCACCTGTATAAGCGACAGTCGCATGACCAGTATTGACACTAAATAGTTTGCGTTCGATATATGGTTCTAGATCATCTACATATAAAACCCCTTTTAATTGGATTTCTTTATTTTTTCTTTGGCTATCGTCAATGACCCATTCCTTGAAAGGTTCTACTTGGACGAATAAAGGATCTTCATGGTGTTGTAATGGGACGATTCGATCGACTGCTGCATTTGGAAAGCCGATATATTTGTCAGTAAATGATGTTTCTGGAAGATATTTATACACTTCTTTTTCTAGAAATGCTGAACCACCAATCATGTTTTCACAGGCAATGACATCTAAAGGTGTTGTGTTTCCTTCCATTTCTCTTTCTTGGATACCCTTTGCAATCAACTCGGCAATAAAAGGTAAGATATTCGGGCCAATGGCGGTAGTGACTAAATCTGCTTCAGCGATTTCTTGGATTACTTTTTCTGGATTTGTTTGATTGTTGATTCCTTTGACATTTTTTAATTCTTTCTTTTGATTCATCTGCTAATTAGATTTCGTATTCTTTTCTTTCATTTAAAGCATCAATGATCGTGTGATTCACATCTACGAAAGTAATCTCAAATCCATTAGCTGCCAAAACTTCTCCAATAAATCCTCGACCGATATTTCCTGCACCAAAATGTACTGCTCTCATTTTTCTCTCTCCTTAAGCAATTGCTAGATTTTCCGTTACTTCTTCTTTGCTGAGCGCGTCTGCTAGTTGGACAACATTGTCCATATCACTGCAATAAAGTGCGATTTGCTGTACAAGTTGCAGATGCTCATCGCCGACTCCTGCTATACCGAACAAAACAGTCGCAATCTTTTCTTCTTCTTCCGTACCAAAATTGACACCGTCTGGCACCTGTACGACACAGATGCCGGATTTTTTCACATATTTTTTTGCTTCATCTGTTCCATGAGGAATCGCGATAAAATTCCCCATGTAAACAGATAACATGTTGTCTCTTTCTACCATGGCATCGATATATTCCTCATCAACGCATCCTGCTTCTACAAGCTTTTGACCGCAATAGCGGATCGCTTCTTCTTTGGTTTTAAATGATCGATTGAGTTCGATCATGTCGAATGGCAAACTTTGCATGCTGTTTTCCTCCCTTAAGCTGTCTGTTTCAAATATTGTGCAATTGATTCAAATTTTTGTGGGTTGACCATGCTATTAACCGATAAATGAATGGATTGGGGTGCAGCCATCTGTGCTTTTTCTGCTAAACTTTCTTTGGCTACGATCAGTGAATCAGGCTCCCCTTTTAACTCCTGGATGTTGACTTTTCGTAACGGGATAGTTAAATGGTTCTTGTCTAATATATCTTTGAGCACGGTCATCCCCATTGTTGCTGATCCCGAACGATCATCGTGGACAAGTAGAATCTCTTTGATTTGCTTGATGTTTGCTGAAAGAAACTCTTCTGTTGGCTCGTTCTTGATTTCAGAAACTGATGGTTCCTGTTTGCTGCTCAATTCTTGAATGATTTCATCATATCGAGGTGAATTCAAAAAGTTTTCTACTGAGACAAAACGCGCGCTCGGTGCTTTTTGTTTTGCTCTTTCTTGTAGTTCGACCTGAGTAACGATCAATGTATTCGAGTCATCTGTCAGTTGGCTGATTGCTTGGTTAGTCACCGTTTGAGGCAAGTCTGCTTCCTGTACTTTTTTTCTCAAGATCGAAGCGCCCATCGCACTTGATCCCATCCCTGCATCACAAGCAAAAATGATTTTTTGTACGCCAGATAGCGCAGTTCCTTGAGGAATACCTTGGGCACCTTTAGATGCTTGTTTAGCTGCTTTTGTCTCTTGCACAGACTTTTCAAAGTCTTCATTTGTATCTTTCGCATCCGCTTTCAAAATCACTGCAGAAATACCGAATGAAACAGCTGCGGCAACAATCACGCCCAAAATAACAGGAAGGTAAGAATTGAACGGTGTCATCGCTAGAATCGCAATGATCGATCCTGGAGAAGCTGGCGCTCTTAGTCCAGCATCCATCAATTGGAAAATGAAACTTCCTGACATTCCTCCGCCTATAACTGATAAGAATAATAACGGTTTCATCATGACGTAAGGAAAATAGATTTCATGGATCCCACCTAAAAAGTGGATGATCATGGCACCTGGTGCTGAAGATTTTGCTGCTCCTTTGCCAAACAAAGTAAAAGCAAGTAATACGCCAAGTCCTGGACCAGGATTTGCTTCAAGCAAGAATAGAATAGATTTTCCAGCCTCTGCTACTTGTTCAGTTCCCAATGGTGTTAAAATCCCATGGTTGATTGCATTATTCAAAAATAAGATTTTTGCTGGTTCAATAAAAATACTTGTCAATGGAATCAAATGGGCAGATAAAATGATCTCTACACCTTTTGCCATTGCTTGAGTCAATGCATCGACAACTGGACCAATCGCAGAAAAACCTAATAACGCTAATCCAAAACCGATAAGACCTACTGAAAAATTATTGACCAACATTTCAAAACCGGATTTGATCCGTTTTTGGAACAGCTGATCAAATTTCTTGATGGCATATCCACCAAGAGGTCCCATGATCATCGCACCTAGCATCATTGGAATATCTGTTCCGACAATCACGCCCATCGTTGCAATTGCTCCCACAACTGATCCGCGGTCACCAGCAATTACTTTTCCGCCAGTATAGCCGATCAATAAAGGAATCAGATAAGTTAGCATCGGGCTTACCATGGTAGCAAAAGCTTCATTTGGCAAATAACCATCTGGGATAAATAAAGCCGTTAACACACCCCAAGCAATCAGTGCTCCAATGTTTGGCATGACCATGCTTGATAAGGTACTGCCTAATTTTTGTACCTTCGCTTTTAACGAAATGTTGTTTTTGGGAATCGTCCGTTCCATTTTGTCTCTTCCTCTCTCCTTTTGATACTCTAATTGTATCCGCTTACTAAAAAGAGAAATAGTCGTACTTTGGCACGAAACTTTGTGCCAAAGGTTTGAGGGTATCAGCAAAATAAAAAAATTTTGGGATCAGCAAACTTTACTTTTAAATAAAAATGTTATTTTAATTTTTTTATAATATATAAATAATAACTTTTGTCAGCATTTTATTTGAATATTTTTTGTTTTATTATGATATTAAAATTTATATTGGAGGCCTATCTATGACATTACTGATCAAAAACATGAACATGAAACGTGGTAAAAAACGTGTGATTCGACAATTGAATCTTTTAGTAGAATCAGGAGAAGTAGCTGCTTTGATTGCCCCGAACGGATTTGGCAAAACAACTTTGCTGAATGGCATTGCCCAACTGCTGCCAACAACTTATGATCAATTGTCCCTTCACAACATCTCTCCTACTGCTTATACAGATTACCGCCGGTCTTTCTTTTTTCTAGAATCAACGAATCAGTTATCCGACTATCTAACGGCTGTTGATTATTTGACTTTGATCAAATACTATTGGCAGAGCAAAGTAGAATGCCAAACTGTTTTCCAACGATTGAAGATGACTGAGTACCTTACTTTGCCGATTGGAAAAATGTCTCTAGGAATGAAACAACATGTCTTGCTTGCTGCTTACTTGATCAGTGATTCATCTGTCATGTTATTCGATGAACCGTTGAACGGGTTAGACCCAGGAAGTATTGATGTCTTGAATAGGCTGATCAGACAATGGCAGGAAGAGGGGAAGACGATTCTTCTTTCTTCCCACGCTATCGCGAATATCCAATCGATTTGTTCTAAAGCATGTTTTCTAAAAAATGGAGAAATCGTCACAGAATCCTCAAATATGGAAGAGATTTTAGCTATTTATCGTAAATTGTATGAGGTGTAACTATGACTTTATTTACATTTGAACGCAATCTCTTACTAAAAAACAAAGTAAACTTTTTATTTCCTCTATTGTTGGTCGTGCTCTTTGCATTCCCACTTTTTTTTGATTATGAACTTGCTTATACAGAATTAGATGAACTGAATCATAACTATGAAGAGACGCAACGTTTGATTGAAACGTTGAAAGAAGATGAGAATGAGAAAGAATTTGTGGAAAGTTTAGAGAAAAGCAACAAACTGATTGAAGCAATTTTACGTGCAAAAAACACAGGGAATGTCCAGGAAATGGTCGAAGCAACTTATCATTATGAAAAAGATATACTGGATCGACTGATTTCTGGTCAAAGACAAGGAATTCCAATCATTGAACAACAAAAACGTGTCGAGTTGCTCCGTTATATGAACGAACATCAGATCCAAAGATATTCAATTTTTGACTTGCCAGCGCACCTCCCTTTAGCGAATTACTACGAAAATATTTTTTCAGGAATGATTTCTAGTTTTTTGATTTTATGTATAACCGCCTTGTTTCTTTCCTCGATCATCTCTTATGAAAAAAGAAAGCAGGTAATCTCTCTAGTCAATCTATTACCGGATAGTATAGTAAAGAAACATAGCATCCGTTTTACCGTTTATTATGGTGCAGCTATGCTAAGTCTCGTGATTCCATTTTTGTTCGTCTCTATACTAGTAGTAATCAAAAATGGTTTGGGAGACTTCCGTTATCCTGTAGGAACGATCATTGGTCAGGAGATACGAATCCTTCCGATGTATGTGTATCTTTCCCAGAGTTTTCTGTTCCTGTTGTTGTGGGTGCTTTTTTTAAGTACAATCAGTTTTCTTCTATCTGCTTTATTTGAACATTCTCTAGTCAATCTTTTAGGTACACTTCTTTGTCTTTTCTTAGCAGAGTATCGCTTGTTTTCTTCGATTGGATGGATAGAATCAATCAGTCATTACTTGCCAACTTCTTATGTTGATTTTCAAAATGTGATCGTAGGAGGAGATATGTTCTCGCCACTAGCTTCAGAACAGGTTACTTTCATGAATGGTATCTTGACACTTGGTACATGGAGTATCGTTCTATTATTCATAGGTATGGGCGCTATCTATATAAAAAAGAGTTATTAAAACACAAAAATAATAGGAGCGGTGACAAAAATCTTGTCACCGTCTCCTATGGTTGAAGTTATTACTTGATGCAAGGCAGCTTTTTTACTGAGAACATTGGTTATATATGTCCATGTTCAAAAATCATTTGGACTTCTTCAATGGTTTCCGCATCACTGAGCGCCATTACTTGGTCGATGTCTGAACAGAAAAATGCTAAATCTTGTAGCACAGCTAACTGATGTTCTTTTTTTAAAGCCACTACAAATAAGAGTATCGCGATTTTTGGTTCCTCTTTTGTTCCAAAGTCCACACCATCAGGCACTTGGACTAAATAGATTCCTTCTTCTACTACTTCTTCATCTTTGTCAGTCCCATGTGGCAAGGCTACGAAATTCCCGATATAGACACTCGCTTTTTCTTGTCTTTCGATCATTGATTGGATATATGCCGGTTTGATTCCCCCTTGTTGGGTCATCCACTGACCGATCTCGGTCAACGCTTCTTTCCAATTTTGATAGGATTGATCGAGCAATATTTTTTCTGCTGGTAGCTGGATCATCTTTTCACCCTCATTTCTTTATTTCTTCAATCAGGATTTTCGCTAACAATTGATAAACGATTTCTTTATTTCCTGAGCGGAAGATCTCGGTGTTCAAATCGTTCATGATGATTGCTCCACTGATTTTTCCTAAAAGAATCCCGTCTTTTTCTTGGATTGGCGAAGGCGCCAGCATAACTAACATACGGGACAAATCGACTGGCTGTCTATCCATCCCGTCAATTGTCAACGGTTGTTTCAAATTGAAAATACAAAAGATCGGTTTAGAAACCAATGAGCTGGATGTATGGAATAACCCCATATTTGTATGAGGAATTCCGATAGGTGCTTGTTCATATCGCTTAAGCAGTCGGCGATGAACCAACTCTTCATCCGTTACTAGTCCTTCAGGAAAATAAGGAAATAAACTGCGAATCGTTTCGGAGACCGTATCAGGGTTATCTAGTTCTTGAATAAAGAAACGATCAAGTAATTGATTGATTTGCTCCATGAAATGCATCGTTTCCTCATAAGTATCTTCTAGCATCCACTCGTTATTGCTGTTATACGTATTTTTTTGCCTTTTTTTCTTCTCAATATGCGAAAAAGCTTCTTTTAGCTGTTTGACTTCCTCTTCCAGCAGTAGCGGGGAGACTAAAATATATGTTCCATTATATCCTGGTAGAATAGATGTAGAAATAACAATATCATATTCTTCTTGTAAATCAATTTTTTTCAAATCAGCGATCCGATAGAAATGAATCTGTTGAATGAAAGGAAAATAACGTTTCAAACGCAGTTCCAACATGCTAGTAGAAGCTAAGCCGCTTGGTGAAAATCCTGCAATACTGATATTGCTTTCTTTCGGACTTTTTTCCAATGAATTTGCAAAATGAAGGACCATATATGCAATCTCTTCTTCTGATAATTTCTTTTCTTGAAAAATCCGCTCTACTGCTTGGCGGATTGCATTGGCAATTTCCTCATATTGAACCATGATTTTTTCTAAAATCGGATTAGTCAGTGTCTCTTCTTGTAAAACAGCTCTTGAAAACACACCAGACAAATGGGTCAAAAGCATTTTGTACAAAGTTTCATCTTCATAGAAATGGACATTCGTCTCTTCACCTACTTCTTGAATCAGTTGTTTTACTAAATAAGCAAGCTGTGTATCGAACGTTTCTTCAAAGAAATTCTGATCAAATGAGTTCGTGAAGTCATTTAATAATCCTGCAAAAAAGACGATTTCATTTACTGGATAAAGTTGTTTTGTCTCAGAAGCAATTCGTGAGAATAATCGTTTAGCGGTCTGAAGCAATTCTTTGTTTGCCAGACCATTATACGTCTCATTTGTCAGTAAATGATTTTTCGTTACACGATCCATCGTCAATGTCAGCATCAAAACCAAATGTTCAAGTTTTCTATCACTTAGATTAGTCTTTTTTTGGATCAATTCTTCCCCGACTACTTGGCGTGCAAGAGACAGATGTTGCGGATCAACGAATCGAAAAAAGTAATTCAGCGATGAATCAAAAGAAATACTATGAAAAAGTTCATATTCATTGATTTCTAATTCTAATACATTCGCTGTTAGAAGCCGACGGTATTTTTCCGGTCCTACGATCTCATATCCTTGGTTCCGAATGATTTCCAAAGGCAGTTGGCGGATACTTTCTTCCAATTGTTTGATATCCGCATAAAAAGTGGTATTACTGATGCGGTATAATTCCATAAAATGGGCAAGACTCAACGGTTCTGTCGTTAATAACAACTCGGCTAAAATTGCGTGTTGGCGTTTAGCAGTAGGCAAATCATCGCTTTTCCCATCTGTATTTTCTTTTAATTGCTCCATTACTTCTTCCGATGCCTCAATGACAAACGAACCTCTTGCTACTTTTTTCAACGAAGCATTTACCGATTTCAATGAGACTTCAAGATTATCTAATTCGCGGTAAATGGTCCGCTTGCTGACTTTCAATAAATTCATCATTTTTTGGATAGTCACAGGTGAGGGACTGCTGAGAAATTCTGCTAATAATTGTTTTTCTCTGGGCGATAAGTACATCTTATTTTTCTCCCTTCACGAGTTTTTCGTATTCATTCGTAGCTACCCAATGTTCCACTAAGACTAGCTGAGGGATCTTTTCTTTTAGCTGTTCATTTACAGCTAGTTCTCTTTGGGCGATATAAATCGTTTCTTCTTGGATTTTGAGCTGTTCGATTGGTTTCTTTAAGATAACAAACTGTTTTTTCTCTTTTTTTGCTAATTGACTTAAAATCGTCATGCCCATGGTTTGTGAACCTCGTCTATTATTTTTGTACAAAAACACAATGTTGACGAGCGACTTTTTCTGTTCTGCTACTTCTACTCTCTCTTTTTTTTCTTTCCAATTTGGTTTGTGGATCGCTTCTTTTATTCGTGACAGCAAGATATCTGTTTCCAAAAAGTGATCCAATACGAAAATTTGACTTTGAGGTACTTTTTCTCTTGCAAGATCCGCTAATTCATGTTGGACGATAACAAGCTGATTTACTTGATTGTTCAATTCATAGACAGAGCTGTATCCGACAGCGAGATCAATTTTTTCCGCTGCTAATTTCTTCTTCAGTAGGGCGGCTCCCATAGCGCTTGATCCCATGCCTGAGTCACACGCAAAAACGACAGAATGAATGGTAGATAGTTCCAAAATTTCTCCCCTTTCTTTGACCGTGTTGTCTCCTTTTTCTTTTTTCGGTAATTTCAATAGCAGCGTTGCACAAATGAAGATTACAAATGTACTGAGTGCTATCCCTATGCTTACCCCAGCTAGTTGCGGATAAGGCGTATTGGCAAAAATCACGAGTAGTGACCCGGGCGATACAGGAGTAGCTAATCCCGCATCTAACCATTGGAATATCAACGTGCCGCTTGCTCCACCAACCATTACAGCTAAAAACAGAGATGGACGCAACAAGACAAACGGAAAATAAATTTCGTGAATCCCACCAATCGCATGGATCATCAACGCTCCACTTGCGTTTACTTTTTCCTGTTTTTTTGCAAAACAAAGGATAGCAAGTAAGATCCCTAAACCAGGTCCCGGATTTGCCTCCATCAAAAACAGGTAAGAGTGTCCGACTGCTTGTGAGAATTCGATTCCTAAAGGTGTCAACACACCATGGTTGATTGCATTATTAAAAAATAATACTTTTAGAGGTTCTAGGATCAAACTGACAAGCGGCAACAGATTCATTTTGACTAGCCAAGACACGACGGAGACAAGCAACAGGTGGAAACTATTTAAAGCTGGCTCAATAAAAACGATTCCAATTATACAAATAACACTACCAATCAGCCCTACTAGTAAGTTGCTGACAAGCATTTCATACCCAGCTCTGAATTTCGCATGAAATCTAGAAACAAATTGTTCATACAAGATGCCGGCAAGCGGTCCTATAATCATCGCTCCTACGATTTGCGGGGCATCGGAACGAGCAATCAACCCTAAAGAAGCGATTGCGCCCGCGACTGCCCCTTTTTGTCCCCCTACCGATTTTCCGCCTGAATAGCTGATCAAGATTGGTAAAAGCAGTTGAATCATCCAGTGGCTTACCTCTTCCAACGTGGCGTGCAAATCGCCAGACACACCTTTTATTACTAATGACAAGATTCCCCAAGCAATAAACAGACTTAGGTTTGGCATGATCATTTCATTCAAGTGGTGTCCGGCTTTTCTTAGTTGTTTCGTAAACACTCGACTGCTGCCGTTTGCTTTCCATTTGTAGTCCATCTTTTTCACCATACTTCTATTTATTGATAGACGGATTTTATGTAGAAAAAGCAGCAAACGAAAACCGTCTGCCGCTTTCAGCTATCTGGGAACTATTTGCCTGGTTCAGACGCAATGATTGCTAGTTCACCTTGGACCGTCCACTCAGAAACGCCACTTGGAATGATACAGCTTGTTCCTTTTTCTAATGGATATGTTTTTCCGTCAACAACAAGGTCTCCTGCTCCTTCAATCACTGTCATCAACGTATAAGGGGCTTGTTTTTTGAAAGATGTGATTCCTTTAATATCCCACTCATATACATTGAAAAACTCAGTTTCTAAATAAGTGACGATTGATGAATTCCCTTTTCGGACTTCTTTGATTTGTAATTCTGGTGTTTTCGCAGGGACAGTTGTTACATCGATCGATTGTTGGATATGCAGCTCTCTTGTTTGTCCTTGCGCATCTTTTCTGTCGTAGTCATACACGCGATAGGTCGTATCGGAGCTTTGTTGTGTTTCTAAAATCATGATTCCTTTGCCAATAGCATGGATCGTTCCGCTTGGTACATAAAAGAAATCACCTTTTTTAACTGGTACTTTCTTCAAAAGGTCATCCCAGCGCCCATCTTTGATCATCTCAGCTAGTTCTTCTCTTGTCTTTGCATGATGACCGTAGATGATTTCTGCACCAGGTTCAGCATCGATGATATACCAGCATTCAGTTTTTCCTAATTCACCTTCATGTTTCATCCCATAGGCATCATCTGGATGTACTTGTACAGATAGATCATCTTCTGCGTCTAAGATCTTGATCAATAATGGAAACACTGGTTCTGAAGGATGGCCAAACAATTCCTTGTGTTCTGACCATAGTTCATCTAATCTTTTCCCTTTGAATTCGCCATTTTCTACTACACTGACACCATGAGGATGCGCGCTGATCGCCCAATCTTCTCCGATTTTATCGTTAGGGATATCAAAACCGAAGACTGAACGTAAACGGCTTCCTCCCCAAATTTTTTCGTGAAAAACTGGTTTTAAAAACATAGGTTCCTGCATAATTCAAACTCCTCTCATTTTTCATAGCTATTATAGCATTATTTCTGTAATACCGCTTTCTCTTTCAAAAATTTTTCAACAATTTCATCTCGACATATGAGATACTCCGCACGATAATCGACAGGATGTACGCGATTTGACAAAAATATCAACGCTTCTTGTGTTTTTATATCAATCAAGAAAAACGTACCTGTATAACCAGTATGAAAAAGAATCGCATGACCGTCTTCTACATCTTTTTTTAAATCCCACCCTAGAGAACGATAGCCATTTTTTTCTGGAGTTTGATCTTGTAGCAAAGAATCAATCGTTTCTTCTTCTAAAAACCGACCATTACTGATTTTTCCCTTGTTCAAATACATTTGGACAAAAGTAATGCTGTCGTTCAAATCGATAAAGAGCCCAGCATTTCCTGCATGTTCAGCTAAAACTCTTGCTTTCGGATCATGAGTTTGTCCACGCAAAACCTCACCCGAAGGCAGTTGTTCTGTGGGAACGATTTTTTTGGAAGGAAAAGGAAGAAATAAGCTGTTCATCATTCCTAATGGTTCCAATACTTGTTCTTGAAAGATTTCCACTGCAGTTTCTTGGTAAATTTTTTCCAGCATCAATCCAAGAAGAATCGTTCCGGCATCTGTATATTTTACTTCTTTTCCTAGTTGCTCACCTGGTTCTAGCTTCAAATAAGCGGCAATCAATTCTTCCTGAGATAGCTCATCTCTGTTTGGTATCCATGTTTTGATATCAGAAGTATGTGTCAGTAAATGACGCAAAGTGATTGTCTGATTTTCAAATTCAGAAAGATATTTATGCAGTGGTTGATCGAGTTCTATTTTTCCATCTTCTAATAGACGCAAAACTAATGAAGTGGTTGCAACGACTTTCGTCAGTGATGCTGCATCAAACAACAGATCTTCTGTCATCGGCTGTTTTTCAGGAACGACTTGGGCAAAGCCAGCTGTAAATGATTCTACTTGATTTTCTTTGATGAAGGCGGCTGCTACACCTGGATAAAATCCTTCTTCCATTTTTTTCAAAATAAGCTGTTTCGTTTGTGGGTACATCTTTTTCTCCTGCTTTTCTGTCAGATTCTTACAGTCCAAGCTTAAAGCTTAATCTATGAGGAATCAACCTTTTTACACAAAAAAACTGCGCGGAAAACCACGCAGTTTCATTCGGTATACTGTTTGCTCTTTCTATCTCTAGAACAAGTGATAGTATGACCGTTCATAAAATGACGAGACATGCGACAATCGTTAAGAAAGAAAAAGTTAAGCGTCGCATCGAATGTCAGTTTTATTCTTTTCTTTTGGCTCACTGACGAACCACCATTCGATTCCTATGGCATCATAGATTGTGAGTACTGTATGCTTTTTGTCCAAGAAGAAATCGACTGATAATTGCTGCAAGTGAGCAATCAGTCCTTCCATGCTTTCAGTATCAATCATGAATTTCAGAAAATCAAGGCCAATCACTTCATCTGTAGGCAAATCGATGGCACCACCACTTGCTTCTGTCAATCCAACATGGAAATCTCCTTCATTCAATACATGGATGCCTTCTTCTTCATTATGTACCTTCAAACCAAGGACACGATTAAGAAATTGGCGTTCTTTTGCTAAATCAGTAACATTTAAATGGATTTTTTCAAAATAAGATCCTGCTGATAGTTTACTGAATTTTTCTTCAGATTTTCTTAACAACGCTTCTTGATCCATCGTCTCTGGAACTTCTCTTTGGTCACTCTTATTCTCTTCATGGTAAATTTCTAATTCATTCTCTTCGGGGTCTACGAGTAAAATCCCCATACGTCCATGATCTTCTAAAGCTTCTTTGATTGGATAATTCTTTTTACGTATACGGCAAAGAATATCTGCCATTTCTTCTGTGCTAGGGATAATCAATGAGAAACGGTTCAGCTTTTTGATCTCCCCCATGTGATCATTCGCTCTAGGACTTTCTTCCAGCAGCAACATTTCACTTCCAGCTTCTTCTGTTCCTAAAATGGCTAATTCGTTTTCTTCTCTTTTCAAATCAAAGCCAACAACGTTCTTGTAAAAATCAATCATTTTATCTCGGTCTTTCACCCGAATGGCTACACTTTTTAAATAGGTGGCAGCCCCCAATTGAAAATCTCTCATATTTCTTGCTCCCCTCTACGTCAAGCTTTATTTTAACGATGGATTCTTCTTCTTTCAAGCAATAACTTTGATTTTGTTAAAAAAAGTGTGAGAAACTTCGCATTTTACTTGTTTTTTGTAAATAAATGAGTAAAAAACCACATGAAACTCATTTTCTTGAAATGTGCTTCATGCGGTAAAGAAAAATAATAAATTTGTACGTTTCTATGAAGCTTCTTCTTCAGAAAACTGACTGTTATAAAGATCTGCATAGAATCCGTCTTTTTCCATCAATGTATCGTGGTTTCCAGTTTCTACGATCGAACCATGATTCATCACAATAATATTGTCTGCATCGCGTATTGTAGACAAGCGGTGAGCGACAACAAAACTTGTTCGGTTTTCCAATAGGCGGTTCATCGCTTTTTGAATCAGTATTTCTGTTCGTGTATCTACACTAGATGTTGCTTCATCAAGGATCAGGACATCCGGATTTGCTAAGAATGCCCGCGCAATAGTGATCAGCTGACGCTGCCCTTGCGAAATATTGCTTGCATCCTCGTTTAATACAGTGTTATATCCTTCTGGCAATTTACGAACAAAATCATCTACGTGAGCGGCTTTAGCAGCTTCAATGACTTGTTCATCTGTTGCATCGTCGTTCCCATATTTGATATTGTCATAGATACTTCCTGTAAACAGCCACGTATCTTGCAGTACCATTGAAAACTGTGCGCGCAATTCATCACGTGAAAGGTCACGAGTATCTACACCATCGTAACGAATACTACCTCCAGAAACATCGTAGAACCGTTCAAGAAGGTTGATCAGTGTCGTCTTTCCTGCACCGGTTGGCCCTACAATAGCGACCATCTCGCCAGGTTTGACATCCAAGTTGAAATCAGTCATTAACAAGTTATCTGGTGTGTAGCCGAATTGAACATTTTCAAAACGAACTTTGTATGGTGTATCTTTTTCTTCTGGAAGGCCAGATTTTTCATTGGACATCTCTTCTTCATCCAACACTTCAAATACTCGTTCGGCTGAAGCAACCGTTGATTGGATAGTGTTCATCAAACTTGCAAGTTGAGTGATTGGTTGAGAGAACTGTGTCGTATATTGCAAGAATGCTTGAACATCCCCTAATGTCATGTTCCCATTTGCAACTTTTACTCCGCCTAGTACAGCGACGAACACATAGCCTAGATTTTTAACGAAATTCATCAGCGGCATGATGATTGCCGAAATAAATTGAGCTTTCCAACCAGCAGCATACAGATTCTGATTTTCTTTTTCAAATACTTCCTGATCTTTTTCAGTATGATTGAATGTTTTAACGATCGTATGACCACCATATGTTTCTTCTACTTGGTTATTCAATAAACCTAAACTTTTTTGCTGATCTGCGAAAAATACTTGTGATCTTGGCGCAACGATCATCACGATGATCAAGCTTAAAGGAATCATCAATAACGCGACTAACGTCAATTGCCAACTGATTGAAAGCATCATCACGATGACTCCAATCAGTGTGACCGCACTAGTTACAAATTGAGTCAGATTTTGCTGCAACGTGCTCGCGATGTTATCCATATCATTGATTGCTCGAGACATGATATCGCCATTTGTATGTGTATCATAATAGGAAATCGGTACACGATTCATTTTGGCTTCCAAGTCATGACGCAACTCATAAACTGTCCGCTGTGAAACACGCGTCATAATAAACTGCTGTAAAAAGTTGAATACAGCAGAGATCAAATACATCACGATTACTGTTGCAATGATCTGCGCAATTTTATCAAAGTCTATCGGAAATTTTGTTACTTGTTGCCCTTGCTGCATCTGTTGCGCGCCAGCCATTACACCTTTGAATATTTCTGTGGTTGCTTTCCCCAAAACTTTTGGTGTTTGGATTTGGAAAATCACGGCTGCTATTGCTAGTACAAATACAGCGATGATTGCAACCATACGTTTAGACATATAGCCAAACAATCGGCGTACCGTTCCCCAGAAATTTTTAGGCTTTTCCCCTTTTACACCGAGATTCCTGCCAGGTCCGCCGTGTCCTGGACCGCCTGCTGGTCCATGAGAGGGACGTGTGTTTGTTTTACTCATGCTAAGTCCTCCTCTCTTAGTTGTGAATGAACGATTTCTTGATAAGTTTCATTTGTTGCCAATAGTTCTTCATGTGTTCCTTTGCCAACCAGTTTTCCTTCATCTAGCACAAGGATCATATCTGCATCCATTACTGTACTTACTCGTTGAGCAACTAAAACCGTGATACTTTCTTTCATATTCGTTTTCAATGCTTGGCGAAGATTGGCATCCGTTTTGAAATCCAATGCTGAGAAGGAATCATCAAACACATAAATGTCGGCTGTTTTGACTAATGCCCGTGCAATTGCTAGACGCTGCCTTTGTCCGCCGGAGAAGTTTCCTCCTCCTTGTTCCACATGACTATCTAAGCCATCTTCCATCTCTGAAACAAAATCTTTAGCTTGTGCGATTTCTAACGCTTTCCAAATCATTTCATCTGTTGCATCCGGCTTACCATACTGCATATTGTCTCGGATCGTTCCAGAGAAAAGAACTGCTTTTTGAGGAACAAAGCCCATTAGCTCCCGCAAATTATATTGAGTCATTTCACTGATGTCCGTTCCGTTTATTTGGATCGAACCAGATTCGATGTCATATAATCGGGGGATCAAATTGACTAAGGTCGTTTTACCTGAACCAGTTCCTCCTATGATTGCGACGATCTCGCCTGACTTAGCTTGAAAATCAATATCTTCCAATGCAAGTTTTTCTGCTCCATGATATCGATAATTGACATGATTAAAGGCCAATGTTGCTTCTTTTCCAGCAAAAGAAACTGTTTTAGGATTTTCAGGGTCATGGATACCGATTTTTTCATCCAACACCTCATTGATACGGTCAGCTGAAGCTTGTGCACGAGGTACCATGATAAAAATAGCGGAAAGCATCATAAAGCTGATCAAGATCTGCATCGCATAAGTCATAAATGCAATCAGATTACCGACTTCCAAGGTCATATCTGCTATGTAGTGTCCACCAAACCAAGTGATTGCTACGTTTGTACCGCTCATGATCAATGTCATCATCGGCATCATTAATGCGACGATCGTATTAACTTTGATTGCCGTATTTGTATAATCTTTATTCGCTAAATCAAAACGATTTTCTTCAAAGCGCGTCTTATCGAATGCTCGGATGACTCTGACACCTGTCAACCCTTCTCGAAATACCAAGTTCAAACGGTCAGTTTTCTTTTGCATGCTTTTGAATAATGGAACAGCAAAATACATGATTCCGCCAATCAAAATAATCATTACTGGAATGACGACTAAGAAGATTTTTGTCAACTGATGATCTTTTTGATAAGCAAGTATGCTTGCGCCAATCAACGTGATTGGTGCATTGATCATCATACGTAAAAACATTTGTGTGACCATTTGGATTTGAGTCACATCATTGGTCGTTCTTGTGATCAAAGAGGCCGTTCCGTATTTGTCAAACGCATCTTTTGTCAGGCTCTCTGATTTTTTATAGACATCCGTGCGCAATTGCTTACCCAGTTTCTGTGATTCTCGAGTAGCAAAAAATGTATTTGCAATAGCAGCTAAGATACTGATCAAAGAAAAACCGATCATCACAAAACCTGTATGCCAAATATAATCGACATCTCCTTGTGCTACCCCTTTATCAATAATATTGGAGGTAAGTGTCGGCAAATATAAATCTGCCAGTACTTGGATCACCATGAAAACTGCAGCTGCAATTGCTGAAGTCAAGGAGATCCGTTTTACGATTTTTAGCATCTAGTTCCCTTCTTTCTATTTATATACTCCGTTTTTCAGCCAAGAAAGTTTCAAATTGAATTCACTGATTGCTTGCTCTACTGAGTAATCTTCAGTTGTTGAAAATAAGCGATACGAATGCGCAATTGTTGTAAAGACAGTATTCATCACTAATTGGATCAGTAATTCCAATTCATGATCATTTTTTACTTTCAGCTTCGTCCGATCAATCAATTCAAGCAACTCTTTTGCATCTTGTTTGTGTTCTTTATGTGGATCATGAGGCGTTTTTTGGCGACTCGTATGAGGAGCGACTTTTCTTGAGGCACGGTAATCCATGTTCATAAACAAGTTACGATAAAAAGAAGCATTCTCACCTTCCAAAATCTCATAAATCATTTTAGAAAAATAGGATTCGAATCCTTTGAATAGATCACCATCGGATTCTTTCATTAGTTGCAACATATCTTTAGAGCTGTCACGTCTCATTGTCTCAAAGTAATAAAAATAAAGATCCTCTTTATCTTCAAAATACTGATAGAAACTGCCTCTAGGGATATCCGCTAATTTGACGATATTAGCAATCGAGGCTTCTTTTAAAGGTACTCTAGAAAACTCGATTCTCGCCGCTTCAATTAACCTTTTTTGTTTTTCTTTCGGCAAATGGAAAAATGTCTGTGTCGGCATATGGATCCTCCTTTCTTCTAAGATGACACATTGTCATATGACGCTATGTCATTATAACACCTCCCACCTGTTTTGCAAGACATTTGCATAGTTTTTTTCATTATTATCCGATACATTAAAAAAGTGATAAGAGGAATCCTTCCATTTGAATTAATGAGAGCTGCCCATTAAAATAGCCACATACTAAACAAAGGATGAGATAAATGGCCCAATCAATTAGTGTCCAAGACTTCAATAAATTGCCGCTCGATGCTGACAGCATCGTTTTAGATACAAGAAATACTTTAGATTACACAAAAAAACACTTAAGCCACTCGCTTTCTATCCCCGCTGCTATCTTGCCAAGACAATTAAAAAATCTAGATCCAAAAAAACTTTATTATATTCTAAGCTACACAGGCAGACGATCAGAAGCATTAGCCGATCAACTTACTGCTAGCGGATTTCGTGCTGTTTATATCATTGGTGGGATGGAAGCTCTTCAGTCAAGCGTTGCTTGAACATTGCTTGTTAGATTCAAAGGGGGCTGTGACAAAAATCGTGTCACAGCCTCTTTTATATCCTGTCTTTTTTTAGTTATTTATTCTTCAACCTTATCAATATGACTTGATAGCCTTTTCTTTTTCGAGTAAACTGATTTTGTTAGTCATAGTTATAACAATCATAGCAATAAAAGGAGAAGGTAAGCATATGGCATCTGTTTTAGTAGTCAAAGGTCATCCCCTAACTGCAGAAGAATCACGTACAGTTAAGGCATTGACGTCTTTTTTAACAAGTTATAAAGAAAATCATCCAGATGATGAAGTGACTGTTTTGGAACTTTATCGCGATGATATTCCAGAAATCGATGAAGAATTATTATCAGGTTGGGAAGCATTACGTGCTGGTGCAGAATTCACTTCCTTATCAGAAAGTCAACAACAAAAAATTGCTCGTTTCAATGAATTGACTGATCAGTTCCTTGCTGCTGATAAAATCGTTATCGCAAACGCCTTATGGAATCTAAATATCCCAACAAAATTAAAAGCTTGGTTCGATACCGTCAATGTAGCTGGAAAAACGTTCCGCTATACAGAAAACGGGCCAGAAGGATTAGTGACAGGTAAAAAAGCACTGCACATCCAATCTAACGGCGGTGTATACAACGGACAAGACTTTGCCTCTCAATATGTAAAAGGTATTTTGAACTTTGTAGGCATCGATCAAGTAGATCAACTATTCATCGAAGGAATCGATTATGACCCTGACCGTGCAGATGAGTTGATGCAAAATGCATTAGATAAAGCTGCTGCTTTAGGTAAATCATTTTAAAAATTGAGGTAAATGTATATAAAAGAGACAGAGGGAAAAATCTTCAAAGCAACATTTGTGCTTTGGATATTTTCCTCTGTCTCTTTTTGTTATTCTTTCTGCTTTTTCAACGGATTTTCTTCATAAAGAGAAGAAATCGTTGTGTACCATTCAAAAACATGAGTAATCACTACTTTAGCTGCTGCATAAACAGGAATCCCCAAGATCACACCAACGATCCCAAACAATTTCCCTGACGTCAGCAGAACTAATAAGATCGTTACTGGATGGATTGCTAACTGATTTCCCAATACTAACGGAGAGATCAAGCGTCCTTCTATTGTCTGTTCTACTGCAAAAACGATCAGTACCTTGATGATCATGAATGGACCTGCCACAATAGCTAAAAAGATGGCTGGAATCATTGCTAAAAATGAACCTAAGTAGGGGATCAGATTCAAGAACCCTGCAATGATCCCCAACGTGACAGCATATTCTAAACCAATGATTGCAAAACCAATCATAAACATGATTGCCACAGCAAAAGCCACAGTTAGTTGCCCTCTTATATATGAAGAAACTTGACTATTCATTTCACTCAGCACATTCAACGTCGGTTTTTGCATGCGCGTTGGTAAAAACTTGACGAAATAAGGGGCTAATCGCTTACCATCTTTCAATAAATAAAATAAGATAAACGGCATCGTCAGCAAAGCTACTAAAATAGTCGCTACCGCACCAACAAAACTCCCAAGACTCTGAACTGTACTCTTAGATATGTCTTGGATCATATCACCTGCTGAATTCATGAACTTATCACCTGCTGTTTCTAACTGTTCACGAAATTGGTTGAACAGCGGGTCTCTCAAGATCTCGGTCAATTTATTATCGATCGTATCAACGTATTGAGGAAAGTTACTGATAAAGCTGACTGTTTGCTCTTGGATCTTAGGTATGATCACTACGCTTCCCCATACGATTAATGCAACGACCAAAACAAACAGCCCAATGATACTATAGAGCCTTGGTACTTTTCGCTTCTCAAAGTAATCAACTACCGGATTCATCAAGTAATACAAGATGCCTGCTAGAATGATAGGTAGTCCTACGATTGCTAAAAATTGCCAGATCGGTGCAAACAAATAAGAAACTTTTGTAAATAAAAAGACGATCAGCAATATTAACAATACAACAAGTAAAGCTGTGACCACTTGATTATTTAAAAACCAGCGCCAAAACCAAGACACCGGTCTGTTCTTCTTATTTTTCCCTTCCATAAGTCCTCCTGTTAGTTATAAATAATTTGGCTTCCCAAACCAATAGCAGGCAGTTCATGCGGATGAAGATAGATTCCGTTTGCAATTTGTCCTTCTTCTGGACAGGTATCAAAAATCAATGATACGTGAGCTACCGTCTCTAAATTTCCATTGGCCATCGGACCGACATAATCGATCGTATACGACTGATCATCAAAAGTAATCGTTCCGTCTGCTTTCAAAGAAAAAGGTTCGTCTTTCGACACCTCTTGAATCACCGAATATTTTCGCAAGGCAGCTGTTGCTGTTTTATCGAACAAAATCAGCATCGGTTCTTCCTTGTTTATTGCTTCTGTTCCAATTTCTGTAATCGTTGCCTGAATCATCGCACTCTCTCCTTTACTTGCTTTCAAAAACAGTATAACACATTCTCATTCTTTAGCCTTGGGGAATAATTATGTGATAGAATAAAGACGAAAACTATTTCATTACCATTAGGAGGAATCAGCTCATATGATCGAAAAGATAATTTTAGGAACCTATACGCGTCGCGAAAGCAAAGGAATCTATACGATCGACCTTGATACAGAAAAAGAAGAATTATCCAGTCTTTCATTGGCTGTTGAAGAGAACAGCCCTACCTACCTAGCAAAAAGCAAAGCTGGCAATCTTTACACGGTCACCAGTATAGACGGATTAGGTGGTGCCGGTGCGTACGATAAGGATTTTCGTTTTTTGAATGCGGTAACAGAGTCTGGGGCTCCTTTATGTTATGTAGCGGTTGATGAAACACGGCAATTGCTCTATGGGGCCAACTACCATAAAGGCGAAGTAAATGTCTATCACATATTAGGAGATGGCGAGCTGAAAGCAGCGGATTCAGTATTCCATCAAGAAGCGACAGGCCCTCATAAAAACCAAGATCATGCGCATGTCCACTATACGGATCTGACTCCTGACCAACGATTAGTCGTATGTGATCTTGGTACAGATCGTGTGTATACTTATGATGTGTCCGAAAACGGCAAATTGAATCTTGTCACTACCTTCACTGCAGAGCCAGGAACAGGCCCTCGCCATCTCGTCTTTCATCCGAATGAACAATTCGCCTATTTATTTGGTGAATTAGACAGCACAGTCCGAGTGCTTTCTTATGATAAAGAAACAGGTGATTTTGAAGAATTACAGAAAATATCGACCTTGCCAGAAGAATACGACGGTGAAAATGGAGGGGCTGCTATTCGCATTTCCAATGATGGCAAGTTCCTTTACGCTTCTAATCGGGGACACAACTCGATTGCCGTATTCGCAGTTTCCGAAGATGGTTCTCACATCCAAAATAAACAAATCATCTCAACAGAAGGAGATTTTCCTCGCGATTTCGCACTAGATCCAAGCAATGGTTTTGTCGTATGTGCCAATCAGAATACCGATAATCTGACATTATACCGCCGTCATCCTGAAACAGGATTACTAGAATTATTGCAAAAAGATGTCTATGCACCAGAATGTGTCTGTGTTTATTTTGATCGTTAGCAAAAAAAGGAGAATAAAATGAATCAGCAAGACGTATTAGACAGGCTGCGGGAAGAACTGAATATTCCTTTCTTTGATGGAAAAATCGAAGATAAAGAGTATAGCGAAGAGGAATATCAGAAACTCAAAGCCGATTTACAGAACTACTTTGAACAATATGTACGGAATGTAGAAAACTAATCAGCCTTCCATACTATCTGAAAAAGACATCAGCGCAAGACTTTTTCGTCTGTTCTGATGTCCTTTTCTATAAATAAAAAAACCGCCGAGTTGGTTAGACTCTGCGGAAAAGGAGTATTTACTCAATTTTGAGTAAGTACAAGGTTGTTGGTTATAGGTATGTTCTTATCATAAAGGATTTTGTTTACTCTATCATAAAGACAATATTACATTTATATTAGATAACTCTAGTTTTTATTGTCATCAAATTTTTCTTCTATTTTTTCAATAACAAATTAGTCATTTTTTGGATGGCAGCTGTCAATTGGTCAGTCGCTTGGTCTTGTTTTGCTTCAGATGTATTGAATAAATCTTTATCTACCCCTGACTCAAGATCAATACTTTGAATCATTTCTTCACAGCCTGCTACATATGAAAGATAAGCTTTTTCAAAATTTTTATGAATGCCCATTGCTTTTGCTGGTGGGCGCAATGTACTGACTTTCTTAAGCATTGCCCGATATTTTTTTGTTCCTTCTTCAAATAACTGGACGGTCTCTTCAAGGGTCGATCTGTCCAGTTCACTTGTTTTTCCTTCATCGATTGCGTTTCTGATCACTTCATATTTCGGATGCATTCCTTCTCCGATTGCTTCTGTTTCCTTGACGATTTGATCGATGGACTGCACATAATAGCCAATATTCGGTAACATGTTTGTTTTCCTACTTTCTCCATTGTTGTTATTATTTATTCTACTTGTTTTTATCCTCAAATGACAAGTACTTGAAAAAATTTAATGGTTTCTATACAGCTCGCCATTCTTATTCGTGCTCAAAGAAACCGTCTGCTAAACTATATTGTTTCCCTGCGACAATGTCATATTGGATCAATTGATATTCGTCGTAAATCTCTTGTTGCGAGCGATTGAATTGCGCTTCTTTATACCACTGTCCGTTTTGATAGTACAGTTCTCGTTCAAACGCCGGAAGTTCCTGTTCTAATGATAAAAGCAGCTGATAAAAGCCATTCGTTGTCTGATTCGTCTGTTCCATTAGATTCGCTGCAAAATAAAAAGGACTGGTGATTGCATCTTGAGTCGTTTGCTTTTCTAATTTCCCTTTACTGTCAAACATCAAGAATTGTGTTTCATGTAATGTTTGTTTATCATTTTTGGCTTGGATGGTATCTGAATAGATCCCTGGCAGATGATCCCCCCAAAAAACAACTAGAGTCCTTCTAGAAAGATTCTTCAATTCTTCCGTGAACTGCTTCAGTGCCGTGCTGCTATAGGAAATATCTTGCAGATAATTCTCTAAGTCAAGCGTCCCACTTCCATCTGAAATCTCTGCAGAATAGCTCAGTTTATCATACTTTCCATTATAAGGCATATGTGTCTGCATCGTGACTAAATGAATGAACTGAGGTGTTTTTTCTTCCTTAAGAAGTGTCATTACTTCTTTGTAAGCTGACTCATCAGAAATATATGGATTATTCTCTATCGTATCCGTATAGGTCATCGTACGCTCGCTGATGAACTGGTCAAATCCTAATGTCTGATAAACATCCTCTCTTTTATACATCGAAGTATTGTATGGATGGATCGCTGTCGTCTGGTATGATTGTGCGTTTAACGCTGAAACGATAGAAGGAAGCTGATCCATTTTTGGTACTAGCATCGTGTAAGGAGTGGTGAGTTGCGCATTAAACAACGCCATAGAAAAACCAGTCAATGCTTCGAATTCGATATTTGCTGTTCCACCGCCATAGTTTTGAGAAAGCATATTGCCACTATATGTTTGATCAGCTACTTCATAATAATCTGCCAATGGCTCACCAGATACTTCTACGCCGTTTAATCGACTAGGATCTGAGAAACTTTCACTCATCACGAACACGATGTTCGGCGACTCTTCCTCTACAGCTTTATTTTTTTCATCTGCTAGCTTCTGGTATTTTTCAGTGATTTCTTTGATCTTTGCTTTCGAATATCCTTCAGGTTCATCCATTGGTTCTACCTTCAGATTGTACAAAAACCCACCGATAAAACCAGTGTTATAGTAGTTCATTTTCTGACTGTAAGGTATCCATAGTGCCGTTTTATTATATGCTTTTCGCAACAAATTATCGGGATTGTTGAAATTACTGATATACCCTAGCAGTCCAATTGCCACAAGCAGTGTCGTTAATCGGATCAATTGGAATCGCCTTCCTTTTTTCAGGCTTCGAAACATGTACCAGCAAAACAATCCTAGCACGGTTCCTGCGGCAGCTAAAATCACTGTAAACAGCATAGTGCCGGTCATATCTTTCAGCAATCCGATTTCAGTGATCATCTTCAAATCGTCTGGATAAATCGGTTCTTGCCGATAACTCATTTTCATATAATTTGCAAAACCTAATACACCGATGGCTACGACATACGTAAGGGAACCTAAAGGGACAGATCCTGCTAGTGCAATCAGAAAAATAAGAATGATCAGCAAGACGAGACAGGCTAAGAAGAATTTTTCCGTATGCCAAGAAAAAGCAAATTTCAACGCAAGGTCTACGGATAGATTATTTTGACACCACTGCAAAAATAAATTACTAAAAACAACAAGAAAAAAGATACTGATGATCGCTGCTGTTCCTTTTAAAATCTTTTTCTGTTTGGTCGAAAGTCTGCTTATATATCTTTTCAAATGCTTGCTCCTTCATTTCTATCAATAAAAGAATGTTGCTTCTCTTATTTTAGTTGTACGAAATTCGAAAGTAAAGAACGGAAAGAAGAATTAATGAAATCCAAATATTCTCTTTCTTTATGGCCTTTCTGGTTTCTTTAATAAGCGGACCTTTCGTACTCCAGAAATTTTTTCTAGCTGTTGTTTCACTTGATTGAGCTGTTCAAAATCAGTACTGTCTATGTCAATCAATATGTAGACATGCTCATTCTTATGGTTACGCGATATATCTGCGATCGCTAGCTCGTTCTCATTCAGCAGAGAAAATATCTCTGCTAATATATTGGTTTTCTTTTGATAAAATATAGTGAATCGAAACGGCGCTTGGAAAAACATTCGTGCGGATGGATAATTGACCGCTTCTCTAACCGTACCGAACAACAGATAATCTTTTAAGGATTCAACTGCCAAACGTCCGCTGTCTGCCAAAGCTTCCTGAGTCGATCCCCCTAGATGAGGCAACATAAGTATACGGTCATTTTCTAAGAACTCTTCTTCTGGGAAATCAGTCACGTATTTGGCCAGATGTTGTTTTTCCAATGCTTGCATAACAGCATATTTATCAACAATTTCACTTCTTCCTACATTGATAAGTACAGCATCTTTTTTCATTTTTTCTATATTCGCCTGATTGATCAATCCTTTTGTATCTTCTGTCAACGGCAGCATGACTACGATGTAATCCGAGGCAGAAAGAACTGTTTCTAAATCTGCTTGCCGAACATAATCCAACTGGGCATCGCGGATAGAATAACCCAAGACATCCATCCCTAAGCCATAGCAACTTAGCGCTACTTTTGTGCCTATCGCTCCAAGACCAAGAAGACCGATGGTTTTGCCTTGCAACTCTCGTCCCACATAAGCACTTCTTTTGTTTTCTGCTTGTTCTAAAATATTAGGACCTGTTAGTGTTTGTACCATACGACTTGCTTCGATTATCGGACGGGAAGATAAGAGCAAACAGCACAAAACAAGCTCTTTTACTGCATTAGCATTTACACCTGGTGTATTCATGACGATCGTCCCGTTTTCAGAAGCTTTTTCAACGTTGATCGTGTTCACCCCAACACCAGCTCTTGAAATTGCTAGCAAATCTGGTGTAAGCCATTCGTCTTTCACTTTCGTACTACGAATGACTATTCCTTCGGCTGGCAAATCATCTATTATTTTGAAATATTCCCCTTGTAACTTTTCTATCTCTTGTTCTGGAATAGCATCAATCAAATGAACGTGATACATAAAACCCCCTCCTTACTAACAAGTATCTCGAAATTTCTGCAATTAGACAACTGTTTACCATTTGACTTCCTAGAAGCAAAAAGAGCAGTTAGAGCAGAGTAGGATTAGTGATAAAAATAAGGCTATGACAAGTTACTGCCATAAGCCTTATTTTCGAGAGCAAAATATTGAGGGTGAGATATCTTGATAAATGGTGTTCCGTTAGCTGACATTGATAATAAGACAAAATTTCAAAAATAGTTGAAAAGCAATTTTCGTCAATCTCTTCTTTTTTCTTAAAACTAAGCGGCTTTTTCAAAACCTCTTTTTATCTAATAACAACTGTTTCCAACTCAACTAATTTTGCCCACGTTTCAATTTGATCGGTTGTTAGATTTAGCGAGACAACGGTATGATGACCGCCACCTGCCTGAATCCATGAATGGACACCTTCATGGAAATTCGGTTTAGTTTTCCATAACACACGTGCAACAGGTAAATTAGGTGCTTCAGTCGTTGGTTCAAAGGCTTCTACTTCATTGATCAGCAGTTTATAATGCGTACCGAAATCTGCCATCGATACGACTACCCCTTCTCCTGCTTTCCCATCAAATACAAGACGCGCCGGATCTTCTCTATCTCCCATTGATAAAGGAGAAACAACGATTCTTGGTTTCGTCGCAGCAAGCGTCGGATCTACTTCCATCATATGGGATTCCAAGATTGCTTCTTGGCCACTAGCTAGCTCGTAAGTATAATCTTCCATGAATCCTGTATCTTTTCCTCGAGCCATGATTTTCAGCAACCGATCAATCGCTGCAGTTTTCCAGTCGCCTTCCCCGGCAAAACCGTATCCTTCTGCCATCAAACGCTGTACAGCTAGTCCAGGCAGTTGTTTCATCCCATATAGGTCTTCAAAATTAGTCGTAAAAGCGTTATAGCCTCCTTCTTCTAAGAAACGGCGAATACCGATTTCCTGCTGAGCTTGTACTTTTACATGTTCTTCCCATGTCTTTTCTTCATAATCACCATAGTCGAAGGTATACAATTCCTTGTACTCTTCAAATAATTGTTCGACTTCTTCGTCTGATACGCGATCGATTACTTGTACAAGATCTCCGATACCAAAATAATCAACAGTCCAACCAAATTGAATCTGTGCTTCCACTTTGTCTCCTTCTGTGACACCCACGTTTCTCATGTTGTCACCAAAACGAGCCACTTTTATTCCAAAACTTTCATTATAGGCTACTGCAACATCCATCCAAGCAGCAATCTCTTTTTGGATTTCAGGTCGTTTCCAGTAGCCAACGACGATTTTATTTTGTTTATTTAATCGAGCATTGATGAACCCATATTCGCGGTCACCATGAGCGGATTGATTTAAATTCATGAAATCCATATCGATCGTTTTCCAAGGAATGCTTTCGTTATATTGCGTAGCTAAATGAAGCAATGGTTTTTGTAGAAGCTTTGTCCCACGGATCCACATTTTTGCTGGTGAGAAAGTATGCATCCAAGTGATCACACCTGCTACTTCTTCTCGATAATTGACCTCTTTCATGATTTTTGTGATCGTGTCAGCAGTAACTGCTAATTCTTGAAGGCGGATAGGATAAGGCAATTGGCCATTTTCATTCAGTTCATCGACCATTTCTTGTGCATGTTTCTTTACTTCTCGCAGTGCTTCTTCCCCATATAAATGCTGTGATCCTACAACAAACCAAAATTCTTTTTCTCCAATATTCAACATAATTAGCCACTCCTTTTATTTGTTTTGTCCGTAATACGCATTTTTTCCGTGTTTTCGTAAATAATGTTTATCTAAAATCCGTTGAGGCAGCTCTTCTGAAAATGAATTGAGCTGTCTGGTAAATAAATTCATCTTGCATACTTCATCTAGTACGACTGCGTTCATTACCGCACTTTGCGCATCTTTCCCCCAAGTAAATGGACCGTGTCCGTGTAAAAGTACCCCCGGAATTGCTAAGGGATCAATTTTGCGTTCTTTGAATGTTTCTGTGATAACTTTTCCTGTTTCATATTCGTACCCGCTGTCGATTTCCTGTTGTGTCAAAAATCGAGCACAAGGTACCGATCCATAAAAAGTATCTGCATGCGTCGTCCCCATCGCAGGAACATCCAATCCTGCTTGTGCCCAGATCGTCGCCCATGTCGAGTGAGTATGGACGATTCCTCCGATTTGAGGAAATGAACGATATAAAACAGCATGAGTAGGCGTATCCGAAGAGGGATTGAGTTTACCTTCAATGATATGATTGTCCAAGTCCACAACGACCATGTCGTCTGCTGTCATCTCTTCATAACTGACTCCGCTAGGTTTGATAACGAAATATCGTGTTTCAGGATCAAAAGCGCTCACATTTCCCCATGTATATTTGACGAGTCCGTGTTTAGGCAAGTCAAGATTTGCTTGGTATACTTCTTCTTTCAGTTGTTCCAGCATTTTCTATCACTCCTTTTTCTTGCAATTGATGAATCGCTGTTTTTTCAATGTCGATCCCCTCACGGTAACGTCTCATAAATATCTGATAGCCTGCTATTTCTTCTGCTGAAGGTGTGATGGTGACTCCTTGGTCTTGTCCAAACACGTCTTCTGCCAAGAAGTTTTCTAAAGACTTCCCATATCGATCCATCATATAGGCTGCTAATAACGCGATTCCCCACGCTCCACCTTCTCCGGCTGTGTCCATCACTGTAACTGGTGCCTCCATAGCAGATGCTAGAATCCGCTGTCCAACTTCTGGTGTTTTAAAAATCCCCCCATGCCCCACTAAACGATCAATTTGGACATCCTCAGATTTCAATATATCCATTCCGATTCTCATTGCACCAAAAGCACTGGCTAAATGGATCCGCATGAAATTCGCTAAATCAAAACGGCTACCTGGTGTACGTACAAATAATGGCCTTCCTTCATTTACTCCTGTAATGTTTTCACCGGAAAAATAACCATAAGAAAGTAACCCCCCGCAATCCGTATCGCCTTCTAGCGCTTTGTTGAATAATACCGTGAATAATTTATCTCTGCTTATCTCCATACCCAAAGAATTTGTAAATTCTTCAAAAATACTGACCCAAGCATTGATATCCGAAGAGCAGTTATTCGTATGAACCATGCCTACTAGTTCTCCTGAAGGTGTAGTGACCATGTCGATTTCCGGATGGACATTTTCTAGTTCTTTTTCTAATACGATCATAGCGAAGGCGGAAGTACCAGCCGAAATGTTCCCTGTCCGTTTGGCTACACTGTTCGTAGCGACCATACCGGTTCCTGCATCTCCTTCTGGCGGACAAATCGGGATTCCTGGTTTCAGGTTTCCCGTAGGGTCGATCAGATAAGCTCCTGATTCGCTTAACTTGCCAGCTTCTTCTCCTGCTACTAGAACTTTAGGCAAAATGTGATCCAAATCAATCGCTACATGCTCTTTTTCGACTAATTGACCAAAAATATTTTTCATTTCTTGATGGTAGGTTTTCGTTGAAGGATCGATAGGAAACATGCCTGATGCATCTCCTACGCCTAGTACTTTCTCACCAGTAAGCTGCCAATGAACATACCCTGCAAGCGTTGTCAAAAAATCAATTTCTCTCACATGTTCTTCTTTATTCAAGATAGCTTGATACAAATGAGCGATACTCCATCTCTGCGGAATATTGTATTGAAATTTTTCCGTTAATATTCGTTCTGCTTCTTCAGTGATTGTATTCCGCCAAGTACGAAATGGTACTAGTAACTGTTCCTTGCTATCAAAAGCTAGATAACCGTGCATCATTGCACTAAACCCAATCGACCCGATCGTCGTAAGATTTTCGCCATAGATTTCGAATACTTCTGCTGCCATTTTTCGGTAACTGACGCGCAGTCCTTTCCAAATATCTTCTAATGAATAGGTCCAGATACCATTTTCTAGTTTGTTTTCCCACTCATAACTACCAGCTGCAATAGAAGTAAAAGATGAATCAATCAATACAGCTTTGATCCTAGTTGATCCAAACTCAATCCCTAAAGATGTACGACCATCTATGACATCTAACATACTTTGCGCATTTACTTCCTTCATAATGATTTAACTCCCTCCTTCTCGTCAAACCTGATCAAACCGTCTTTTTTAGTAGCGCTTACAATGATTATTGTATACTTTTGTACGTACATGTCAAGCAGTTATTTTCAAGAATATAATAAAAAACGCTTGTTTTGTACGTACATAAGTTATAGAATGAAATTGCTTACAAAATCTGATCAACCGCCTTCTCGAAATTCTAGAAGGAGAGAATACTTATGAAAAAAGAAAAAAAAGTTTCCTCATCGTTTATTTATTTTTTTGGCGCATTTGGCGGCATTCTATTTGGGTATGATATTGGTGTTATGACCGGCGCCTTACCTTTTTTACAGCATGATTGGGGTTTGGCAGGTAAAGCTTCTTTGATAGGATGGATCACGTCTTCGGTCATGTTAGGTGCGATCCTTGGTGGCTCTTTATCTGGTCTTCTTTCTGATAAGCTTGGACGACGAAAAATGATTCTTCTTTCTGCACTTATTTTTATGGCTGGTTCTGTCCTTTCTGCATCTGCCCCTCACAATGGTTCTTATTTTCTGATTGCAGCAAGGATTCTTCTAGGTTTAGCTGTTGGCGCTGCATCTGCCCTAGTTCCTGCTTATATGTCTGAAATGGCTCCTGCTAGACTAAGGGGAAGATTGTCAGGGATCAATCAAGTGATGATTGCTTCTGGCATGCTCCTTTCCTACGTTGCAGATTATTTGCTAAAAGGGTTACCTGAAACGATGGCTTGGCGCGTGATGTTAGGGCTTGCTGCTGTCCCTGCACTGATTTTATTTTTCGGCGTTTTAGCTCTACCAGAGTCACCGCGTTTTCTTGTGCAATCTGGTTGCTTGGAAGAGGCAAAAAGAGTATTGAACTATATTCGGACACCAAACGAAGCTGAACAGGAATTCGAACAAATCCAGCTGAATGTCAAACAAGAAAAGACAACCGTAACTTCTTGGCATACTTTGTTTTTAGAAAAGTATCGTTCGTTAGTTATTGCCGGTATTGGTGTAGCAGTATTCCAGCAATTTCAAGGAGCTAATGCTATTTTTTACTATATTCCGCTGATCGTAGAAAAAGCGACTGGGCATGCAGCGAGCGATGCATTGATGTGGCCGATCATCCAAGGAATCATTTTAGTTGCTGGTTCTTTGCTCTTTTTGGTTATTGCAGACAAGTTCAATCGGCGAACTTTATTGAAAATAGGCGGTAGCGTGATGGGACTTTCTTTCATCCTACCAGCTGTTTTAGGAACTGTACTGGATGCTCATACAAATTCGTTGTTGATTCTCTTGTTTTTATGTATTTATGTCGCATTTTATTCTTGCACATGGGCTCCGCTGACATGGGTAATCGTAGGCGAAATATTCCCACTAGCTGTCCGCGGGCGAGCATCTGGCCTAGCCTCTTCTTTTAATTGGATTGGTTCTTTCCTAGTCGGCTTGCTTTTTCCTGTGATGACTGCTTCTATGTCTCAAGAAATCGTTTTCGGTATTTTTGGGATCATCTGCTTTTTAGGGGTTTTATTTATTCAAGAGATCGTACCAGAAACTCGTGGGAAATCTTTAGAGGAAATCGAACAAAGTGCATCTAAAAAAACTTATCCTAAACGTATTTCTATCCATCATTCTTAAAGATGTTGTGACAGCTCCAAATCGATATAAAAAATAAGAGGCGGTAAAAACCCGTCTCTTATTTTTCGTTTTCTTTTACTGTTTCCCGTTCAACTAGTACAGGTTCATAGAGAATATTTGGCTGTGCCCGTCCTTTTTCAATCGTTGTGACGATCCACCGTGCGGCATCTTGTCCCAACTTTTCTTTTGGATGCGTCAATGTTGTCAATTTTTTATTCCCTAAATGGCTTAAAGAAGAATCATCTGTTCCTACGATCGATAGGTCATCTGGAATATGATAGCCATTTTCTGTCAACTTATCTAGCAATAAACTAGCTATTTGATCGTTATAGCAAATGATGCCATCTAAAGCTTGTTCTTCTTTCAACCGTTGTACTGTTTTTTCAGCGATTGTTTCTCGTGTTTCTGTGGTGAAAGTAATGATATCTTCCATCAAAAAACGCACATTATACTGTTCACACGCGCTGATAAAACCTTTCATCCTGTATTTTCCTTGAAGATCGTCGATTTTTGTGATGAACAACAGACGCTGATGTCCTTTTTTTATCAAATATTCCGCTGCCATAAAACCGACTTTCACATCATCTAAACAAATATAAGAGGCATTTAACTCTTCATAAGCAGCATTGATCATCACCATCGGAATACCTTGTTCTCTCAAAGCAACATAAAGTGCTAAGTTTGGGTTATACTGATTACTTTTCGTAGGCTCAACGATCAAACCATCTACCCCATAAGCAATCATTTTCTTCAAACACTCTTTCTCCAATTCGTGATCGTTATTCGTACTGGCTAAAAGCAATGAATACCCAGATTCTCGTAATTCATTTTCGATTCCTCGAATGATTGACGGAAAAATATAATCAGAGAGATATGTGGTGATGACACCGATCGTTTTTGTTCTGTTCAATGGTGTTTTTTCTTTCTTATAGCTGTCATCTACATATGTGCCCGACCCTTTTTCTTTACGCAGATAGCCCTCATTTACCAACACAGCGATTGCTTGCCGAATCGTATGTCTGCTGACGTCATATATTTCTTGCAGCTTGAATTCTGAAGGAATGGTTGTATTTACTTCGTATTCCTCATGAAGGATCTTTTGTTTTATCTCATCTGCAATGTCTTGATATTTTGCCATTTGCCTTGCCCCTTTTTATTTGTACGTACATATGTATCCATTATACACAAGAAAGAGACAACTTGGAAATATCCAGTTGTCTCTTTCTGATTATTTCTTTCTCCTGTTTTTAGGAAACTATATTCCTTTTTCTAAACCAACCGGTGTTATTCTTTTATCTGGATTCTTTAGCCCAATCGCACCAATAACCGTCACTACGAGCACCAATACTGCTAGAAAAATATATGTTTCTTTAAACCCTATGCTGTCATACATTTTTCCAGCAATAGTAGAGAATGCAAAAACTGAGATTTGCTTGGAGAAATTAAACCCTAGAAGATATACAGTTGCTGACAATCGCCAATCGAATGCGCCAGAAATATATTTCATAACGGAAACAAGAAGCAGTGGCATTTCTACGGCTGCAATCAATCGAGCCCCTGACAATACGATCCAGTTGGGAGCCAATGCACTAAGCATCACTCTTATAAAAATCAAACAGCCAAACAGGATCATCCCTTTTTTCGCACCGATTTTATTGATAAGGCTCGGCATTGGGATCATGATCATCGCCTCCAAAGCTACTTGGATTGAAAGCAATCGACTGTAGATGATTGTTCCCTGAGATACCTCATGGAAAAAAGTCCGATAGTAGATAGCAAATTGCTGATCTACTACATCATAGATAGCGGCTGTCCCAACAAAGAATAGACACAAGAGCCAAAAGTTTTTATTTTTAAACAAAGTGAAAATCTCTTTTCTGGTCACTTCATTTTTTTCCTCTACTGGTACTTCACTGCTTTTAAGATTTACTTTATCTCCAAAAATCACTAGTCCAGTCAAGATTGTCGCCATAAATGAGCAAAGCCAAAAAATAGAATTAGGATTTTGCGTAAAGATAATTCCGCCTACGAATGCCGCAAGAGCGCCAGCAATCGAACCGCCTAAACGTGAATGTCCGTATTCGAATTTATTCACTAAACTTGCCCGTTCAACGTAAGTCTCAACTACTCCTACGCCACCATTTAAAACAAAAGCTAGATAAATACTGCCGATGATCGCTCCAAAAAAAGTATTGATTGATAAAAGAGGAATAAAGAGCCATTGGAAAAATGGGCCAATGAACATTCCAGCTATCGTGATAGTTATCAATAGATTCTTTTTGAATGCTAATTTATCCGATAATATCCCAAATATCGGCTGGTAAAACAAAGAAACGAATGCCATGAACGAAAAGATGATACCTGCTTGCGTTCCGTCAAGATCTGCTACTTGCTGCAGCCATAACGACAAAAATCCGAAAACTGTTGCCCAGATAAAGAAATACGTAAAATGGGTGCCCGCAAAGCTCCAAAAATGATTCGATTCGTTTTTCATGATTCTCCCTCTTTCTCTTAGTCATTCAAATATGGAAGCGGCTTGCCAAAAATTGGGAAACCATCGTTACCCCAACCAAAAGCTTGTACTTTTGTGTGTCTGTTCGGGTCGTATAGCGGATCACCTTTGATCTCCGTATAGTCCCGACAGTGATAAACCAGAATATCTGTTTCTCCATCTTCTGCAATAGTAAAAGAATTATGTCCAGGTCCGTATTGTTGTGTAGAAAGGTCGCTCTGGAAAACAGGTTCTGTCACCTTTGTCCAATTTTCTCTTTTCAATAAGTCAGATTCCAAATCAGCATAAATCATTCCCATACAATAATTTTCGTCGGTAGCGCTTGCAGAATAAGTGATGAAAATTTTTCCATTCCGCATCAATACTGCAGGTCCCTCATTTACTTTAAAGCCCTTACATTCCCACTCAAATTCTGGTTTTGTCAGCATAACTGGTTCTGTTTTCAATGTCCACGGATTAGTCATTTCTGCTATATATAAATTAGAATTTCCTTCAATAGCATTGTCTTTTTGTGCCCAAACATAATATAAATGATTATTCTGTTCAAACACTGTGGCATCTAAACAAAAAGTATCTAAGTGCGACACCACTTGACCCTTTTCGTGCCAATTTTCGTCTACCATCGGATCTTGCGCTTCACACTCTAAACAATACATTCGATGAGTGAACAATCCATCAATAATCTCTTCTGTATGCGTTGCAGCAAAATAGATATACCATTTTCCAGCAATATAATGAATCTCTGGAGCCCAAATTAGTTTGCTCATCTCGCCCGTCTCATGTTTTCGCCAGATTGTACGTGGTGTTGCATAAGCTAGACCAGCAATCGTTCTTGAACGGCGTAATTCAATACGATCGTATGAAGGCACAGAAGCAATGAAATAATAATATCCGTCCACATGTTTATAGATAAATGGATCTGCCCTTTGAATAATCAACGGCTTTTGATAATTCTCATTCATCTCTTTGATTTTTACTTCTTCTTGTACTTCAACTGTCATTGTGTCTCCTCCTTAATTAATTTATAAATGAATGTTACCTCTTTAAGAAAGCGTTGTCAATAATATTTTTGTTAATTATAAAACAAATACTAGATATAATTAATATAAAAGTTAATAATAAAAGCCGTAATTTATAAAAAGATTGACTATATTAATGTTAGTGTTAATATATAGTTAACAGAAAAATAAGCGAGGAAAATTATGCAACTACAAATAAACGAGGAATCCTTACCGGTATATGAAGCATTAGCTAGCAAAACAAGAATCAGGATCATTCAGCTGCTTTCCAAAAAGAAGATGAATGTCAAAGATTTGGCAAAAGAACTTGGAGTAAGCAGCGCGATCACGACGATGCACGTGAAAAAGTTAGAAGAAGCAAACATCATCAAAACAGAGAAAATAGGACAACAAAAAATTTCGAGCCTTCGTGTCGATAAAATAGATATCAGTTTCCCAGAAAAAATATTCAATGCTTTTGACACGAAAGAAACATCGATACCTATTGGTCACTATACGAATTATGCAATTGAACCGACATGTGGTTTAGCGACGATCCATGACTTTATCGGAAAAGTGGATGAACCACGCTATTTTGTGGATCCTCGAAGGATGGATGCTCGTATCCTCTGGTTTACCAGCGGGTTTGTCGAGTATCAGTCACCTAATTTTTTGAATGCAGAGGATACATTAGAAATGTTGGAAGTTTCTGTGGAAATTTCTTCTGAATTTCCTTTTTCAAATGACAATTGGCCTTCCGATATCACTTTCAGCCTAAATGGCGTAGAGCTAGGAACATGGACGAGCCCTGGAGATTTTGCTGATATCCGCGGGAAATATACGCCTGACTGGTATCCAGATAATCTCAATCAATACGGCTTGCTGAAGACGATTCGAATCACCAAACATTTGACAAATATGAATGGGGAACCTTTGTCAGACATCACGATCAACGACATCCCTAAAGATCAAGACACTTGGCATTTGCGAATCGAAGTGAAAGAAGATGCCGAACATGTAGGTGGCTGTACTTTATTTGGTAAAGGATTCGGTAATTACGACCAGGATATCAAATTAAAAGTTTACTACAGCTGATACTTTTCTTTTCTATTTTATAAAGAAAAAACAGCCAATCCCTATGAAGGGACGGCTGTTTTTTTATTTTATTGTTATTTCCAAAAATCATCCAAAACAGAAATTGGCAAATGACGTTTATGCTGCGTCTTGTTCCACCACGCTTCGATTTTTTCTTGTGCTTGAGCGGGAACTTCTTTTCCTTCTAGATAATCATCGATTTCGTCATACGTAACACCTAGTGCGACTTCATCCGCAATCATTGGTTTCCCATCTTCAAGATCTGCAGTCGGAATTTTTGTGTATAGCTTTTCCGGTGCATTCAATGCTTGAAGCAATTGTTTCCCTTGCCGTTTGTTCAAACGGAACAATGGTAAGATATCGGCTCCCCCATCACCAAATTTCGTGAAAAAGCCAGTGATGTTTTCTGCAGCATGATCTGTCCCTAACACAGCTCCTGCTCTTTCTCCAGCTACGGCATATTGTGTAATCATTCGTTGTCGTGCTTTGATATTTCCTTTGTTAAAATCGCTGATTTCCACACCTGCTTCACTTAATACTTGTACTTGTGCATCAACAGCTGGTTTGATATTTACTCGCAGACTGACATCAGGCTGGATAAAGTCAAGGGCAGCTTTTGCATCTTCTTCATCTGCTTGTTCACCATAAGGAAGACGAACAGCGATAAATTGATAGCTTTCATCTTTCGTTTCTTCACGCATTTCTTCCATCGTTAGTTGCGCCAAACGACCTGCTAAAGTAGAATCTTGACCACCGCTAATACCTAATACGAAGGTTTTAAGAAACGGATATTTTTTCAAATAAGCTTTCATAAAATCAATACTTTTACGAATTTCTTCTGTTGGATCAATTGTTGGTTTGACACCTAATTCATTGATGATTTCTGTTTGCAGGCTCATTTATTCTCCTCCTATGCTTCTGTATGAAGTTCTGCTACGCTTTTTTTCATTCGTTCCATCGTAGCCATTTTATGGTTCCAGCATTCAGTAGATAGATCGACCGGATATTTTTGCGGATTCAAGTCTCGTTTGTACTCTTCCCACAGTGAATCTAGATTTTCTTTTGTATATTCTTTGATTTCGTTTAGTACAGGTAGTTCGTATACTCTTTTTCCTTCGATAAAGATATCTTGTAAAACGGGGCGAGCGGTAAAATCCCGAACAGTTTTATTGATAAACGTATGCACTGGATGAAACATAAAGATAGCTTCTTCTTCTCGTGGATCTTCATCCCATAATGTGACATAGTCTCCTTCAGATTTCCCATCAGAGTTTCGAGTAATACGCCATACTTGTTTTTTTCCTGGAGTTGTCACTTTTTCCGCATTGCTTGATAACTTGATCGTATCCATCATGTTTCCTTCGCTATCTTCAATTGATACTAGTTTGAATACTGCACCAAGGGCTGGCTGATCATAAGCGGTAATCAGTTTTGTTCCAACACCCCATACATCAATTTTAGCTTTTTGCATCTTTAAATTCAAAATCGTTGCTTCATCTAAGTCATTCGAAGCATAAATTTTTGCTTCCGTAAATCCAGCTGCATCTAATTGTTCCCGAACACGCTTAGATATATAGGCCATATCTCCACTGTCGATACGTACGCCTTGGAAGTTGATTTTATCACCTAATTCTTTTGCTACGCGGATTGCACTTGGCACACCTGATTTCAACGTATCATAAGTATCGACTAAGAACACACAGTCTTTATGGGTTTTAGCGTACGCCATAAATGCTTCATAATCATTTCCATAAGATTGGACTAACGAATGCGCATGAGTCCCGCTAGCTGGTATCCCAAATATCTTTCCAGCACGTACATTGCTTGTTGCATCTGCTCCGCCGATATATGCCGCTCTAGTTCCCCAGACTGCCGCATCCAATTCTTGCGCTCGTCTAGTCCCAAATTCCAAGAGCGGATCTTCTCCGATCACAGATTTGATGCGAGCTGCTTTTGTCGCGATCAACGTTTGAAAATTGACCATATTCAACAGTGCTGTTTCTACTAATTGACAATGTGCCAAAGGACCTTCCACTTGGATCAATGGTTCATTTGCAAAAACTAATTCACCTTCACGAGCAGAACGAACCGTTGCTTTAAATTCAAAATTTTGTAAATACTCCAAAAACCCTTCAGGATAGACTTCTAAGCCACGTAAGTAAGCAATATCGGAATCACTAAACGTCAGATTCTCTAAATAATTGACTAACCGTTCCAATCCTGCAAAAACCGCGTACCCGTGGTTAAAAGGCATTTCTCGAAAATAACATTCAAAAACAGCATGTAAATCAGCTCGACCTAATTCCCAGTATGTCTGCATCATATTGATTTGATATAGATCCGTATGCAGCGTCAAACTGTCGTCTGGGTAAGTATTATTCATCTTGTATTACTCCTCTTGGCAAGTTTTCATTTCCTACCCATTATAACAAAAAAAATTGATAGGAAAAGAAATCTTCATTATTTTCTGAAAAAGAGGTTGTGAAAAAGCCGCTTAGTTTCGAGTATTAAGAAAAATTTTGTGAAAATGGCTTTCCACATTTTTGCATAAATTGGACTTAATACCGAGAAACTGGCTTTTGAACACCGTTTAAGGAAGAGGTTGTGAAATCAGCGTTCTGACCTGAGTATTAGAGAAACAAACGGAAAAATAGTTCCTCATATTTTGCCGTTTGTTGAGCTAATGCCGAGGGTCAGCTGATTGAACACCGTTTAAGAAAGAGGTCGTGAGCCTGCCGTTCAGCTCCGAGTCACAAGGAACAATTTCAAAAAACAGCTCCTCATGTTTATTGAATATTGTGACTTGTGACCGAGGAGTTGGCAGGAGAACACCGTTTATCCGGAAAAAAGGGCTGCGACAAGACTTTTGTCACAGCCCCTACTCTTATTTTTCCTACTTCTTATAAAACAGATTTCACTTAATATTCGATAGGAATCACCTTCTGCGGAATTTCTTTCCTCTGCGATATACATAGAAACCACCGACTAAAAGAACCGCTGCTAGGGCACCGATAATGATATACAACAAAGAATTTGTATTATTTTCTACAGTAAAAACCTCATGATTGACTGAGTTTGCTTGTTCTTTCGTAATCGTAAAGTCTTTTGTCAGCAACCACTTTTGCCCTGTCTCATCTTGTGCTTCGACTAAAAGTTGATAATCCCCCGATTCTAAAGGTTTCGTATTTCCAGCTTCCCCATGATAAATAGGCATAGCAAAAACTGATTCAGGAGCAATACCACCATTTTCGATTTTTCGTGTCATTATCGGTTCTTCCTGTCCTTTTGAATGAACAGTTGCTTCAACGGTCACTCCCTTGATATTGATTGGTTGAGGATTTTCTAGCACAGCAACCACACCAGCATTGTTGGTGATCACTTCGGAACGTACCTCATTCAACTTCAGATCCGGCACAACTTCCTTGTCATTTGCGCTCATCATCAACCCAACCACATAAGCGTATTCGCTAAAAAAAGGCTGATTACTTTCTTCTTTTTCAGCTGAAAAATCTTTTTTCACTTGGATCCCGCCTAATAAGATTCCATCAAAGGAAGTATCAGGTGCTTGTACTTCTAAAGTAACGACTCCTGCTTTATTCCCTGGAATCACTGCTTCTTTTGGATAATCGACCAATGCGCAAATGGGTTGCTGAATGATTGATTCCTCTGGTAATTCATTTTGTCCGTAGTCAATCACTATGTTTCCGTTTGTCTGAGCTGTATTGACATTGATAAAGTACGTTTGCTCCTGGTCAGAAAAATTATTGATCTGGATCTGTAGTGTCTGTTTTGTTCCAGGTTCTACTCGTAAATCAAAGAATGAACGTCCTTCTCGCTGATTGTCCGGTAAAATAGGATGGACGCTATAGTCTGCTCCATGGTTTTCATCAGCAAAAACGACGATTCCAGGAAAAACTAGCTGTATTAACAAAATTATCAAAACCAATACTAAATGTCGTCTCACTTTTCATCCCTCCATTTTATGTAAAAAGGATGGAGTTAGCTTATCCGCTCCATCCTTTTGCGGTTGTTTACAAGTAAAACAAATTATTTTACTTGTAATATTGCTGTTAGATCGAATCAACTGCTGTGTAAGTAACTGTCCCAGTATACTCTCCAACCGGTGTATTCGCTTTGACTGTTAGTGTTGGCGCTTCTGATGTGAGCTCATTTATATGATCAAATGTACCTGAAACATAAGATATCGGAAGAGTTGTTGCAGATTCTAATACATTTTCTCCATTAATCGTAAGAGCAGAAGCAATATCATCTGTTAAGTTTGTTGCACTTACTGTCAATACCCAATCTCCCGCAACTACAGCATTCTCCCAAGCTGATGTCAGCTCTGTTGTATCTTCAACACCAGTGTATTCGCTGATCAATTCTAAAGCTTCTGTTTTGCTGGCTTCTAGCGGACGAAAGTCGGAAGCTCTTAATTCTCCAACGAAAGAACCTTCAACAGTAGCATTCGTACTGATCTGTTCGACCGTATGTTCACCAAAATCGATATCAGGAACATCATCGAGTGTAAAAATTCCTGGGTAAGTTGGAAGATCATCCACTACTAAAAAGTCAGTGATCTCCACTCTAGTCGTTCCATCCATTGGTTCACCAAATTCTGCTGCCATGACTGTTGGTGCAAAACATGTAAATAACATCGCACTTGTACTTAAAACCCCTACTAATTTTTTCATTTTTTGTCCTCCTTTTTTCTCATCAAAATTCTGCATTCACAAATCGCCAATAATGTTTCGAGTAGTAATGACCACTAGATGTCCCCTCAGGAAAAGAGAGTGTTGACTGCTCGCCAGGAATCGTATATGTAACGATTCCACGTTCTTTGTTTCCTGTTGACTGGATGATCGTACGATACTCTTTTCCTGCATCTTGGTGATCATATTCGAAAGCTTCCAATCCTTCGACAGCTTCTTCGTTCTTTCCGCTGAACATGCCTCTGCCTAATTGATAATCGGCAGTCAAAAGATGGCCATCTTTTTTACAACGGAAGTCTTCTGTTTTCAGTTGTAGTTGCCATTCTGTGCTCTCTTTTCGAGAATCAAGAAAGGTAATCGATAAATCGTTGCTCTCTCGATGGATTTGATTGTGTTCATCTGTATAGCGCGATACGAACAGTAAATCATCAATGTATAGCATCCGTGGAAATTGTTCATTCAAAGGAACGATTTTCAGAGAAGTCGTGCCCTCGGTCTGTCCGTGAACAGCAGAAGAACAGCTAAACATTCCTATGAATAATGCACTCCATAACGCTAGCGAAAATCTATTTTTCATGTTTTTCGCCTCCACGTATTTGATGACGATAGACTAAAATAACGCCGATAATCAACAGCGTCCCAGCAAATGAAATCAATCCTGCCTTTGCTTCATTTGCCTCTGGAAAACTGCTTTTCTGTTTTTCTTCTCCCATTTCAGTCTGCTTTCCTATCTCCCGTTCATTGATTTCTATGACTGCATGCGTTTCACCAGCTTGGGTAGCAGCATTCACCACTGGCATCGATAACGAGAACAGGAGTAGAAGAAGAACAGAAATTATCCAGTATCGGATTTTTGATTTCATTGTTTTCTCCTTTCCACTTTTTTTCTAGTATCTAGCCAGCCATACGATCCCCCCTTTCAAAGCTAGCTTCTTGCTATAACACATCCTCAATTTTCCACGTGATCGTTCCAGAATATACGCCTAACGCCTCTTGATTGTTTAGCCGCAGCAATAGCCCTTCTTCCTCCGAAAATTCATACTTTTTGTCAATCTCAAGCGTTAAAGCAGAAAGTGCGATTTCTCCCCGTTCATTTTTGAACACAAGATACTCTTCACTAATCGCATGTTGCATATCCACATGATTTAGTTCTTCAGCGGATACGGTCACTCTATATGAATCCGATGTATTCAATGTGTTTCTAGTAACAACACGCATCCCTTCTTCACGAGCTTGTGCTTGTCTGTTCATTGGCAATTGTGATCGAGCATACTTCCAGCTGTATTCTTCTGTCACGAATTCAAATCCGATAAATCCTTCAACAGTGAAGGTTCCATTTAGCTCTAGATAAGTAATCTCATCATTGATAGGTCGATTATCAGTAAGGGTGAGCTTGATTGTATTTTCTCCTAGTTTGAAAACACCTTCTGAATCTTTTAGATCGATTTTGAACCCTCGTGATTGATGCATTTTGAATTCTTCTTCTGCATCTGTGATTATCTGATTTTCAATCAATAACTCATCATTGATCCATACGCTGTAATACAAACGATCTAAGTCTGGATCAAGATAATCAAATGTAAAATGGAACGGATCTTGAAAATCAATAAATGTATTTTTTTCGCCAAACACTTCATTTGTCGTTCGTAAGTTGTCAATTTCTGGTGGGTGGTTAGGTTCACGCTGGATCTCGTATTCAACTGCATGTTCGACTTGAGCATGATAATACTCACCGGTTGTAGTGCCTGATCTACCAATAAACTCTACCCGTTCATAGACGTTATGGTTTTCAAGTCCTTGAAACTCTGGTTTTACTTTTGTTTTGTAATGCAACGTCACTTCTGTTCCTATAGGAATCTCGATAGCTTCCTCTGGATAAAAGCGCTGGGTGGATGAAACATAAAAAGCATTTACATCTATTGATGTAGCATTTTTACCGTCACTATCTAGTTCTTGATACGTAAAATATGGTTGATAGCCATCTTCTAATAAGATTAATTCAGTAAACTCAAAAGGATTGGATTTACTTTCTTCTTCATCAGAAGTCAAGATAGTGATACCATTATCTTCGCTAGGATTAAGGAAGATACTACCATCGCCTTCTTCGTTGTAAAATGTAACGGTGTGTTCCAATTCTGTATTGATAGGGATTTTTTTGCCATTCACATTCACCGTCACACCTTGCTCTTGCGTTGTAATCTCATGCACCAATTCCCCTTGGACCTCAAATCGTGGATTGGTTAAAAAGATTGCTGCATCTGCACGAGGACTAAGAAGGGAAAATTCAGCAGTCGCAGTGAATCCCCAATATAGTTTCTTCGATGGAAGATTGGTAAAATAGTCATTGATATTGATGACGCCTTCTGTTATGCCATATCCTCCTGTTTGGCGCAGATCCTCCATTGTAAAGGTAAGCATCCCTGCTGGGGTAATGTTGATATCCAATTTCCACCAGCTACCAGTCGAAAATTCACTGTTTCTGCCAAAGTCTTTTTTAAAAGATTTAGTAGTCGGATTACCCGAAGGCGCTGCTGCAATATGGGCACCAGAGAATTCTCGATCTCCTAATGCATTGAGATTTAGAAGAGGACCATTAGAAATTTTATTATCGAATTCAAGAATCATTCCATTCGCTATATATTTATCAATAGGAGCTATACCTGTCAAAAGATCTGGGTGATAATACGCTCCTAATGACTTAGGTGAATGCCCTGCTGTAGGATCATACATATTGTAGATACCCCGTCTGCTGAAAAACAAATTAGTAGGATTCCCATCATGAAGAAAGAACGTGATTCCCTCTGTATCTTCATCAAAATAGAGATAACTTGTAAATCCGATATCCGTAGACATGTTCGTAAAATCAATCCTGTTAGAACTTGTTGAAACCATATGCCCTCTGTTATATAGCAATGAACTCAAATTTGAAGGCGTCATATAACTTAATCGGTAGTCTTGATCTAATGTTGCGACATTAGGTGCAAGTGTGAAAATATGACTTGGTCTTGCAAACAAGTGATTTAAAGGAATAGCATCTGCAAAAGCACCATTCAAATTGGAATCTAATGTATTTGCGGCATAGGTTTCAACTTCTTCCGCTTCTGTTTGAGCATTTTCCACTGGTTCTTCTCTTGATGCTTCTGGCTTATCAGAAATCTCAGTAGGCTCCCCATTTATTTCAGATACGGCGGTATTTTCCGGCAAATCAACTGCGACTACGTACTCTGTCTGGTCACCAATGAATATCTCTTCTAATTCATCTCCTGTTTGTTTCATCAGTCTTGGCGTAATTTTTAGATGATATTGATTATATTCTTCTACTATGAGGCTTTTAAAAACGATTTCAATTCTCTCATTCTCCGAAGAAAAATCACCTGCGTAGTACCATTCCTCATCAACTGGTCCTACTTTTCCAAAGGTTCGTTCGATTTCCTGAATGCTTTCTCTCAGTAATAATCCTTCATGTTCAACTATTTCCAGCTTAAATTGCATTTGATATTCAGCTTCATCTTTTGCATGCTTCTCATACGTCATACTCCATTGTATCTGCTTCAGTTCCTCATCCATTTCGTAATCGATCACAATATTCGCATGTTCATCAGCTACTACTTTTTCAGACTCAGTCTTGGCAAAAGTGATCTGCGACAGTCCCGTAAGTTGCGATAAAAATAGTACAGCAACCATAAAAACTACACTGCCATAATGTGAGACAGTTTTCGTTTTTTTCATTTCCTCTCTTCCCCTTCTTGAATATTAGTGAGATTTTTTCAAAAAGCTCCGATATAGTCGTTCTCATCTTTTATCCGATAACTAAAATTTAACTTAATTAAAATAAGATTGCAAATAGATTAGAAAAAAGGTGTTAAAAAATATAATAACAAAAAAATACCGTAAACAGACATTAAATCCATAATAAAAGGTAGCAATCAACTTAATAAAAAACATTAACCTATAAATAATGAAAGTGGTTTCTCAAATAAATTGTATTTATCGATCAAATTTGAGACAATAAAATGGGAATAAAATCAAAAAAATGAGAAAAATATAATTTAAGTGGATATAAAGAAAAATGAAGAGGTATCTAGAAATGATCTGGAGTTGAATAATAGTTTATAAAATATTTGTATTTTTAATTATTTAAAGAAATAAGCAATCAAAAAGGAGGTCCTATGTTTTTCAATATTGTGTTTACCCAGAAAGAACGCCGCAAGTTAGCAATTTTTCATCTATTGGAGGAGCAACATGAATTAACTATCAAAAAGATCAGTAAAAAACTTGATCTATCTTCTACTATCGTAAAAAATATATTGAATGAAATGGAGAATGAATTTGATGCCTTTTGCTTTTCTGGATTCAAATTATTGTCAAAAAACAAGATCAACCAGAATCTGCCAACTGATTTAAACTATGATTATTATTATTCATATCTTATCCAGCATAGCCTCCCTTATCGCGCGATCAAATCTTCTCTTTTCTATCCAGAGAAAAATCTGGTGGAATTCTGCCAAGAAAATTTCATTAGTCGTGCTTCTGCTATGCGGCATCTGCAGTCATTAGCCGATTATGTACAGGAATTCGATGTCATTTTTAATCGCAGCCAATTATCTTTCAAAGGAGACGAACGCTTGATTCGCTTGATATTATTCAATATTCTTTGGGCAGCTTCTCGCGGAAATGAAGATTATGCTTTTTACGTCTCAAAATCTGAGTTATTAAAAAAATTGGCTGAACTTACTAAGCATACATCTTTAAATTGGAGTTTCGTAGGAAAAAAAGAAGTTTGTCTTTTTGCTGGGATTACCACTCAGCGGATTGCACAAGGTCACTATGTAGAGGATGACCCTCGCTATAGCGAAGCAGTTTTTAGTAATGATCATCGAATAAAATGCCTTTTTGGTGAACATTTTTCTATTCCCACCTCTCATCAAGACAGTGAATTTCGTTTTGCACAATTTATGGTGTTTTATGCACCGACCTTTCAATATGAGAATCCTACTCTTAATGAAGCTTTAGACATATTCGACAAAAAAGGACAGCTGCTTTCTTCATTATTGAAAGAACTTGACAATTATTGGCAAACTGAGATTTTTCCTGATGACCGTGTTTTTCAACACAATCAAATTGTTCACCTCCATTTATTTAATATTCTTTTTTGTTATTATCTTTTTCCAAAGCGTGTACCGACACTTTTCTTTCTAATGAATTATTTTCATAAAAAGAAGTCTTCAAGTTATTACTATTTAAAAGAGCATTTTACCTTCTTCTTGAACAAGATGGGGCGGCGACATAATTATCAATGGCTTTCTATTTGCTGTAATGATTTAGCTGAAATATTTGCATGGCTGACTTTGCAATGTTGTGAGGACAATGAACATTCAACTAAGTTACAAGTTTCTTTAGTGATGGAAACAAATTATTTTTTTACCCAAGATATCAAGAATTTTTTAAAAGACTTGTCCTTTATCGAACTGAAGGAATTATCCTATGAAGAAATACAACCCATTGATTTTCTGATCGTCTCTTCTGTACATCTTATGCCCAAAGAAACGGATACAAGTTATTATGTAGTGAATTTTTTGGAAGGAAAGACAGATTATGTCAAGTTGTACCTTGAATTGAAAAAAGCTCATGAAAATAAGAAGTTTCACTTGCTTTTAAAAAGACCTGAAAGAAAAAAGCTGCCGTCAATTAAACCACAACTGTTCGTATAATTGGATTGCAAAAAAGGGCTGCGACAAAAGTCTGTCACAGTCCCTTTTTCCGAATAAATGGTGTTCTCCTGCTAACTCCTCGGTCACAAGTCACAATATCCATAAAACATAAGAAGCTGTTTTTTGAAATTGTTTCTTGTGACTCGGAGCTGAACGGCAGGCTTACGACCTCTTGGTAAACGGTGCTCAATCAGCTGACCCTCGGTATTAGCTCAAAAACTGATTTCACAACCTCTTCCTTAAACGGTGCTCAAAAGCTTGCATCTGCGGTAATAAGCCCAACCAAACAAAAAATATGACGAACTATTTTTGTTTGGCTGTTCTTATTACTTGATGCAGAACAGCTTTTTCACAACCTCTTTTTTACTGTATACATCATAAGTATGGAGCGGTTTAGCATAAAGATGATTAGCGATTAGGACATCAATCAATCGGATTCTTTTGTTCGACAACTACAATATCTTTATTTGGACGTTTGAATTGTATTCCGGCACGTTCCAGCTCCTGTTTCACTCCTACATGGACTTTGACATCTTCCCGTGTCATTTTTAAAACGTGATGAATCGCATAGTCGATTTCTTGCCTTGTGATTTTTTTCTTCGTATTGATCATCACAACTTGCTTTTTATCATATGTGTCCACTAGCAGCAACTGTGTCCGATCTAACGAAAATAATTTGTAATAATTAATGGCCGTATTCCCAAAAAAGAATTCTACTACTTTAGGATAAAATGTCTTAATATTTAAATTACTATTCACAGGTGTTTCGATTAGCTTCATCTCATTCCTCTTTTCTATATAGTCGATTTAGATTCAATCCCATATATATTCCCCGTTGTTCCCAACATTAAGGAATCGGTTACAATTGAACCTTTAAAAACAAAAGGATTTACCTTTTATCACTTAATAGTATAACATAATTTCATGAGAAAAAAATACATTTTTTTCTTGACCTTCTCGTTACGTAAAGGATTATGCTTACATTTGTCAGGAGGAAAAATAATGGAATACACAATAAAGAAAATGTCAGAGATATCGGGAATCAGTCCGAGAACCTTGCGTTTTTATGATGAGATTGGACTGCTAAAGCCAGCTAGGATCAATTCCTCAGGTTATCGGATTTATGGCAAAAAAGAAGTCGATCGTCTGCAACATATCTTATTTTATCGAACGTTGGCATTCAAGTTGGAGGATATTCAAGAAATCTTAGATAATCCGCATTTTGACCACCAGAAAGCTTTAATCGAACATCAGCAGATGCTTCTAGAAAAACGGGCACAAATCGACATCCTCTTGGCAACTGTCCAACAAACACTTGATAGATACGAAGGAGGAAGAAAAATGAGTGATAAAGAAAAATTTGAAGGGTTCAAACAACAAAAATTGAAAGAAAATGAAGAAACTTATGGACAAGAGATTCGACAAAAATACGGGGAAGAAAAGGTTACAGCATCCAACGAAAAATGGATGAATATGGATAAAGAAACGTATGAAGAAATGCAAACTGTTGAAAAGCAGATGTTAGCTGATCTCACTCTTTATTTACAAGCCCCTGCAGATGAAAACTTAGCAGATCGCATCTTTCAAGCTCATAAGAAGTGGTTATCTTACAGCTGGTCTGAATATCAGCCAGAAGCGCATAAAGGATTAGGGGTGATGTACGAAGCCGATGAACGATTCACTGCATATTATGACGAACGAAGTGGTCAAGGTGCAGCGAAAGCATTAAATGAAATCATCCAAAAAAAGGCATAACAGTTTACATGATCCGACAAAAACGACCGAACAACAAAACATCAGACACCAAAGTTAGATTTTTTATACTAACATTTGGTGTCTGATTCATTTTTTACAAGTGTTTTGCCAAAATTCAGCGCTGAATAAACGTATAAGGTATTTTCACTTTATCCTTTTTTTCTGTAAGAAACAATTGAAAAGCCATTTCTCCGCAAGCTTCCAGATGGTGATCGATCGTTGGAAAGCCAAGAAGCTCGCTGATCAGCAAATTATCGCGTCCAATCACCACTGGTGTCTTATCTTGCAGATAGCTTTGCAAGATGCCTGCTGCGACCATATCCGAATTTGTAAAAACCCCATCAACTCTATGGTCTTTAAAAAAGTTACCTGCTTGTTTTCCTTTCTCTGCATCTATGCAATCCCAAAAAACAAGTGACTCATCAAAAAACGGAAAAAGTCGACGACATAGTTGCAAAGTGATCTTTGAATTATAACTCAGCCTGCCACTTCGCCCCAATGTGATGCCCAATCGTTTTACCCCTTGCTGCTTCAAATAAGAAAGACCTTCTGTAATCGATTGTTCTCGATCAATAAAGACGCAACTTGCCTGTTTTTCCTTGATTTCTTCACAAAAAACTAGAGGACCATATTTTTGATAATCTAGCAAATCTTCTAGTGTATTGGCACGAGATGTGATGATCAATCCATCGAACGCTTTAGCTGCAAATTCTTCAAGATAGCTTCGCTCTTTTTCTTTCTGATAACCCGTCGGTAAAAGCGTCACTTTGTAATCATAGTCAAACGCCTCTTCAATGATCCCACTGATCAGCTGATCAAAGTACGGATGGTTGGTATAAGGCAAGATTACTCCAATACTTTTCGTTTTTCCATAACTCAACTGTCTGGCTTTTGCATTAGGGATATAATCGACTTTTTTCATGACCGCAAGTATTTCTTTCCTTTTTTCCTCATCTACATATGGATGTCCATTGATTACACGTGAAATAGTAGAAACTGAATAACCTGTGAGCTTTGCGATATCTCGAATATTTGCCACTGCTGCTTCGCCACCTATACAAAAAGATTTTCTTGTAAATAGTCTACCACAGCTGGACCGCATTCAAAAAACTGATACATTTTTCCATCATGAGAAAAACTGATCCGCTGTCCACCCCAATATATATCTTTTGTCAACGTTTCGATTTCATTCATCGGTATTTCTTTTACTATATTCTTATTCAGCCCTTGAAAACTGTACAACGTTAATATGGACCCCTTAAACTCGACAAACGCATAAAAATATTTGTTCGTTGTGCCATCTGTTATCTCTACATAGGTATTCATTGCAAGCCCTCCTTTTGATACTTTGAGTATAGTGTATGAAACGCGTCTCATATCAAGGAGTTTGTTTTGCAATAGAAAAGTTCTATTCCTCTGGTTCACCTAAATTTGGATCTAAGCGGTTTGCTGCTAAAATAAATGGCGCCCAGATCAAAGCAGCTACTATTAAATTAACGATTGTTAAAACGATGGCTCGCCAATCTCCCGCAGTAGCTAAAAATCCACTGATGATCGTTGGCATGACCCAGATCACATTTACTACAACCGGACGAACAAGCCCAGCCATCGTGGCAAAATAGGCGATCGTTGCAGTCGCAAGAGGTGCCAAGATGAACGGAATCATCAACAGCGGATTCAACACAACAGGAAGACCAAACATCACTGGTTCATTGATATTGAAGATTCCTGGTGCAATCCCCAACTTTCCTACCGTTTTATAATCTGCCCGTTTAGATAAAAATAAAATCATAACTATCAACACCAGCGTGACTCCAGCTCCTCCCGGCCAGACAAAAGCTTCAAAAGAACCTGCCACCCATTTGAAAGGGATGGGCTCATTATTTTGAAAGGCATTCGTGTTTTCGACCATCGCGGTACCATATAAGGTCTGCAAAACGGGTGACATGATATTTGTGCCGTGAAGACCAAAAAACCAAAGAACATGCACAAGAAGAACAATGATAAAGACCGCTCCGTAACCTTGTGACAAGTTCATCAAAGGAGATTGGATGGCTTCAGAAATCCAGTCAATCAGCGGCTCGCCAGCTGTTTGTCTAAAGATATAATTAATCACACCAACGACGTATAAAGAAACTAATGCAGGAATAATCGCCGCAAAAGCTCTTGCTACAGCAGGTGGCACAGAATCCGGCATCCGTATGATGATCTTTTTCTTGATCAGAATCGCAAAAATAATGACAGAAATAAATCCAAAGATCATAGCAGTGAATAAACCAGACCCACCCATATATTTACCAAAATTAAAATAGCCCCATGCGCCTACTGATAACGTTTGTCCTCCGTCTGGCGTTCCAGCAATCACACCACCTGCAGAAGTAATCAAATCTGCTGCGTCTTGCGAAAGCTTCTCGGGCAATGTCAACACCGCTGTTGCTGCATCGGGTAAGCCAATAATAAAAGCAACCAGAGAAACAATACTTCCTGAGACAGGATCGACCTCATAGGCTTTCGCTAGATTCGCTCCTAGTGATAAGGCAAAGACCACTGCCATAATAGCTAAAGTACCATTCCAGATCAATCCATTTACGCCAATGACTGGGGTAAAAAATGTCGTGATTGCATTCCCTTCACCTAGATACGTATTCGGAAAATCCCGCATAAATGCGTTCAGTAAAACAGCAATTGCTCCTGCCATCGTAGCTGGCATCGTACCAATAAAAGCATCCCTCAATGCAACCAAGTGTTTCTCCGACCCGATTTTCGTTGCAACTGGCAAAATATACTTCTCCATCCAACTCATTAATCCATTCATTTTTTCTCCTCCTGTTTTTATTGTTACCGAAGCTCCATTTTGAATACGCATACATTATAATGATATTATAAATATAGCATAGTTATTCCTATCTGGCTATCTGTTTTTAGCAGATAAAATAAATAACTATGCGAATTCAAAAAATATGCATAATCCTTTATAAATAGTATAGTTTCCAACTACTCGCAAAAGCAAATGATACCATTTAAATAACACTTATTATGAATAAGTATACAAAAAAAGTAGAAAAGGAAGTATTTCGCTTCCTTTTCTACTTTTTATCTATCTTTCTCAAATAATGGGCTACGCTAGATAAGCAAGGTGCTTTTCTTACATCATACCGCCCATCATTGATGGATCCATTGCAGGAGCTGCTGGTGCTGCTGGTTCTGGTTTATCTGCAACGACTGCTTCTGTTGTTAATAACAAGGCAGAAACGGAAGCGGCATTTTGCAAGGCAGAACGTGTTACTTTGGTTGGGTCTACGATACCTGCTTCAACCATGTTTACCCATTCTCCAGTAGCAGCGTTGAAACCAGTACCTAGTTCTACGTTCTTCAATTTATCAACAATCACTGATCCTTCATAACCAGCGTTTTCAGCGATTTGACGAATTGGTTCTTCTAAGGCACGAACAACAATCTTGATACCTGTTGCCACGTCTCCTTCTGCTTCTACAGCAGAAACTTTGCTGATAACGTTCACTAGAGCTGTACCACCACCTGAGACCATTCCTTCTTCTACTGCGGCACGCGTAGCATTCAATGCATCTTCAATGCGTAATTTCAATTCTTTCAATTCTGTTTCAGTAGCTGCACCGACTTTAACAACAGCTACACCGCCTGCTAATTTAGCTAAGCGTTCTTGTAATTTTTCGCGGTCAAAATCAGAAGTTGTTTCAGCAATTTGGTTTTTGATTAATTGCACACGCGCTTCGATGGCTCCTTTTTCTCCTGAACCTTCTACGATCGTTGTATTGTCTTTATCTACAACAACTTTAGACGCATTTCCTAAGTTTTCGATTGTTGCATCTTTTAATTCTAGACCTAGATCGTCAGTAATTACTGTACCACCTGTCAAAATAGCGATATCTTCAAGCATTGCTTTACGACGATCACCGAAGCCAGGAGCTTTTACAGCTACTACATTGAATGTTCCGCGGATCTTGTTCAAGACAAGCGTTGGTAATGCTTCGCCATCTACATCGTCAGCAATGATCAATAATGGACGTGATTGTTGCAAGATTTGTTCTAACAATGGCAGAATATCTTGGATGTTAGAGATTTTTTTGTCTGTAATCAAGATATATGGGTTTTCTAGAACAGCTTCCATTTTGTCGTTATCTGTTACCATATATTGTGATAAGTAACCACGATCAAATTGCATACCTTCTACAACATCTAGTTCTGTTTCGATTCCTTTTGATTCTTCAATTGTGATGACACCGTCGTTTCCAACTTTTTCCATTGCATCAGCAATCAAATGTCCAACTTTATCAGAACCTGAAGAAACAGCTGCTACTTGTGCAATGGCTTCTTTTGAATCAACAACAGTTGAGATATTATGCAACTCTTCCACTGCGGCTTTTGTTGCCAATTCGATCCCGCGGCGAATGCCTAGAGGATTAGCACCTGCAGTTACGTTTTTTAAACCTTCGCGAACGATTGCTTGTGTCAAAACAGTTGCTGTCGTTGTTCCGTCACCGGCAATATCATTTGTTTTTGATGCTACTTCTGATACAAGTTTTGCACCCATGTTTTCAAAATGATCTTCTAACTCGATTTCTTTTGCGATCGTCACACCATCATTTGTGATCAATGGAGAGCCGTAAGATTTTTCTAGTACGACATTTCGGCCTTTAGGTCCTAATGTTACTTTCACTGTATCTGCTAATTTATCTACCCCGCGTAACATAGCTGCGCGTGCGTCTTCTGCAAATTTCAATTCTTTTGCCATGATTGATTCACCTCATCGATTATTTTTGATTATTTTTTCTATCTTCAAAATTTACTCAACAATCGCCATGATATCTTTTCCTGCGACGATCAGATATTCTTTTCCTTCGTATTTTACTTCTGTACCGGCGTATTTTTCGAACATAACTTGGTCGCCTGCTTTCACAGCGGCAGGAACTTTTTCACCGTTTTCCAACAAACGGCCCTCACCGACTGCAACAACTGTCCCAGTTTGGGGTTTCTCTTTAGCTGCAGAAGCTAAAACGATTCCTCCGACAGTTTTTTCTTCTTCTTTTGCGACTTCGATAATGACGCGATCACCTAATGGTTTTAACACGATAAATCCCTCCGATAACTCTTTTTTTAATCCGTTAGCACTCTTAACCTTCGAGTGCTAACCTACATTTTTAATAATACTCATTCTCCCTCTTTTTTGCAAGCTTTTAAATCAAAGAAAAGAAATTTTATTCTGACAGTTGCTTATTGAAATTATGATATAATTGAAATCAATCGATAAAAGCTTGCCTTGCATGCTTGTTATCCCTTAAAGGAGGAATTACATGTCTTTAAAAAAATATAGTTTCCTCAGCATTTTTTGCTATGGTCTAATTTTTATCTCACCCTTGATCCTAGCTTCGATAGGACTTGTAAAATCTACGTCTGAATTGATCACAGCAACTGCAGTCATGTATATACTGGGCGCGGTTGTCCTAGCTATTTTTTATTTTAAGCAACGTGAACCGTTAGCAATCGAATCAGCAGTAAAAAAAGCTTCTGTTCCAAAGATCGTTATTTATGGATTAGTGGGGATCTTTGTCGCATTGATTCTGCAAAGCATTGCTGTCATGCTGGAATCTGTATTGTTTGGCGAAGCAACCCCTTCTGAGAATACACAAAATATCATCCAGATGATCATGGAAGCACCTGCTTTTATTTTGGCGACAACTGTTGCAGGACCCATCATGGAAGAGTTCGTATTCCGCCGCAGCATACTGGGGATCATCAGCCGGTATTCAAATTTTTGGGTCGGGGCAGTGATCAGCTCTTTGCTGTTTGCGTTTGCTCATAATGATGGTCATTTGCTGATTTACTTTTTCCTAGGTTTCTTCTTCAGCCTAGAGTACAAAGCTACTGGTCGGATCTGGACATCGATGATCACACACGTAGGGATGAACACATTAGTTGTTCTTGTTCAATTAGCTGTCCAAAAAGGACTGGTATAAACATGATTAGAAATACTCCTGTCATCCTAGATTGGTGATTTTTCCAATCTAAAGCGACAGGAGTATTTTTGTTTTTTTAGTCGATGATCTTTTCTGCTGTTCCATCATTTTTTGTCTGTCTTTCCTTTTTGAAGTTTGCAGAATCTATTTTTTTCAAAAATGGGAAATAAATAAAAAAACTAATTGCCAGCACGATACCTTGTAAAATCGCTGCAGGCACTCCGCCTACTAAAAAACCCGAGAGGATCGGCGGTGTTGTCCAAGGAACTTGGACCGCTGTAAATAAAGGAACAAATCCAAAATATAAAGCGGAATAGGTAATCAATCCCGAGAGGATCGGCGCGAAAATAAAAGGAACAGCCATCATCGGGTTCATCACGATCGGTGTGGAAAAAATAATCGATTCATTGATATTGAAAAAGGCTGGTAAAAGAGAAAGTTTTCCTAATTCTCGGTATTTCCTCGATTTCGCAAAAAACATCATAAAAAATACAGCCCCTAACGTCAAACCTGCTCCGGTAACAGTCATGAATTGATCAAGAAATTGCTGAGTAACGATATGCCCGCCATTTGCCACAGTCAATTCTTTTCCAGAGGCTAAGATTTCTGCATTTGCTAATGAGTTTGCTTGTAAGATCGGACTAACCAACCCATTGACCATCGCAGATCCATGAAGACCAAATAGCCATAAAAACGGGACAAAAAAACCTAATAAAAGCACACCGAATAACGTGTCTATCAACGATTGGATCGGAAGCTGGACGTACGTCCATATTCCTTGAATGACAGTCATCCCGAACAACTGTTGAAAAACCGCTGAACCTATAAGCGTAAAAGTAACTATAGCAAGTATTGGGATCAATGAAGTAAAAGACTGCCAAACATTTTCAGGAATCTTCCCATTTTGCCTCCATCCTTTCGCAAATCTTGCTAAACGTGCATAGCCCCATCCAATGAGGAGCCCGGTTGCAACTGCTCCTATTATCCCTTCACCGCCTGTCCAGATATTATCTATCTCTACCTGAACATTAAGTGGCTGAATAAGTAGTAGATAAGCAGACAAGGCTGTCATGCCGACTGGCAAGCGATCGATGTTTTCTTCTTTTGCATAAGCATACGCAATAGCAAAAACGATCCAAAAGGCTATCACGTCAAATGTAGCCTGGTATACTTGTTTAAAATACATAGAAAATCCTGTTTTATCTATCCACTGAGCGATGTAAGCTACAGGAAAATGAGCAAATAAGAAAAACAGCGAACCAACTATAATTATCGGGATCGTATAAGTCATTCCATTACGCAAAGCAGTTAAGGGTCTAAGATTCACAACAGATGTTACCATTGGTAAAAAGGTACGATCTAACCACTCTTTCATTTCTTATCTCCTTCATCTTCTATTTGATCAACTAGTTTTCTTAATTTAACTATACCCAATGATCACGAACCATGAAAGGAATGCGCACTAAGCTTTTCAAAAAACGGATTCTTTGACGAATATCCAGTAACTGCTTACAATGGACAGGAATAAAAAAGGAGGTTTTTTTATGAAAATCGCAATCATTGGCGCTACTGGTCATGCAGGTTCATTTATTTTAGACGAAGCATTGTCCAGAGATTTAGACGTGACGGCAATCGTGCGTCATCCAGAAAAATTGCCATCAGATGTTTCGTTTATACAAAAGGATTTATTTGAGTTGACAACTACTGATCTTGCATCTTTTGATGTTGTCGTTGATACTTTCAACGCTCCTAAAGGAAAAGAAGAAATGCATCAAACTTCTTTGTCCCATTTGATTGAGATACTTGAAGGAACCGATACACGCTTAATTGTCGTTGGGGGTGCCTCTTCGTTATTCTTAGATACAGAAAAGACGACTCGTATGATTGACCAAGTGCCTAAAAATGCACCCTTCTATCCAACAGCTTTCAATATGTACGAAGGATTGCTAAAATTGAAACAATCTAAAAATCTACAGTGGACTTATATCAGTCCAGCTTCTTTATTTGATCCACACGGCAAGCGTACAGGCACTTATTTATTAAGTGATGATTATTTACAAAGAAACGCTGTTGGCGACAGTACGATCAGCATGGCAGATTACGCGATTGCATTAGTAGATGAGATACTGGATAAACAACATGAAAAACAGCATATCAGTGTAGTCAGCCGATAATACGGTTATTTTGTCAATGATCTGAAAAAATAAAAACAGAAGATAAAACCAACACTGATTGATTTTATCTTCTGTTTTTATTTTTTATTGACTGAACTGTTTAAATCGAAAATAGCTCAGTTGCTTCATCTGGATCTGTATCATAGATTTCAAAATCATGTCCAACGCCAAAATCTTTTTCTTTCAAAACATTTTCCATCGTTAAATGAGCAAGTTCTTTCATATTGTTTTCCTTGCTAAGATGACCAAGATAGATTCGTTTGGTCCGATTACCGATCACATCAGTCATGACAAGTGCACCATCTTCGTTGGAAAGATGCCCTCTATCTCCTAAAATACGCTGTTTTAGATTCCACGGATAAGGTCCCATGCGTAACATCTCAAGATCATGGTTACTTTCCATCAAATAACCATCGGCATTTCCAATGACACCTCGCATGTAATCACTGCAGTATCCGGTATCCGTCAACATGACGAATGAACGGTTTTCTTTATGGAAACGATAAAATTGCGGAGCTGCTGCGTCATGGGAGACGCCGAAACTCTCAATATCGATATCGCCGAATGTTCTTACTTTTCCCATCTCAAATAGATGTTTTTGTTCCACTGGTACATTCCCAATCAGCGGCTCCATCGCTTCCCAAGTCTGCTGATTGGCAAAAACATCCAAATGATACTTACGAGCTAAGACACCTACACCATGTATATGGTCTCGATGTTCATGCGTCACAAGTATTCCATCTAATTGGTCCGGTGTCCGATCAATTTGAGCCATCAAGGAAGTGATTTTTTTACCGCTAAGTCCTGCATCGACCAAAAGCCGTTTTTTTTCACTTTCGATATAAAGTGAATTACCCGAACTTCCACTTGCTAGGATACTGATTTTAAAAGCTGGTTTTTCTTCAGCCATTTGACTCCTACTTCCCTTCTTACTTTGTAAACTTTTTTCATTATACTCGCTTTTTTATTGATCTTCCACTTTTGGTACAGTATTGTTTGTCACGATCGTATTGCTGAAAGCGTTGACGCTCTCGATTTGAACCACTTTATCACTTGTTTCGATCGCTACATGCCAAACAGGAACATACACATTTTTTTCCCGGACTTTCAGAATACAGGAATAAGCTAGTTGACGCCATAAGATTTTTGATCCTCTTGGTATTTTATTATTGATGTACAATGTATTGATTGCTTCCTCTTCTGTATACAGTTCCGTCTTTTCACGCAGCTGCTCGATATCAGATAAATGCGTCTGCATGTATTTCGTGATACTATAATCGTTATCGTTTTTTTCTAAAGAAAGAACGATTTTTGCTGTATCATCATTGAACGGAATACCTTCATACTCTTGGCTTGCTTGGATTTCTAGTGGTTCTTCTTCTAAATGAGAAAAGTTTTTCGTATACACATACTCATTACCGAACAAAATATTGTCTTTGTTAGCTAAAAAATCTTCCAAAGAACTGCTGATCTTATCTGGATCAATCACGTTCTTTTCAGCTTCTGAGCTGGATAAGGATTTTGTCAAAACATCGCCGTCTAAAAACACGCCACTTTCCAACAATCCGCTTTTTCCAGCCTTGCGATAATTTGCTAATGAAGTGCTAAGATTGGTCTGTTCCGCGCTAAGATAATAGCCTTGCTTGCTCTCAGAAGAAATCTTCCCCGTATAAGTGATATCGTCACTAGCCAGACGTTGTTGAATTGATTCAGTCTGATCAGAACGAATGACATTGTTTTCTTGGTATACCGCATCATGATAACTGCTGAATAAAAACACATTCAACCCTAAAAAAGCGACGAAAAATATCCATTCGATTTTTTTAAAATCCAATTAATTCGCCTCCAATCCAGGTAATTTTTCCAGAAGGTCGTTAGCTGAATACCAGTTATCTTTATATTTCACATACCATTCAGGTAAGAGATCAACGACGCGATTCGTTTCTTTGACATTTTGCCATGTATAGCCAACGATTACTGAACCAATCTTGTTGCTATCTGCTCCCTTAGCTTCCAGCTGCTGGATGATTTCATTCGTACTTGCAAGTTCTACTTCTTCATCTGAAGGTATCGGTACTTGAATCGTATTCAAACTGGTTTGGATATTCACTTGCACCGAACCGTTTGTTTCACCGCCAACTTCCACACCGATCTGTCCTCTGCTGTCCGTCCCAAAAACCGGGAAGCCTTCCACGAAGATCCGGTAATCGATTGTATTGTCACTGCGGTCAAAATATCTGAGATTCCCTAAAGAACTGCCTAATTTGCTAATATAGGGAAAACTTTCAGAAAATACACTAGCATTTTCTTTTTTCTCTGGCAGCTCTCCTCGAAAATCAACTACTTGCGTTTCCGAATGGATAGACATCGTTTCATTCCCACCGTAAAAAATCAATTCATTGCTTTCATCATTATTTTTCACGCTATCTGGCTTCTGGAAAAAAGCATTTCTAAAAAGTGTATAGGGTTGCTGCGAAAGGATATAGCTGTACTTTTTCAACTTGATTGAATGTTTCGTAGCATATTGCGTGTCGATCGTCGACGGTTCTGTTGACATTTCTGTCCATTTCGTGTCGTTTGCTGTTAATTCTTTGTTGATATCCTCCCAATTCAATGAAATATTCGCTTCATATACAAGGTGGTTCGAATAATTCAAAAATCGGATTTTTTTGTTTCCTTGATCGAATTGTATTCTAGTAAAATACATATTTTCGCTTTCTTTTGCCAAATTCGAGACGTCTACATCTAAATCAAATGCTTCCTTATATTCTCTTAGCAAAAAAGGCGCATTATAGGCCAACTCGAAACCAGATGTCAGATTTTTCACTTGTTCGAATTGTGATTCATCTCCCGAAACGACTTCAGAAAGCTTCCCGAATCTTGCTTTATCGATGATCAATTGCAATCGGTACACGAGATTTTCACTGTTGGTTTCTTGGATCGTTCCCGAATGGTGCCACGTGACATGAAGTGGAAGAAAAACTTCAGAAGTTTTCCGATTGCTTTGAGACTCGATCATTTGAGTGTTTGTCTCATCGACGCTGATCGAACTTTTCCCTGCTGGACTCAGCCAGATGGCATAAGAGAAATATAAACTTAATGCAACCATCAAAATAAGTCCTACGCGAACGACTTTTTCAGAAATTCTCATTCCCACCATTCCTCCTCATAAGGTTCGTATGGCAGCGAGATATAAAAAGTCGATCCTTTTCCTTCCTTGCTCTCTGCCCAAATCGCGCCTCGGTGCGCCTTGATTACTTCTCTAGAAATAGCTAATCCAAGTCCTGTCCCACCTTGTGCTCTTGCACGTGCTTTATCTACTCGATAAAATCGTTCGAACACTCGGTTCAGATCTTTTTTAGGAATCCCCAATCCTTGGTCGGTAATACTTAAAATCACGTTATTATGCGTTTCTAATAAGCGACAGGTGATCGTTCCCCCATCTGGTGAATACTTGATCGCGTTATTCATGATATTATCAACTACTTGGATGATTTTATCTGTATCTACTTCGACCCAAAGATCTCTTTGCGTGAATTCACGACGGATCTTATAATTTTTTTCTTGGTTTCCCACCATCATATCAAAACGGTCAAGAACAAAATTCACTAACTCGTTAAAATTGACATACTCTAATTGAAGCTGGGTATTTCCTGTATCCATGCGAGATAGATTCAGGAGATCATTGATCATTCGAATCATCCGATCTGTTTCATCCAATGTTACTTTCAAAAAATTTGGTGCTACTTCTTCATCTTTCCATGCACCTTCGCTCAATGCTTCGATATAACTGCGCATGCTTGTCAGTGGTGTACGAAGCTCATGGGAAACATTAGAAACGAATTCACGGCGTTCCCGTTCTGTTTTTTCTTGTTCTGTCACATCATGCAAGACAGCTACTAATCCGCTGATAAAACCTGATTCACGACGGATCATGGAAAAGTCTACTCGTAAGATCATCTGATCGCTCTCCAATGTACTGGTTGAACGGTCAAGTACCATTTCGTTTGGATCTTCTAATAATTTACGCAAGGTATATTCTTCTTCGATATCCAAAAGTGTCAAAATCGATTGTCCAATTGCTTCCTCATTTTTGACATCTAGCAAGGAAACAGCCATATCATTGATCGTAATGACTTTCCCCCTGCGGTCTGTCGCGATGACGCCGTCTGTCATATGAGACAGCACGCTATCCAACCGATTGCGTTCAGCTTCCATTGTATCTTGAGCTTCTTCGATACGTTCAGCTAACTGATTGAAGGTATCAGCCAACTGCCCTAGTTCATCTTGTCCATGCACTTTGACTTTCCGGCTGTAGTCTCCTCTAGCGATTCGAATGGCTTGTTCTCTCATTTCACCGATTGGCTGAGTAATCGAACGAGCCACTAAAACGGAGACGATCATTGAAATAAACGCAGCAATCAGTGAGGCAGTAAAGAAAATGACTGCTGTATTATTGATTTCCGAATATTTTTGTTCGATATTACTTTTGACGTAAAGAGCCCCGATAACGGCATCGCCGGTCGGGGACAGGATCGGTTGAACATTGATATTCACCCGTTTATCGTCGTTATCTAAAGCAACATACCGTTTAGTTGTGAAATCATTGATATCGACATAATCATTTTTCTTTCCCACAGCGCTTTGTTCATTGACATCAGTTGTTCCTCGGATGATCCCTTTTTCGTCAACGACCCGTATTTCGATGATATCGCTAGTCGCACTGTTTTCAATAAATCTCTTGATATTCGCATTTACCTCTTCGTCATCTACGTTATCTTTGCGATTTAATTCCGGACTGATTGTCGTCGCTAATGATTCCACCGTTTGATTCATATCTTTAATAAATGTATTGATCGTGGAACGTTCCAATCCACGTATAAAATAGGCGCCAATAATTTCGATCGAGATCAATAAAATCAAAATAAAAGTAATAGCGATCTTAAAATTGACTGATCGAAAAAAGCGGACTTTTCTTTTCATCCAATTACTCCTGTTCTGGGTTACGCAAATAGTAACCGACACCACGGCGTGTCACTAAATAATTTGGATGGCTTGGATTATCTTCGATCTTCTCGCGCAACCGACGTACAGTTACATCCACTGTTCGTACATCTCCAAAATAATCATAGCCCCAAACCGTTTGTAATAAATGTTCTCTTGTCATCACTTGCCCAAGGTGCTTCGCCAAGTAAAAAAGTAGTTCGAATTCACGATGTGTCAACTCGATTGTTTCTCCTCGTTTCGTCACCATGTAAGCTTCTGGATGGATGGTCAAATCACCAATCGTCAATTCCGCAGGAGCCGCATCTTCTGGTTCCTTCGTAGCCGTGGCACCACGACGAAGATTCGCTTTGACCCTTGCCACTAATTCTCGATTGGAAAATGGCTTAGTCACGTAGTCATCCGCGCCTAATTCTAAGCCTAGGACTTTATCAATTTCAGAATCTTTGGCTGTTACCATAATGATTGGCATGTCATACGTTTTGCGTACCTCACGAGCCACTTCTAAGCCGTCCATTTTAGGTAGCATCAAATCAAGTAAAATCAAATCAGGTTCTACCTCAGCAACTTTTTCCAAGGCTTCTTCCCCATCATATGCAGTATAAACATCATAGCCTTCTTTGGCTAAATTGAATTTGACGATATCCGAAATCGGCTTCTCATCATCGACAACTAAAACTTTTTTCATAAAGAGCCACCTCTTATATATTATTGTCACACCTTTTCATTATACCGTATTTCTGGTTTTGTTTCATCTTTGCCTATAAAACAAAAGAGAAAATTAACATGGGAGTGCAAAATACTTTCTTTTTTTGTTCTAACTTCAATAAAAAAAGGAAAACACTGATTTTCACCTCACTGTTTTCCTTTTTTTGATTTATCCTTCTAAAACTTGTACGCCGACACCTAATAATCCCGGACCAGTATGGACTACTAATGCCGGAGAAATTTGACCAAAGTAGATTTGGTTTGCTTGCGGGAACTCTCTTTTGAGCCTCGCTTCCATTTCAATCGCTTCTTCTTTCGCATCACCGTGGGCAACGGCTAAGTTAAAAACCTTGGCATTGCCGATTTTTTCTTTGACGTAAGCAACCGTCTTATCCAAACTTTTTTTACGTCCTCTAGCTTTTCCTACTGTGTAATAGATTCCTTCATCATTACAGGAGATGATCGGGTTAAGCTTTAAAGCGGTTCCTAAAATAGAAGCAACTAAACCAATCCGTCCACCTTTTTGGAGATATTCCAATGTCGCAACATTAAAGAAAACTTTTGTTCTTTCGACTAATTCATTCAAATTACTGATCAGCTGATTCCACTCGACACCGTCTTCTAGCCATTTCGCTGCTTGTATTGCAGAAAAACCCGCGCCAATACCGATATTTTTCGTATCTAGTACATAAGCTTCCAATTCTTCTTGCTGTTCTGCAATCAAACGAACCACGTTATACGTCCCGCTCAATCCGCTGGAAATCGTTACCGCAAGTACTTTTTCATAACCATCTTTTTTGATTTGCTCAAAGATTTCTGTGATCGACTCGCCATCAGGCAAAGATGTACCTGGAATTTCCTCTGGCAAACGTTGATAGATTTCTTCAGGTGTAATATCTATTTTATCTGTATATACCTGATCTTTATAAATAATTTTCAAAGGAATCATGTACATCTCATATTTTTTTATCAATTCTTCTGGCACATCCGTACCAGAATCTACTAAAATCGCGATTTTATCATTTTTCATTTGTTTTCTCCTCTTTTAAGTATTCGGTTTCTAGAACAATCGTTTTTTCCGCAAGAAGTTTCATTGCAAACGATAAAGTTGCTGCTCTTACAGCAATATATTCTACAGGGGTCGCCTGGTCGAATTTTTGGGGATGGGATTTGCCTTGTGCTAATTGGCTGACCATCCATACAGCTGCTTCTTGTTCATCACAGAATAGATTATAAGCTTCACGAATCCCCACTGTTTTTCCTTGGAACAATATTCCTTCTTTGATTTCAGGAATAGTCAATACTTGTTTCAATGTAGTAATTGCAAGTAAAAATGCTACATGTTCTTTGTTGTATCTTTTTTTAACTGGTGCTGGTATCAAACCCAGTTTAACGTAGTTGTTTACCATAGAGGAGGTCAGCAATGGATGCTTTTCTCCTTGTATCACAGGTGAAAGATAACGATCAACTAACGTTCTGACTTGATCCATATAAAGTTCTAGGTCGGGGAGCTCTTCCCAGTGAGGCAGACGGAATGTTTCCAGTTCTTTTCCCCACTCCATTAATTGCTGACGCATTTTTTCCATCGTAACCGCTCCTTTTTTCATTTCATTAACATGATACCAAAGTTATCATAAACATTCAATCTAGTTGTTTGAACTAGATGATTTAATTAATGGAATTTTATAAAAGCAAAAAAACAAGAAGGCCAAGCCTTCTTGTCTTTTATCGTTAAGAACAGGAGACCCGCCGGGGAGACGGCGGGAAAGGAGTAAAAAATGAAAAAAGTGTTAGGGTTTGTTCTCTTGCAAGAACTTTGTTTGTTGGTATGCTTATATAATAGCGAGCAAATGTGAATAATCTATGAATGATTTCCTATAAGGAAGTAAAGATTTTTCTGATTTTCTTTAAATGTAGTCTTGCATTTTAAAATTCTTAGTGCTACTATTATTAAGTACTTTTTGTACGGGCCGTTAGCTCAGTTGGTAGAGCAGCTGACTCTTAATCAGCGGGTCGCGGGTTCGAGCCCCTCACGGCCCATTGGGTGCCAAACCCACGGAACAGGTAAATGTTGGTGCGAAAGCATTTCGAAAACATTTACGCTGTTCTTTTTTTATTTTTCAAAATAACTAGGGCTTTTTATTTTTAACTCAAAGTCCACTGTAGCCCTTTGGACTTTGAGTTAAAAAAGAAGCATAATTATGAACAGTAAAGTTTCTAATATAACAATAATTCGAGAAGCTTTGCAAAATCATGCTGCCAATGAACTCTCTAAACATATAGGATTAAATCTAAGTACTATAAAAGGTTAAAAAGTGGAGAATATTTAATAGAAAAACTAAATTTACTTGCTGCTTTCCCCTTTTCCATTAATACAACAATCAGAGAGTGTCTTTTTTTCGAAAAAATTAGAATAAATAAAAGACACGTAGTTTTTTTATCTACATGTCTTCCATCGACTACAAGTTATCATTTCTCAAAACGTATTTAGCTTTTAATTGATTAATTCGTTTCACGTTGTCTACACATTGCCTAATTAAGACTTTCTTATTAGAAGCATCAATCCCGCAATAATACCTAAAACTCCAGGAATTACCCACAATAATGTTAAAAGAAAAAATGGAATAATAGATAAAATGAGTAAACTAATACCATAGACCACTGTTTTTTGATTTTTTCTTACTAAAAAACCTATTATGAAAATCATTATCGAAAAAACTAGGGTAATTCCTCCAAATAAAACAGCATTCCCGCTTAGATTGACTAACATATCTATATCCTTACTGGTTAGTTCTGTAGTATTTAAAGTAGTTGAATCAATAGAAGATAGAAACATACCACCCATCAATGCTAAAAGACTACATAAAATCCCTGTTATTCCACTAATTAAAATCAAAATAAACTCTGTTTTTCTCTTATTCATTTAATTCTCTCCAGATTAAGTGTTTTAGAATTAGAAATTTTTTGACCATAGTTAATAGCTTCTAATGAACGAATAACAACCACTGACGTGTTAGAAAAATAATCCCCAATATGTTGTTTCTTGGGTGTGAAAGCAGCCACCAAATACCCAATTTGAAATACAAAATTTTTTAATATAAACCTACATATACACTCACGAATAAAGATAGTTTGCCAACTTAGCTCTTTTTCCTCAAAGCTCACTACTCTTATCCCAAAAATCATTTTCCCAATTGTTTGTCCTGAATTCAGCTTAGTCAAAAGTACAAAATAGGTTAAATAAATAGCTAATGACGCTATACCATAAAAAGTAATAATGGATTTGTCAGATTCCAGTCCCATGATTTTGTAAAAGAGACCTATAGTAGCATGGGTGATGATGCTAATACAAATTAAATCAATAAGAAAAGCAAAAAATCGTAACCAAAATCCCGCAAATACATAATTAGGCAAAGTTTCAATGCCACTCTTCTTATTCATTTTATAGCCCTCCATAGTAATACATTGGTTTTGGAGTATCAGAAAATCCAAGTTTTTCAAAAACTGAAATTACACGATCTGATGTAGTTGCCTTTAGCCCTTGCCATTCAGCAATCTTATTACCTAACCAAGAAGAAGCAAAGCCAGTTGTGTCATTTTTATATTCTATAACCGTCGCATCAGTTAATTTCTTCTCTTTTTTTAGGGAATCTAATGCATCTTCAGAGTAACCAATTTGATCCACCAACCCATTTTCTACTGCTTGGTTACCATCATAAATTCTTCCATCCGCAAGTTCTTTCACTGCATTAGTATCCATATTTCTTCCTTTTGCTACAACATTGACAAAACGATCATAAGCACTCATCACAAATTCCTGTATAACTTTATTCTCTTCCTCTGAAGGTTTGTGTTGAGGTGACATCATATCTTTTAATGCACCACTTTTATACGTCGCATCAGTTACGCCAAGTTTTTCTAATAAGCCAGAATAATTTAAACCAGAAATAATGACACCAATTGATCCAGTTGTTGTTTCTTCCGTAGCAAATATTTTATCTGATCCAGCAGAAATGTAGTAACCTCCACTTGCCGCTGTATTTTTAAATGCAGTATAGATAGGAATATCTAGCTTTTTAATTTTTGCCATTTCTTTAGCAATCTCAGCACTTTCATATATTCCTCCCCCAGGTGAATTTACTTCTAATAACACTCCCTTAACCGCTTTGTCTTCTTGAATTTTCTTTAGCTGTGTTAAAAAATTCTGATGGTTATATTGTTCCCTACTAAAAAGATTGCTTTCACCTGTATCTGCAATAACTCCATTGACGGATAGTTTGACAATCTTTTTATTTGATGCGCCTTCTTCTAACGTTTCTTCTGTGATTTCGTTAGATCCGTAAAAAATCTTATTTATTCCTGTTAGGGTTGTATTTGATGCTTCCTCTTTATCTTTTCCTGGAATTAGCGCGACGATAATGGATAGTAACAATAATCCGCACGCTACTCCCACAGCAATCCATCTTCTTTTATTCATATAAACTCCTCCTATATTCTTAGTAAAAATAATTATTTTTTATTTAGAAACACATCGACAATTTGTTGCCAATATGTTTTTTCTCCTACAATTAAAGACAACTCTCCAGTTAATCCATAACGAAACGGAAACGATTGAGTTGTTTTTAACGTTCCTTTCACTGCATAAAAAACACCTTTCTCAGTGGCAGTAGAATTTTCTGAAATTTCATCTAAAGTTCCGTCGATCGTAATCGGAGCCCCACCTTTTTGATCCAATTTAAAATGAACCTTCATCCCTTCTTTAATATAGGTACTTTCATTCGCAGGTAAAAGTGCTGTAAATTTCATTTTTGATTTTTCGTGGATCGGATAAATTTCTGCAAGCACTGTTCCTTTGGCTAGTTCTGCTTGTCCCTTTGTTTCTTCATTTAAATGAACCGTTCCAGATACAGGAGCTTTTAGTATTCCTTTTGAAAGTTGATCGTCCAAACTTTTGATAACTGACTGGTTCTTCTCTTGTTTTTCATTTAGCTCTGTAACTGTTTGTTTTACAGTTGTTATTGCTTGTTCTAGCTCTTGCTTTCCTTTTTCCGTTTGACTAATTCTGTCATTCTCAGAAGTAGTTGGTTTAACTAATTTAGCTTTTTCTGACTGATACTGTTCTACTTCTTTTTTTAGTTGCTCAATTTGTTCATTTATGCTTGCTGAAATTGTCAGTTTCACTTGATTTTTTTGATCATCAGAAACATTATTTAGTTGTTCTTGCCAATTCTCATAGTTTGCCATCATTTCTTTTGAAAAATCTTTTAATGATTGATTATTACTCCAAGCTACCTGTACTTGTTGCCATTCTTGTAATTTACTATCTGAACTCTCAATTTGTTTTTCTAGTTGTCTTTTTGTCTTTTCGTATACTTCTAATTGCTTTTGATCATTTAATTCACTTTGCTTCAAAGCGTAGCGGAGTGATTCTTTTTCTGACAACATGCTCTTTAATTGATTACTGTAGCCAAAACTGTCATCCGTTGAAAACAAATTTTTTCCTTTACTTATACTTTCAATAAATAGCTGAGCCATCTTTATTTGTTGAGTAATACGTTGGTTTTCTTGTTCTATCTGAGCCTTTTCATTCTCTATTAAAGAACAATCCAATCTAACCAACACATCGTCCTTATGAACAAATTGATTTTCTTTTAGGAAGTTTTCCATTATTTTAGCTTCTAATGGCACTTGTAACTTCTCTATTTTTTCGGGGTTCAATTGAGCCGTTGTCCGAATAACAACCTCTTTTTTAGCAAAGGTTAAAAACAATCCAATAATACATAAAAAAAGAATTACAGGGTATAACACCCAACGGTAGAAGCTATGATGTTGTTTAGTATAGATACTAGAATGTTCGAACCAATTATTATTCTGCATAAATTGTTTCCCTCTCCTAGATTTCCCATAATTTTTGATAGATACCATCGGCAAAACGAAGTTCATCGTGCGTTCCTTTTTCTACCAAATGCCCTTCATGGAGAACTAAAATTTGATCACATGCTTTTGCTATTGGTAAATGATGCGCAATAAAAATAATCGTTTTTTCTTTTAAATTGAGGAGATAATTCATAATGGCATGTTCTAACAAGGTATCTAATCCACTAGTTGCTTCATCTAAAATTAATATGTCCGGATTTTTTAATAAAGCCCGTGCTATGGCTAATCGTTGTCGTTGCCCTCCTGAAAGATTATTTCCACCTTCTTCCAACAAAGTCTCGTAACGTAATGGCTGTTGATTAATAAATTCATTTAGTTGGACTATCTCACAAACTTCTATTATTTGTTCGAAACTTGGTGGGCTATCTAAACCGAATATAAGATTCTCAATGATTGTTCCACTAAAGAAAAATGACTCTTGAGGCAAATATGTCACTCGATCGCGTAATATCTGAAAAGGAATGTCTAAGTGATTAATGTTTCCATAATGGATCGATCCTTCTGATGCTTCATAAAAACGAACAAATAACTTTGCAAGAGTTGATTTTCCAGAACCACTAACTCCAACTATAGCCGTTATACTGTGCGAAGGAATTGTACATGAAATTTCGTTCAACGTTGGGGCCTTCATGCTATACGAGAATGAAACGTTTTTTACAGTGATATCTTGTTGAAATAATTGTTCAGAAAGCATATATTCAAAAGACTGGTTCGATTTTTCTGAATCAATCGCGAAAATTTCATTTAAACGATTATTTGCAACTTGAGCCGTTTGCATTTTCACTTGTAAATTAATAATGTTTTGTAAAGGATCTGTGAAAAATACTAGTAAAGCATTGTATGTGATAAGTTGACCTAGACTAATTCTATTATCCATAACAAAATAAGAACCTAGCCATAAAATTAATGCACTGCTAATTAATTGAATCAAATGTTTAATTCCTTGTTGAATATTATCAAGCGTAACCGTACGAAATGATTTTTTCATTAATTTAACAAATTCATGGTCTATACGGTTATATACTTTCTCTTCACCGCTATATGCTTTAATTGTTTCTATTCCTTTAAGACTTTCTATGATACTAGAATTTACAGCTGCACCGGCTGCCATTTCTTCCCTGTTCGATTTTTCATAGCTTTTCACGAAAGCGAATATTGCAACTACATAAAAAGGCAAAGAGCATAGAGTGATTAAAAACAACGTACTATTCTGAATAGCTAACCTAACCCCAACAAGCAACACCATACCAATATCTAAAAATATTGATAACGTAGCACTTGCTAAAGCATCAATAATCTCACTGGCATCAAGAAAAGGAAATGATTTTATCGCTTATCTAACACAACTCCTTCTAAAAAATTTTTATAGAAAAATTCTCAATATAGCTTTAATACAGTGAAAATATTGTCTCATAATTCCACAAAAACTTTGAAAACAGTTCTTGAACACTAACTTTTTCATTCCTGAATCAAATTTATTTTGGAAATTTTACTATTCAAGAATAAACTTGATAAGTTTCAGGAAGATTTTTACTGTTAATCAAATACGTATGTTACAGTAGCACCGTAAAAAATATTATTTAAAGAAGCGTGTTTAAACATGCAAAATGTAAAGGAACTAAGTATTGTGGAAATGCACAAACTGTTGGTGGAGGCAATAATGTTTGGGGAAAATTGGGGCAAGTTGTAGGTGGACTTACCACAAGGGCAGTAGGTGGTGCAGGTTTAGGAACAGCAATTTGCGGACCAGCTTGCGGTGTTGTTGGAGGGTTATATGGAGCTGTCGCTGGAGGTGCTGCAGCTGGCTGGGATGCTCGAAAAAAATAAAAAAGGAGAATAAGTATTATGCATATTAAAAACACAAAAACAACATTTATATTATCTTCAGAAGAGTTGAAAAATATTCAAGGTGGGAGTGCCGTGGGAGTTTTAGGCACTACTTTTTCTGGGGCAACAGCAGGAGTAAAACTTTGTTCAGCCGGAGGACCTTATGCAATAGCTGCTTGTGGTGTAGGTGGAGCTTTATTAGGTGCTGGATTCGGCATGTGGACCGGTGCCGTAAACAATTAAAAAATATCAAACCTCAAGATTGGTTTGTGTCGATTACGAACATAGGTATGTTCTTTATCTTTTCAAAAGTTTGGAATGGACAGAACTTTTTACTAAAGCTTCTTGTGCTAGTTTTTATAATTATATTAAATTTTTATCTTTTATTAAAGTCAGATAAAAATTCTTTGGAAATGTAATGGTAGAGATATTTTTACAAAAGGACTTGGCAGCGCTGTAGTTGGTGCTGCAGGAGGACCTATTTCGGCCGTTACAGGAGGTATTGGTAATGTACTTGTCGGATGTGCATTAAAGCCTGTTCCTGCAAGTTAAATTTATAAAAACAGGAAAGTAATTATCTCAAATCCTATCAAGTACAATCATAGGATTGCACTTGACAGGACAAATTTTTTAACTAAAAAATGAAAAACACTTTCTAAAAATTAGTAGAATTTGCCAAATCTTTCGCATCTTCCACCATACATTTAATTTTAATTCCCCTTTATGGTACTTAATAAAAACAAGAAAAGAACTATTCATTTGGCCCTTTTTTGGTTCCAGACCATAGAAATATTCCTCCAGTAACTAATATTGCTGTTATGCACGTAACTAATAACAGCTATAAAAATTGGTACAACTTTAATAGGATTCAGAAAAATTTGCACTAGTGAAGGAATCTATTTTATTAGAAAAATGCAATCTCCCTAAAGAAAAAACCACTAAACAGTGCTTTCTTTCAACTTCTCCTTAATTTTTTGTGCTTTCCCTAAAGTAAAGTTTCTGGCCAACTCTGAATCAAAATATAGTGAACGTTTTTTAAAATCTATTTCTTTAACGTTAAAGATATTTACTAAACACGCTCGACTAATTCTTGTTAACATAGGATATTTCTTTTCAAGCTCACTAATTCTTCCATAAAATTCGTACTGCCCATCTTTAGTACACAATGATAATCTATGTGGTAATTTTGAAGCTTCTACAAAATAAATGTCATTTATATCAAAAGTAAATGTTTGAGAACCTATGGAAAAAACAAATGCTTGATTCGTAACCTGTTTTGTTGCATCTATCCTTTCTTGCGCTAATAACAATAACTCAACAATCTCGTTTCGATACTCATCTAGTGTTTGATCTTTTGTTACAAATCCTAACGTTTCAACTCTTCTTTTTATTGTTACGGGTAACATCTCATCATGAGTAGTTGTAAAAATGATTTTTGCTTGAACATCATATTTTCTGATTACTTCTGCTAATTCTATACCGTTAACTTCATGATTTAAATCAATATCTAAGAAATATATTCCTTGCTTTGGTCGGAATTGTTTGAGGTATTTTTTAACTTCTAACGGACTTTGTGTTTTCAATACTATCTTAAATACTTCGTCGTGAAAAAGAATGAAATTATCAATAATTCGTTCTAACTGATTTAATTGTATAATTTGATCTTCACATAATATTATTGGATAACTCATAAACCCTCCTTCCCTCAAAACAACAAAATAACTTGAGTAGTAAATTGATACGGATCGTTTTGATAGTTCACAAACATATTGGGATTCTTTTTATTGATTTCCTCTATACTAGATAAACCTAACCCTTGATGTCCCTTTTTTGTTGTTACACCTTTTTTCATTAGAGTATCTATAGAGAGTAGTATCTCTCTACAACTATTCGATATCGAAATTTCTATCTGTTTATCATCTCGGTAAATAGCTAGAGACAGTTCTCTATCTTGACTCTCTATAGATGCTTCAATTGCATTATCGAGAATAATTCCAAGCACCCTAATACAGTCAAATATTGGAACAGGAACTTCAATAATAGTACTTGGACATTCGAATTTACAACAAATCTTATTGTTATTTGCTTGGTATAGCTTCGCTATCAACAAACTTTTCAAATATTCATTTTTTATATTTTTTAAATAACGATATTCAAACTTATTGGTTAGATAAGAATTAGAATAGATCTCTAATTCTTTTATTTCTTTTTCCAATATCGAATCATGGTTTTGATTAGCGATTTCTTTTAAACTCAGCAATAAATTTTTATAGTCATGTCTAAATCTGGCAAATTTTTCTTGATCTTTTTCCAGTGAATCAGTATATTTTTTTAGATAAACCAATTCCTTTCTTTTCAATTGCTGTTCATATTGTTCTCGTTGCCTAATAGTTATTCTAATAAATAAAAATAGAACAACAAACATTTGAATGATTAAAAATATTAAGACACCAAACACAAAATGATCAAATACTTGATATTGATGAGCAACATAAGAAACAAATAAACCAATTGTAAGTAAATAAATCATGAATATAGCAGTAAGTTTAGAACTGGACTGTTCAACAATCCTATTTATAGCTAATTTTCTATATAACCAAATAAACATCAGTAAGAACAAAGAATCAAGCATTATCTGGAATACTACATAACCATACCCTTTTATCCCTTCAAATGAAAACATATACGTCATAACCATGGAAGTAATAATAGATCTGAAATCATCAATAAGCATACATAATAGTAATTTATTTAAAAGCACTATATTAGTTTTCTTCTTTTCCTTTAATATAAAATAACTTCCGATTATAGGTATAGCTGCGGAAACATCAGTAAATAATTCAACAAAAAAAGTGAGTGGTATCAATAAACATACAAAAAGATATTTTCTTTTGTTAATATCAGTATTAGTCATATAAAATAAGAGAAAAAAGAAAAAGTTTCCCACGAACATTCTTAATAGATAAGCTTTTGTATCGATAGTAATCAAGAGATCCCCTCCTGATTTTAGGATATCATAAAAAAAATTTTAGTTACACTTTTTAAATAATGAAAAAACACATTCCACTAAATTTGATGTCGGTTTTCCTTGAGGTTTTGTTCCAGCACCTCCTTTAATTTTTTTAAGCTCTTGATCTGAACATTGTTTAGCATTTAGTCTATTTTTTTCTTCCATTACGATTCCCCCTACAAACTATAAATACTTTTATGGCACTGATTCAATATACCTATTTTTCTAATCAAAAAATTTTGAGACATATTTAATATTATAAGTATCATTAAAATTGAGATTTATCTCCATAATCTGCTCGATATAAACCATTTATTCCAGCAGTTCTTCCAATTTCACTCAAATTTCTTATTAATTCCTCTTGATATTCAGTGAATCTTATTTTATTAGTATAAGCAGTAAAATATAGATAATTCACCAATCTATTTATTAAAGGACTGGGATCTAATTCATATTTTTGTTTTTCTAATTTTAAATATACCTTTTGTAAAACCTCAAGAATATCAGAATATTTAGGATCTTTACTTATAGATATATCATTATATAATTCATGAACAATTTGCTTAGCATTTTTTTTCATTTTAGCACTTCCCTGGAATTGCTCCACCTAAAAAACCACCTATAGACATTCCTGCAATACAAGTAGTTGCCTTGGCCCAATCGACCGTACATTTATTTTTAGTGCAATACACTCCATTTCCATAATATTTTCCACTATGAGTGGTACCCCCATAGATAAGTTGTGTCTCTTTAATAGACAAAATTTTTAAATGTTTCATAATCTAATCACCCCTAAATTAATTTTTTTAGACTATTATTCTAACATTCATTAAATTTCAAAAAACAATTCCTTCTTGAAACGTAGCAAAATAATTCCTGAATAAGAATTTAATCACTTTTAAGTATATAAACTATGTATATTCTTTAATATTTTTTGAGAATGCACTTCGTACATAATAAACTTTAATCACATTAGTCTTTCATACCTACGATCAATCTCTTTGACTCGCACCCATAAATTCATAATAGTTTGTCGGCGTCTTTGGACGTTTCGAAGATGAGCTACGCATTCTCTTTTTTTATAGACAAAAAAGATAGAGACGAACATGGAGCTTCCAAATTTGGATATTTGATCCAATTTTGGAAGCTCCATTTATCTCGTGTCTTTCTTTTTATTTTTTCCAGCTTTCGACTAATTCTTGGTTCTCTTTGATCCAGTCTTTTGCTGCTTGCTGTGGATCTTTTCCATTGTTGATTTCCAACATAACTTTTTCCATATCTTTTTCTGACCAATGGAAATTGTCTAATACTTTATAAGCTTCTGGCTGGTCTTCTTTCAATCCTTTTCGAACCATCGTATGGATCTGCTCTTCGCTTCCCATTCCGTTTTCAGGATCTTCCAAGTATTTCAGATCATATTTGGCAAACATCCAATGAGGTGTCCATCCTGTAACTACAATTGGTTCGTGTTTTTTGATTGCTTGTCCTAGTGCAACGGTCATTGCTCCTGAAGAAGATGTCTCGACTTTCCAGTCTTTCAAGTTGTCATATTTTTGGATCGTGTTTTCAGCAGCCGTAACTACACCAGCTCCTGGCTCGATTCCTATGATTTTCTTACCTGCCTGATCGGTTAACTCATCGATCGAATTTACATCCATGTAGGCTGGTACTGCTAAACCGACTTTTGCTCCTGTCAAATTGGCACCTAGGTCTTTGACTTGATCTTTATATTGTGCATACTGTGAACCGTGAGTTTTAGGTAGCCAAGCTGAAACCATGGCATCTGACTCACCATTTGAAACAGATTTCCACATGATTGAATTATCTAGCGGTGTCATCGTTACATCATAGCCCATTTGTTTCAATACTTCACCGACTACATTTGTTGAAGCAACTTCTGTATCCCATTCGACATAAGACAAGTTGATACGTTTTGTTTCTTTGGCAGAAGAAAAACTTCCTATACCAATCGCACCTAAGATCACTACTACTACAGCACCAATGATCAAACCTTGACGTTTTTTACTTTTTTGTGTTGCAGCTCCTGCAACTTTCTTATTGTTTGGCTGATTCAAATGCTGCGTAAAACGGTCAATGATGATTGCTAAGATAACTAATGCAACCCCGTTGACAAATCCATTCCCGACTTGTGCTCTTTGTAAAGCGGACAATACTCCCCGTCCTAAGCCGGGTGCACCAATCATAGAGGCAATAACGACCATTGAAAGTGACAGCATCGTTGTTTGATTGATCCCTGCCATGATCGTACTTTTAGCTAAAGGCAATTCTAGTTTGAATAGTTTTTGACGACTTGTGCTCCCGAATGAATCAGAAGCTTCTACTAACTCTTTCGGTACTTGTCGAATCCCTAAATTCGTAAAACGAACGGTTGGTGGCAAAGCAAAGATGACTGAGGCAAATACCCCTGGCACCATCCCGATACCGAAAAATGCAACTGCCGGAATCAAATAAACGAATCCTGGCATCGTCTGCATAAAGTCAAGGATTGGCTTGATGATGCTTTGAGCTTTACTGCTTTTTGCCATCAAGATCCCTAACGGTACACCTATGATGATTGAGATCACACTAGATAAAAGAACAAGTGTGACAGTATTCATCAAGTCATTCCATAGGCCTTGGTTATAAATAAACCATAGACCAATCAATGTGAACAACGTAAGTCCTGGACGTTTCTTAGAAATAAAGAAAGCTGCTATCGTCAATAACAAGATAAACAAAGGCGCTGGGATCACTAACAGTAAATTTGTAATCCCCGACATCACTGCCTGTCCGATCGTTTGTAAAAATGAAAATAGGCCAGAAAAAGTTGTCGTAAACCATTCTGTGATATTTTCTACCCAGTTTGCCACTGGTAATTGATAGTTTAATAGATTATTCATGTTCACTCACCTCGCTTGTTTCTGCTAATGCTTCAATCACACTACCTCGGATGACGACACCTTTTAATTTTCCATCCTCTACAACTGCAAGCGGAGTCGGTGAATCATAAATAATATTGAAAATATCACTTACAACCATGTCTTTTCCGATCACCGTCACATTTTCATCTAAGAAGTCGATCAATGGACGTTTTTGCTTCCTAGCTTCTAACGCCTGATCTGCAGTAATGATTCCTTTCAGGTGTCTCTTTCGGTCAACAGCCATCAGCATGCTGACTTCTTCATTACGCATCCTTGTCAATGCGACATTTGGTCCATCAGATTCGATATTCGTCGTCAATGCAGGTACCATGATGTTTTGAGCAGTAAGCACTTTGGAACGATCAACTTCTTCCACAAATTCACGTACGTAATCATTTGCTGGATTGGTCAATATTTCTTCACCTGTTCCGATCTGCATGATTTCGCCGTCTTTCATTAATGCGATTCTGTCCCCAATCCGTAAAGCTTCATTCAAATCATGGGTAATGAAAATAATCGTTTTTTGAACATTGGCTTGCAGGTCCAGTAATTCGTCTTGCATTTCTCGTCGGATCAGCGGATCAAGAGCCGAGAACGCTTCGTCCATCAGCAAGATCTCAGGATCATTCGCTAAAGCTCTGGCTAAGCCGACCCGTTGCTGCATCCCACCAGATAACTGATTAGGATATTGGTCTTTAAATGAAAGCAGACTAGAATTTTCTAATGCTTTTTCTGCTTTTTCTTGTCGTTCTTCTTTAGGTACACCACGGACTTCTAACCCGTATTCTGTATTTTCCAAGATCGTTCGGTGTGGAAACAGACCGAAGTTTTGGAAAACCATATTGATTTTATGACGACGGACTTCTCGCAATTCTTCTTTACTTAACTTCGATACATCTTCTCCATCAATATAGATACTGCCCGAAGTTGGTTCGATCAGACGATTCAATAGACGGATCAATGTGGATTTCCCACTCCCGGAAAGCCCCATGATCACGAAGATTTCTCCTTCTTTTACGTCAAAATTCACGTCATACACACCAACCGTCGCACCGGTTTTCTTTAAAATCTCCGTTTTCGGCTGGTGATCATTCATCATATCTAAAGCGGCTTGTGTCTTTTTACCAAATATCTTTGTTAAATGTTTTACTTCTACTTTTACCAAACAAATTCTCCTTTTTTATGTAAATTCATTTTTCTTTCTGAAAAAAGTGACCACACTATGTTAACATCATGTAGTCACTTTGTCAAAAATGAAAGAAATTTGCTTGTCTAAACAGAAAAAAACTTGGTTAAATCTTTATAAATAAAAGGTTTAGCCAAGTTAATATTTTTATAATATTTCACACAATCATTCTGCAAGCTGATGTTCCGGGTAAAAAAAGTTTGTCATACGCTGTAGCGTATACTCATTTCCAATAAAATGAACGATATCCCCTGCCGTAAATTTAGCATAAGGTCCAGGTGAAACAAGTAGTTCTTCGTTATGAGAAATTGCGATAACTGTAGCACCAGTCGCCTGCCAGATATTCAACTCGCTAATCGAACGGTCCAGATGCATTGCTTTTTCTGATAAAGACAATTCAAACGGAAGTAACGGGTTCATCTTATGTATTCGCTTCGTTTGATTGACCAGCTGATCCAATAATTGAGAAAAATGATTCAGCTCATCTTGTTGCTTCTCCACACTCGCCATGATTTCTGCTTTTGTATCTTGGATAGATTGTACATCTTGATACTGCAATAGGAAATCTTTTGCTTTTTCTTTCGAGGCAACAAATGCCCCACTCCCATGCCGTACTTCCATGATCCCAAGATCTACCAGCACATTGATAGCCTTTCGGGTAGTCTCAGGAGAAGCATTGTACGTACTGGCAAGCGTTGAGCGAGCATGGATCTTCTCACCCACTTTATATCGGTTTTCAACGATACGTTCGGCTAAATCGACAGCAATCTGTTGATAGCGCGGGCGGACGATTTTTTTCTTTCCAGACATTTTCTTTCCTCTTTCTTTTTTTACTTTCCCTCATCTTACTATGCTCTAGCAAAATAAGCAAAAAAGGGGAGAACAGCCTCTTGCAACGACTGATCATCGCTTGATCTGTTCCTTTTTTACTGGGCAAGCTGTTTGACAGTCATCACAATTCTTTCCGGATTTTAAACGAGTATAGACAATCGCTCCTGCACTTCCAAAGATTAATACACTTAATAAGAATGTCGCCATCCTATTCCTCTCCTTCTAATGACAATATAGTATAAAACTGGTTCTTGGATTTTGGCTGACGGAACAAAACATAAACGAGACCTATCATCAGTAAAATAGCAAGATACGTCCCTAAGGCTACCTGTCCACCTTCCAATAAGTGTCCCAACTGATAGATCACAAAACTAACTAAATAAGCTAAACCGCATTGATAGCCTATGGCGATCCAAGTCCATTTCTTGGCATTCATTTCCCGATGGATAGCCCCAATTGCCGCAAAACAAGGCGCACAAAGTAAATTGAAGGCTAACAATGAATAAGCTGCTGCGGGAGTATATGTGTGTTGTAGCACTTGCCAGATTTCTCTGCCATTTTCGGATACTTCCGCATGTCCAAATAAAATACCAAATGTGCCAATAATATTTTCTTTAGCAACTAATCCTGTAATCGCTGCGACAGTTCCTTGCCAATTCCCCCAACCAAGCGGCTGAAAAACAACAGCCAGGATTCGTCCGAAAAAGGCTAGGATACTTTGGTCTTCAGGAACAGGTTGAGCATAAAAATTATAAGAAGAGCTAAACCAGATCACGATACTAGAAACAAAGATAATCGTTCCTGCTTTTTTAACAAAAGACTTGCTGCGGTCATAGGTTTGTCTTAGGATCGTTGACCATTGAGGAAAATGATATGCAGGCAATTCCATGATAAACGGAGCTGTTTCTCCGGCAAACAAACGCGTTTTTTTCAAGCTGATTCCAGAGAAAATAATTGCAGTCATCCCAAGAAAATAGGCAGAAGGAGCTACCCAAGATTGGTGAGGAAAAAAGGCCCCTGCTACTAAGGCAATAATCGGCAACTTTGCAGAACAAGGCATGAATGTCGTGACCATGATCGTCAACCGACGATCTTGCTCGTTTTCAATCGTGCGAGTAGCCATGACGCCTGGTACTCCACATCCCGTGGCAATCAGCATAGGAATAAAGGATTTTCCTGAAAGCCCGAATTTCCGGAAAAGTCGATCCATGACAAAAGCGATCCTCGCCATATATCCGCAGTCTTCTAGAAAGCTCAAGCATAAAAACAATACGATCAATTGCGGTAAAAATCCTAATACTGCTCCCACGCCTGCAATGATGCCGTTCAAGATCAGCTCCTGCATCCATCCAGCTACTTGCCATTCAGCTAACAGTCTGCCAACATGTTCTGGTAGCCACGTTCCAAACAATGTATCATTGATCCAATCTGTCCCCATTGTTCCTACTGTTTGAATAGCCAAGTAATAAATCAGCCACATCACAAATGCAAAGATTGGCAAGGCTAACCAACGATTCGTTGCAATCTGATCGATTTTGTCACTCATCGATAATTGGAAAGAATCATTTGACACGACAGATAGTGCACATAATTGGGTAATAAATTCATAACGTTCATTGACTAGAATCGTTTCACTATCGTCATCCAATAGTTTCTCTGTCAACTGGATCAGTTGTTCGATTTCTTTTTGCTGAGAAATTGTTATCTCATCATCCTCATTCACCTTCTGATCTCTTTCAAAATATTTCATTGCATACCAGCGTTTCTTGCTGCTTTTTTCTCCTAGTACATCTTCAATTTCATGTAAAGCTGCTTCTAAACGCGAATCGTATGTACAGGGAACAGGAATAGAGGGCCGTTTTTTTGCAGACTCCTGCATCTTTTCGATTAATTTTTCGATTCCTTGCTTTTTCAATACGCTGATTGGTAAAACTGGTACACCAAGACCATAGGAAAGCTTTTCTAGGTTGATTTTTTTTCCTTCTTTTTTGATGACATCCATCATATTCAGACCAATGATCATAGGAATGTCTAAATCTAATAACTGCGTAGTTAAATATAGATTCCGCTCTAAATTGGTAGCATCAATAATGTTGATGATCAGTTCAGGCTGTTCATGAACCAAATAATCTCTTGCAATCACTTCTTCGGGTGTATAAGGAGACAAAGAATAGATGCCAGGTAGGTCTTGAATATGAATGTTCGGATTTTTTTTCAACGATCCTTCTTTTTTTTCTACTGTTACGCCCGGCCAATTCCCTACATATTGATTCGAACCAGTCAAGAGATTGAACAAGCTCGTTTTTCCGCTGTTTGGATTTCCGACTAACGCGATATTCATTCGTTTTCCTCCCTTTGTACCAAGACTAATTCAGCCTCTGACTTTCGTAACGTCAATTCATATCCTCGCACTGTCAGTTCGATTGGATCTCCTAGAGGGGCTAGTTTTCGGATGACTATTTTTACATTTCGCGTCAATCCCATATCCATCAACCGCCGCTTCACTGCGCCTTGTCCGTGGATGGCTACGACGATCCCAGTCTCTCCTGCTTTTAATTGATCAAGAGAGGTCCAGCTTTCAGAGGAAGCAGTCTTTTTATTGACAAAGATCTGACTTAGTATTTCCCGACTTACTGCCACTCGATGACTTTTTACCAGTAAAATGGCATTGTTGCCTGATAAATTGACGACGACGATTTTACTTCCGGCAACGACCCCAATATTTTGCAAATGGCGTTTTGTTTTTTCTTCTGTTTCGATTCGTTCGACTTGATAAACGATGTTTTGCTTTGCCTGAGCTAAGGTCTGCATATTGATTCCTCTCTTGTGAAATAAATCATGTATTGAAATCATTCATTATATGTTCTAGTTTTCTTACGTATTACGCAAATAAATGAGAATCATTCTCACATAGAATACTCTCGGTAATTGAGAATGTCAATTACACTTGTGATATTATGAGCGATTCTTTATTATTGATAGATAAAAATGAGAAAAAAATATTTCTTCATAGTTTTCCACAATTTTTTCTCTATTAGATTTGCTATTTTCCCACACGATACTTGTTTTCAGCTCTTTTTTCAAAAACACAAAACTTAGTATTCCACAGTTTCCACAACACAATATGTAGTGTTTGTTGTTTGACTTTTTTACTAAGAGTTTTATACTATCTATTATAGATAATAAGAATGTGTTTAGAGGAGGCACTCATCATGAACGTAAAAATCTTTTCTAAAAATAATTGCATGCAATGCAAGATGGTCAAACGTTTTTTAACAGAAAATCAAATCGCTTTTGAAGAAGTCAATATCGATGAACAACCGGAAGCAGTAGACTGGTTGAAAGCACAAGGATTCCAAAGTGTTCCTGTCATTACTTCCGATGCAGAAACAGTTATCGGATTCCGTCCTGATCAGTTGCGTAAACTTGCCAGCTAACATGACTAAAAGAATCAAAACAAGTTACATGGATTTGAAGGGCTTGAGACAGCACCAGTTTTTGTCGCAAACTTCCAAATCCTTTTTTAAAGCTTAAAAACAATGCAATGATTTGCAATCAAGCATCATCAAATACGAAATGAAGGTTGGGCGTACGTATGAGTCTTAAAAATTTACAAGATGTCAGTTATTTCAAGCTGAATAATGAAATCAATCGACCAGTCAATGGTCAAATCCCTTTGAATAAGGATAAAGAAGCTTTGGCTGCCTTTTTTGAAGAAAATGTCAAACCAAATACGATGACTTTTTCATCTATTATGGAAAAAATCAATTACTTGATCGATCAAGAATATATAGAAGCAGAATTCATCCAATTATATTCACCATCATTTATTGAAAAGCTATATCAATTTTTGGACGAACAACATTTTTCTTTCAAATCTTTTATGGCTGCTTACAAATTTTATTCTCAATATGCGTTGAAAACCAACGACGGTTCCGCTTATCTGGAAACTTATGAAGATCGAGTAGCCTTCAATGCGCTTTACTTTGCAAACGGCGATGAAGAATTAGCACTTGCTCTTGCAGATGAAATGATCCATCAACGTTATCAGCCAGCTACACCTTCTTTCTTGAATGCTGGACGTAAACGTCGGGGCGAATTGGTGTCTTGTTTCTTGACTCAAGTCACTGACGATATGAACTCTATCGGGCGCTCAATCAACTCTGCTTTGCAATTGTCCCGTATTGGTGGCGGCGTGGGGATTACTTTATCAAATCTTCGTGAAGCCGGCGCTCCTATCAAAGGATACGAGGGTGCTGCGAGTGGTGTCGTTCCAGTCATGAAATTATTCGAAGATAGTTTCAGCTATTCTAATCAATTAGGTCAGCGTCAAGGAGCTGGTGTGGTTTATTTGAATGTGTTCCATCCAGACATTATTGCTTTCCTTTCAGCAAAAAAAGAAAATGCAGATGAAAAGATTCGCGTAAAAACTCTTTCTCTTGGTGTGATCGTACCTGATAAATTTTATGAATTGACACGCAAAAACGAAGATATGTATTTATTTAGTCCATATAGTGTCGAAAAAGAATATGGTGTCCCATTCTCTTATGTAGATATTACAGCTGAGTATGATCATCTAGTTGCAAATCCAAACATTCGCAAACAAAAAATCAAAGCGCGTGATCTTGAAAATGAAATCTCAAAATTACAACAAGAATCTGGCTATCCTTACGTAATCAATATTGATACAGCGAACCGCGAGAATCCAATCGACGGTAAGATTATCATGAGTAATTTATGTTCAGAGATTTTACAAGTTCAAACGCCTTCTGTGATCAACGGCAAACAGGAGTATGAAGTATTAGGAACAGATATCTCATGTAACTTAGGTTCGACAAATATCGTGAATTTGATGCAAAGCCCTAACTTTGGTCAATCTGTGCGTACGATGACTCGTGCATTGACATTTATTACAGATGCATCTGATATCGATGTCGTACCACCGATCCAAAACGGAAATAATCTGAATCATACGATTGGATTAGGTGCCATGGGTCTACACACTTATCTTGCAAAAGAACAAATGGAATATGGCTCAGAGGATTCATTAGACTTTACAAATATTTACTTCATGCTGTTGAATTATTGGACACTTGTTGAAAGCAACAATATCGCTCGTGAAAGAAAACAAGTTTTCCATAATTTTGAAAAATCAGCTTATGCTGACGGCACTTATTTCGAAAAATACGTAACTGGAGAATTCCAGCCAAAATCAGAAAAAGTCAAAGCATTGTTTGAAGGGATTTTTATTCCAACTGCTGAAGATTGGAATGCCTTGAAACAAGCAGTAATGAAAGATGGGCTATATCACCAAAATCGCTTGGCAGTAGCACCAAATGGCTCAATTTCATATATCAATGATACGAGTGCAAGCATTCATCCTATCACTCGCATGATCGAAGAACGCCAAGAGAAGAAAATCGGTAAAATTTATTACCCAGCGCCTTATTTATCCAATGAGACGATTCCATATTACACTTCTGCTTATGATATGGACATGCGTAAAGTGATCGATGTTTATGCAACGGCACAACAACACGTCGATCAAGGCATGAGTTTGACTTTATTCATGCGTTCTGAAATCCCAGAAGGTATTTATGAATGGAAGACAACAACGAAGCAAACGACACGTGATTTGAATATTTTAAGACATTACGCTTTCCATAAAGGAATCAAATCCATTTATTATGTACGTACCTTTACTGATGATGCAGAAGAAATCGGAAGCAATCAATGTGAAAGCTGCGTGATCTAATATCATAGATAGATTCGCTTATTCATATTTTAATTAAAGGAGCATTCTCATGTCAGAAACATATTATGAAGCAATAAACTGGAATGAAATTGAAGATATCATTGATAAATCCACTTGGGAGAAGCTGACGGAGCAATTTTGGCTAGATACACGTATCCCACTTTCAAATGACCTAGATGATTGGCGCACATTGTCTCAATTGGAAAAAGATACAGTAGGACATGTATTCGGCGGTTTGACACTGCTGGATACTGTCCAATCTGAAAGCGGCATGGATCAGTTGCGTAAAGATGTCCGCACTCCCCATGAAGAAGCCGTTTTGAACAATATCCAATTCATGGAATCCGTTCATGCCAAAAGTTATTCTTCTATTTTTAGTACACTGAACACGAAAAAAGAAATCGAAGAAATTTTTGACTGGACGAATACGAATCCTTATCTGCAAAAAAAAGCTGAGCGTATCAATGAAATCTACAAACACGGTACACCGCTAGAAAAGAAAATTGCCAGCGTCTTTTTAGAAACATTCTTGTTCTATTCAGGTTTTTATACTCCACTTTATTATTTAGGAAACAACAAATTGGCAAACGTAGCAGAGATCATCAAACTAATCATCCGAGATGAATCGGTACATGGAACCTACATCGGTTACAAATTCCAATTAGGTTTCAACGAATTGCCTGAAGCAGAACAAGAAACGTTGAAAGACTGGATGTACAATCTTCTTTATGAGCTTTATGAAAACGAAGAACGTTATACAGAAGAATTATACGATCCAATCGGTTGGACAGAAGAAGTCAAAACATTCCTACGCTATAATGCCAACAAAGCATTGATGAACCTAGGGATGGATCCACTCTTCCCAGATACTGCCAATGATGTCAACCCAATCGTAATGAACGGGATTTCAACAGGCACAAGCAACCATGACTTCTTCTCACAAGTCGGAAACGGCTATTTGTTAGGTCATGTAGAAGCGATGAAAGATGACGATTATTTGATTGGATTGGAATAAGGAAAAAAATTACGCACAAGAATATTCTATTCTTGTGCGCTTTTTTATTCCACGACAATTTGTTTTTGTGTATCCGATGTTTGCGAAAAATCAATAGTAAAGCGACCCATCTGCTCATCATAGGTAATTCCTTCACTCATGCTTCGAATAGCTTCAAAATCATTTGGTAATTCAATCGTTATTTTCGTCTTTGTATGAGCAAGATCAGCAAACGTATAACTTTTTTCTTGTTCGTTTATTTTCTTTAATACAGAAAGTGGTTTATCTGTTTTTAATCCATCTAATTCTCCACCAGTATTATCCCAAAAATTGATACCCAAATAACCGGATTCTTTTACTTTTACTGCTTGAATTTTTGGAGTATTTTGAAGAATAGTAACTGGTTCTTTTTCTGCATATTCTTTTAATCCTTTTTCGTTCACTCCTGGTAATATCACATATGCATAAGCTTCATTGATTGGATGTTTTCCATGATTGATCAAAAACTTCCGATAACTTCCATGATAAACTTCATCACTAGGAAATGATTCATTGATTTCCCTATAAGTACCTTGCCGTTCTTCACTCATCACTTTTACTGTTTCTTTCTCAGGAAAATAATAACCGATCGATGTTTCTGGTTGACTTGATTGTAACAATAACCATTCTTTTTCACTTTGTTCGGTTGGCTGGGTAACTTCTCCTGTTTCTGTTACAACTTTATAAGTAAACTGATCGTTTAATAAACGATTATCTATAACCGTTTCAATCGACGCATTTGTGTTACCGGTAATTCCCGAACCAAGCGCAATCAATTGATCGTCAAGCACAAACCACGATTTTTTCCCTTTGACATCCATTGGCAAAATTGCCCCATTATTCTTTGTTCCAGTTTTATTTAGAGCCATACCTACCACTGCCTGACCTTCATTTGATACACCGCCAACGGCTTTCTCATTTGATCGCACAGTCGTAAAAGAAGAGATTTCATCTTTTAAAGGGACTGTATCGACCGTTGTTCCTGGCAATCGATAAGGATCGACAGTCGGCCAATAGCTTTTACCGAATTGTACATCATCCTCATTATATAAGTAGACCATCCCATCCGATGTATGCCAGCCACGTTTGTTTTCTTTATTTCCTGCTTCAAAAGAAGAGATACGGTTCGAATACATACTGATTCCTACCATATACTTACTGGTACGCTGAACAAAACGATCCATTTTATGATACATTTTTGTCCCTATGAATGGTAAATCCTTCCCTAAAATCGTCTGGTCTTCTAATAAGGATAGTGTCATGACCAGATCATTATAATCTCTTACATTCGTTATATAATACGAAGGGTTCAATTGCATCCAATATTTGACTGCTTCTTTTAGTTCCTTTTGCTTATCTTCTGGTGCAAATTTTGAAACAATCAATAAATTATACATCGTTGAAGACCCGTATCCTACCTTCGTCTTTGAAGGCGCACGTGAAATAGCGCGTCCATTCACCATGGGAAGCATTTCACCTTGGTAAATCAAAGGAATAAAGGCCTTCTCTACATTTTCTACGAAAGCGTGAATGTCATCAGAAGCTGCTGTATAAGAAGTCCCATCCACAATCGTAAAAATCTGTCCGACTCCTTTGATTAGTACATTCCCGTAAGAACCTGTATAAGGAATATCATTATGCTGGATAAAGGAACCATCTGCGTAAAACCCATCTCCACTTGTCACGAGTTGAAAAACATCTTTGAGCCCATTCACTGCTTGATGGATTTTTGTGGCATCTTTTTGTAAAATACCTACTCCTAAAACAGTCAATGATAAGTCTGTTCGATTGGCACCAGTCGTTGAAAAGTTAGGGATAAATGCAAGGTCTACAAATGAATCTTGTGGTTTAGTATATAATTGCTGGAATGGATCAGGTACATATTGATTTAAAATAGCTGTATATTGTTGGATTTTTTCACTGGATAGCTCTTGGTGCAACAGTAGAAGGATATTCACAAATTTTTGTGGGATACCAATTTGCCAATCCCACCAATTTCCATAATACTTTTTCCCATCATATCCTTTTTTGGTAATCATAAAATCGATTCCCTCTTTAATTGCTGCAGCAACCTCTGGCTGTTGATAAAGTGTTGTCCCTTTTGTTTTATAGGCATAAGTAAGTTTCTGGAGTTTCGTAAATTGTGTCGTCAAATCTGCTGAAGAAGTATTTCCCGATTCAAGTGGCCATAGATAGGTCCGGTCAGGTGATTGATCCAATGTTTGATATAAATTTCCCGCTTCTTTTGATAACGTTTCTATATATGCTCTTAATGACTCATTTTCCGGACTTTCTTTTTCAAAGACAAGTTGACTTTTCCATCGTTCTTCCATCTTTTGAAATTCATCTTCCTCGGCAAAGGTTGATATACTCATTCCAAATAAACTAATTAAACTAAGCATACTCATCAAAAGAATCCTTTTACCCAAACCTTTTTTCTCCATCTTTGCTCCCTCTTTCTCATCAGATTGTATGAATATACAGAGGCTAAAATCACATTTATCTTAGTGAATGAGAAAACCGCTTAGCCTCTACTTTTTGGACAAATGTGTGAACGGACGTATCTCACTTTTCCTTTTAAGCTAAAATACCAACCGCACTTAATGCAATGGAAAGAATCAAAATGATCCAGATTACTCGTGTGGAATTTAATTTCTTTTGTCCCAACATCCAATAAGTTAATAAAACAAGTAACACTGGAACAAGAGAGGGTAAAATAGCGTCTAATGTATCTTGGATAACTAATTCCACACCATCTTTTTTGTAAACAAATGGGACCGTTGCCTTTACCACGGAAGGAATCAAAGCACCAATTACCGTGACACCTAAAACTGTTGCGGCATTAGTGAATGCAGATAATTTGTTTTTCAAAGTTGTGACAAGTTTGACTCCTTGTTTGTATCCTAATGGTAATAACGCAGCCCGTCCAAATAATAAAGCGATATTCGCGATGACCCAAATCACACACCCAACAATTGAGCCGCTTTGAGCTAATGTTCCTGCAATCGAGCCAAAAATCGTTCCCCAAATCACATGGAACAATGAATCACCTACGCCAGCAAGAGAACCCATTAAAGCTGTTTTTAAGGCAATGATTGTGTCTTTTGCTTTGTAACCATCTTCTTCTTCGATTGCCACATCAATCCCCATGATTAAATTTCCGAAAATCGCGTTGGTATTGAAGAATTGATTATGTGTACGCATCATATCCTGTAATTGTGATTCGTCATTACCATAGAATTTTTTCAATACTGGTAATATCCCATATAAATAGCCAGAACTCATCATTCGTTCATAGTTCCAGTTCAGCTGACTTCCTAAAATATAGCGCCAACTAATCGCATTCAGCTCTTGTTTTGTTAATTTCTGGTTATTCATCCCCATCATATCCTCCTTCAAATGTTCCATTATTTGTGGCTGTCACTGTCGGATGTTCTGCTTTTTCACTATCTTTTTTAAATACAATAATTGCAGCAATCACACCGACGATTGAGATACCAAGCATTGGCACTTGTAAATAAGCGGCTAAAAAGAAACCCAATAGTAAATAAGGAATATATTGTTTTGTTGGAAGGTAATGCAACAAGATTCCCACACCAACGACTGGTAACACCCCACCAGCAGTTTTTAGTCCATTCATCAACCATTCTGGTGTATTTTCTGTGATCGTTGAAACAGCAGCATCACCGACTAAAAGCATCAATAAAATCGGAATGGCTCGTGATAATCCCCAAAGAAAAGAGCCAGATAAGACTAATCGCGGTATACGATTGATTTTCATATCATCAATTGCTCTATCTACACGATGCAAGAGATAAACATTACAAAAGCGAGCGACTACATCAAGTTGCAACATCAATAAAGATACTGGAACAGCCAATCCTATACCATACTCTGCACCTTTCCCAGAGATAACCGCAAATACTGTTCCCAAGACGGCTCCTGTGAAATAATCAGGAACTGATGCCCCACCGAAAGCCGCAATCCCTAGTCTCATTAGTTGCAATGTACCTCCAACCATCAATCCTGTTTTTAAGTCTCCCATGATCATTCCTGAAATCATACCTGCGATGGCTGGTTGTGTTAATGTATTTGAAATAAGCGAATCATTGATTGCAATAAAAGCATAAACCGTAATAAGAATAATTTGATACGCTGCTAAGTGCATACTTTCTTCCTCCTCATTTTTGTTTAATTTCTCAGTTTATCCATGAAGTCAATAACTGGATCATTTGGTACCAATTGAGCGGTTACATTTATATCCATTGCTGCAATTGATTCGAACACATCAATTTCTTCTTCTAATACTTTGATACTTTTGGTTATGTCTTTTGACCCCTCTTTATAACTCATATTTCCAACATTTACGTGTGTTAGCTTTCCTCCAGCTTTCAAATAACGTAAGACATCTGTTGGATTTTTGAATACTAGGAATAGACGCTGTTTTCCATACTTTCCTGAACGTATATTTTTCGCAGCAGATTCAACCGGCAAAACTGAAAGTCTCATCGATGTAGGCGCTGCCATTCTTAAGGAAGATTTTTGTAACGAATCTGCTGCTGCTTCATCGTTGATCACAATGATTCGCTGTGTGTGCAAACTGGGCGCCCAGATGCCCGCAACTTGTCCATGAATCAAACGCTCGTCTATCCTGACATTCACGATATTTTCTTTTCCTTTATATGCCTCATACAATTGGCTATTATCCATTGGTAGGCTTGGTTCTTTTTCGATTTCTGTTTGTTCCATTTTTTGCTTCACATCAACAATGCCAGTTGTTGCTGCTTGGATCAATTCTTTTACCGTAGCAGTTGAATTCAACGTTGCTTCTATGACTAATGGTAAAGACATCCCTGCAATAATTTCTACATTTTCTGATTCTAGATAGTTGCTTAATGCTACATTACATGGCGTACCACCTAAAAGATCTGCAATAATCAAGGATGAGCCGTTAAGGGCTTTCATTTTTTTTAATAATTCTTTTTCGAATTGCCGATTGTCCCCATCAGGCGTCAACGCAACGACATGAACATGATCTTGCTTTCCGACGATCATTTCTAGACTTGCCTTGACGCCTTCAGCCATACTGCCATGACTAATCAATATAATATTCTGCATCACTTTTCCTCCCCAAAAATAAAATCTTACTTAACATATTATCTTTTGTACAAGCACACTATAACATAGTTTATCTCATTCGTAAACCTAACATCTTAACATATTATGTTTTTTATTTCTGTACAATTATCTGAAAAGGATCAGCATACAAAAAAGGTAAGAGGCAAAAGTAGCTCTTAAACTTTTGCCTCTTACCTTTTTAACTATTTCCTTACTCTATACTTTTTCCAGTTGTTTCCTCATAGTCTCTTTTCATGATGGCCCATGATGTCTCAATGTCTTCGTCTAAACCAAATAATCCACTACGTCCGATGATATAGATATCTGGTCCGGCATGATCAATTCGCTTAAATGATTTTCGATTCGAAGATCCGTCCATTTCGATCAAATAATGATATCCCTTTTCTTGACGAAGTTTTCTTAAATCAACGATTTTATCTAATGTGCTTTCGATGAAGCGCTGCCCAGCAAAACCGGGATCGACTGTCATGATGGTGATTTTATCCACTAAATCAATATAAGGGAACATTGTTTCAATAGGTGTTTCAGGATTTAATACGACTCCTGCTTTTAACCCTGCATCATGGATCTGATCGATCAATCGAAAGGCTAGCCCGTCTAAACATTCGACATGCATACAAATCCATTCGCATTTTTGTGAAATCAATTGATTCACCCAAAAACTTTGGTCTGTGACCATTAAATGGGCAGACATTGGTAAATGACTGATTTTTCGTACTTCCTCAATGAACCATGGAGACAGTGTCAGATTAGGTACATAATGTCCATCCATGATATCGATATGATAAGAATCGACATGCTGATTCAAAAACTCAATTTGTTCTTTAAATTTATCTAGATCCATCGTCATTAAAGACGGTGAGAACAAAACTTTACTCATATATAAGACTCCTTTATTTAAAAATCAATGCTTGAATCCCCGACTAAATGAAGGATTTAGAAAATCTGAATGTCCCCCAAGTCAATATCTTCTTCTTCCTTTTCCACTACGGATTCGACTTCTTTCCCCACATCTTTTTTGATAATTGCCAAAACAACGGCTGTCACAAGAACATTCACTAAGATTGCTATCACGCCTGCCCAAGGTCTGGACATCGTCGGAATCATCAATACACCGCCAAAGGGGACTGTTGCATCGGCGCCTAGGATCATTGTCGTTGCACCACCAGCAAATCCGCCAATGGCCGTAGCAACCACGCCTCGAACGATATCATTCATCACTAGTGGGATCACACCTTCGACAATATTGATCACACCCATTGGAACAGCTGATTTCAATGTTTCGACTTCCACTTTTGTATAGATGTTTTTCCGAAATATTTTTGCGACAAAGTAAGCTAATCCAAAACCGATAGGCGTCGCCGTATTCACCAATTGGAGGGCTGTAATTGGCCCATTGATTCCTTCTGCTTGCATTGTGAGAACAAAAGCAAAAACCGTTTTGTTAATTGGCCCACCATAATCAACGCCACTTAGTAAGCCGATCACACCGCCAAAAATCAACAAGGACGAATTACCTAATCCATCTAAGAAATTCGTAAGAATAGACGTAAACAAGGCAACAGGGGTTCCAATGATATAGACCATGATTAACCCACCTAGGATGGAAGCAACAAAGGGAATAATCAATGTTGGCATCAGTCCTTTTGCCCAATTTGGGACTTTCACATGGTTTAAAATAGCTAACACGAGAAATCCAGAAAGATAGCCACCTAATATCCCCCCAATAAAACCAGCCCCAATAGCATTCGCTGTCAACCCGATGATGAACCCTGGAGCAATCCCTGGTTTTGCTGCAATAGAATAAGAAATCCCCGTTGCGATGACTACAGGAAGTAACCCTAAACCAGCGCCCCCCATTGTTGCTAAAGCATCAAAAAAAGAAAATTCACCTTGTACCAGTGTTCCTTGACTTGTTCCACCGAACGCCATCCCGATAGCAATCAAGAACCCTGCTCCACAAACGATTGGAATCAAATAAGAAATCGCTGTCAATAAATGTCCCTTTAAATTTAACTTTTTTATCTTTTCCATCTTTTTTTCCCTCCTTATGATCAAACAAGTTGTTTTTCAATTATTTCTTGTGCTTTTTCGATCAGTTTATTGGGTGACTTTACGGCTATTTCAGTGGGGACTTGAATGATACGTTTTCCTTCAAATCGTTCTCTGCCGCTTATTTTCACATCAATTGCCAGAATCACGAGATCTGCTTCTTTTATTTGTTCTGAGGTTAATTCATTTTCTATACCAATCGTTCCTTGCGTTTCGATGTGCATCTCGTGTCCTGCTTTTTTGGCTGCATTTTCTAATTTTTCTTGTGCAATATACGTATGGGCAATCCCAACTGTACATGCGGCTACTCCTATGATCTTCATGTTTTCTTCCTCCTTTTTATGATGCAAATGCTGCGATGACCTCTTTTGTCTCTTTTGCTTTAATCAATTGCTCAACAACTTCATCATTTCCTAGTTTCCTTGCAAATAAAGATAACAACTTCAAGTGAGTTTTAGCCCCTTCATTATCATTACCCACAGCAAACAAAATAATTCCTTTTACCCCTTTACCATCTAATGTTTCCCAAGGGATTTCTCGAGCTGTCACTCCAATTGCTACCCCGATCTTTTTGACAGATGCACTTTTTCCATGAGGAATTGCAATGTAGTTCCCAATACCTGTCTGCCCTTCTTTCTCACGAGCATATATATCTTTCATAAATTCTTTTACATCGGTGATATACGCATTTTCCAACAATATAGTTGCTAATTCTTCAAGTACTTCTTCTTTTGTCGTTCCTGCTAAGTTTGTTTTGATCGTATTCGGATCGATGATGTTTGTTACTTCCATGGCATTTCCACTCCTTCACGCTTGTTTTACGACTTCAACGCCTTTTTCGATTAGTTTATTGGGTGATTTGATGGCGATTTCTGTCGGTACTTGAATGATACGTTTTCCTTCAAATCTTTCTCTGCCACTTATTTTTACATCAATTGCCAGAATCACGAGATCTGCTTCTTTTATTTGTTCTGGGGTTAATTCATTTTCGATACCAATCGTTCCTTGCGTTTCGATGTGCATCTCGTATCCTGCTTTTTTGGCTGCATTTTCTAATTTTTCTTGTGCAATATACGTATGGGCAATCCCAACTGTACATGCGGCTACACCTACAATTTTCATCTTTTGTCTCTCCTTATTTTCTTTTCTTTAATGTTTGAATAAATCTTTCGTCCGCTAAACATCTCATGAAATTCGCTATTTTCTTCTTTTTTTCCGTAGTTTCGTTTGGCGAAAGCAATACAAAAAGAATCAAATCGACTTGTTCGATTGCTTCGTTCCATTGAATACTGGTTTTTTGGGGATACAAAATGATGATTTTTGATTCAGTAATCAACTCATGTTCAATATGAGGAAGAATGATCCCCTCTTCGATTTGAATATTTCCATTTTGTTCACGCATAAGAAAAGCTTCCATCAATATACTTATTTTCTCTTCTTCTCCAGGATAAAGTGAACTTGCTAACCAATGATATGTCTCTCGTTGAGAAGTAACGGATACTTCGATTCTTTCGATGAACTCATCTTTCATTATAGATTTCCCCAATCTTTTTCTGGATTCGTGATTGATCATCTGCTGTTAGCATCGCACTAACAAGTAATGTATGGACTCCTAATCGTGAGTGGATTCCAACAGTTGTCAAAATCAATTCGATGTTCGGATTTTTTTCTAAAGCCGTACGATAGTTTTTTGTCGCAATGACATCTACTATATTTAAATCTGGAAATTTTTTGATGATTTTTGCTTTCAGCAATTCAGAAGTTCCAATACCTGTCGTACACATAATCAAAGTTTGAATCGGTAATTGTTGTGTTTCTAACATCCGTGCGAAATACAACGTTATGAAGCCAATCTCATCTGCATTGATTAGAGGTAATTTGAAGTGCTGACTGACTTCTTTAGATACTTCAGACACACTGTTATAGATTTTTTCATAGGTCAGCTGAATTTGGTCCAACAAGCCATTTTTTACGTGGATACGGTTTTTTAAGCGATTGATCATTGGTTTGATATGATTGGCTAGATCAATAAAAATACTTTCATTTGTCACTTTCATATTGATTCGTTTTCCTACTTCTGTTAAATAGTAAGTAGTGATTTTTTCTACCTCTTCTGGAAATTTTTTTATTTCTTTTGTTGTTTTTTCCATTCTTGAGGAAACTAGATACTGATAGAGATAGTAAGATTCATTCACAGATAACGAAGTTGTAAGATATTTTTCAACATTTTGTATAACGATTTCGGCCGTTTTTTTAATTTGGTTATCTTTTTCAAAGAATTCAATTTGTTCCGTGGTTAGTTCCTCTTCTCTGGCGGGAGCACTCCTTTTCCTTGAGCGACTGATCAAGATATACAGATGTGAAAAAATATTGACATTGTAAGGATAAGGAAGTCCACCTTCTAATATTTTTTCGATTAGCTTTAATTGATCTGAAACGAACAAGACATCGTAACGATTGAAGTTGAACGTTTTCGAAGCATTTATTTCATCGATATCAAGGATATTCATGCGCCAAATAACTTCTGCAAGCCCTCTACGTATATCTTCTTCTAAACCTTTGATGGCTAATGTCCGATTTTTTCGAATCAATTGAAGATCAAACTTCCTCAACTTTTGTGCGATACTTTTCTCATCATTGGAAATTGCCGAATCACCCACCTCGTAGGCATTAAAAAGCTCAGATATCCTGATTGCTCTTGGTGAAGACAGTAAAAGTTCCTCAATTACACGATTCTGACGTTCATTTGGCGATAGACTAATTGATAGATTATTTGTTTCTTTGTTTCGTTCAATAAATTTTTCGTAGTCTAATTTATACCCTTTCCCCTTTTCTGATAAAATCAAGTGACCATTTTGAAATTCTGTATTTATTTTTTTTACTAAGCGGTAGACCGTTTTAGTCGAGGTATCTAATAAATCAGCTAATTCTTCTGAAGTCATGTAATGATTTTGTTTTGACAATAGTAGCACTAATTTATTTTCTCGATTCATTTGACTAGTCATGATCCTTCCCCCTTTGCATCTTTATCATAACCATTTTTACTCCATCTGTTTCACTGAAATTTGTCCATTGCATCAGACATTTTTGTATCCGCTTTCTAGAGTGTGATGTTTTATCCCAATTTTACTTCTATTATTTTTATAAAGTTCCACTAAATTCATCTACCGTCATAATTTTATTTACTTCTGCAATAGCAGACTTCATGGGTTTTAATTGATTTGGATATGTTAACATGTTATCCTATTAGATAATGATGATGAAAGAAAGGAAGACTTCTAGTATGATTCCTAAATACGAGCAAATCAAGCAAGACTTACTTGAAGAAATCAAAAACCACCACTTTATTCCTGGTGATAAATTTTACTCAGAAGCAGATATCAAACGGAAATATTCTGTTAGTTCAATTACTGCAGTCAAGGCTCTCAATGAACTAACTGCTGCAGGCTATCTCTATCGTATCCAAGGAAAAGGAACATTCGTTTCAAAATCAAAAGTTTCTCAAAGTGTGAAATTCTCTGATATCGAACTACATTCTTTAGATAAAGAAAAAGTTAAAGTACTCTCGATTGAGGAAGAAAATGAAATGGATATTTTGAAGGAATTGGGCTTACCAGCAAATGCTTCTTACTATAAAATTAAACGTGTTCGTTTCTTTGAAGACACACCCTTTTTGGTCCACATCACTCACTTACCAAAAAAATTAGTGAAAGAACCAATAGCAAAAGATATTTCTGTCTATTCAAGTATATACGAAAAAGTTCGTAAAGATTTTGGGATTGATCTTTTTTCCCTTGCTTCTGTGGAAACAAATGAAATTGTTTTCCCAGAGCATGCAGAACTACTTAATCTATTGAATCTAAGTTTCCGAGAACCTGTTGTACAACAAATCAAACACTCTTACTTAGCAGATCAAAGTGTGGCAGAATATATCATCAGTTATAAACATTGGAAATATTTTAAAACAAAAATTGAAGTGGAAGCGGAATAGCTTTCACTTTTTTGTTTGCTCTCATCTAATAAACTTTTTTAAATCCTCTTGAATACTCGCTTTTTTTTTCTAAATACGTTATACTACTTTTAAGTTAATATGTTAACATTTTAAGAGGAGGTAGCTATGAATATTCAACAAAAAAAGGAAATGTTGATTGAATTGGGAACATTTGTAGATAAAAATTGGTTGGATGAACAATTTGAATGGTGCATGATGCGTATCAAAAAAAATATGGTTCGTTTCGGGTTAGATTTCCCTTCAGCTTGTGCAACAAACGGAAAATATCGAATCAAAAAAAATGATGATTGGACAAATGGTTTTTGGACGGGAATGCTTTGGTTATCTTATGAATGGACAAAAGAAGAGAAATTTCTAGTACGTGCAATGGAAAATATCCATAGCTTTCAAAAACGCTTAGACCAACACTTCGTCCTTGATCATCATGATATCGGTTTTCTTTATAGTTTATCCGCTGGAGCCGGGTATAAAGTCGTGGATAGTCAGTTGTGTAAAGAATCGCTCTTACAAGCTGCAAATATTTTAGTGGCAAGATTTCAGAACAAAGGGAATTTTATTCAAGCTTGGGGAGCATCCGGTGATCCTCTCGAATACCGTTTGATTATTGATTCTTTGATCAACCTTCCTTTGTTGTTCCAAGCATGTACGCTTTCTAATGACCCACATTATAAAGAAGTGGCTTTCAAGCATTACCAGACATTGTTGCATACCGTGATTCGTGAAGATGCCACGACTTTCCATACCTATTACTTTGACTCAAACACAGGAGTTCCAACACATGGTGCAACGCATCAAGGTCATAGTGATGAGTCGATCTGGGCTAGAGGGCAAAGTTGGGCGATTTTAGGGATTCCACTAAACGAGCGATACTTGCATTCTGTTCCTTTTCCGTTGAACTACAAAGCAATCGTCGATGTTTTCTTAGAACATTTACCTCAAGATCTTGTACCTTACTGGGATTTTGATTTCAATGATGATTTTCCATCAGATAAAGACAGTTCTTCTCTAGCGATTGCTGCATGTGGATTATTAGAAGCAGAAAAAATGGAAGCGTATCCTGAAGCAAAAGAAATAGCAAAAGGAATGATTTATCAATTAGGAACACACTATACTGCTAAAAATGATCCAGAAAATGAAGGAATTCTTTTACATGGCGTTTATGCTCATGCGGAAGGAAAAGGAGTCGATGAGCCAAATCTATGGGGCGACTACTTTTATTTAGAAGCGCTTATGCGTTTAGCAAAACCTGAATGGAACACTTACTGGTAAGGAGAATGAATAGACATGCAAACATTTAAAATAAAAGACGAATTTTTAGTCGACGGTATTCCTACAAAAATCATTAGTGGGGCAATCCATTATTTCAGAATACCCCCTTCTCAATGGGAGCACAGTTTATATAATTTAAAAGCACTAGGAGCAAATACGGTTGAAACTTATATTCCGTGGAATCTTCACGAACCACAAGAAGGTTCCTTTGATTTTTCCGGATTCAAAGATGTCGTTCAATTTGTAAAAATTGCTCAAGAATTAGACTTGATGGTAATTTTACGTCCTTGCGCCTACATTTGCGCTGAATGGGAATTTGGTGGATTACCTGCTTGGTTGTTGAAAGAACCTGATATAAGAGTACGTTCTACCGATCCTCGATTTATGGAAAAATTGAAAAATTATTATCAAGTACTTCTACCAAAACTTGCACCTCTTCAGATCACACAAGGTGGTCCAGTCATCATGATGCAGCTCGAAAATGAATACGGTTCTTACGGAATGGAAAAATCTTATTTACGCCAAACAAAAGAATTGATGCTTGCACATTCGATTAATGTTCCTTTATTTACCTCCGATGGTGCTTGGCTAGAGGTGTTAGATGCTGGTACATTAATTGATGAAGACATTTTTGTGACTGGTAATTTTGGAAGCCACTCAAAAGAAAATGCGCAGGTCTTAAAAGAATTTATGCAGAATCATCAAAAAAATTGGCCGATCATGTGTATGGAGTATTGGGATGGATGGTTTAATCGATGGGGAGAACCTATCATTACACGTGATCCCGAAGAATTAGCAACTGAAGTAAAAAAGATGTTAGAAATTGGTTCCTTGAATCTTTATATGTTCCACGGGGGAACAAATTTTGGTTTTTATAATGGGTGTTCTGCTCGAGGCAATACAGATCTTCCGCAAATCACAAGCTATGATTACGATGCACTATTAAACGAAGCTGGACAACCTACTGAGAAATATTATGCAGTTCAAAGGGTCATCAAAGAAGTTTGTCCATCTGTTTGGCAAGCAGAGCCCCGAACAAAAACGTTAAAAAATCTAGGGACTTATCCGGTAAATAGAAGCGTTTCTCTATTTCATATAAAAGAACAGATCTGTGAAGAAATCAAAACAGATTACCCTTTGACAATGGAACAAGCAAGCAATGGCTACGGCTATTTATTATATTCACTTACCTTAAAAAATTACGGACATAAAAATAAACTACGTTTAATCGAAACAAACGATCGTGCACAAATATATATTGACGGCAAATACGATCAAACGCAAACACAAGAAACACTAGGTGATGAAATGATGATTGAAGGACAAAAAAATCAGCCCACTATCGCATTAGATGTTCTAGTTGAGAATTTAGGAAGAGTCAATTACGGTGCAAAATTGAATAGTCCCTCCCAATCAAAAGGGATTCGCAATGGTGTCATGCAAGATATCCATTTCCATCTTGGATACCGCCATTACCCGTTGACTTTCGAACAAGCTCAACTAGATAAAATCGACTATTCCGCTGGCAAAGACCCATCACAGCCTTCTTTTTATCAATTTGAATTTGATCTTGCTGAAGAAGCAGATACTTATATCGATTGTTCTTTATATGGTAAGGGAGTCGTCATCGTCAACGGATTCAATCTCGGGAGGTACTGGAATCATGGGCCTGTTTTATCACTATATTGTCCAAAAGATGTACTAAAAAAAGGCAGAAATGAAGTGGTTATTTTTGAAACAGAAGGTATATCGATTGATACATTGATTTTTTCAGATCAACCAATAAAAAAAGATTTGTCATGAACGATCCAAAATAATCATCCTGTAAATTAGCTTATACAAAAAGGGAGTCCTACGAAAATCATTGTTCGATTTTCAAAACGGATTCCCTTTTATAGTGAATAGCTTTTCTATCATTATTTCTCTTAATCAAGTACAAGTGATTACTTCTCGTCCGAAAATCTCAATTTGTGTTAATGCTGGGAATGGTGACGTATCTTCTGCTTTTTTCAAATTTTTCAAAGTAACTGAACTCGTCATTTTTTCGGGAAAGTAAAACGATTGAAATTCAAGCGTATCTGTTGTTGCTACTTTTATTGTTTCTCCATCAGAAAAACAAATAGAAACTTCTGTCCAATAGCTATCATGTGGATAATCTCCTCGAAACAAAAGATTTACTCGATCGGTTTGGATTGAGCGTCCAAAGTCGATCGTCAAAGTTGCATCTTTTTGCTGATTGATTCCCCAAGAAGTAAATGGATAGGATCCATGTGAGCGATTACCAAACTTTCCGTCAATCGCATTTTTAGCAAAAAAAGTCACATCATTTGTCGTCTCTACATTAGCATATGCATGTGGATATGCTCCACTGATCAATTTTTGATCATGAGGGTTTGTAGATACATTCCGATAGCTTTCCACTTCAAAATCATAGGCTTTACGAACATATATGTGATGTCTTTTTGAACGAAATCCCGTCTCTACTGAAGATTTCGTTTCTTCTAGCGGAATCACATATTCCCATTTCTTCTCTGGAATATAAAGAAGTGTTGGTGCCAATGTTTCATCTAATTGCACAACAAAATAGTGATCATTTTTCTCTTTCGTTATGACCAGTTTGTCTCCTACTTCATATGTGTGATTTTTGATTGCTCACACTGCTATTTCTTCTCCATTTGCAGAAAATGCGGTTTCTTTTTTCTCGTGATCGATTTTGCCAATAACTACTTGATTATTTTTATTTTTTAGATCAATTTGGATCATTTTTTTCTCCTCCATTTATTATTCCGCCAACTAAACAAATAAAGCGATGGGTACCAGGTTCGATTTTCTTTTTCAAATAGGGAAGATTGGTTCTTGGAAAGAATACAGAAGTATTTGGTTCTAGCACCTGAATCCCTGCTTCTTCATACCCCTCGATTGCAATGATTTGAGACACATGCGTTTCTTTTATTTTTGCACAGTCTTTCGACAAAGTTATTTCTGGTTCTTTTACCAAAAGACTAAATCCGCCTTCTCTTATCTCTAAAGGAATCGTCGTATATATCTCATGGAATCGAACATGCCATTCACCAAATGGGTAAATTTCTGTTTGGATCAGCACGTCTTGGAATGGTTGCCATTCATACATAACAGAAGTCTCTGTTGCTCCACTACTTCGTACCTTTTTCTTTGTCCTGAAATATTCACCGTCTCTTGAAAGAGCTAATGTATTATCAAATGCCCCTTCTTCATATGTGATTCCCGCTTTTGGCACACTAAAGCCAAATTTAGTAGAGTAGACAAACTTACTATACTTCGCTGGGGCATGCGCTTGGCCATCGATCATCAAACCATATGGATAACCAAGTACATGTTTTCCTTCTTTTGCCTGACACAAAAGCATATTTCCATTATCAATCAATCTTTTCTCTTTGGTATTGACTGGTTCAGGTTTGGCTTTCCAATACGGATGTTCTTTTTTTGTTGCTAGTAATAAAAATACTTTTAATGCCCAATAGGGAGACCCCGGTGCGTTATAGCCTTCTGCCATCACAAGGTTCTCATAATGATACCCAATGGATAGCCGTCCGTCATAAGTAAAGATATCATGTGTCATCCACTGCTTCATATGGTTGGAAAGAAGCGTCTTTATCTGACCCCAAGGGATTGCTTCCACTTCTGCAAAAATCAATGCAGAAAAAAAAGCACCTTGTGCAAATCGATAGATGAGACTTCGTCCATAAGGTAACGCTTCTCCGTCGGAATCGAAATAATAAATATAGTCCTTCGTAAACTCTTTTGCACGATAGATGAATTTTTCTGACCATTCAGGAAAGTCGTCTTTCATTAACTTGGCAAAAATCAATCCATAATAATGAAAAGCAAAAGGAACATAGTAATCTTTTTGCGAAGATTTACCGTCGATATACCAGCCTTTTCCTACATACATCGTATCAATAAAGCGTAATTCTGCTTCTATTTTTTCTTTATCTAATGATTCACCACAATGTTTTAAAGCGATTCGGATCAAAATTTTGAAAAATGTCCAATTATTTTTAGGTATTTTTTTATCTAAGGCTTGTTTTAGCCAATGAATCAACTGTTGTTTGGAAGTGCCTGACAGTTCATCAAAGAAATAGTTTCGATTCAATAACAGATTCAAAGATAACGCTGCCATTTCTACGATATATTGATCATAATCGTTAATATCTCCCCAATAAAATGAATCTTTTGGATTCATCCCTTTCAAGATTTTCTTTCGATAGACGTCTTTCAACTCATCTTTCGTCCCATTATTCATCCAATAAGGTGCCAGTCCCCATAATGGACGAATAAATGCCTCCATCTCTGCTCTCTTCTCGTCATAAACAGCGCCGCTACTCCCTAGACGTACTCCTGGTTTTTCACTATTGAATAGTTCCTGTTTTAAAGGCAGAATCATCTCTTCTAGTGCTTCTTCGAAATCACGCCGCGTCAAAAATAAATTTTGTTTTAATTGATTCATGACAACCCTCCGAATTCTTTTTCTTTAGGATACCATGGTAGAAAATCGGTTTCAGGAGAGACTTCTGAGTGAGATGAAAATGAAATGAGTGAGAAAGCAGAATAGTCAAAACTTAATATGTTAGCACACTTAGTATTGTTTTTTGGGGAAGCATTTCTTGTGATTTCTTCGTTTTACTTACTCTATCTAAAATGAAAGAAATCTAATATACCTTTGAGCCATTTCCAGTAAACAATATTTACCCTATGATTTGCTAATTCGTCCACCCTAACTAGGACGGATCGGTTAGGTTATAAAAAAGCATCAACTGGATCATATAAATAAGAATCTCAACGTACATCTAAATAAAATGAACGCTAAGATCCCTTTTTAAATAGGCTTATTCACTTGTTTCTTCCAGCACTTTTGGACTATCTAACTTTTCAGAAACATGTTCCATTCTTCTCAATAAATAGATTTTCCGAATATTTAATATTATCGTCTTAATCACTGCATATACAGGTATACAAATCAGCATGCCTAATATTCCTGCGACACTTCCTGCTCCAATCAATACCAAGATGATCGTCAGTGGATGGATATTCATTGATTTCCCAAACAACAACGGCTTGATCAAATTTCCATCTAATTGTTGGATCACTAAAATCGACAACGCCATGTACAAAGCTTGAAATGGAGAGATAAACAAACCGACAATGATTGCTGGTACTGCTCCAATAAAAGGGCCGACATATGGGATAATATTCGTGATGCCGCAAATGACCGCAAGCAATAAGCTATAAGGCTGATTGAATATTCTCATTGCCAAAAAGCTCATCACACCAATAATCAAAGCATCTAAGATCGTACTGCTGATATAGGCAGACAATGTTTCATTTAATTCTTTCACTGTTTGGCGCAACTCTTTACGAATCGCTTTCGGAAAGAAATGAGACAACGCATCAATAAATTTGTGTCCATCCTTGAACATAAACAGCAAAATAAATGGAACGGTAAATAACAAAATAAAAAATTGCATCATGAATGAAATGATTTTAGTGACACTTGCAGATAAACTGACCAATATGATATTGAACAAATTACTGAGAGATAAATTCGCTGATGCTAATTGTTCTTCCAAATTGAAATTTTTAAACTCTTCTCGCTGCGCCAATTCATTTAACCATTTGCTTGTTTCATCTGCATAGATTGGCAGGCTCTGAGTCAATTGAATCGTCTGCTCCACTAACTGAGGCACTACATTCATGACAGTCAAAACAACTAAAATGATTACGACCAAAAATGTCAATAAAAATCCAAACACTCTCGGAATCCGATGCTTTTCGAGAAAAACAACGATTGGATCGAACATATAATAGATAAAACCAGCAACAAGCAACGGCAAAAAAATAGCCGAAAGCATTTTCAATATTGGACTAAAAATATTCGGCATTTGTAAAATGAAATACACGCCGACGATCGTGAGTACTAGCTCCACTGTCCAGAAAAATAATTTTGATTGTTTAAAACGTGATTGCATACATCTCCTCCAAGTTCCTTTGATACTTCTATTCTATCATTTAACAAAGAATTACGCGCTGAGATTTTCATTTGCTTAAAAAAAACAAAATAAAAAAGGAAAGGTATTTTACTGATCAGAAGAGTACTTCAAAAAAAACACGATCCGCCCAAAATAAAAATCGTTTTGGGCAGATCGTTTATTGCGCAATACTGACTAAATGCAGCTTTGTGATATTTTTGTGTACAGACAACTCTTCGATCACATCGGCATAAGTGAGTCCTTTAGGAAGATCGATCGTATATATATTTTTATATACACGATAGTCATCAACGAATTTCACATCAAAATTCACATCTTCGATCACGATATTTTTCTCTTCAAAATAATCGGTAAGAAAATCTTTGGTTTCTTTTCTATGGATAAATTGGATTTCTAACTTTTTAGTCGTAGGTACGTGAATCACGCGTTTCACTACTGTGAGTGCAATAGCAATCCCGATAAAACTGATGATCGCAATGGAATAGTAACCCATGCCGATGGCGATCCCTAATCCGGCAATAGCCCATAAAGAAGCGGCAGTCGTAAGTCCCGTCACCGATTGTTTCGTGACGATGATCGTTCCAGCACCTAAGAAACCGACGCCACTTACTACTTGAGCAATCAGCCTTGCTTCATCTGAACGGATCGTTCCAGCAAGCTGTGGATACGCTAAAGCATCTCTTAATGCTCCACTAGCGATCTCGACTTGTATCAATGCAATGATACATGCTCCCATACAAACTAAAATATGTGTACGCATCCCTGCTGGACGATTTTTATATTGTCGCTCAAAACCGATTGCTCCGCCAAATAGCATAGCGATCCCTAAACGTAAAATAATCTCTGGAATTGTCAATACCATATCATTCATCTAAACACCCTCCAGTCCAATATATCATGTCTGAAAGGAGCAGACAAAAAAAGTGCAATTTTTACCTCTTACGAAAAAGAGCGTGGGACAAAAGTAAAGAAAAACTTTTGTCTCACGCTCTAAACATGTGTAAACGGCGGAAGCAGAAGCAACTCCTTCGGAAATAAGCTGAAATTCACAAAAATTTGAAAAGCAATTTTCGTGAATTCCTTCTTATTTCTTGGAGTTAAACGCTTCTGTCCCAGCCTCTTTTGAAAATTACAATTTACTTGCTGCTTCTTCATCGATGATCACAACGACATTGTCGTGGTTTTGCAATACACTTGCTGGTAAATGATTCGTTACAGGTCCTTCAATCATCCCTTTGATTGCATCAGCTTTGCTTTCGCCAAACGCCATCAAGACGATTTCTTTACTTTTCATAATCGAGCCAATTCCCATTGAAACAGCTTTTGTTGGTACATCTTCTGCTTTATCAAAGAATCGTTTGTTTGCATTGATCGTTGATTCTGTCAAATCAACTACTGAAGTTGTTCCGTCAAATGAAGCACCAGGTTCATTGAAACCGATATGTCCATTTTGCCCGATTCCTAAAATTTGGATATCGATTGGATGAGCATCGATGATTTGATCATACTTTTTGCATGCTGCTTCCAGATCTTCTGCTTTCCCATCTGGTACAAATGTTTCTTTGAATGGTTTTTTATCAAATAATTGGACATCCATGAAATGGCGGTAGCTTTGTTCATCTGAACCACCTAGTCCAACGTACTCATCTAAGTTTACAGAAGTCATTTCACTGAAATCCAAATCGCTTGAAGTCATTTCTTTATATAAAGTAACTGGTGTGCTTCCTGTTGCCAATCCTAATACTTTTGCACCTTTGTTCATACCTTCTTTGATGATTTCAAATGCTTTTTTTCCGCCTTCTTCAGCGTTTTTTACACGAATGATTTCCATAGTGATTGCTCCTTTGTGTTTTGGTATAGCCCAATTATAGCATTCTTTTTTTCTTTTTACAATAATCAGTATAGACCAAATTCTATTTTTTTCATTTTCTTGACAACAAAAGGGCATCCGTGTTAGGTTTCATAAGATGGTTCAATCAAACAATCCATGTTGCATGAAAACCAAGCAATTGATTCACTGTGGACGCTTTATGTCTGCAGTTTTTTTATGAAAAAGGAGTTATTATGAGTATACTGACATTAAACAACATCACCCAGCAGTTCGGCGATAAAATCCTCTATGAAGGAGTCGATCTGCAATTAAACGCTGGCGAACATCTTGGGCTGATCGGACAAAACGGAGCCGGCAAAAGTACATTGATTAAAATCATCACTGGTGAGATCCTGCCAGATGACGGACAGATCCATTGGCAAAAAAATATTCATAAAGGTTACCTCGATCAATATGTAGAAGTCGATGAAACATTAACGATCGAAGAATTTCTAAAAACTGCGTACGCAAAAGAATACGAAAAGGAAAAAAAAATTGCTTTTCTTTACCAAACATATAGCGAGACCTTCGATGATTCCTTGCTGGAAAAAGCTGGGAAACTCCAAACGGAATTAGACCAAGGAGTGTTTTATCAAATCGACACCTTAGTTGCTGAGATGAGCAGCGGGTTGGGGATCGATGTCTTAGGTTTAGATTCACTGTTGAAAAATCTAAGTGGTGGACAACGTTCAAAGGTGATTTTAGCAAAACTACTTTTAGAAAACCCAGATGTTCTGATCTTAGATGAACCAACCAATCACTTAGATGATCAGCATATCCAATGGCTGACGCAGTTTCTTCAGGATTTTGACGGTGCGTATATCGTGATTTCCCATGATCAAGAATTTCTTGATCAGATCACCACCCATATCGCAGACATCGAGTTTGGAAAGATTACTAAGTATACTGGTCATCTAAAACAAGCATTGAAACAAAAGGAACAAAATCGCGAAAGCTATTTGCGCCAATATCATGCTCAACAAAAACAAATCGAAAAGACCGAAGCTTATATTCGGAAATACAAAGCCGGTTCCCGATCAACAATGGCAAAAAGCCGACAAAAACAATTAGATAAAATCGAACGGCTGACGCCTCCCGCTTCAGCAAGTAAAGCTGTCTTTGATTTTCCATTCTCTCCTATTGTCACGACGTTGGCAGTGGAAACAACTGATTTAGTCATCGGCTATGATCGACCGCTACTTGCACCCATTAATTTGACCATCCGGTTTGGTGAAAATATTGCCATTCGAGGCTTCAACGGGATTGGGAAATCTACTTTGTTAAAAACATTGATTGGTGAGATTGAAAAAATAAGTGGCGATTTCCACTTCCCAGATAACACAAAAATCAATTACTTTTCACAAGATCTATACTGGGAAAATCCATTAGAAACACCACTACAATACTTAAGTAGTCAATTTCCAAAAGCGACTATCAAAGAATTACGTCGCCAATTAGCTAAAGCTGGACTAGTCAATCAATTAGCAAGCGAACCTCTCACTACATTAAGTGGTGGAGAACAAACCAAGGTGAAACTTGCACAGTTGACAATGAACCAAGGTAATTTACTGATTCTCGATGAACCGACGAACCATATTGATCAAGAAACGAAAGAAAGCTTACAAGATGGCATTCAGAAATTTCCAGGAACGGTGATCATCGTCTCTCATGAACAAGAATTTTATCAAGATCTTGTTCAACGAGTCATTGAGATTGAACCGAAATAAATGTTTGATTGAATAGTGGCAAGAAGGAGCTGTGACAAAAGTCTTGTCACAGCTCCTTCTTCTGAATAAATGGTGTTCAATTAGCTGACCTTCGTATTAGCTCAAACCGCTGATTTTACAACCTCTCGATAAACAGTGTTCAAAAGCCAGTTTCTCGGTATTAAGCCAAATTTATGCAAAAATGTGGAAAGCCATTTTCACAAAATTTTTCTTAATACTCGAAACTAAGCGGCTTTTTTACAACCTCTTTGTAAACGGTGTTCAAAAGCTTGCATCTGCAGTAATAAGCCCAACCAAAACAAAAAATATGAGGAACTATTTTTGTTTGGCTGTTCTTATTACTTGATGCATAACAGCTTTTTCACAACCTCTTTTCGTCTATTTTTTATTTTTGAGATTTCTCTTTCCTTTAAAAACAACTGTTTGAAAGAAAAACGCACATCCCTGAAAAACAAGTCCGCTAACCGTTACACCTAACCAACCATACTGTTGCCACATGGTCGTCCCTAGCAATGAACCAGCCGCACCTCCAATAAAGTACATAAACATAAATACAGTATTATTTCGGTTGCTTGCTGCTTCACCTAGTCCTTGTACTCGTGTTTGATTGGCGACTTGACCAAATTGATTCCCGACGTCTAATAAAATAATAGCTAAAAGCAAAATGGCCAAATGGCTTCCGCCAACCAATAAAGCAATAAAACTTATTGTTTGCATAACAAGTCCCATATATACAATTTTTCTTTCAGAATAAGAATCTGCCAGTCGTCCCACGATAGGTGCAGCGACTGCTCCAGACAACCCAAAAATCGCTAATATCCCTGCTTCAAAAGTCCCCCAATTGTAAGCGGGACTGCTGATATAAAAAATCAACGTAGACCAAAAGATTGAAAATGTGCCAAACATAAAAAATCCGCTGACTGCCGCTTCTCTTAATAAACGTTGAGAGGCAACTAAATGCGGCAAACTTTTGAGTGAATCAAGGTATGAAACAGATGTACTACTTTGCTGGACAGAACGCGGCATCTTCCAGTAAAGCAGAAGTGTAAGAATCCCGACGGCACATAAAGCAAATAAATAGATCATCCGCCAAGAAAAAAGACTGGCAACAATACCAGATACTGTCCGAGAAAGCAAAATCCCCACGAGTAAACCGCTAAGCAATGTTCCCATGACTTTTCCTCTTGCTTTTGGTCCCGCTAGTACCGCACCATAAGGAATGATGATTTGCGGCACGATCGAAAGTAATCCTATTAAAAAAGAAGCGCACGCAAATAACGCAAACGAAGGCGCAAAAAAAGCGGCCAACAGCGAGATAGCAGATAACGCTGCCATTCGTATAATTAATTTTGGACGATCCACCACGTCCCCTAAAGGAACTAAAAACAGTAGCCCTAGTGCATAGCCTAACTGAGTCAACATTGTCAATATCCCGACTGCACTTGTGCTAACAGATAAACTAGCTGCTACTTTTGTTCCAATCGGCTGGATATAATACATATTGGCAACAACGACGCCGCAAGTGATTGATAATAATAAAATAAGCGATATTGTTAAAGGTGTTTTTTCTTTACTCTCCATTGATTTCCCCCATTTCCTATCTTAGTTTACAACTTATGGAAAAGATTGGAAATAGAAAAATACAACTATTCGCCACAGTTATTATTTTTGTCTTTGTTTTCCTTGTTTTTTCTTGCGATCTTTATAAATGAAGACAACTAACCCTACTAGCACAGTAACACTTGCAACCAACGTGACTGCAGTTTTGTTATATCCGTGAAACAGAGCTTCTCCCCCACACGCATACAACACAGATGAAGGGATGACTCCAATCACGATCGACATTACGATTTGCTGAAGAGGCAACTTCATCGCATCTGCAGCAAAATTGACCATAGAAGATGGGATCACCGGTATCATGTAACCTAACATTACGCCTATTTTTGGATGTTTCATTTGCCGAATGGATTGCACCCAATGATTCGTTTCGGTTTTCTTATCTAAAAATTTCAATCGGTGCATCAAAAACACAGCGGAGATATTGCCCAAAGCATTCCCTAAAACATTGATACCTGCCCCAATAAACGGACCAAAGCTCAATCCGGCAATGACACCAATAACCGAAGTAGGGATACCCGGAACAGCACACATCACCGCTGTCAACACAATCAAGAGTAGCGATGCAGAAAAACCATGAGAACGAATATGTGCAAGCAGCTCTTCCTTACTTGCTCTAGGGTTTAAAAATAATTGTATATCTGTCTGGTATTCTAAATACAACCGATAACCCACCATCAGTATCAGAACGATTCCCAACGTGATCAAAATCAATCGGATTTTTTTCTTTTTCATATTACCTCCTGAAAAAAACTATATTCATTAAATAATAGTTTAACATAAAAACAAAAAAGCACCGAAATCCAAGATAGGATCTCAGTGCTTTCAAATAGTTAAAAAATTATTTAACAGTTACAGATGCGCCAACTTCTTCAAGTTTAGCTTTCAATTCGTCAGCTTCTTCTTTAGATACGCCTTCTTTAACTGGTGCAGGAGCGCCATCAACTACAGCTTTAGCTTCTTTCAAGCCTAAGCCAGTTGCTTCACGAACTGCTTTGATAACTTTAACTTTTTGGTCTCCAGCTGCAGTTAATTCTACAGTGAATTCTGTTTGTTCTTCAGCAGCAGCAGCGCCACCAGCAGCAGCTACAGCTACAGGAGCAGCAGCAGATACGCCAAATTCTTCTTCAATAGCTTTAACTAGGTCGTTAAGTTCTAGGATAGTTGCTTCTTTTAACTCAGCAACGATGTTTTCAATGTTCAATGCCATTATAATTTCCTCCGTTTAAATGTTCTTTTTTATTTAATACTTTATGCGGCAATTAAGCTGCATCTCCATCTTCTTTGTCTGCCACTGCTTTGACAGCGTAAGCCACGTTGCGGACTGGCGCTTGTAGTACAGATAGCAACATAGATAGAAGTCCTTCGCGATTTGGCAATTTTGCCAATGCTGTGATTTCTTCCAATGAAGATACTTTACCTTCGATGATACCGCCTTTGATTTCTAATGCTTTTGCTTCTTTAGCAAATTCGTCCATGATTTTCGCTGGTGCAACTACATCTTCGTTACTGAATGCAACGGCTGTAGGTCCAGTGAATACTTCGTCCATGCCTTCAAGGCCAGCTTTTTTAGCTGCACGTGAAAGAATTGAGTTTTTGATAACTTTCATTTCTACGTTAGCATCACGAAGTTGTTTACGTAAACGTGTTACTTCATCAACTGTTAATCCGCGGTAGTCAACGACTACTACTGATGCAGCTGCTGTAAATTTTTCGCTTACTTCATCAACGATTGCTGCTTTTTTTGCGATAATTGCTTCACTCATTTTTGAGTTTCACCTCCTGAATTTTGATGGAAGAGTTTTTTGAACTGAAAAGGCAAATCACTTGTATAGTTTCTTTGCTCAACCAGTATTGTTTATCATCTATTCTCTTCGTTCATAGTGATTCTACTCGCTTTGCTCGAAAGGAAACTCCTTTCGCTTTGCTCAACCAGTATTGTTCATCATCTCTTCACTTCGTTCATAGTGATTCACAATAAAAAACTCTATGCCACCGCAGACATAGAGGGACTATTGAATATATTCAATAAACGTCCTCGGTAGGAAATTAAGGCTTGGAGCCACCTACTGTCTTCGGTACAAGTTAATTATTAACCTCAACTAGCTTAGCATGCTAAACTAGTCGAGTCAAGAATTATTTTTCAGTTGGATCAATCAACGTTCTAATATTTGATTAGAAAGAAGCTTGGTCAACATGGATACCAGGTCCAAATGTTGTTGTGATCGTTACATTTTTCATGTATTGACCTTTAGCTGCTGATGGTTTAGCTTTTAGCAATACATCATGGATTGTTGCAAAGTTTTCAACTAATTTTTCATCATCAAATGAAACTTTTCCGATTGGTACATGGATGTTTCCAGCTTTGTCTACACGGTAAGTTACTTTACCAGCTTTCACTTCGTTTACTGCTTTTGTTACATCCATTGTAACTGTACCAGTTTTAGGGTTTGGCATTAAGCCTTTTGGTCCTAATACACGTCCTAGACGACCTACAGTAGCCATCATATCAGGTGTTGCAACAACTACGTCAAAGTCAAACCATCCGTTTTGGATTTTTTGAACCATGTCGTCGTCACCTACGAAATCTGCACCAGCTGCTTCAGCTTCTTTTGCTTTGTCTCCTTTAGCAAAAACTAAAACAGTTTGTGTTTTACCAGTTCCGTTTGGTAATACAACAGCACCACGGATTTGTTGGTCTGCTTTTTTAGGGTCTACGTTCAAACGGTATGCAACTTCAACTGTTGCATCAAATTTTGCAATGTTTGTTTCTTTTGCTAAAGCTACTGCTTCGGCAACAGGATAAACTTTACTTGAATCAACTTTTTTTAATGCATCTTGCATTTTTTTGCTCTTTTTAGCCATTTTGGTTCCTCCTTGATTGTGGTTATAACGGTTGTACCTCCCACGTGTTCTATATCTTTCAATATAGAGCCAACTGAGAAGCTGCTGTCTTAGGGTGTAGAGATTATTCTACAGTGATCCCCATGCTTCGTGCAGTTCCTTCAACCATGCGCATTGCTGCTTCAACGTTAGCTGCGTTTAGGTCTTCCATTTTTAATTCAGCGATTTCTCTTACTTGATCGCTAGAAACTTTCGCAACTTTATTTTTGTTTGGTTCACCTGAACCTTTTTCGATTTTAGCTGCTTTTTTCAATAGAACAGCAGCTGGCGGTGTTTTTGTAACGAATGTGAATGAACGGTCTTCGTATACAGAAATAACAACCGGAATGATCAAACCTGCTTGATCAGCTGTACGAGCGTTGAATTCTTTTGTGAATCCCATGATATTGATACCCGCTTGACCTAGTGCAGGACCTACTGGTGGAGCTGGAGTTGCTTTCCCTGCAGGAATTTGCAATTTAACGATTTTTTCTACTTTCTTTGCCACGAGACATACCTCCTTAAGTCCGTGATGTGGTTAATTGGAGATGCATATTTCTCCTCCCACGTTTTATCTGATCTGAAAAAATCCAGACAAATAATGTGCAAAACAATGCACACTGGTACAGTATAGCAAATTTATTTGTTTTTTCAAGATTTTTTTCTGCTATTTTTACATTTTGCTTGAATAAACGCTAAATTTATTCTAAAAAAACAACAATTTTTCGTTCCCATTTCTTCTTTTATGTTACACTTGCGCTAGCATGGTTCAACAGATGAAAACAAACAATAACGCGGTTTTTTAGACCCTTGTACAAAGATTCCTACATAATAAAATGAGGTGGAGAAAATGAAAGATTTAAGGTATAGAAGTGTCTTTGATATTATTGGACCTGTGATGATTGGTCCAAGTAGCTCCCACACAGCTGGAGCAGCTAGAATTGGGAAGATCGTACGCAGTATATTTGGCGAGCAACCTGATTCTGTAGATATTTATCTATATGAATCATTTGCAAAAACCTATCGGGGGCACGGAACAGACATTGCATTAGTTGGCGGTCTATTAGGAATGGAACCTGATGATGAACGTTTAGCTGATTCTTTGAAATTGGCATATGAAGCTGGCATGGAAGTCTTGTTTGTTCCTAAGAGTGAAAAAGCCGAACATCCAAACTCTGTAAAGATGCTTCTAAAAAAAGGAACACGAAAGCTTTCAGTTACTGGCATTTCGATTGGCGGTGGCAATATCCAGATTTCTGAATTGAATGGATTCAAAATTTCTTTAAGCATGGGAACACCTACCTTGATCGTTGTCCACCAGGATGTTCCAGGGATGATCGCTAAAGTGACTGGTATACTTTCTGAAACCAATACGAATATCGGTACTATGACAGTGACACGGGAATCAAAAGGCGAAAGTGCCATCATGATCATTGAAGTAGATAATCCTCAAGTTGAAGAAACAGTAAGAAGACTCAAACAGCTGCCAAATATCGACAGCGTAAACTATTTCGATTAAGGAGCTGAAAAAATGTTTTTATCGATTGAAGAATTAGTAGACCAAGCGAAAGCTTATTCAAGTGTAGCAGAATTGATGATTGCAGTTGAAATGGAAATGAGCGGCCGTTCCCGTAGTCAGATCATTGCGATTATGGAAAAAAATCTTTCAGTAATGGAACAATCAATCAACGAGGGAAAAGAAGGTGTCACCTCCGTCACAGGGATTACCGGTGGCGATGCAAAAAAATTAGATGATTATTTGAACGAGGCAGATTTTTTGAGCGGAGAAACGATCTTAAAGGCTGTACGCAACGCTGTAGCTGTTAACGAAGTCAATGCAAAAATGGGATTGATTTGTGCTACACCGACTGCTGGCAGTGCGGGGGTTGTTCCTGGTGTGTTAATGGCTGTCCGAGATCGGCTTGGTTTGTCACATGAACAACAATTGGAATTTTTGTTTACTGCTGGCGCTTTCGGGTTAGTAATCGCGAACAACGCTTCTATTAGTGGCGCAGAAGGGGGTTGTCAAGCAGAAGTTGGTTCTGCAAGTGCAATGGCAGCGGCAGCTTTGGTTTGCGCAAAAAACGGAACTCCTCATCAAGCAGCTCAAGCAGTAGCCATCACATTGAAAAATATGATGGGACTGATTTGTGATCCTGTTGCAGGTTTAGTTGAAGTACCTTGTGTCAAACGTAATGCTTTAGGGTCTTCTCAAGCTTTCATCTCTGCTGATATGGCATTAGCGGGTATCGAAAGTGTCATTCCACCGGATGAAGTCGTTGCTGCGATGTATCAAGTCGGACGTCAAATGCCATCGATTTTCAAAGAGACAGCAGAAGGCGGCTTAGCTGTTACGCCAACTGCTAAGCGACTTACGGAAGAGATTTTAAATAAGAGGTCGTAAAAAAGCTGCTTAGTTTCGAGTATTAAGAGATTAGTTATTTCCATCACAAAAAAACGAAGAGACGCACAGTTAGGCCTCTCTTCGTTTTTTTATTAATCCATCAATTTCGTATTTTTTACTTCATCAATCGTTTTTGTTCCTGCAAGTTGCATCGTGATCGACAATTCTTTGTTCAGATGTTCAAAAACAGAAGTTACTCCTTCTGCCCCACCTAGATTCAATCCATAAATCACTGGTCGACCAATCGCAACTAAGTCAGCACCACTTGCCAAAGCTTTAAAGACATGTTCTCCTCGACGGACGCCAGAGTCGAAAATCACTGGCACACGTTTATTGACTACTTCGGCAATTTTTGGCAATACTTCAAAGGAAGCAGGACCTCCGTCTAATTGTCGACCCCCATGATTAGATACCCAGATACCATCTGCCCCTGCAGAGATAGCGATTACTGCATCTTCTGGCGATTGTATTCCTTTTACGATGACTGGAAGATTGGTGATTTCTTTGATTGTTTTGATGTCATCTGGTGTCAAGCCTTGTTTTGCGGCTGCATAAATTTCTGCAATTCCTTTTCCTTCGCCATTCCCACTTGCACTTTGTTCGCTATAAGCAGCTAAATTAGGCATTGGTAATGGAAATTGGAATTGATTGATCACATCTTCTTCACGGTAACCACCGAGCGTTGAATCTGCCGTTAAAATAATGGCTTTGGCCCCTGCTTCTACTGCTTTTTTCAAAATGAACTCATTGAATCCATCGTCTTTACTCATATATAATTGGAAAAACTGCGGTGCGCCTGGCGCTGCATCTGCTGCATCTTTGATTGTCGTATTTGCATAAGTGCTGATGGAAAAGATTGATCCAGCAGCAGCTACCCCTTTAGCTGTATCAGCTTCCCCTTTTTCATGTGCCAATCCTTGGGCCGCTGATGGCGCTTGGATAATCGGTGTGTCTAATTCAATTCCAAAAACTGATGTATGCAAATCTGCTGAGTCGATTCCGCGTAATATCCGTGGCATGATTTTTTTTGTATTAAAAGAAGTCGTATTTTCTTTCATCGTCCACTCATCTTCAGAACCACCGCGAATATAGCCAAAAGCTCCTGCTTCCATGCGCTCTTTTACACGACCTTCTAGTGAGGCAATGTTTACAATATCGATTGGATGTTCTTCATTACTTGTATGATAAGTCATAGTAGATCCTTCTTTCATCTTCTTGATTACATATAAATCATACTATCCTTACAAAAAGTAAGCAAATTTTTACTCTCGGATCCTTTTCTTGCTATTCGTTCCAAACAAATCGACTAACAAGCTGATCTACTTCTTGGTTTTCATGAAGCATACTATGAGCGGCATTTTCGCCTTTTACTATTTTTTCTTCTACTTCATTTCCGTGTTGTTTCAACAACGCATAGACAGCTAATGCACTGTTTAACGGTACTGTCCCATCACTCAAGTCTGCTTCATCTAATTGTCCGGCAATCAGGAAAAATCGAGTAGTTGTAGGCATATTTCCGATCATTTGCTGATAATCTTGATAGCGGCTAGAAACAACAGCAGGCCCCTTTGCTAACTCCTCTGTCAGAGATTGCCCACTGTCATCGACAAAATCATTAAAAGGTGCACCAATTGCCGTAAATGTCTGAACTTGCGGCAATGACGTATCCTGTCCATATGTTCCTAAATAGCGTAATGCACTAACTCCTCCCATGGAATGCCCCACTATGTTGACTTTGTCTATGCCCTCGTTTTCTTTCAGATACAAAAGACAAGATTTGATCCATTCTGCTTGGTTCCACTCGTTGTTTTTATTATCTTCAAACAATACTTGGACCATCAGGTTGTCTGCTTTTCCAGACAAGTCCCCTTCTGCTTGTATTTGTCCATCTGCTCCTACTATTAAAACTAATTCTTTTACTGCTTTTTGATTTTTTTCCAAACGTTGCAACATCCCTTTAAAGGAATTTTCTGTCCCGCTGTAGCCATGGAAAAAAAGTGTTGGAATAGTGGTTTTTTCTATCACTTTACTGGATTCTACCGTTTTTTCTTTATCAGAAACTACAGTAGTCTTCGTCGTCTGGCAACCACTTATCGCAAACAAGCTGATAAGCACTAAAGCTGCTGTAGCCGCATGTTTGCATACATTTTTGATTCGATTTGTCATTCGCCTCTTCCTTTCCATATAGAAAAAAGAAAGACTTGAAAGGTCAATCGTATGATCGACATTTCAAGTCTCTTTATTAATCGATTTTATCTACTTGATCGAAATCAAGTTCTGTACTTGTTTCACGACCAAACATATCGATGTTGACTTTCAATTTTTCTTTTTCTCCGTCAACTTCTGTTACTTGTCCTTCTAATCCAGCAAATGCGCCTTCGATGATTTTCACAACTTCGCCAACTTCTACTTCTAGATCATTTTGTCGTAGACTCATTCCGATAGAACGCAAGATATGATTGACTTCTTCTGGAAGTAGTGGTGCTGGTTTGCTTCCAGCTCCGTGTGAACCAACGAATCCTGTCACGCCTGGTGTGTTACGGACAACATACCAGGAAGCGTCTGTCATGATCATTTCAACAAGAACATATCCTGGAAATGTTTTATGAACGATTTCTTTTTCTTTCCCATTTTTGACTTCTGTTTCTTTTTCTTCAGGAACAACGACACGGAAAATAAAGTCGGCCATTTTCATACTTTGCGCACGAGATTCGATATTTGCTTTTACTTTGTTTTCATATCCTGAATATGTATGCAAGACATACCAGTTTTTTTCAAAAGATTCCATTGAAGGCTCCTCATTTCATTGTAAAATAAAAAAACCTCAGTACACCCGAAGTTTTTCTTTCGCTTCATTATAGCACTAAAAGCACGTTGTGGCTAGCGAGTTATTTTAAGATCCAGCCAAATAAACTTTGGATTGCTGTATCCATTACGTAAAACATCAACCCGAAAAGAATAGAAGTTTCGATAACTACCAACGTATCTTTACGAAGTTGTTTTCTGCTTGGCCAAGTTACTTGTTTGATTTCATCTTTTACGCTTTTTAGAAATTTCATGAGACATCCTCCTTTGCTGCTGTTTATTTCGTTTCTTTATGTAATGTATATTGATTACAATATTTACAAAATTTGTTGATTTCTAAACGTTCGCCGCTTTTTCCTTCACTGACTGATTTTGTGTAGTTACGAGACCCACAAACGGAACAAGCGAGTGCTGCTTTTTTCTTTGCCATTTACTTCTGCCCCCTTGCTGAGAATCAGACTTATACTTAATAACAGTATCACGTAACTTTTTACTTGTCAATTTGTGAAATAAACTATCTATTGTTTTAGATAAAATTATGATATGATTAATTTGAAATTAAGCTAAAATGAGACAATTGGAGGTATAGCGATGCTATTAAAAACACTTGTATATAAGAAAAAAGATCTGACAACCGTTACAGAGACTAGTACATTAGAAGAAGCATTAAAAATTTTAGAAACTTCCGGATACCGTTGTGTGCCGATCTTAGATTCTTCAGGTAATATTTTCCGTGGAAATATTTACAAAATGCACATCTATCGTCATAAAGCAAACGGCGGTGATATGACGCTTCCTGTCACTCATCTTTTGAAAAATGCCACAAAGTTCATTTATCTGGATACTTCTTTCTTCAAAGTATTCTTTACGATCAAAGAGCTTCCTTACATTGCTGTCCTTGACAGTGAAAATCATTTTTATGGTATTTTGACACATAGCACATTACTTAATATGCTCTCTCAATCTTGGAGCGTAGAACAAGGAAGCTATGTGCTGACAATTGCTTCTACAGGAAAGCAAGGAGATCTGGCTGCTATCGCAAAAATCATTTCAAAACACAGTAGCATTGCCAGCTGCATTACTCTTGATATCGAAAAAGACGAATACATCCGACGTACGTTGATTACGCTGCCGGCAAACACTGAACCGAAAGTATGTGAAACGATCGTCAACCACTTAGAGAAAAAGAATTATAAAGTGGTAGAAATCGAAAATTTGCAAAACCAAGAAGCATAATAAAAACGACAAAAGAAGTACAGCTCAGCTGCTTTCTTTTGTCGTTTTTTTACAATTAGATACGCTTTTCAAAATCAAGCGAACGATCTAAATAATACATCAGTGGTGCTGAAACAGCCATGATGATGAACTCGCTTAATGCAAGTGTACCATAGGTTGTCCAAAATGCTTGGCCACCTGTCGGAACTAGCATATAAGCAATCAATCCCATGCTGATAGTAAAGAAGATCGTGTTCAATACTAAACGCATCTTTACATTTGTCACTTTGTTTTGCAATAAAGCTGTCAGACCTAAAGAAAGCAATGTTTGGCCACCGCCAAAAACCACATCCATGATACCAAATCCAAAGAAAGCATTATAGACGATGACCCCGCCCAAAACTCCCCAAAGTAATTTACGGTTAAAGACAACTAAATGATTCAAACTTTCTGAAATACGAAACTGGATCGGCCCTGAGGATACAGGCGCAACTAAAATAGTTAGCGCTAGATAAAGAGCCATGATGATACCATTTACAACGATTACGGACAACCGTTGTCTGCTTTTCGTTTTTTGCATTTTCTCTCCTCGTTTCTCCTAGTTTTTTTAACGCGGGATGGTTGATGAACCGCGATTATGTGAAACAAACAATAATTATAACAGACTTTTCATTTATTTCAATCTGTCTTATCTACTTTTGAAAAAAGTAAATAAACAAAAATGTAAACGCTTGCTAAAAGTCTCAAAATATGGTATAAGATAAGTGTAAGGGGTCATAAGAATTCCCAGTAAAGCAGACGAAATAGGTTCTGCACGAAAAGAATTGTTGTGAAACTTAAATAAATAAAAAAGGATGTGGGAATTTGAGCAACCTCTTACTAGAGAATAGTCTAGCAAGCAGCTGAAGATCTAAGTGGACATACCGAACCTTGGAACTTCTCCTTACGTAAGTAATGGATGATGCGCTTGCTAGGCTTTTTTGTGTTTTTCGGTCTCCAGGCCTTTTTCATTCTCCTAGTCTTCTGCTATAATAACCAAGAATTAATTTTGTAACAGGTGTTTTTTTGTAAAAAACAAGTTTCTTTCATTCCAAAAATAGAAAAAGCTTGCTAATTATTGGTTAACCAGCAAACAGGATGATTAAAATATCTTGTTGTATTGAATAGCAGGAGGAAAATATGAAATTCCATTATCATTTATTGATCAATCCATCGGCAGGCAGTGGAAACGGCCATAAAGTAGCAGAAAAAATCTTGCCGGTATTAAAAAATAAACATGTCGACTATACCCTTCATTACAGTGAATACAAAGGACATGATGCGGAGATTGCTGAAATTCTGGCAAAAGAAACATTAGTACCTTGGACAGAAGAACAGGAAACAATCGAAACTTTCCCTCTTTTGATCATCGTAGGAGGAGACGGTACCTTGCATCAGGTACTTGATACTTTCTATCAGATGGAAGTTGAATTTCCTGTCGCTTATATTCCAGCAGGCTCTGGAAATGATTTTGCTCGAGGAGCGGGACTTTCCAAGAATCCTAAAAAAGCACTTCAGCTGATTTTAGCAGCTCAATCACCAGATAAAGTCCATATAATGGCTTATGAAGAAAAAATAAGTGAAAAAAAAGGAATAGCTGTTAATAATTTCGGTATTGGATTAGATGCGGCTATCGTCCACGCGACAAATCATTCTTCTACAAAAGAGCGATTGAACAAATACAACTTAGGTTCTTTTTCGTACTTGTTCTCTATTCTCCGGACTTTATTTACTCAAAAAGGATTTCCAATTCTAGTGGATGCAGGAGGAAAGCAGTTAAGTTTTTCAAATGCATTTTTATGTACAGCAACGAAGCATCCTTTTTTTGGAGGAGGAATCGCAATTGCTCCAACTGCAGATGCGTCTAAACCAGTCATTGATTTTGTCGTGGTCGAACGAATCAATATTTTTAAAATCATATGGCTTATCCTTTTACTTATGCAGAAAAAACAATTGAAATCGAAATATTTCCATCACTACACAACAAACAGATTACGAATCGTTTCAACAACGCCGCAATATGGTCAAGAAGATGGAGAAGATGTCGCTCCTCGTCCTTTTGATCTGCAGTTTTCTACAAAAAATCAGTTATTTTTCAAGTAGTTTCGAGTATGAAGAAAAATTTTGTGGAAATGGCTGTTCACATTTTTGCATAAATTTGACTTCATACCGAGAAACTGTCTTTTGAACACCGTTTACCAAGACGGCATGAGCCTACAATTTCACTCCAAGTCACCAAGAATAATTTCAAAAAGCGGATGAGGCACACGTCGTGTCACATCCGCTTTTTAAGTGATCAATATTGCCAATAAATAGCGCATACGTATCGTCAGATTCGTTTATAATGTATAAGGTGTAATGTTTTCCATACCAATCATTGGATCTACTAATTTCTGATTAATCGCTTCTGCAGTAAGAACGAACTCCTTAGGAACAGCAGGTTCTATCTCTTCTTTCTTTTCCTCTACAACCGATGAAGAGAACAGATCTGGTTCCACTGTTTCCATTACTTGGTTTTTCGATTCATTCGTTCCACTGTCGTCTTTTATAGGTAACTTTTCTTTTATGTCCTGCGACTCTTTCGTATAGGTCCCATCTTCAAATGGATCATTTCCAATCAAAGAATCTTCATAAGCTGCTAGTTTTGTCCGCAGAGTGATAGTCATTTCTTCATTATCGATGATTCTTGATTTCAGCGTAGTCATTCGGCTTGCCGATTCATTCGCTACACAAGTGGCATACGCTTGCTCTTCCCCTAACAAAATCAACAGTTCCTTACTCCGAGTAACCGCCGTGTAGAGTAGATTACGCTGAAGCATGCGCTGATATTGATGGACCATGGGCAAAATAACCATTTTGAATTCACTGCCCTGTGATTTATGGATCGAGCAACAATAAGAAAGAGTAATTTTATTCCACTCGTTTCTTTTATAAGTGACCTCATTTGCATCAAATTGGATAACTAATTCATCCACTTTATCTTCCGAATCTTTTGCCAAGATAATCCCAGTGATTTCTCCCATATCTCCATTGAATACATTCAATTCAGGAGTATTGACTAACTGGAGTACTTTGTCTCCTATCCGATAAACGGTGTCGTTCCAATGCACTTCCTTTTTCCCAGGTCTCCCTGGATTGAATATCTCTTGCATCATTTTATTTAACGCGTCGATCCCTGCAGGTCCCCGATACATTGGTGCTAATACTTGGATATCTTGTGCACGGAATCCCTTATTTTTCGCTTTTTCCACAATTTTAGAAATCAAGGGTTCAATTTGATAAGCGTCGCTTCGGAAATAGGAACGATCTTTTTGATTCTTTGTGAAATCTTTTGGTAGACGTCCTTCTTTGATTTCATGGGCAAGAGGAATAATACTAGAACCATCACCTTGTCGATAAATCTGATTGAGTTCCATTTTAGGAATTTGTTCGATTTCCAAAAGGTCATGTAGCACTTGTCCAGGACCAACAGAAGGAAGCTGATCTTTATCTCCTACTAGGATAACCTGCATATTCGTCGGAATCGCTTTGAATAATGTGTTAGCCAGCCATGTATCGACCATAGACATCTCATCAACGATCAAAAGTCCGCCTTCTAATTCTTTCGTGCTGACTGAAGGTGTTTTTTCCCGTCCATTCAGCCCAAGTAAACGATGGATTGTACTGGCAGGCAGACCTGTTGTCTCGTTCATTCGTTTAGCTGCCCGGCCAGTGGGTGCTGCAAGCAGAATAGGAAAAATTTCTTGGGTATATTTTGACGGATCCAATTCCAGACCATTCAACTCTGCAAAAAGATTGACGATTCCATTGATCACAGTAGTTTTCCCCGTACCTGGCCCTCCTGTTAAAATAAATAGAGGGGAACGGATGGCTTCAGCGATTGCTTGTTCTTGCGAGGGTCCATACTGTATACCGAATAATTTTTCGATACGCCGAATATTTTTCTGCACTTCTTTTTCAGGATAATGGATTTCTTTTTTACGGCTGAGCAGACGTTGGATGGAATTGCCGATTCCCCATTCAGAAAAATACAAACTGTTTTCGTAAAGATTCGTTTCTTCTTGTTGGATTTTTCCTTCTTCAACAAGCTGGATAATCACAGTAGCAACCTGATCAGGCAGAATTTCGATTGGACGACTTGTTTCTAAAATACGGATGGTTTGCTGAAGCAATGTTTCCGCCGGTACGTATGTATCTCCTGTTTGAACAGCATGCTGAAAAATCTGATGCAAGATGGCTGCTCGGATTCTTCTAGGTGAATCTGCTGCAATACCGATTTGTTCGGCTAGATTATCTGCACGTTTGAACCCGATTCCTTCTATGTCTTCGACTAGCTGATACGGATTTTCTTCGATGATATCCAAAGACTCGTTCTTATAGGTCTGATAAATACTGAAGGCTAACTGACTACCGAATCCATAACGATTCAATCCCATGATTACTTGATCCATCCCGTGATTTAGACGAATGGTCTCAGCAAGCATTTCTCTTTTTGGCTTCGTTAAACCAGCGATTTGTTTTAATACCGAAGGATCAGCAATGATTTTTTCGATAGCATCTTCTCCCAGCAACTCGACGATTTTCTCTGCTGTTTTCTTACCGATTCCAGGGAATTTTTCGCTGGAAAGATAAGCTACGATCCCATTCGCAGTTGTTGGTTTTTCTTGCTCATATCTTTCGACTTTAAGCTGTCTTCCGTATTTAGGGTGATCCACTAGTTCTCCATAAAATCGATAGGTCTCATTTTCTTGGATATCGCCAAAGCTTCCGGTAACTACAATCTCTTTTTCACGGTAATCAGCTGTGGTTTCGCTGATGTGTACCAAAAGCACTTTGTAAAAATTACTAGGATTTTGAAAAAAAATCGCGGCAACTGTACCAACGAAATAAGGCATTTCTTCTGGCTGCATCGGAAGCCGCCTCCTTCTTCTATAGTAAAGGTTCTGGTGCTGTTTCAGTTCCTAAAAAATCTGTTTGGTTCCATACCTTCAGTTCATACGGCAATAATTTGCAAGGCTCTTCAGTCTCTAAAATCGTCAGGCTGCTATTGAACAAACCGCCCATTTCCCGCAACTCACTTAGCTCTTTCCCTGTCATCCATTGAATGGCAGCAGTTAATGAGGCCCCATGACCTACGAATAAAAGAGGTCCGTTTTTATGTTGAGCAACCGCATCCGCTACAACAGTTTCAATACGTGTGATTGCTGATTCAATCGTTTCTCCATGAAAAGGAGAAGGATCATATAGATCTAAGTGATTACGCAAATTCGGCAGATTATCTGGGTATTTCTGATACATTTCATCGATTGATTGTCCTTCTAAAGTACCTAGCCCTAGTTCTCGCAGTTTATCTGTATAAAAAATCTCTACCGGACGAGCAAGCTCTTTATTGATACCTTCTGCTGTATCGCGTGCTCGTTTTGCTGTACTGGAATAAATTGCTTTAAAAGGAACATATTTTACTTTTTTCCCAAATGCTTTGATTTCTTCATAACTTTGAGGCAAAAGCGGAGAATCGCCATTGCTCCCTTGAAAACGTCTTTCCTGATTCCATTGTGTCTTCCCATGTCGGGTAAAATATAGTTCCATACACAGCAAACTCCTGTCTTTCTTTTATTTTACTCTATAATAAACTGTCTAATCCAGCTTGTCATTTTCATAATGGTGCGTTAATTCTAAATTAGGGAATCCTTGCTGACGAAGTGCTTCGTACACAATCATTGCAGCTGTATTCGATAAATTCAATGAACGAACATGCTCATCATTCATAGGGATGCGCAAACACTTTTCCTCGTTTTCGCGCATAAACGTTTCTGGCAAGCCAGTTGTTTCCTTTCCAAATAAAAAGAAGTGCTCTTCTCCATCAGCAAAATTTTCTTCACTGTATACCTTATGGGCAAATTTTGAGATCAAGTGTAGTTTACGATCACCTAAAAATGCTAAAAAAGCTTCTAAATCACTGTGATAAGTAATATTTACATCATTCCAATAATCTAACCCTGCTCGTTTCAGATGTTTGTCATCCGTTGAAAAACCTAGGGGCTCAATTAAATGAAGCGGCGTATTCGTGGCCGCACACGTACGGGCAATATTTCCGGTGTTTGCAGGTATTAACGGTTCGAATAAAACGATATGATTCATCAGGATCATTCCTCTCATATTTATGTTCGTTTCTATTTTCTGACAATTTGATTTTTGCATAAAAAAAAACGTATCAACTCGGTGTCAGTCACTGCGAGTCGTTACGTTAGTGAAGCTCTTCTCACTAACTTTTATCAGAACAGGAACCTGATAAAAACCAATGAAAAAACAACTTGTTGCTACTATAACACCCTCAACTTACTTTTGCAACCTCTACTCTTTAAAAACTACTAGAAAACCGTTTTCTCTTAGTTCCTTTTAATAATTCTATGTCAATTGTAATCTTATTCAAAGGATTCTTGTACAAGTCTGCTTTGATTTCCTCCTCCACTTGCCACTCTAAGGGCGACATTGCTAAAAGATCTTTTCGATTTTCTTCTGGTATCTCAAATTCATAGGTCACACGCTGACGTTCAGTTAGTTTCATCGATTCAGTAAACTTTGCGACTACACGATCATTGGAATAGCTTTGTTTTTCAGGTTGATTCGGATAAAAAGCCTGACGCAGTTCTTTTAAATAATTTTCTTGCGGCACTACCTTCAGCACCTCTCCATCTTCTGACAGTACACGTTGAAATTCTTGGTAATGAGAAGGCGAAAAGATATTTAAGATCGTGTTAAATGTCTGATCAGCAAATGGCAAATTGGTCAAATCCGCTACACACCAAAATGCCTCGACAGATTGTTCCGTAGCTGCATAGACCCCTTCTTTTGAAATATCAAATCCAACAGCAGTTTGAATCTTTTTCAATTTTGAAAGTTCATTCAAGAAGCTTCCTTCTCCACAGCCGACATCTAATAGTGAGACTTCATTAGGCAGATGCTGTGCGATAGTCTCAATAACAGGCTGATACATGCCTGATTGGATCATTCTACGCCTTGGAACGAACATTTCTTGATCATATTCTGTTTTAACCGCGTGGGATAAAAAGTAAAGTGTTCCTTTTTTGGACAGATCAAAACGGTGATTATTTTTACATATCAAGCCATTATCAGACTTTTCTACCTCTTCTTGGCAAACTGGACAGCGGAACAGCTGATGTTTTTCTGCCAAAAACTGGCGTCCTCGGTCAATTTTTTTTAACATAGTTCCCCCTCATTTCTGTTTTATCTTACCGTTAGATGCTCACTTTGGCAACTGGTAAAAATATGATACAATGCCTACAAGAAAGTGAAAGACAAAGGAGAAGATCAGATGATCAAAGAATTTTGTGCTGAAAACTACACATCTATTCCTCTGGCAATTGCCAGAGGAGCTAACCGAATCGAATTATGTGACAACTTAGCGGTCGGCGGAACGACCCCAAGTACTGGTGTGATCGAAGAAACATTAAGTTACGCAGGGGAAAAAAATATCCCTGTAATGACGATTATCCGTCCTAGAGGGGGCGATTTTGTCTATAACGATATCGAATTGAAAATTATGCATACTGATTTGATTGAAGCAAAGAAATTAGGGACGGATGGCGTAGTTTTTGGTTGTCTTACTCCCTCAGGATGGCTAGACGAAGAAGCATTGGAACTATTGATCGAAACCGCAGAAGGCGTACAGATCACCTTCCATATGGCTTTTGACAGTATTCCTGAAGAACGGCAATTTGAAGCAATCGATTGGCTAGCTGCGCACGGTGTTGACCGTATCTTGACGCATGGCGGCCCTGCTGATCAAACGATTGAAGAACATTTCCCACGGCTCAAAGAATTGATTGACTATGCAGATGGCCGTTTGATTATTTTGCCCGGTGGTGGCGTAACAGCAGCGAATGCAGCACATGTAGCTAAAGAATTAAACGTGAGTGAAGTCCACGGAACTAAAATCGTTGAACTTCAGCCATAATCTTATAAACAAAAAAACATTGGCAACAAGTATACTGCTTGTTGCCAATGTTTTTGCTTTTTACATAAAATACCCCATAAATAAAGAGGCAATATTGAAATAAATCAGTACACTTGTCAAATCACTCAAGGTCGTGATAAATGGACCGCTTGCTACCGCTGGATCAAATCCTAGACGATCCATCAGCATCGGAATCAAACTACCTGCAAGATTCGCCACTGTTATCGCAAACAACATGGCCATTCCTATCACAAACCCTAAGATAAAATTATGTTTCCAAAAGCCCACGATCAGAAAAATCGTAATCCCTGTAACAGCTCCTGTTACGACGCCGGTCAAGACTTCAGCCAAAACAAGTCGGACAAACCCGTGATCTTTGTCATCAGAGATTGCAAGTCGACGGACAGCCACAGCTAGCGACTGGGTTCCAGCATTACCAGCTGTTCCTGTGATCAGCGAAATGAAGACCGCTAAAATGCTCGCTTCACTTACCAAGTCTTCATAATGACTGATTAAAGAAGCAGTAGACATACCTAAAAACAACAGAGTGATTAGCCAAGGCAAACGTCGAGATGCTGCCTTTACTGGATTTTCATTGATTTCTTCTACATTGACCCCGGCAAGTCCTGAATAATCGCTGGCAGCTTCATCATCAATAACGTCAATGATGTCATCGACTGTGACGATTCCCAACAAATGATCATCATAATCGGTGACAGGAAGAGCTAAGAAGTCATAATCCCTGAATGTTTGTGCCACATCTTCTTGGTCGTCGCCTACATGAACTGAAAGTACCCGCTCGCTCATCAGATCAGAAATCATAGCATCATCATCATTCACGATTAGGTCGCGTAGAGAAATAACCCCCACTAGTTGACCTTCTTGATTAACGACATAGATGTAATAGATTGTTTCAGCAACATCTGCTTCATTCTTCAACACATACATCGCAGAGCGAACGGTTTGATTTGCTACGATCGAAACAAATTCAGTAGTCATGATTGCACCAGCTGTTTCGTCTTCGTAATGGAGCAGTTCCTTGATTTCACTGGCATCGTCTGCAGACATCAAACTTAAATATTTAGCAATTTGCTTTTTATCTAACGTATTAAGCAAATCGACAGCATTATCTGTATACATCTCAGAAAGCATATCCGCTGCATAGCTAGGACGCATCTCATCCAGATATTCTTTCATATGTTCGTTGTCTTCTTCAATCACATCGAACATATCCGCTAATTCTTTAGGCGACAGATAGGAATAGATCAGCTGCCTGTTCTCTTCTGTAAGAGATTGGTAGAACTGCCCCTGCTCATAGATATGCATCTCTAAAAAACTGTTTCTGAATGCCTGAATATTATTTTCCCTTAAATCTTGAGTCAACTGGGCAAATCTTTCCTCTAATTCTTGATTTTCATCCAAACCAATCTCACCTCGCCTTATTCTTCAAACCGTCTCACAACTGCCTCCATGTCTGCGGCTAAAGGCTGCTTGAACTCCAGCAGCTCTTCTGTAAATGGGTGGTAAAAACGCAGATCATAACAATGAAGGGCTTGTCTTTTTATTCCCAGATCCATTCGTCCGCTATACATATCATCACCGAGCAGTGCACAGCCAATGGCGGAAAAATGAACTCTTATTTGATGTGTCCTTCCTGTATGCAACTGGATATCAACTAACGCGATTTCTGCTAGTCGCTTCTCTATCCAGTACTCCGTCTGTGCAGAACGTCCTTCATCAGAGACCATTCGCTTCAGTAGCGAAGAATAATCTCGGGCAATCGGCAAATCGATATGTCCATGTGCCGATAAATTTGAAAGCATTCCACTGACTAATGCCTGATATTTTTTTACAAACTTCTTTTCACGAAGCTGCGTGTCTAATTTCGCGTGCGCAAACCCATGCTTGGCAAAAAGCATCAAGCCAGACGTATCACGGTCTAGTCGTGTAACTACATGGATTACTTGGTTTTCGTACCCTTGTTTTTTGTAATAAGCCTTTACACGATTAGCCATTGTCCCATTTGGATGGTATTGGGCAGGAATGGACGAAACGCCTGCTGGTTTGTTTACTACCAGAACATGTTCATCCTCATACACGATATCGATCGGCGTTTCGTCCAAAAGTACGGTTTCATGTTCTCCTTCAGCAGGAATCACAATGGTTACCTTATCATCCTTGGATAGAGAAAACAAGACATTTTCTACTTGATCATTGACTTTGATTTGACCGCCTTGAAATTTTATTTTCGCTAACAGACCTTTTGAGATCCCTTTTTCTTTTAAAAAATATTTTACCTGCTGAGAATGATCTTTCTCATAATCCCATGTAAACTGCATATTAATCCTCACCAATAAAGGCATCTTTCACGCGATGCCAAAAATGCATATGTCGATAAGAAGCAAAATGGATCCGTTCTTCTGCTATGCGATAATAAATAGAACGGATATCTGCTTTTGCGACATTCAATTGATCAACCGTTACAAGATAATCTTCTGTATTTTCCAATTTTATTTCCAACCACTCATCATGGGCAATCACGATCGGAGAACCCAAAGTACGAAACACTCGATTATTCAGCGAAGCAATCTCAGCCAATTGAAAGGCATTGATACTAGGATGGATCACTGCACCGCCGACACTTTTATTATAGGCAGTCGAACCAGTGGGTGTAGAAATTGTCAATCCATCTCCTCTGAAACTTTCAAACAATTCATTTTTAATGTATACATCGGCTACCATCGTACGATTGGCCCGTTTAATCGTTGATTCATTTAGTGCTAAAAAATGCTGATCAGGCGTTTCATCCAAATAACTGATCCGAACATCCAGCAAGGGATAGCTGACACTTTGTTCCCGATTTGTTCGCAAGCTGTCTACTAGTTCTTCCAGTTCGTAATCTCGCCAATCAGTATAAAACCCTAAATGACCTGTATGCACGCCTAAGAAACGCACGTCATTCAGACAATGACTGTAGTGATGAAATGCCGATAATAATGTGCCATCTCCACCAATTGAGATGACCAACTCTGGTTCATGATCATCTCGCTGGATCCCAGCTTGTTCTAATAGTGTGTTCAAACGCTCAGCCACTTCTATGGTCTTTGCTTCTTTATTGTGAACGATCGCTACTTTCATTCCCTGCCTCCTCTCTTTCGCTTTCTTTCTTCAAAAGCGTTCGATAGTAGACATCATCTGATTTTCCTCTTCCATGGGAGAACAATCGCTGTGCTTCTTGGATTTCTTCACGGATACTGGACATCTCTTCATCCAGTTGATACGCAGCTTCTGCCGCACGCTGAAGTCGTTCGCTCATTTCTTCTGGAAAAACGCCTTGATATTTATAATTCAGCGAATGCTCGATCGTTGCCCAGAAATTCATCGCAAGGGTCCGTATTTGGATTTCCGCCAAAATTTTCTTCTCACCACTGATCAGCTGTACAGGATACTCGATCACCAGATGATACGAACGGTAGCCACTTGCTTTCTTATTAGTGATGTAATCCCGTTCTTGAAGAACTTTCATGTCTTTTCTTTTACGGATAATCTCAACAACTTGATGGATATCTTCTACAAACTGACACATGATCCTTAAGCCGGCAATATCAGACATTTCTTCTTCTAAGCGTCCCATCGGAATATGACGTAACTGTGACTTTGTTACGATACTGTCAACTGGTTTGACTCTCCCAGTGACAAATTCAATTGGAACATGACGATTTTGTTCACGAAACTGTTTACGGATTCCCCGCAGTTTCACTTTCAATTCTGATACAGTTTGTTCATATGGTGCTAAAAATGCTTCCCAATCTCGTTCCATAGCTGATACCTCTACTTCATTAACATTCATTGTTTATTCTACCATATATGCAAAGTTTTTTCGTACTCTTGATTTATGCATTGACCAAAAAAAGAAAATTAGGCAAAATAGACAAAAAGGAGTCGATCAAATGACGCAAATGCTTGAAATCGAATATAAATCTATGCTGACAAAGCAAGAGTACGAGATATTCATCGCTCACTATCAATTAACAGATAAAGATTTCCGTGTACAGACTAATATTTACTTCGATACCGTTGATGAACAGCTGAAGAAACAAAATTGTGGTCTACGGATCCGTTTCGTTGGTCATCAAGCTGAATATACATTAAAAACACCTGCTGAGGAAGGGCGTCTCGAAACGACGGATACCTTTATAACAGAAGAAGCAGAAGCATTCATCTTTCAAAAACGTTTGCCTCGCTCGGGCGCAGTTTTTCAAAAACTTTCTGATTTGAATATCGATCCTGCTTCATTGATCCAAACAGGAAAGCTTACAACAAAACGGGCTGAGTTCCCCATTGAAGAAGGACTTTTAGCTATCGATGAAAGCTGGGGAGACAATCTTCACGATTTTGAACTAGAACTAGAGGTAGGGGATGCATCTGCGGGAAAAATTGCTTTTATAAATTTTTTAAAACGTTTTTCTTTGCCTTATCGTCCTGCTAAGAACAAGATCCAACGTATGCTTGAGGCTAAAAATTAGAAACCTTTCATTTTCACAAGGCACTTGAGTTCATTTTTTTACTTTTTTCTGTTAAGTTATAGGATGTGAAAGAATCTAGTCACTAGTTGTATAGAATCTATTTTGGGGGAGATTCATATGATCGAAATCTATTTATTTGTTAATCCTTTAGGGGAATATTGTTTCGAAATGGAGCAACAGTTATTACAATTTATTGAAGAAGAGTACGGAACACCATCAAAAGAAAAGATGCAATTTCGCTTTCTTCCTTTGGTCAATTTGCAGACAATTGGGGATGTCATGCAACAAAAAGGAATTTCTCAAAACAATCTTGAGAAACGTAACCACTTATTCTCAACGACTTATTCTGCCGCATTAGACTGCAAAGCGGCTCAATTCCAAGGAAAGAAAAAAGGCCGCCGTTTTTTGATCAAACTGCAAGAAGCAGTCGGCTGCAATAACATACCATATTCTCATGCACTTGCTGAATCGATATTTGAAGAGATTGGCGGCGATTTGAATATGTTTAAAGAAGATCGGCAATCTGACTTTGTTAAAGAAGTATTCTTTTCCGATCAAAAAATTGCTCGAGAAATGGGCATCACGAAACATCCTTCCGCAGTCGTTTACAATTACGCTTGCGATCGTGATTTTGGTGTTTTAGTAGAAGTAGAAGGCACAAGCAGCCTTTGGAGAATCAAAGAGCTGTGTAAAACAACAGATAACTCGTATCAAGTTTTTAATGGTGAACATTTACATACAAATGATTCTCAGTTCCATTCACGAACTAGCCATTTACACTTGCTTTCTAATTAAAAAAATACGTCGACTCCCTTACAAGAGAGCCGACGTATTTTTTTCGTTTCTATTCGAAAAAATCAAAAATCTTATAAACGATCAATCAATTCTTCTAATTCATTTAGTCGTTGTTCAAACATCGACATTGCATCTTCGATATACGCAGCCTGTGTCATATCTACTCCTGCTTTTTTCATCACTTCAACAGGATAATCACTGTTACCAGCTTTTAGATAAGCCAAATAGTTCTCTAGCGCATCTGGTTCTTGACTAAGTATTCTTTTCGCCAACGCTGAAGCAGCAGAAAAACCAGTCGAGTATTGGAAGACATAGTAATTATAGTAAAAATGCGGGATCCGTGACCATTCAAATTTGATTTCTGGATCTTCTTCGACTGCCGGACCATAATATTTTGCATTCAATTTACCATAACTATCACTTAGATATTCACTAGTCAATGGCACACCTTTTTCATCTTCCGTATGCATGAAGTGCTCGAATTCAGCAAATTGTGTCTGGCGGAAAACTGTTCCTTTAAATCCATCCAAGTAATGGTTGAGCACATAAGCTCGGACGCGAGGGTCTTTTTCTGTTTCCAATAAATATTCTGTTAGGATATTTTCGTTCGTTGTCGAAGCAATTTCTGCTAAAAAGATGGAGTAGTCACCATATACATAAGGCTGGTTCGACCGTGTGAAATAACTGTGGACACTATGTCCCATTTCGTGGACAAGCGTAAACAACTGATCCAATGTATCATGCCAATTCAATAAAATATATGGATTTGTGTCATAGCTTCCCGAAGAATAGGCACCACTTCGTTTTCCTTTATTTTCGACAACATCGATCCAACGTTCAGAGAATGCTTTTTCTACAATAGTCATGTACTCTTCGCCCATTGGCTTCAGTGCTTCCAAAGCTTTCTCTTTTGCTTCTTCATACGTAAAGGTGATTGGAGCTTCTCCTAAGACCGGTGTATAAAGATCGTACATGTGCAGTTTTTCCACTTCTAATAAACGTTTCCGTAATTCCATATATCGATGCAGCAAAGGCAAATGCTTGTTTACTACATCTACCAAAGTGTCGTATACACTTTCAGGAATATGATTATTGCTCAAAGATGCTTCTCTGGCAGAGCTGTAATTACGAACTTTTGCTTTAAAATTATGTCCTTTTATATGCGTACTTAAAGTAGACGCAAACGTATTTCTAAATTGCTCATAAACACTGTACAATCCTTTAAATGCGGCTTCGCGAACACTTCGATCCGTGCTTTCTAGCAACTGACCGTACACACCATGAGATAATTGGACTTTTTCACCATTTTCTCCTTCGATCGTTGGGAAAACTAAATCTGCATTATTCAAAACAGCAAATGTATCACTTGAAGCCTCAAAGATTTCACCTGCTCCTGCAAGAAGCGATTCCTGCTCGGCAGATAAAACATGGGCACGATTATCCACTATTTGCTGGATATAGTGACGATAGACTTCTAACTTCGGTTCTTCTTTGAAATATTGCCAAATCCGTTCATCTGATAACTGCAATATTTCTGGTTCAAACCAGGAAACAGCTTCACTAACCTTTGAAAACAAACTACTTGCTCTTGCATAAAGCGCTTGATATTCTGTATTCCCAGTATCTTGATCGTTTTTAAGGTGCGCATAGACATAAATGATTTCAGTTTGGCGATAAACACTCAAAACAAATTCAATCGCATCAAGAAATTGAGAAGCGCCTTGATCAAGTGTTCCTTTGTATTTTTCAGATTTTTTTAACTTTTCTGATAATTCTAGATATTTCTCATCAAATTCTTGGTCGCTTGAAAAGATTTTGGTCAAGTCCCAAGTTAAATTTTCAGGCAATTCTTCGCGTTTTGGCAACTGCTTTACTTCCATGAAATCCACTCCTTTTTATCCCTTTGTCTCTGTCTATCAAAATAGATCATTGTCTAACATCCACATGTTACAGCATCTGATTTTTCTACTACTAATCTATGTGTCTGCTTCTATCAATTTTAGCACAACTAAAACTTGTTTTACATAGAAAACCGGTTCCTGTTCTATTTTTATACTTACTATATTTTCCAAGAGGACAAACGTGTGCATTCATCAAAAAATTGCCGATAGACCATCTCTTCCTCAATCATAGGGAAAAGCCACTTCATTTTATATTCTTTTACTTGGCAAAACCATGAGCTGAAATCAGGTACTTTCTGTTGTTTTAAGGATTCTTCGTACAACATTCGATAAAGAAAAACTTGTTCTCGTAAATAAAAGAAAAACCGACTGTTTTGATAGATCCACGGTGATAGATCCAAAAGGTGCTTGTGACGCAAGTAGCACTGTTCTTGTATGGATACTGTATTTTTTTGTTTGTAAATCAGCTGGCGCGCTAGCCACTTCTTCCCATCCTCACTTAACTTGTCTGTTTTCTTCATCTGATTTATTTTGATTTCATTATTAGAAAATATTTTTTTAAGATCATTACCAGAAAAAGTCCAGCAGCTACTGAAAAAAGAAATGTGACCTGATACAGTCTCTGTAATATGATGATATAAATAAAGTTTTTGGTTCTTAAGGTCAGCTTTCCAGCAATGTATCCCCCTTTTTCTATTATAATAGCAGCAACTTTTTTCTATCAATGAAAATTGCCGTTGTCCAAGAAAAGAATGACCAAGTATCCACCATACTTGGTAACCGTTGTTCAAATAACTTTTGGTTCTTTCAACAAATCTCTGATGAGACAACCTAGAACATTGGATTTCTAATGCTAGATTAGCCAATAAAATATCTGGTCTCTGTCTCAATCTTGGCAAATAGGCTTCCAAAAATGCAGGTTCTGCTGACTGTCCTAGCCAATCCATGAAACATTCCTTTAACTGCAAGTGTTCTTCTGATTCCCCCTCACTAAAAACCGAACAGTTGTCAGTTTTTCGATGGGCAAAATGAGCACATTTTTTCTTTCCCTTTTTCAAAACCACTCTTTTCCGACAACTACGACAATAATACGTTTTCTCTTTTTCTGCATATTTAGCAGAACAGCATTCATGATATTCATTCATCGCAAGCAGCATTTTTCTCCCTCTGAACTTATTTACGTCTAGCAATTTATTTACACGAAAAAGAGCCATATCGATATATGATCGATATGGCTCTTACTATAATGGTGATTTATACAAAATAAAATTTCGTACGCTCGATAGCATTACGCGCCATCAGACACTTTCCATACTCATTCAGTGTTTCTGGTGTACGATCGCTCTTTTCTGCAAACTCCAAAATTCGAGCAATCTGATTCTCTACATCCGCTTGGTTGAGATTCTCCATCCAGAAATGAACGACTAGGTAATAACGCTCTTCGAATAAGTACAAATCAGTCCAAGCAGATTCTAGTTCAACATCTGTTGCCAGCTGGATCACTTGCTCAAAATCTTCAAAAGCAAAAATTGCTTGTCTTTCCTGTTCTTCTAGGGCGCTTCCAGATAATTCTTCTTCCGGATCGCTACCAATAATTTGCTGACGGAGAAATTCGCTCACGTCTTCTGAATCAACAGCAGAATCTTCTGATTGAGAAATTTCTTCATCTGGCAGGTTTTTACTGATAAACAGTTCTAATCCGTCTCCTTTTGGCAAAACTTGGAAAGTGACAGCTTCGCTTCCTCGGAACTCCTCTTCGATATCAACTTCTTCCAGAATACTATAAAAGAAATTTTCGATTTCTTTGTGATTGCCAAGTAAATCCAAAAATGAAACGCCCCGTTCTTCTAAATCTTCATGACCTATCAGTACACGGATCGTATTTTCATTAATATGTTCCATTTCCATTTTGCTACACCTCACTTTGCCGCAATGTTCAATATAGATTCATTGTAGCGAAATCAGCTTAAATGTAAAGAAAAAAAATCCCGCTGTTAAATGAATTTAATAAAACCAGCAGATTTTTTCAATCGTTCAAGCTATCTTATTTAACTATAACATTTTTGGGAGATGAATACTATATAGCCGACTTTTTAGCTAATCAATCACTTCTGTTTTTCATACCATGACCACTCTCACACCTTTTTTTGTGCCCACAATAAAGAACGCTATTTATAAAAACAAAAAAACTTGGAAAAACTATCATCAAAATAGTTTTTCCAAGTTTCATTTTATCTTCTATAATCCAGCCATCAATTGTGCTTGACGCAATTCTAATTGTCGTACATCGCGCGGCAGGAATCGACGAATCTCATCTTCATTAAAACCAACTTGTAGACGTTTATCATCAATCATGATTGGACGGCGAAGCAATCCAGGATTGTTTTGCACAAGTTCCAATAGTTCTTGTAACGGCAGATCATCTAAATCCATGTTCAGTTTTTGGAATACTTTGGAACGTGTCGAGATGATTTCTTCTGTTCCGTCTTCTGTCATTTGTAAAATCGCTTTTAATTCAGAACTGTTCAATGGTTCTGAAAAAATATTACGTTCAACAAATGGAATCTGATGTTCTTGCAACCACGCACGAGCCTTTCTGCAGGAAGTACAACTTGGGGAAGTATATAATGTTAACAACGTGCACCACTCCTTTTCGTGATAAGAATCACTTTTTTGTAACAGAAGATCATAATGATCTCCCATCTGTTTCTATTATACATAATCAACTTTTAAATAGCTACCTTTTTTTCATAATTTTTTTAAAAAAATGAAAGTTATCTAAGGTTAATATACAGTAAAACCAGCGTTCTTGCTTTTTCTATCATTTAAAAATTAGAGTTTTCAAATCTAATTCAAATTTTATAAGACGATGAAACAGCCAATAAAACTGTACTATTATTTTATCTAAAAGCACAAATGAAACCGATTTCTTAAGATTTTTTATGTTTTTTATTTCTTTGATAGTAATGATTCTTGTCATTTTAGATAATATTGTTCTTTATTATAACGCTTATTTTCTCTGTTATATAAGCGGAATATTTTAAAGCAATGATTACTAGATAAAATTTACTATAAACAAATAAACTAAATAACGTTATTTTATGTTTGAATAGTTATATTGAGACTGTATTAAAAAAATAAACCTTTCGAAAATTCCTCAGAGATTGCATTAAAATAAACCAACCGAGTTACACAATAATGATTAATTTGTTCATCAAACCTATTGACGTGTTTCATGATTTTTAGTGAAAAAAACTGAAATCTAAAAACCTTATTCTGTCAAGGAAACAGAAATATAGTAAGAAAAACCTTTATTTATCAGCTTTTTTAGATAATTTTTTCTGTTACAATAGTCAAGGATTTGTGAAAAAATCAATGAAAACCGAAAGGCGTGTAAAATTTTGATTAAATCAGTTGTGTTTGATGTTGATGATACAATGTATGATCAGCAGCAGCCATTTCGAAACGCGGTAAAAAGAGTCGTGCCGCTTGTTTCAGATGAAGATATGCATCCACTATATATCCGATTCCGTCATCATAGTGATGAAAACTTTCCAAAAGTAATGGCAGGAGAGTGGACGCTAGAATATATGCGAGCACATCGAATCAGCCAATCACTAAAAGATTTAGACTACCCTCACATCACAGAAGAAGAAGGTCTCCTATTTCAAAAAATTTACGAGGAAGAACTTGATAATATCTGTTTGCATGAGGAGGTCAAAAAAACACTTGACTTCTTGAAGGAAAAAAATGTCCCATTAGGAATTATCACAAATGGACCGACTGACCATCAGACAAAAAAATTAAAACAACTTCAATTGAATAATTGGATTCCTTCCCACAACATGCTGGTTTCTCAAGCAACAGGGTTCCAAAAGCCAGAAAAAGAGATTTTTCAGCTTGCTGAGAAAGAATTTCATATGCTTCCAGGAGAGACTCTATATGTTGGCGACAATTATGACAATGATGTTTTAGGTGCAAAAAGTGCCGACTGGCAAGCACTTTGGTTCAACCATCGAGAACGCAAAATCGACCAGACACCTATTTGCGATATCGAGATTTCTTCTTTTGATCAGCTATTAGAAACAATGAAGACAATCTTTGCTTAACTCCTATAAATAAAAACAAAAAATAATAGCAAGGAAATCGGGATAAAACAGAAACCCAACTTCCTTGCTATTTCTTAAATCAACTAAATACTTGCTTTTTTCGAAAGATCTTCTTATCCATTACTGAACGATTGTTTCGAATCTCTTACTTCTCAATCTCTCCTACACTTAAGATCATGCGGATATCTTCTTCAGTCAGTTTTGTCAGCTGTTCTTCATTTCCTTGGATCACTTTTTGGAACAGTTCGCGTTTTTCTTGTTGGAGCGAATCCATTCGTTCTTCAATCGTTCCTTCAGAAATCATACGCCATACTTCTACCACATTTTTCTGTCCGATTCGATGCGCACGACCAGCAGCTTGTTCTTCAATTGCAGGATTCCACCAAAGGTCATACAAGATGACCGTATCTGCTCCTGTCAAATTCAGTCCCGTTCCCCCGGCTTTTAAAGAAATCAGGAAAACATCTTTTTCGCCTGCATTAAATGCATCTACCATACTTAATCGATCTTGCGGTTTTGTACTGCCTCTTAAATAAAATGTTGAGATCCCCAGCTCGGCTAACTCTTCTTGTAAGATAGTAAGCATACCTGTAAATTGAGAAAACAGCAGAACTCTGCGTTTGTTCTCTTTGGCAGCAACTAATAGATCTTTTACTTGTTCGAGCTTGCCAGAACCACCTTGGTAATCTTCAATAAACAGACGGGGATCGCAACAAATTTGACGCAACCTTGTCAGACCTGCTAGTATCCCGATCCGGTTTTTCTTGAATGCTTCAGAATCCATTGACGAGATTTCTTCACGCATTTGACGCAAGTAAGCTAAATAAACGGTCTTTTGTTCTTCTGTCAGTGCAGAATATAGATTCATTTCTGTTTTTTCTGGTAAGTCTTTCAACACAGTTTGTTTATCTCGCCGTAAAATGAACGGTCGGATCATTTGCGCAATTTCTTCTGCGGCAAGTTCTCTGAATTTTGTTTTGGTTGGGAAAAATCCTGGCATGATTGTTGCAAACAATGACCACAATTCTTCTAAATTATTCTCGATTGGTGTCCCACTTAATGCAAATCGCTGAGGCACAGCTAATTCTCTCAATGCTTGAGCAGTTTTCGTACTACTATTTTTGACCATTTGCGCCTCATCAAGGATCAAATAATCAATTTTTTGTGATTGGTAATCAGCTAAATCTTGTCTCAAACTGGCATAAGAGGTCACTCGAATATCTGCGTCTTTAGCCAGCAATTCTTCCCGTTCTTTTTTATTCCCATTGATTACTTGGATACTCAAAGAAGGAGCAAATTTTTTTACCTCTGCCTGCCAGTTGTAGATTAAGCTGGCCGGCGCTACGATCAAAGCAGAAAAGCTTTCCCGTTCTTCTTTTTCCGAAAGTAAAAAGGCAATCGTCTGCAGTGTTTTCCCAAGTCCCATTTCATCGGCTAAGATACCGCCAAACTGATAATGGCCCAACATCTTCAACCATCGGAATCCTTGCTTCTGATACTCTCTCATCTTTGCATTCAATCCTTTGGGAAGCTGCGCCTGATACCCTTCTGGATGAATGAGATCTTGGACCATCGTTTGAAACGATTCGCTAAAAGTAGCATTGCTTTTTTCCAATTGATTTTGAATGATCAGTCCTTGATTCTTAGGTACATGGATCGTCCCTTCTTCTGAACGTATTGACTCTCGTAATTGTTGCAATACTTGGCTTGTTTGTTGGAATCCCTCTGAATCAAAAGAAAGAACCTGTCCGTTTTCCAATGTATAAAAAGCATCATTTCGCAACAAGCTTTGCAGTACATGATCAATCTCTTGCTCTTCTATTCCCGATACGTCGAACCGAATATCAAGCCATGAACCAGTCTCGGTTACTTCGATTTGCGGCTGATGTTTATGCGCATCTAAATACAACTCCCGCAACTTTCTACCAAGTCTGACTTCACCAAACTGACGGAAAACAGATAGTTCTGTACGGAAAAAGGCATACAGTTCCTCCCCGCTTGGCAACGGACGCTCATAGCCAGTTTCATTTTTCTGGTAGCGATACATCCTGAATAAATCAAGGACTCGTTTTTCTTCAGCTCTGTCACGCAGCACCTGAAAGTCCTGATTGGCCGAGACCTCATGTTTTGGATCGGTCGAATAGATGACTTCGCCATAAACGAAATCGACTCGAGCTTGGATTTTTCCTTTGGCTTTTCGGAAAAAGAAAATAAATTCGACTGGAATATCTGCTACTTCCTTTTCTACTTCAGAGGCAACCACTACGTCTCCAATCTCCGAAAGAAGAGGAATGATTTCTTTAAACAAGGCCGGTAGTTCTTTTTTCTTGAATACTACTTCTGGTTTCTCCAATCGGCGAATCAATTGTTTCCAAGTTTGATAAACTGTTTGTTGATGCTTCGTTAGAGAATAGAATACTCCCTGGATAAGTCCCCACTGATAATGCATAAAGAAAAAATCAAAATCATTTAATGCTTGTAACAAGTAATCTTCTCCCTGTTTTTCCACTTTGAATGATAAAGGCTTGTTTTGATCGGAAAATTGGATTCCTTGATCGTTTTGTTCATTTATCTGCAGATGCAAACGTGTCGTCTGATTCATCTGTTCTAGCAGGAAGCGGGCTTGTTCTACTGGGAGAAGCAGGTATCTTTTATCTAGTTTCCCTTTGACTTGCAAGCCATTCGTGCCTAATAATTGATGCGTTTGGGCACTTCCTGCAAGGTGAGCGAGTATTTTTTGATCTTCTTTTTGAAAAGCCCGTTTGTCTAGATGAAACTGATACTGCTTATTGACTGTGTAGGTTTCTTTTTCTGTGTAAGCCTGTAAAAAATCATAGATGTTTTTTACGATATATGTTTTTTTCGGCGATGCCAAAGAACCGATACGTAAGTAAAGCGCCAAAATAGAAAGCTCTGGATGATACTGATTTGTCTCAATCGTTTCTACTTGGTATTCAATAATCAAGGGTTGCACCGCTTGAGGATTTTTTTGTATTTTTAGACGAGAAAAACCTTTTGCAATGATTTCTCCTTCACTTGTTGTTTTTACCGGTTCTAACATCGGCTGGTCTTTTTTCATGATACGAGATAGATTTTTCGACCGTAAGTAAAGTTCCACAGCAACTGTATGCTTACAATATTTATGTTCCTCCCAATATGGACATTGGCAGTAATCTATCTCTTTTGCTGTCCCATCCAAATCAACCATATACAATTCACTGCCCAAGACTTCTGCATGCCACACGTTTTCTTCTTGGTCAGGGACAACCGATAACACTCGGCCTTCTTGCAAGTATTGACGCCCACGTGCAATGACTTTTTCCGGAATACTCCATTTCATAGTTACCAATCTCCCTTTTTATCCAAGTTGATAGCGTATTTTGCTTTGTCCGCTACCTTCTGTATCAATTCTTATTTGCTGTAATACTCGTTCTTTCAATTCTCTTACATGACTAATGATCCCGATCATTCTTCCTTCACTTTCAATCGTTTCTAAAGCTTCCATCGCCATTTCCAAAGCTTCTTCATCTAATGACCCAAAACCTTCATCAATAAACAATGCATCGATTGCTACCCCACCAGCTTGTGTCTGGATCACATCCGCAAGGGCTAATGCTAAAGAAAGTGCTGCAATAAAACTTTCACCGCCAGACAGCGTATGCGCGCTTCGAGACATGCCTGCCTGATCATCATAGATATTGATTTCTAATCCGGTTTTCCCTCGATAACTGCCGATCGTATCCGCTAGTTCAAACTGATAACGATTTTTCGTTAAACGTTGGAGATGATCATTTGCTACTTGTAACACTTCTTGTAGATAAACTTGAAGCACATACCGTTCTAAACTAGTCTTCTTAGGATTTTCTCCGTTGAATGTTTGCGAAAGCTGCTGTAATTGCGTAAGTTCATCTAATTGCGTCTGGCTTGTGTGATAAATCGAAAGACATTCATCGTAGATTTTCTGGTTATTGATTTTTTGTTCTTGTAAACTGTATATCTTTTCTTGCTTTGTTTCGATCATCTCTCTTATCTCTTCCAATTGCTGGCTGATCTCTTCTGTATCTGGAACTATCTCCGTCAGCTGGATATTTTCTAATTGACGTAGTCGGTCAGCTGTCACTAATTGTGCTTCATGATAAGTAGTGATTATGCGCTGGTTCTCTTCGTATTGTGCTTGCTGTTGTGCGAATGCACAGACTTCCTCAGTTGTTGAAAAATACGATTGGCTTTCCAGCTTTTCAGCTATTCTTTGCTGTTCTTTTTCTATCTTTTCATCTGTTTTTTCTATTTGTTCCTGTTGAAGATCAAGTTGTGTCCGAAGCATATGCAGATCTTGCAACAATTGCATTCCTGCTTTCTGTTCAGCAGCAAGTTGGTTAGAGTCTTCTTCTAACTGTTTTTCAAGTTGTCGTATCTCTTCTTCTAAACAGTTGCTATCCGTATCTTGTAATTGTTTTTCTAAACTTTTGATTTCGCCTTGCAGTTGTTGAAGCTGATTATTTTTTGCTGTCTGTTGCTGCTTGTAGACAGCTAATTGCTGCTCAACCTTTTCTACTTGTTGGCTTATTTCTTCCAGTTCTGCTCTTGCATTGGCTATCTTGCTTTTTCGTTTATCTAAAGATTGTTCGATTACTGTAAGAGCAGTTGTTGTTTGTTCTGTTATCGCAGGAAATGCCTGTTGCAAAGCCTGTTGTAAGTGTTTTTCTTGTCCAGCTAGTTGTATATTCGTTTCCATGATTTTTTGTTCTAAATCAGATAATTGCTGTTGAAGATTATTTTCATATGCTTCATTTTTGGCAATGATTTGCTGGGTTCTTTCTACAGCTGACTCAGCTTCTGCCAGTTGTTGCTCTACTTTTAAGATATCTTCCTTATTTGGCTGTTCATGTTTTGATTGTTGTACAGGATGTTCTGTCGACCCACAAACCAGACATGGTTCCCCCGGACGCAAAAAAAGCTGAAGACGAGCAATTTGCTGCTTTGCCCATTGGCTTTTCAGCTGTTCTGCTTGTTCTATCTGTTGTTTCAATCGCTTATTATTTTTTGTTGTTTCTTCGGCTGCTTTTTTGAGCTCTTCTCTTATCTGTTCGAGTGATTCGATGCTTTTTGTTTTTTGTTGTTCTATTTCCTGCTGTTTTTCATCTAGATGTTTTAACTGTCCAAAAGCAAGACGATCTTCCTGCAGTTTTTCCTGATCCAATAAGATTTCTTGAAGAATTCGAGTTCTTTCCTGATAAATAGCCTGTTTTTGATGTAGCTTTTCGGCGTTCGTTTCTTCTTTATCTAATGAATGTTTTAATTGTTCTGCTTCTTGTTTTTTACTACGCAAGGCTTCGACAATCGGTACCATCATCTGTTTGTTTTGCAATTGTTGAGCAGCTTCTTTGATTTTTGTTTGCCGATGTATGCGGTCTGTTTCATTTTTTTGCCACTCTTCATAATGTTGCGTAGTCATCGCTAGTTTCTTTGTTTGTTCACTGCTTTTTTGTGACAGTTCTATTTTTTCAGCTTTTATTTCTTTCAGGTGCTGGATTGGTTCAATTAAGCGTTGTGTAAATTCATAATACCCAATCCATCGTTTCTTTTCCTCTATTTCGTCTTTTTGAGCGGCTAATTTCTTTTGCTTATTTAGTAATGTCGCTTTTTCTTCATAGCTTTTTTTCAAGGTTTCAAAACGATAGTAGGAATTTTCTAATTGTTTCTGTTTCTCCTGATAGTCTGCTAAAACTTCTTTTTCTTCAGTGATTTGTTTTTCTAGTATGGCCTGATGGTTTGTCCATTGGGAAAGAACGGCTTCAAACCCCGCTGCTGCTTCCTCTTCTTTGACTAAAACAAATCTTTTTTGCAGAAGATGAAGTTCTTGCTCTAAATGATCTAGTTTTTGTTGCTGTTGCTTTGCTTTTTCCTTTAATCGCTCATTGAACTGTTGGAAAAACTGAGTACCGAACAAATGACGTAAAACAGTCTCTTTCTCACTGCTTGATGAAACCAAAAAATTACGGAATTCTCCTTGGGGCAGTAAAACGATTTGGGAAAACTGTTTCGCATCGAGATTCATCAGTTCTCTGATCAACTGGTCTGCTTCTGTACGTTTTGTGATTTGTTTTATTTCTTTTCCTTTCCCATCAAAGATGGTCAACGTTACTTTAGCCGCCTGTTTTTTTGTTCCGTTTCCTTTTCGTTTCGCTAAAACTTGTTCTGGTTTTCGTTCGATTTCATAGCTCATCTGCTGATGTTCAAAAGAAAAAGTCACGCTTGTTTCTTCTTCTGGTGTAGCAAACAAGGAACGCATCTCTTTTCCAGAACGAAGTCTTCCGGAAGTTTCACCAAAAAGTGCGAAAGTGATCCCATCAAAAATCGTCGTTTTTCCTGCTCCTGTCTTCCCGCTGATCAAAAAAAGCGGTGCTTCTGTTAATCGTGAAAAATCAACGGTCTCATTGATAAAAGGACCAAAATTTTTAAGTTTTAATTTTTTCGGTTTCATTCTTGATCATTCCATTTCCATGATTTCTTGCAACGTTTCTCCGAGCCATTTTTCTTGGTTTGCCGTTAGCTGTTCTTCCGTCATTTCACTAAAAAATGCTTCTGCTAATTTTTGAGGATCTTTCATTTCTAGTACTTTTCGTTTGCGCTTTGTTTGTTCTGCTCGGCCGTTTGCCCGTTCAATCCCCAAAATACGAGGATATATTTGCCGAAGCTGGTTCATCATATTCGGGATGATCGTTCTGTCCGTGAGATAGATATGGATATAATTCTCCCGATTGACGGACTGATAGAAGGCAGGATCCAACAATTCTTTAAAACTTGCTGTTATTTCTTCAATATCATGCAGTGGTTCGATCTCCCTAAAATTCAACTTTAGGTCTGTTGTCAGGTCAACGATCCATACGCCTTTTTTCTGGTTGATCTCAGATAGAGAAAATTTCAACGGCGAGCCACTGTAGCGAGCATTATCCTGTCTTAAAGCAGCTTGATTATGCAAATGTCCTAGTGCTACATAATCAAACGGTGCAAGCAGTTCGCCTGGAATCGAATCCAGACCCCCTACTTCGATTTTCGTTTCCGAATCAGATTTTACACTTCCCATTACAAAAAAATGGCTAATCAATACGTGTTTTTTCCCTGAATCAAACAGCTCCTGCATTTTATCTATCACTTTTGCTACCGCTTGCTGGATCGTGCGGATACTGTCATCTTCAAAATATAATCTGGCTGCAATTGGTTCAAAGTAAGGAAGAAAGAAAAATTGTATGTTGTTAAACTCGACTGGTTCGAAAGCTTCTGCTAGCTGCGTTCGCAAAAAATAGTTCGAATAACTGAACCATGGCGTACCAGCTGAAAGTCGCGTACTGCTATCGTGATTTCCTGATATAGCAAAAATTGGGATCCTTTCCTTTAAATTCCAATCAACCATTAATTCATTGTATAATGCTACGGCATCAACAGCGGGCACACTCCTATCATATAAGTCTCCTGCAATCACGATTGCCTCTACTTTTTCTTCTTTCGCGATATCCAGTATAGAAGATAATACATGACGTTGGTCTTCAATCAAGTCATAACCTTGTAGTTTTTTTCCGATATGCCAATCGGCTGTATGTAAAAAACGCATCCAATCACCTCAAAAAATGTCCTTCTAATCATTATAACACTTTGATCCATTACATGACACCTGTCTTCTATTTTGCACGTTGGAAAGCAAAAAGAGGGCAGACTTGACGTCTCTCCCTCGTTTTTCATCGAAAAGTCTGAACAGAACAGGAGATTCAAAAAGACCGCCTATTCATAAACTTATCACTTTATTTTTTTTTGATTTCATATTTGAAATCTGGGTTCACTTCTTTGTCCAATTTGTCAAAAGCCGCTTGTGTTCGTCGTTCAATCTCCGCCATTCCTTCTTTATCCGTTTTCTTGATATCTGATAGGTCGATTGGTTCACCGAAACGCACTGTCACTCTCTTACGTTTGAACAAATCCCCAAGTGTCAGTGGACCTTGGTATACGGCTGGTACGATTTTCGCTTTAGACATTCTGGAGATCAACGCCATCCCGCCTTTAAGTTCTGTAGCATGCCTTGTCCCACTGGGGAACATGATTAAACTTAAATTTGTCGATTTTAAAATCTTTACAGGTGTTTTAATGACGCTTGGTCCTGGATTCTCTCTTTTAACTGGAAAAGCATTGGATCGAGTTAATATAAATCGCAGAACCGGATTTTTGAACAGTTCTTCTTTTGCCATAAAGCTGAATTCCTTCGGTGCTGCAGCTACCGCTAGATATAATGGGTCCCACCAAGTACGATGGGGAGCAACTAGTATGTAATTCTCATCTTGCGGTAATACTTCTTTATTCTCATAACGGGCATTTCCATTGACTAAAGCTAATAGTACTCGAACTACCCCTCGCATAAATCGATAAAACATAGTCTCTTCCTTTCCCTTCTTATGGTCATAGTATGCATAAAAAACAGAGGTTTGACAAGCCACCTTGGTTCTTTTTAATAAAAATAGTATAATACAAACGACTATTTTTTTCATTTTGGAGGGAATCCATGCTTCACGAAGACGAACGAATCGACCAATTATACGCAGAAGATATCAAAATTATCCAAAGTTCCCAAGTATTTTCTTTTTCTTTAGATGCTGTGCTACTTGCTCACTTCTCTCGTGTGCCTAAAAAAGGACAGATTGTTGACCTTTGCGCAGGTAATGGTGCAGTAGGCCTGTTTTTAAGCAAACGAACTCAAGCAGCTATTGATGCTATCGAACTTCAGCCTCGCCTAGCAGACATGGCAAGACGCAGCATCGCGCTGAACCATCTAGATGAACAGATGACAGTCCACACCATCGATCTGAAAGACAGCTTATCCGTCGTTCGGCATAATTCTTGTGACTTAGTCGTCTGCAATCCACCTTATTTCAAAGGACTGCCAACAAATAAAACGAACCCTAATAAACACCTAGCAATCGCCCGTCATGAGATCCATACAACATTAGAAGAAGTGATCGATAATTCAAGTAAGTTACTAAAAACAAATGGGCGTTTCGCTATGGTCCATCGACCTGAACGATTCTTAGAGATCATCCAAATTATGCAAAATCATCGGATTGCACCTAAACGGATCCAATTTGTTTACCCAAAAGCTGGAAAAGAGGCAAATATTTTGTTAGTTGAAGGAATCAAAGAAGGTAAATTAGATGGATTCAAAGTCGCTCCGCCATTGATCACTTACGATGCGGACGGGGAATACACAGCAGAGATCCGTGAGATGCTCTATGGCAAATAAACATTATTTTTACGTATTATTCTGTAAAGATCAGACATTTTATGGTGGGTACACAACAGACCTTTCTAGGAGACTAGGGGAACATAACAATGGTACTGGCGCTAAATATACTCGTCTTCAAAAAAGAAGACCTGTTAAGATGATCCATGCAGAAGTATTTTCTTCAAGAAGCGAAGCAACAAAAGCAGAAGCTGCATTCAAAAAACTCACCCGAAAACAAAAAGAACATTATTTGAAGACACACTCAACCGTTTTGCTTCCTGAAAATAGATGACTGTTAAAAACACGATAAATATAAAAAAACTTCAGGCAAAAACAACTGTTTTTGCCTGAAGTTTTTTGTAGCTATTATTCTGATACGTTTGTCTCACTGCTGTTCGTACTTGAACTTCCTCCTAGCAAGGCTTCACTGACTAAGTGAATGTAATGTGTCATCCCTTCAGGATTTGGATGGACTTGGTCATCATAAAACCAGTCACTATGGTCATTACTGTAGCTATACCAATCAATCAGCGTCATATTGTCGTATTTTTTCGTCATCTGTTCAAGCATCGCATTCACGTCATTTTGCCAACGTTTCGTCGGTACTCGGACATTGACCCAGTATACTTTTCGATCACCGATTGCATCCATCACGCTATCAAACTGGGCTTCAGAGAATGAGCCATTCGTTCCTAGTCCAATTAGAACAGTGTCTTTCAATAAATCTTGTTCCTTTAATTTTTCAATATACGGTACACTGGCGTATAATTGTCGCCCCACATCGCCATCTACCACTACTTTTGGATAAAGCTCTTGTAGATCAGTTGCAGCATCTAGCATAACTGAATCACCAAATGCCGTTAGCTCTAATTTTTGTGCCTTGTTTCCTTGGGCCTTAGACAACTCATACTTATCAAGAATCGCTTGGTCAACTGAACTAGTGGTATTTTCTGAATTGTTTCTGGTTTCTTCTGCTAATTTTTTACTTTCAGCGATCTTTGCCTGCAATTGTTTTTGATCGGCCGTTACAGCATTCTTCGGTGCCGTAACGAAACCAACGAATGCAATTGCTACAAGTAATGTGCCTGGAACGACCCATGGTTTGCTCTTACTGATGATTGGTTTGCTGAACCATCCTTTCATCACTTGGAATGTACGACCATAGTCAAAACGTGCTAGCGGACGTTCCACATATCGATAAGAAAGTTCACTGATGATTAAAATCAATGTGATTTCCACTAAAGTATGGAACAGAACATGATCAGCAATATCAGTCACTTTTGCTTCATAAAAAATCATAACTGGAAACTGATACAGATAAATCCCGTAGCTTCGTTTGCCAATCCAAGTAAATACTGGATTTGTCAGCCAACGATTCAAGCTTGCTCCAGGATGTGCTGTCACTGCAACTAGTACTACGCATAACAGACTCACTAGGAGCATCCCTCCATAATAGATGAAATTGTAATGATCATCTAAAAAGAAGAAGCAAAGAATCAGTGCCAGAAGTGAGATTCCTCCAGCGATATTCAAGATACTTTTTGCTTGTTTTGGGATGTTTTTCTTCAAACGAGTACTTGGCCAAACAAAAGCGAGCGCACTTCCCAACCATATAGAAAACAGACGGGTGTCAGTTCCATAATAAACACGGGTTGGATCGCCCCCTGGTGTATACAAAATCATCATCAAGATCGCAGAGAGGAAAGATGTACCTAACACGGTATAAAAGATCCATTTTCTTTTACGAACAAATACCATCAACAATACAAACAAGATTGGCCAAACCAAATAGTTTTGACCTTCTACCGCTAAAGACCAGATATGTGTAAACGGTGATTCATTAGCAAATCGATCGAAATAAGATAAACCGTTATTGATTTGCCACCAGTTGTTGACATACAGTAAGCTGCTGACGACAACTCCTCGAAGATTATTCAACAATCCTCGCTGGAACAAGGTGATATAAGCCGAAGCTGTAACGAGCATAAAAACGAGTGCCGGATAGAGTCTCTTCATTCTTCTGACATAAAATTGCCAAATATTGATTTTTCCATTTTGTTCCCATTCCTGCCGTAGCAGATCTGTGATCAGATAACCAGATACGACGAAAAAAATCGGAACGCCCAAATAGCCGCCTTTCATACTAGTTGGCAGAAGGTGATATAAGATAACACCAACCACAGCTAATGAACGGAGCCCATCAAACCCAGTGATGTAGCGGCTGTTTTTTAACCTTTTTTGTTTTTCCATTCAATATTCCAACTTTTCATAAACTTTTTTCATTCGTAATATACGGGTATTAAGTGAAAATAGCAAGTAGAATCGTGTCCTTTCTCTACTATTTTTTTCTATCATCCCATAAATTTAAAAAAATAAACATGCTTTTTTTCAACTTTAAGAAAATTTCAAATAAAAAAGTAGTTTCTATTTGCTGATCCGTCCTTTGGTAGAAAAAAACTGCAGACAAACGAATGTCTGTCTACAGTAGTATTTCATGAATTTTTGTCAAACCCGATCTAAATGCCATCCTCGTAGAAACGCCCAAGTATCTGGACATTTTCTGCAATACTTACAAAAGCTTGCGGATCAGAAGCTTTCATCGCTTCTCTGAGTAGAGGCAGTTCGTATCGTGTAACGATCGTCATCAATACTGTTTGCTTATCATGTTTATAAGCACCTTCTGCTTCATTGATGATCGTGATCCCTCTACGCATACAGTTTTGGATTTCATTCACTACTTTTTCTGGATGTTTCGTTACGATCATTACCTGCATTTTCTTTTGTTTAGTATAAACGACATCAGTTACTTTTCCACTGACGAAAATAGACAACGTACTGTAAAACATGTATTGCCAGCCAAATAGAATTCCAGCAACAAAAACGATCAATGCATTGAAGTAGATCGAGATAGAACCAATCGACTTTCCTGTTTTTTTACGAATCGTGATACTCACGATATCTAGACCACCCGATGATAGGCCATTTCTCAACGCTAGCCCAATCCCTAGTCCCATCACAGCCCCACCAAACAACGCACAAATGATTGGATCGGTAGATAAGACTGTTTCCGGTAAAATATGGATACAAAGGGAGGTCAAAGTGACTGTGATAAAAGTGAAAATTGTAAACTTCTTCCCGATTTTGAACCACGCCAAGACGAACAAAGGTATATTCAGTAAATACAAAGTGGTTGATACCGGCACCTCGAACCCTATCAGTGATTTTGACAAAGTCGTCAAAATCTGAGCCAGACCAGTAATACCGCTTGAATAAATATGTCCTGGTTGATAAAAGAAATTCAATGCGACAGATGCAATCAACGCATAAACGATTGATACCGAAAGTTTGGTCGTGTAATCATGGTAAGCCCAATTTTCGAATGTTTTTTTCATGGAAAAGCCCCGCTTTATATGTTATGGCTTCATTATAAAGTGTTTTTCAATTAAATCAAGGTTGCCAAAAGAAGCAGATTCGACAAATCCTTTTTGCCTTTTTATCGGCTATTCTTCTATATTTGTTACATCAATATTCAATTCGAACAATTGTAAAGGTGAAACCATACTTGGTGCATCACTCATCACATCGGCTGCTTTCCCGTTTTTAGGAAAGGCAATGACTTCACGAATATTATCTTCCCCTGCTAGTAACATTGCAAAACGATCCAATCCTAATGCAATGCCGCCATGTGGAGGGAATCCGTAATCTAAAGCTGTTAGCAAGAAACCAAATTGTTCTTCCATTTGTTCTTTTGTAAAGCCTAAAGTTTTCAGCACTTTTTCTTGAAGTTCCCGAGTATGGATCCGGATAGAACCTCCACCTAGTTCATAACCGTTCAAGACGATATCATAAGCTTCTGCATAGACTTTTGCAGGGTCTTCAGCCAGTAATGGGATATCTTCTGCTTTTGGCATCGTGAATGGATGGTGAGCAGAGACATATCGACCTTCTTCTTCTGAAAATTCAAATTGAGGCCAATCAGTTACCCATAAGAAATTGAATTTTGATTCATCGATTAGTCCTAATTCTTTTCCTAAACGTGTTCGGATAGCCCCTAATGCAGCAGCGACGATTTCACTTTTATCTGCACCAAACATCAGCAAGTCACCTGGTTCTGCATCTGTTGCTTTGATGATTGCTTCTGTTGCTTCTCCCATGAATTTAGCAATTGGGCCTTTCAGACCGTCTTCTTCCACTTTCAGCCATGCAAGTCCCTTAGCTCCGAATTGCCCTACATATTGTCCTAACTGATCCATATCTTTTCGTGAGTAGCGATCTGCAGCGCCCTTCGCATTCAATGCTTTCACGACTCCGCCGTTTTCAAGAGCCATTTGGAAGACTTTGAATTCTACTTCTTTGACTGTTTCGCTTAGATCGATCAATTCCATTTCAAAACGTGTATCCGGTTTGTCACTGCCGTAGCGAGCCATTGCTTCATCATAGGTCATACGGGGAAATGGCAATGTGACTTCGATGCCGCGAACTTCTTTCATTACCTTCGCAATCAATCCCTCTGTGTAAGTTTGGATTTCTTCTGCTGTTAGGAACGTTGTTTCAATATCTACTTGCGTAAATTCAGGCTGACGATCTCCACGTAAATCTTCGTCACGGAAACAACGAACGATTTGATAATAACGGTCGAACCCAGCATTCATCAGCAATTGTTTGAATAGTTGAGGAGATTGCGGCAACGCATAGAAATGTCCAGCATGGACACGTGAAGGAACTAAATAGTCTCTTGCGCCTTCTGGTGTAGATTTTCCTAGGTAAGGTGTTTCAATATCTAGAAAGTCATTATCGTCTAAATAATGACGAATCGCTTTTGTTGTCGCATTTCTCAATTTGATGTTTTTAGTCATTTTGGGACGTCGCAGATCCAAATAACGATATTTCAAACGTATTTCGTCACTGATTGCTTGATCATCTTCAATTTGAAATGGCGGTGTTTTTGCTTGATTCAAAATCACGATTTCACTTGCAATCACTTCAAATTCACCAGTGGCCATTTTAGGATTTACTGCATTTTCACCGCGTCTTCTGACTACTCCAGTTACTTCAATCACGTATTCACTGCGGCATTTATCTGCGATTTCCCATGCTTCTTTGTTGATTTCAGGATTGAAGACGATTTGAACGATTCCTTCACGATCACGTAGATCGATAAAGATTACTCCCCCAAGGTCTCGTCTTTTTTGTACCCATCCTTTTAATGTAACTGTTTGTTCTAATTGTTGTTCGGAAACTAATCCGCAATAAATCGTTCTTTGTGCCATTTCTTTTTTCCTCCTACTCGAATAAAGTCATTTCATCATAGACTTCATCAAAATGCTCATATATTTCTTCTAATGGAAAACTTTTTTCTTTTCGGCTTGCCATTGCTTTGACATTGATCGTTTGGCTAGCAAGCTCATCTTCACCGATCACCAATACTAATTTGGCATTCGCTTTATCTGCTGTCTTAAATTGTGCTTTTGCTTTACGGTTCATGAAGTCGCGGTCAGCTGAAAAACCGAAGTTTCGAATCGCTTGGACCACTTTCAATGCTTCGATATTTGTTTCGTCTCCGAGTGCGACCACATAAGCATCCAACTCATTAAATGCAGGGATAACTACTTCCTCTGCCTCCATAGTCAAGAGTAATCGCTCGATACCCATTGCAAATCCAAAGCCAGGTGTTGAAGGACCACCCAGTTCTTCCACTAGATTGTCATAACGTCCGCCTGCGCAAATCGTTGCTTGTGCCCCCATTTTCGGTGCGTCACTCATGATTTCAAAAATCGTATGCGTATAGTAATCTAATCCGCGAACCATGTTACTGTCGATTTCATAAGGAACAGCCAATGCATCCAACATGGAAACAACGGTATCAAAATGTTTTTGAGCAGGTTCGCTTAAATAATCTAAGATAGACGGCGCATCTGCTACAAATTTTTGATCTCGTTTGTCCTTACTATCCAACACACGCAATGGATTTTCGTGAAGACGGCGTTTAGAGTCTTCACTCAACTCTGCTTCAAAAGGTAAAAGATAGTCGATTAATGCTTGACGATAGGCTTGACGTGTGTCTTTATCACCCAATGAATTGATGACTAGACGGATTTGCGTGATTCCCAACTGTTTGAAGAAATCGAGTGCCATCACCATGCTCTCCACATCTGTTGCAGGATTCTCTGATCCAAATGCTTCTACTCCGATCTGATGGAATTGACGTAACCGTCCTTTTTGCGGACGTTCGTAGCGAAACATTGGTCCCATATAAAAAGTTTTGAACGGTTTTGCATACTCTGGACCGAACAATTTATGCTCAACAAAAGAACGAACGATTGGTGCTGTACCTTCTGGTCGAAGCGTCACATGACGTTCCCCTTTGTCATAAAAATCATACATCTCTTTTGAAACGATATCCGTCGTATCACCTACACTGCGGGATATCACTTCATAATGTTCAAAAATCGGTGTACGCATTTCATTATACTGATAATCTCTGAACAATAAACGTGCTGTTTCTTCGACAAACTGCCATTTTTCTGATTCGCCTGGCAAAATATCATTTGTTCCTTTTGGTCTTTGGAAACTCATAGTTTTCTCTCCCTTTCTTAGCTATGTAAATAAAAAAATCACCCTTGTTCATCATGAACAAGGGTGAATGAAATTCATACACGGTACCACCTAATTTTGAAAGATTTCTCTTTCCTCTTACGAATAACGCTCGTACGCGGGACGGCTTTTCACTCGTCCATCTCCAGAGTGTCTTTGGGCTAATGAAACTTTGGATCATTTTCAGCCTCGATGATCCTCTCTTGTAAAGTTTCAAAAACTTACTCGCTCTTTCATTGACATTTCGATATTACTTATAACCTACTAAAAACCAATCTCAAAGTCAAGAGTTATCTGACTATTTTCCCTCACAAAAACGTTTTAGTTCAGCTTTTTGTTCTTTTGTTTTAGACTAGACAAAAAAGGAGGAATCAGCTATGGCAGAAATAAGAATCGGACATTCACAAGTCTATGCAGAACAGCTTGGACTAGGAGCAAATGCCGTTGGGGGACACAATCTTTTTGACGGTTTGGAAGACGAGACAGGAAAACAAGTGGTTCGTACAGCTTTGAATAGCGGAATCAATTTGATCGATACCGCCTATGCTTATGGAAACGGCCGTTCTGAAGAACTGATCGGTGAGGTATTGAAGGAAAAAGAATATGATCGTTCACGTATCGTCATTGCTACAAAAGCTGCTCATGTGCCAAATAAAGGACGAACATTTGACAATTCACCCGAGTTTCTCAAACAATCGGTGGAAGACGCACTGAAACGTCTGCAAACTGATTACATCGACATTTTTTATATCCACTTTCCGGATAAAAGCACACCAAAAAATGAAGCAGTTGCTGCATTGCATGAATTGAAAGAAGCAGGAAAAATCCGAGCAGTTGGTGTATCGAACTTCACGTTAGAACAATTGAAAGAAGCGAATGCAGATGGATATGTCGATGTAGTAGAAGATAAATACAGTTTGATCCATCGGGAGGCTGAAAAAGAATTATTTCCTTATCTTGAAAAAAACAAAATCAGCTTTGTCCCCTATTTTCCTCTAGCTTCCGGCTTACTGACAGGAAAATATGAACGTGGTCAGGAACAACAATTCGGCGAAGGAGATCCTCGAAAAAGCAATCCGGATTTTCAAGGAGAACGTTTCAAAGAAATTTTAGCCGCTGTCGACATACTTCGCCCCATTGCTAAAAGATACCAAGCCACCCCTGCACAACTTGTTCTAGCCTGGTATATAAAGAATCCAAGAGTGTCTGTAGTCATACCCGGAGCTAAACGTCCAGAGCAAGTCTCTGATAATGTCCAAGCTTTAGATTTGCATTTATCCAATGAGGATTATCAAACCATTGATGAAGCATTTCACGGATTTTGAGCAATTGACCTTATCCACTTATAGTAGTATGAAAAAAGGAAGATCAAACAGTGCTGATCTTCCTATTTTCGATAAGTTTATGCTAATCTAATTCTTATAAAGTAGCGCTCGGCTATTTGGATAAGTCGGAAACTGATTGAATGGGATCGTCCAATCTTGTTCAGGTACAGAGAATTCAAACTTGTTTACTAGCTGATCGGAAAACACACGTAGGCTGTGGAGAGTGATCCATTCTCCTGCGCAGCGATGCATTTGTCGAAAGTCTCCTCCACCTTGTGCAATCATCTCATATTCTTCTTTATATGAAATATCTTTTGCTTTTCCTAAATATCGTTTGATCATAAAGGAATCTGGTGCTTCAACCGTTCGTTCATCATGATCTGTTCCATATAAATCTAGAATGACCCAACTATCTTCTGGTATACGATAACCATCGACTTCTACTTCTTTCAGAGAAATCGCAGGTAACATCGGAAAGAACGGATAATAGCGTCTCATTTCTTGAATGAACGGATCTTGCAACGTAGAAAAGTCGTTTTTCAATTGTTGGAACAAATCAGGTCTGCTGAAAAGCGCGTGTCCCATCAACGCCGCCCATACAGTCAAAGCAACTGTCGGACGGATGATATTCAATAATTCAACAGCTGCTACTTCCAAAGGCAAAAGCTGTCCGTCTAGATCTGTGGCATTGGCAAATGCATACAATGCCACATTTTCTTTTCCAGCCACAGGATTTTGCCGAGCTTCCTCAATCAAGCTTTGCGCCCATTTCTCTGATTTCTTGCGATTTTCGACACCTTTTATGTGATCGATCGGAGAAGTAAACGTTCCGCTGATCATAGAGATTTGATATTCTGCTAATTTTTCGACTTCATCCTTAGAAAGCAAAGATAAATTGATACCTGCCCACTCACAAATCGATGTAAAGAAAACCATCTTGCTTAAATCAAATAATTCAAATTGACCATGCTGTGTTTCAAGTGCTTGCGTCAGGTTCTTATCTAAGATACGATGATAATCTTCCATTCTTTCGGGTGTCATCAGATCCATAAAAATATTTTTCCGATGATGATGGGCAGCTCCATCCAAAGTCTGTACTCCGCCTTGACCAAAAAGTGTCTTCAACACTAATTTTGGCATAGCACCTTTTCGTTTGAAATTTCTTGGGTCATAAAATATTTTTGCCGCTGACGATCCGTAGATCACAATAGCTTCTTTATTGAAAATCTTTGCTTTGACAACGGGAGCGTCTGCTTCATGACGTAGCTCCTCCAACATGTTGTATCCCTTTTGATACAATCTTTTTAGATCCGTGATTTTGACATCTACTACTGGTACTTCTTTCATCTTCAGCAACCTCCTAAAAATAACTTGTATAATTTAAGCTTAACTTTTTTTCTGACTGCTGACAAAAGAAGCGCTTTTTGTAGACGAGAAAAAAGTCGCTTAAGTTAGAGTTTTTCAGTCTAACTTAAGCGACTTGATTCATATTTCTTATTGATGAAAACCAACTGACTTTATTTGTTTTTAGAATCAATAATAATCGTTACAGGTCCATCATTGACGAGAGAAATCGACATATCTGCTCCGAATTGTCCGGTAGCGACTGTGATGCCGCGACTTCTGATTCCTTCATTGAACGATTCGTATAAAGGAATAGCTATTTCTGGTCGTGCGGCTTCCACAAAACTTGGTCGATTCCCTTTTTTCGTATCCGCAAATAGTGTGAATTGAGAGACACTTAAAATTTGTCCTCCTACGTCTTCTACACTAATATTCATTTTTCCTTGATCATCTTCAAAAATACGCATTTGTGCGATTTTTTTTACTAGATATTCCACATCTTTTGGCGTATCTGTTTCATGGATACCTAATAAAACGAGTAGGCCACAGCCAATTTTTCCAATCTCTTGCTGATCAACTGACACTGCCGCTTGACTCACCCGTTGAATGACTGCTCTCATATCTGGCCCTCCTATCCATTCGTCCGGCGTACACTGTAGACATCAGGTACTGCTTTGATTTTATCCACGATACTTTTTAGGTGGGACAAATTCTGGATACCAACCGTCAAATGGATTGTCGCCATTTTATCTTTATTCGTCCGAGCTTCGACGCTGTTGAGATTTTTCGTCAGCGCATTGACTGTTTGAAGTACATCATTCAATAAGCCTGAACGGTTATAGCCGTAGATTTCCAAGTCTGCATCATACTCTTTTCGTGTATTCGATGTATCTTCCCATTCGACTTCAATCAAACGTTCTGCTACATTTGGTTTATCAGGCTGAACATTCGGACAATCTCGACGATGGATGGATATCCCTCTGCCTTTAGTGATGTAGCCAACGATATCATCACCAGGAATCGGATTACAGCATCGGCTGATACGAATCAGTAAGTTTTCTACCCCTTGAATGACAACGCCACCTTCATGACGTACTTTCATTTTCTCAGGTTCTTTTTTCGGCTGATTCATGATTTCTTCTGCTTCTTGCTTTTGCTGCTCGATTTTTTGTTCTTTCCGTTCTTTTTCTGTCAGACGATTGGCCATCGTCAAAGGACTGACTTCCCCATATCCTACAGCTGCATATAAATCATCTTCTGATTGATAGTTAAAACGATCAATTGCTTCTTGAAGTTTGTTTTTTGTCAAAATATCTTTAGGGGTAAACCCTAAATCTGTAATACACTTGACCACAGACTCGTGACCTTTGATTACATTTTCTTCCCGATCTTGTGCTTTGAAGAAACGCTTGATCTTATTTCTTGCTTTGCTAGTTGCAACCAATTTCAACCAGTCACGACTTGGACCAAATGAATTTGGAGAAGTCATGATTTCAATGATATCCCCGTTTTTTAATTTGTAATCAAGTTGCACCATTTTGCCATTTACTTTTGCACCAGTGGTTTTATTACCGATATCTGTATGGATACTGTATGCAAAGTCCAGTGGTCCAGATCCTTTTGGCAGCTCAGTAACGTCTCCTTTTGGCGTGAAGACATAGACTTTATCACTAAAGATATCTCCTTTTACACCTTCCATAAATTCAGAGGCATCATAGCTTTCATCTTGGAGTTCAAGTATCTCATGGAACCAGCTTAATTGTTTCGTCATACCATCTGGTTCTACTTTTTCATTTTTTCCTTCTTTATACGCCCAGTGCGCAGCCACCCCAAATTCAGCGATTTCATGCATTTCCTGTGTACGGATTTGGATTTCTACTGGATTTCCTGCCGGACCAATCACTGTAGTATGCAAAGATTGGTACATATTAGCTTTCGGCATGGCAATATAGTCCTTGAATCTGCCAGGCATTGGTTTCCATTTTGTGTGGATCGCACCTAATACAGCATAACAATCCTTGATTGAATCTACGATTACTCGAATAGCTAGCAAGTCATAGATTTCGTTGAACTGCTTTTTCTGGTCTTTCATTTTACGATAGATCGAATAAATATGTTTTGGCCGTCCATAGATCTCTGCAAAAATCCCCAGCTCTTCTGTTGCTACTCGAATATCCTCAACAGTACCATTCACGTATTTTTCACGTTCTTCTCGCTTCGTCTGCATCAAATGAACGATACGGTAATACTGTTTTGGATTAAGATAACGAAGTGCTGTATCTTCTAATTCCCATTTGATTCGGCTGATCCCTAAACGATGTGCAAGAGGTGCATAGATTTCTAAAGTTTCTTGAGCAATCCTTCTTTGCTTATCTTCTCGCAGATGTTTCAACGTACGCATGTTATGTAGTCTATCAGCTAATTTGACCATGATAACGCGTAAATCTTGAGCCATTGCCAGCAGCATCTTTCGATGATTTTCTGCTAGCTGCTCTTCGTGGGATTTGTATTTTATTTTCCCTAATTTGGTTACTCCGTCTACTAACATAGCGACATCATCGCCAAATTCTTCTCTCAGATCTTCTAAGGTGACTTCTGTATCTTCAACAACATCATGCAAGAAGCCAGTAGCCACTGTGTGGGGGTCCATTTTTAAATCTGCTAATATACCTGCGACTTGGATAGGATGGATAATGTAGGGTTCTCCTGATTTTCTAAACTGTCCGTCATGTGCAGCAGTCGCATATTCGCATGCTTTCTCAACAAATGCTACATGTTCGGGCCCCATATATTGACTAACGAGCTTTATGACACCGGGACCCGTTAAAATTTCTTCTTTTGGCACAGGAATCGATCCCCCTTTCTTTTTCGGTAAAACAGGAATCGGGACAAATATCTGTTTGATAGTTGCCCCAAAATCCGTGAAGTTATACATTTTTTTACGGAAATGTTCGCTTTTAAAAAGCTTTTTCAAACAATTTTTCGTATTCATTGTACAAATAATTGTTTCTATTATACAAATTGTTCCCTATTTTTTCAATTCTTTCCGTCGATACTCTTTTATTGATGAAAAATGTTAGCTATGAGAGGGATCCATTAACTCCCATTGATAGCTAGCAGCACTTAATAAATAAAGAGGTGCTGTTTCTGTACGAAGGATTCTTGGTCCTAATCCACATAGTATCCCTTTGTGTTCTACGAAATAATCGATTTCCTCGTGGGATAAGCCGCCTTCTGGTCCAAAGACAGCTAAGATTCGACTGCCCGGTTTTGTTTCACTAAGAATTTTGGCTACATTTGATTTTTCGCCTTGCTTTGCTGATTCCTCATAAGCAACCAAGACCACATCATAATCATCTAGCCGTTCAAATAAGTCACGTTTCGTTTCCAGTAACTCTACTGAGGGCACGATTTGCCGATGGGATTGTTCCGCTGCCTCTTGAGCAATCTTTTCAAGCCTTTGTTGTCGCTTCATGCGTTTCTTTGCATCCCATTTAACCACAGAGGCTGATGCCGGAAACCCAAGAAAAGCTTGTGCGCCTAATTCAGTGGATTTCTGAATGATCCAATCCAACTTTTCTCCTTTAGGATAGCCGCTTGCTATGGTTATCGAACTTGGCAGTTCCTTTTGGTTTTCTTCTTTTTTAATTTCTTTCAGATAAACAGCATCTTCGGTAATTTTTGTGATTTCTGCAACAACGGCTATCTGATCATTGAATGCCAAAAAAACTTCATCTTTCGGTTCCATTCTCATAACCCGTACAATGTGATGATAGGTTTCCCCTTTTAAAATAAAATGGTCTTTTGGTTCATACGATTCTTTCAAAAAATATCGCTGCATCTATTCCACCTCTGGTTTTTTCAAAATAATTGCATACCAGTCTTTTTGTTGGAAAATTTGATCCACGATGAATCCTTGTTCTATCATAGCATCTAGAACCATTTGCTTCTTCTCTTCAATGATTCCTGAAACGATCAATGTCCCAGTTTGTTTTAGTAAACGCCAAGCATCCGGGATCATCAATAAGATGATATCTGCTAAAATGTTCGCAACGATTACATCACTTTCAATCTCGATTCCTTTCAAAAGATCATTAGCCGATACGTGGACATCTTTGGCTACTTCATTCATATCCATATTTTCTTTCGCTGAACGAACGGCTACTTCGTCTAAATCAAAGGCATAGACATCTGTTGCACCAAGATATTTTGCTGCAATACTTAGCACACCCGACCCGGTTCCAACATCCAGCAATGTTTCGCCACCACGCAATACTGTTTCTAGTGCTGTCAATGTTAAGGAAGTCGTCGGATGGGTGCCTGTACCAAACGCCATACCTGGATCTAATGTGATGATTTTTTCTAGAGGATCTTCTGTCTGATAATTTTCCCAGCTTGGCGCAACCGTCAGCATTCGCGTAATACGCACCGGATGATAATATTTCTTCCATGCTGTTGCCCAATTGCTTTCCTCTACTTCGCTAACAGTTACTTTGTTTTTTCCAATCGCTAGACCAAACTCAGGCAATTGCGTGATACGATCTTTGATAAAAGGCAAGATTTCCGGTAAAAAAGTCGTTTCTGGAAAATAAGCCATGACTAGCGCGCCTTCTTTCAACGATGTAAAATCATTTTTATCTAAAATTTCACCATATTGATCCGATTGAAAATGTTCAACATCTAAAGAGTCTTCAATCGCAACACCAGTCGCTCCTGCCTCCATCAAAATGTTAGCGACCGCTTCGACTGCTTCACTTTCGGTTTCTACTTTTACTTCATTCCATTTCATGTCTGTCACTCCTTAATAACTTGGGTACGGTAAATAAGTATCTGTGTCATTTTGCTGTTTTGCTTCTACTAACTCTGCTAGTTTCTGATTATCCCAATGGAGTTCGAATACAGCTTCATCATCATCTTCATCTAAAAAATCAAGCAAATCACTTTGCCCTTGTGCTAATACTTCATTCAAATATTCCACTAAAGAATCAGCTACTGATTTTGCCAACCCTTTTTTTCCTTCATAGGGGATGACTGCTAGATAATTTTGTTCATCAAAAACAGATTTCTGAGGATTAAAAAGGAGTACGCCATCTTCAAATTCGATAATTGGTTCTTGCGAAACAATCCCTTCTGCATCATCAATCTCAAATTGTGCTTTATTTTCCGCAAACAAACGAACAACGATCTCGATCGTATGGTTTTTTGTATCCCAATCTAAAGCCACATCATAGTCCGTCACTTGTTTTTCGATTATTTCGTCTAAGTATGTTAATAGATCCTTCTTTTTCATTTTCTTTCCTCCAACCCCAATCTTCCTCGATTTGGTTTTTTCTTTGTAAAGAGATATATGGATTGCCAGACACAACAAAGCGCAACGGCTTTTCTGTCCATTCCCCTTTGTTCGGGATACCGATCCTAGGCAAAGCATCGATTTTTTTTGGTATCTTCTTTTTCTCAAAAACTAAACGTAATGAACTATCTGCTATAGACTGACCGTAGAGTTCTTGAGGAATTGCTAATGCTTCCACTAATTTTCCAGGACCGTTGCTGATATCTGGACCAGTTTTTCCACCACGATTTTTACTCATTCGTTCAATCATTGCAGCTGGTTCGATTGCACGTATCATTACTCCCTGAGGAATCCCTTCTGGCTGAGTGATGATGTTCAAAATCCGATGAGTATGCATCGTGTAAAGGTAGATCGTACCTGGTTTTTCATACATTGCCCGCACACGTGGTGTTCTTCTTAAACCATAGCTATGGGCGGCCTCGTCTTCTGGACCTAAGTATGCTTCCGCGTCTACAATATATCCAGCTAATCTTCCTTCTGGTGTGTCATGCTCCAAATACATCCCCAATAAATCCCGCGCTACTTCCGGCGTCGTTTTATTCCAAAAAAATTCATCTATCTTTTGTTTATCCGTCATTTTTCTCACCTACTTTATCATACACAATATTAGTTGGATAAGCTATGAAAACAAAACAACAGAAGGCTGTTCTTTCTAGCTATATTACTAAATATGTTATAATTAAGGAACGTAAAAACAAGAAGGAGGAAAATCCTATGCAACAGCCATTGGCTTATCGCATGCGACCTCGAACGATCGATGAAGTCGTTGGTCAGCAGCATCTAGTCGGTGAAGGAAAAATCATACGCCGCATGGTCGATGCTCGCATGCTCTCTTCCATGATTTTATATGGGCCTCCTGGTACTGGAAAAACGAGTATCGCAAGTGCGATTGCCGGTTCTACTAATTATGCATTTCGCATGCTGAACGCTGCTACAGATTCAAAAAAAGATCTGCAGGTTGTAGCGGAAGAAGCTAAAATGAGTGGTACTGTGATCCTCTTATTGGATGAAGTACACCGATTAGATAAAACAAAACAGGATTTTCTGCTTCCTCATTTAGAAAGTGGCCGAATCATCTTGATCGGAGCGACTACTGAAAATCCTTATATTACTATCAATCCAGCGATTCGCAGCCGCACACAGATCTTTGAAGTCAAGCCATTAACAGAGCAAGACATCCAGTTGGCAGTGAAACACGCTTTAAAGGATAAGGAACGCGGTCTTGGTCAACAAGCAATCCAGTTAGATGAAGAGGCTCTTCTTCACCTTTCGCGTGCAACGAATGGCGATTTGCGGAGTGCTTTGAATGGGTTGGAACTGGCTGCACGATCGACTCCTCCAGATAAAGAAGGAAAGATTCATCTTACTCTGTCGATTATCGAAGAATGTGTCCAAAGAAAAGCTCTTACCCATGACAAAAATGGAGATGCTCATTATGACGTTATTTCAGCGTTTCAAAAATCGATTCGCGGAAGTGATGTGGATGCTGCTCTTCATTATCTCGCCCGTCTAGTTGAAGCAGGTGATCTGGCAAGTATTTGTCGTCGCCTGATGGTTATCGGTTATGAAGATATAGGTTTAGGCAATCCTGCTGCTGCTGCGCGTACAGTAAACGCTGTATTAGCTGCTGAACGATTAGGGTTACCTGAGGCACGTATCCCGCTAGCAGATGTCGTCGTTGATCTTTGCTTGTCGCCCAAATCCAATTCTGCCTATATGGCATTAGATGCAGCACTTGCTGATATTCGAGAGGGCAAAGCTGGTGATGTTCCCGACCATTTGAGAGATAGCCATTACAAAGGTGCGAAATCCCTCAACCGCGGTGTGGGTTATCAGTATCCTCATCATTTCGATCATGCTTGGGTCAATCAGCAATATTTACCAGATAGGTTAAAAAATGCTCAATATTACCAGCCAAAGGATACAGGAAAATATGAACAGGCGCTAGGTCAACAGTATTACCGCATAAAAGAGTGGAAAAAACATCCCCCAAAAAATTAAACAAGAAAACGGTTCTATTTCTGCGAGCTCTCTCATTGCTCTTTTTAAATTCATATGCTACTATAGAGATGGGAAATCTGTGATGTTCGAATTGTCCTCTTTGTGTGTTGACCGAACATTTTTATTGATATCTTGGGACCCGTCTTGTGTCACTGCTGGTAACATGCCTTATCATTTGGTAGTTCGAAGCTACGACCATGGGACCCACCTGCTTGAATTCGCGGGATCAATACTACAGGACAAATAACGGCATTAACGGAGATTACCATCTTTTAAAGAATAAAGCAATTTGCTCTTGGCAAATTGCTTTTTCTATTTGTTGCTTATTTTGGAGGATTTGTTCATGATTAGGATTTTGATGATTATCGCCACTTTACTATTATTATTCGTTAGCTATTATTTATTTAATAAACAGGATATCTTTTTTGTATTGATCAAGAAAAATGACAAAAATCAAGGATTCCTACAATTCTATGGAGCTGCGTATGCTGTTTTAGGCGTTATGGGTATTTTAGCCGCTTTTTTCAATCAACGCTTTATCGCTTTGATCTTTTTATTGATCGTGATTCTCGTTTCTGCCACCTTCAGTATCCGCTTTGCAAAAAAAATTGCTGAACCAAAGCAGTAAATAATTCTCTTTTTCCACAAAGTGTTCTACAATAAAAGAGTACAACACGATTGACTTGAGGAGTGAATGCTTATGTTACAACAATACAAAAAAATCATGGTTGCCGTAGATGGTTCTGATGAAGCTGAATTAGCTTTTAAAAAGGCGGTCAATGTAGCTATCCGAAATAACGGAGAACTTCTATTAGCACATGTCATTGACACACGTTCTTTCCAAACCGTTTCATCTTTTGATGGAATGTTGGCAGAACAAGCTACTGAAATGGCAAAGCAAACATTGGCAGATTATGAAAGCAACGCGAAGAAAGCGGGCTTGAATAATGTAACCTCTGTCGTAGAATATGGCTCACCAAAACAAATTATTGCGAAAGAAATCCCAGAAGATAATCAAGTAGACTTGATTATGTTAGGAGCTACAGGATTGAATGCTGTAGAACGTTTATTTATTGGTTCTGTTTCTGAATATGTTATTAGAAACGCGGCTTGCGATGTGCTTGTTGTTCGAACTGATTTAGAAAACCAATTGCCTCCTAAAAAAGACTAATTGATGAAAAGCTGTGTTTCAGAGGGGATCTCAAAAGTAAAACTTTTGAAGATCACTTGTCTGGACACAGCTTTTTTTGTTCTTCAAAAAATAAAGTCGCTTATTGAGCGTCTTTCCTCTCACGATTCAAAGAATACTTGGATTCACTCACTTCTTTATATTCAGATCCTTCTGTGTAAAAAATAAAAAAGCATGTCCTCTCAGAAAACGGATATAAAATATCCATTTTCTAAAGAAAACACGCGTGTATTTTTAGCCGCGTAAACGCTCCACGTCACGGGCAATCATTAGTTCTTCATCTGTTGGAATCACTAATACTCTTACTTTTGATTCTTTTGTAGAGATATCTACTTCTTCACCATGCAATTCATTCAACGCTGGATCGATTTCACAGCCAAACCAAGACATACCTTTAATGATTTCGTTGCGCACATGTCCGTCATTTTCGCCGATACCAGCAGTAAAGACGATTGCATCGACACCATTCATCGTTGTCACGTATCCGCCGATATATTTTCGGATGCGATCCACGAAGATATCATAAGCTAAACGAATGTGTTCTTTTTCATAGTTTTTTTCAAGATCACGCATATCGCTAGACAATCCTGTTAGGCCTAGCAAACCAGATTTCTTATTCAAAACATTGATCATTTCATCAATATCAATCTCTAATTTTTCCATTAAGTATGGAAGAACAGCTGGATCGATATCACCTGAACGCGTACCCATTGTCACACCAGCTAATGGCGTGAATCCCATAGAAGTATCCATGGATTTACCACCATTTACAGCTGTGATTGATACTCCGTTTCCTAAGTGGCAAGTAATGATTTTTAGTTCTTCAATCGGTTTGTTCAATAATTTTGCTGCACGTTCCGATACATAACGATGGCTTGTGCCGTGGAAGCCATATTTTCTTACTTTGAAATCTTCGTAATAAGACACTGGCAAGCTGTATAAATAATTTTGCTTTGGCATTGTTGAGTGAAAAGATGTATCGAATACAGCTACGCTCAAAATGTCAGGTAAAATCTTTTTAAAGGCTTTGATTCCCATCAGGTTAGCAGGGTTATGCAAAGGAGCAAATTCTGCTAACTCAGCAATGCGGTCCATTACTCCCTCATCGATCACTACTGAATCCCCATAAGTTTCTCCTCCGTGAACAACACGGTGCCCTACACCGGTGATTTCATCATAAGAACTTAAAATTTGCAGTTCAATCAACTGATCTAACAGCATTTTTACTGCTACTTCGTGGTTTTCGATATCCATGATTTGTTCGAATTTTTGACTATCGCCGTACTTGATTGTAAAAATAGAATCTTGTAAACCGATACGTTCGACGATCCCTTTCGCAACTACGGTTTCTTCTGGCATTTGATATAATTGCCACTTCAAACTTGAACTCCCAGCATTGATTGCAATTGTTTTAGACATATGACTCTCCTTCTCGTTGAATGATTACAGAGCAGATGATTTCCAGTTTTTAAACTCGTTGAAAAATTCCGTCACCTTCTCTGGTTCTTTTAGTGAAGCAAGTTTCACAAGCAACACTTCTTTTACTTGTTTTGCTTGTGGTCCTTTTTTCTGTAAGATCAAAATACTTTTTTGTGATTGTTTGTTGCGGAACAACTCATCTGGCAATTGAATCATTCCTTGAAGATAGCCTTCTTCTTTAAACCATTTTTTGATTTCTTCGCTTTGATCCGTTTCTAAAAAACCGCTTGGCATCAAAAACAAACCAAAACCATCCGGCTTCACGTATTTCATCGATTGCTCCAGCAATAAATGATGTGCATAACTGTGGCCTTCTTCGGTACTTGTTAAAAATTCTTTTGCTTTTTCGTCATTCGGATAATAACCGATCGGCAAATCGCTGATTGCAAAATCGACAGGATCGATTAATAAATCCTGCAACCCGTCTTGATGGAAGTATTGAACATTTGCTTGTGTCAAATCACTTGTAGAAGCTGCCACAGCCAACAATGTATCATCAATATCCACACCAAATCCTTCTGTTTGATACCCCGCATTCGATAGGTTTAAAAGAACTGTTAATAACAAGTTGCCCATTCCTGCCGCAATATCCAGAATCTTAACTGGTTCCTTTTTATTTGTGTATAGTTGTTCAATAAGAAAAACAAATAAAAAACCGATACTATCAGGAGTGAGTTGATGGTTCGCCTGCAGATGTTCTGTCTGGTTGCCCTTCAATAAAAGCAATTGAGACAATCTGCGCCATTCTTCTGGCTCGAAAGAAAGTTTTTTCAACTCTTCATAAAGAGCTGTGATCCGTTGTGCTGTCTCTTTTGTCGGCACTCCATCCACCACACGTACTTGATAATCATCTATTAGATTTTCTGCATTTTCGACATAGGCTTCTAAAAAGGAAGTTCCCAATGCATTCTGTAAAAGCTGAATAGCTTCCAGGTTCTGATTGAACCCTTGTTCCATTTTTTCTGGTAACATGGTGCACCTCATTTCTAGATATATTATAACAATTTTTTCACCTGTTTAATTCTATCGAACAATTGACAAAATTTCAATCGTTTTCACTGTTTTTTATTTGTGAAACGGCAAACATTTTTTTATTAAAAACAGTGTTATAACAGAAAAGAGGGCGTTTTCACGAACAACCCCTCATTCTGTACCAGTATCTGTATCATTTTTTACTTCTTCTATGAATCGAAAGATAAACGGCGAGACTTCTATCTCCAAGAATAGAGACTGTTGTACCCATTGATATGTTACAGATCCCGTTGTGTAGTAAAAAATCCCTTCGGACTTCTCAGCAAGTATAGACTGTTCCGATAGAGCCATCTGTTTCATTATTTTTGCTATATAATAATTTTTTATTCGTATATTCAGATCCATTGACAAACGATAGCTTTCTAATGCTGCCGTCAATAAAAACGTACATAAAAGAAATAAAAGCAACACAGAAAATAAAATAGAGCCCTTACAACATTTTCTATTGATCGTTTTTTGTCCATATGGCATATCCATCTTCTCCATTTTCAAAGTGTACATAAAAAGAAATTGTGTGTTCTTTTTCCAATAATTGAAGCTCAGTGATACTTGTTAACATAGGTTGATGCCCGCCGGAAGTTCTTCTTTTACGTATCATCGTCTGATATCTTTCGATGATGTACTGTTTATCCTCTACAGTGTAATACAATTGCTGATTTTTCACAGAAACATTGTGACTGCTGTTAAGCTCTTCTTCTAATTGTGCTAAAAATATCAGCCACTCTTTTTGATCTTTACGCTGTAGAAAGTCACTTACTTGGATGGTTTGCTGGATCAAAAGATTGAATGACAGCAATATACTGCTTACTATCATCAGTCCAATCAGACATTCAATCAGCGTAAATGCCGGGATTTCTTGTTTTTTCAATATTGATCGCTTCTTTCTCCATATTGACAAGCACTTTTTCGATTACTCCATTATTTTCGACAATTTGGATATCGTACATAATCATTTCTTCACTTCGCTCTGGTCTTTTGTGATATATTCGCTGTGTCTTGGTATCTTCGTAAACCATTCGAATAAGTAGCATTTCCTCCCCACTGTTCTTTTCTGCCTGAAGTAAAAAAAGCTGACCAAAACTCACTAAGTACACACAGACGGAAGCAATCATCAGCGCTGTAAGGGACTCTAATAAAATAAACCCTTTTCTATTCAATTCTTTTTGTATAGCGTCCACTCCCCATCTGGAATTGATACGTAATCGTTTGCCCTTTTTCTTCCCAATAAAATTGATACGCTTTTAGTGAACTTTCATTTCCAGTTCCAGCAGCAAAAGTGATGGAAGCATGGCGTTTCAAGGTAATCTCATCAGGAATATCTAATACTTTCCAGCTCGCTTCATCGGGTTGCGACATACGAAAAATGATCTGATTTTCGTCATTGTTCCAATAAAAATCTGTTTGGATTTGGTTCACAATAGCGATTTTTTGAGTGGTATAGATTCGTTTTTCAAACTGGCTGAAAAATTGATAGACTGTCATTTCTTTCTTCCATGCAGAAAATGCGAGAACTGGAAAAGAAAGGATTGTTGTAAGCAATAAAATCAGTAAGAGTGACTCAAACAACGTATATCCTGATGCTAATGTTTTACCTTCAAGGTCGCTGGTAGATGTCTGCATGTTCTCGTTTGATATAGCCTTCATTCAATAATTCCTCCACGGTAGGGATTCTTCCATTGTTTTGAAGCGCGTAGAGCTCTTTTTGTGTGTCTACCAACTGAATGATTGCTTCACGACTTTCTTGGTCTACATGATTCCTATAACGTGACAAATTTGGGACGAACAACAATACTAGTACACTGATGATCAGTAAAACGATCAGCATTTCGATTAATGTAAAACCGCTATAATAAGGTGTTCTTTTCTTTTTCATGGCAAGACCTCCTCGATACTTCCATAAACAGGTAATAAAACAGCAGCATAAACCAGTAAAATCAAAACCGCTACGCCTAAAAAAACAATTGGCTGAATAAAATGCAGCCAGTGCTGAAGTCGTTTGAAAAGCTGTTTTCTTGTCCATCCGCTGTAAAATATCAGCTCTTTCCCTAAATTTCCCTTTGCCTCTCCCTGTAAAATAATCTTGCTGAATTCTTCAGATAGAAAACGGTAATTCTGGAACTGATCAGCTAATGGTATACCTGCCTCCAATCCTTGTATCATCTTGGAAGCAAGGTGTTGAAGGAGACTTTCTTGTTTCGTCTCCTTCAAGCAAACGATGATTTGCCTTAATTCGAAACCTTCATGAAAAAGTTTGCCAATCTCTAGCGACAAATAAGCAGATTGATACAAGGAATATATCGGCCCAATCACCAATTGTCTGCTTATCCATTCACTCCGATCAATAGGAGACAATTTCATCAGCCGATACCTTACTAGAAAAGTCAATAAAGTAACCACTAGGATAAATAGTAGAACGTACCAGTGAAAGACTTGTATCAGCTGAATCCCCCAATGCTCTTCCATAACCATCCCTGAACCAATAAGCTGAGGCAAAACGATCAAACGCATACTAAATAAGATACCTAGCAAAAAGGTGAGCAATAGCATCGGATAGGCAAGCACCTTTTTCAAATCATTGCGAAATCCTTCGACCAGACGAAACTGTTTGGCAATTTCCAACAAAGTTGCCGGCAGATTCCCGTGGAGTTCAGCTAATTCGATCTGTACCAGTTGTTCTGCTCCATACCCTGTTTGCGAAAGTACTTCACTAAACGGTTGTCCTTCCTTTAGCTGATGTTGGATGTTTGCCAAAATAGCAGGCTGGAACGAACGGATCGTGAGTAATAAATAAAGGGATTCTTGCAAACTAAAACCAGTTAAAAGCAGCTCTCCCATGGTTTGTGCAAACTGATTTTGCTGGCTTCTTGTCAATCCTTTAGAATAGTTCTGACTGCCAAGTTTTTTTCTGAGCTTCTTCATAGCTTTCCTCCCATGATTTTTTTACTGGTTCTTCCTCCATAAATTGATAACTCCACAAGACAGAAGGATGGTGATCGGCATCTTCCAAAAGTTCTTGATAAATGACTCCAGCTAAACATTCAGATAGCTCTTCTTTTTTCTTTGTTAGTTCATGGATTCTGATCAATGTACCTTCAAGATTGCGTGCATGTACGGTTGCGAATACCCGATGTCCCGTTAGTGCAGCTCTTACCGCAGCATGTGCAGTTGATTCATCTCTTATCTCGCCAATGATCAACAAATCAGGGCGATGCCGTAATGCGAGCTTCAAAAGTGTGTCATAAGTCTGTGCTATTTTGGGATTGATCTGCAATTGCAGAAAGAATGGTTCTTCGATCTCTACAGGATCTTCGATGGTGATTACTTGTCGTTTTTCTTTCAAAGCCAACCGATACATCAATGACGTCTTTCCTGACCCGACTGGTCCGCTGAATAGGTATAATCCACGTCTAGCGGTTTTCTGCAAAATAGTTGCAAAATCTCGAGAACTAAAGCAACGATGAAGTGTTTCAGAAATACCGTATAATAGCCGAATCACTAAGCTTTCTCGTTGAAGGTAATCTCCTACAGAAGACAGTCGTAACCGAACCTTCTGTTTTTCTAAAGAATAGGTCAATGCACCTAATTGAGCTTTTCTTTTTTCTCCGATATCCATTTGTCCCAAATACTTAAATCTTGAAATCAATTGCTGGCCATCTGCCGAAGATACTTCCTTCCAGAATGTTCGTTTTTTTCCATAGCGAAAATAGATGTAAAATACTTCTGAAGCTGGCAAGACATATACGTCTTGGGCATGTTTGGCGAAACTTTCACTTATCATTTGATCTGATAATCGTTTTATTTCCATTATTCTCCCCTCCACAAAAAACATACGTCTTTTTGAACTTTTTGTTTCAAATAAAATGAATTTATTAAAAAACATTGGCAAAAAACGAATTTATGTTATACTTATAAAAATTTATCTTGGGAGGCATTCCATTGGAATCAACATTAAAGAGATACATCGAAGTAGCAAGTAAAAAAAAGCCCGCTGATCTAGTGATCAAACAGGCTAAGATCGTCAATGTCTTTACGAAAGAGATCATGGAAAAAGATGTAGCGATTTACGAAGGAATGATCGTAGGGATTGGTGAATATGAAGGAAAAAGCGTACATAATGCTAAGGGGCAATATCTAGTACCAGGATTCATTGATGGCCATGTGCATATTGAAAGCTCACTTTTATCACCAAGTGAATTTTCAAAAGTATCCTTGCTTCATGGAGTCACTACTGTAGTAACGGACCCCCACGAAATAGGAAACATCGCTGGGAGTACTGGTCTTCAATTTATGATAGAAGACGCAAGACAAACGCTTATGAATATTTTCTTTATGCTCCCTTCTTGCGTACCTGTCACCCCATTTGAGACAAATGGTGCAAATCTAAATGCCAAAAATCTAGCACCTTTTTTACAAAATCCCGAAGTTTTAGGCTTAGCTGAAGTCATGAACTATCAAGCAGTAGCAAATAATGAAGCAGATATCCTAGAAAAGATCCAATTGATGCACCAGCATAAGAAAAAGATTGACGGACATGCAGCTGGTATCGGCATGGAAGAATTAAATGTTTATCCTGCAGCAGGTATTCGGACGGATCATGAAGCTACAACTGCAAAAGAGGCTAAAGAACGTTTGGATCTTGGTATGTATTTAATGGTTCGAGAAGGGACCGTTGCAAAAGATCTGGCATCGCTACTACCGGCGATCACGCCTGATAATTCAAGAAGATGCTTCTTTGTCACCGATGATAAACTCATCAATGATTTAGTTAAAGAAGGATCGATTGACCATATCGTCCGTCAAGCTATTTCAATGGGAATGGATCCATTACAGGCAATCCAGATGGCAACATTGAATGCAGCAGAATGTTTTGATTTGAAAACACTAGGTGCGATTGCTCCTGGGTATCAAGCTGATTTCTTCTTAACAGACGATCTTACCAAGTTGCCAATTCATGAAGTTTTCTATAAGGGAACATTGGTCGTCCAATCTGGTCAACTCGAAGACCATTTATTTGCTGATCATTCAAATCCATATACATGCTGTCTACCAAACCTAAATGCTCAACCGTTGCACCCTCGTTCGTTAGAGCTGCTTCTCCCTTCTTCGCAAGCCCATTTGATCGAAATTATCCCGAATAGTCTCGTCACGAACGATTTGGTAGAAAAAGTGGACCGACAAGGCGAACGATTCATTCCTTCAATCGAAAAAGACCAATTAAAGATTGCGGTGATCGAGCGTCACCATCAAACCGGAAATATTGGGTTAGGCATCGTAAAAGGATTTCAGCTGAAACAAGGGGCGATAGCGACAACGATTGCTCATGACTCTCATAATCTAGTTGTCGTGGGGACAAATGATGAGGATATGCTGTATGCTGCTAATCTTTTGATTCAAAAAGGTGGCGGGATGACTGTTGTCAACAAACAGAAGGAAATAGCTTGTCTTCCTCTACCGATAGGCGGCATCATGACACAGGAACCTTTTTCGATCGTCAATGAACAGTTGAATGAATTAATAGCTGAAACACATCAACTAGGGGCAGCTAAAACCTTTGATCCTTTTTTGACACTTTCTTTCTTAACATTATCTGTCATACCCGAATTGAAGATCACCGACAAAGGATTATTTTCATTCTCTCGATTCCAATTGATTCCACCTTGTTGAAAACCGAGGAAATAGGTATATCTTAAATCAAAAAAGTCCCAGAAAATGCACATGACAGATGTAATGTGTTTTCTGGGATTTATCTTTTTATGAAAGTAAAAAGTTCATTCACAGACTTTTCTTTTTGGTCTTATCTTTAAATTGAGCTTCTACTCGATAAATACGTTGACCTTTCGAAGAAAATTTTTCTTCATACTCCGTCATAATATTGCCTTCAAATTGACTTTGATGCAAATCCAACCATACCTGTTTGAGGATCATGCCATATTGAGAAAAACTTGCCAGCGAATACTCAAACAATCCTTGATTATCTGTTTTGAAGTGGATTTCTCCATTTGGGCGGAGGATCTGTTCATCTACAGCAAGAAAAGTTTTGTATGTCAAGCGCCGTTTTTCATGTCGTTTTTTCGGCCATGGATCAGAAAAATTCAGATAGATCTGATCTACTTCGCTGTCAGCGAAATATTCTGTCAATGCTGATCCATCCACATGCAGAAGCTTCAGGTTAGGAAGCGGTTGTTCAATCAACTTGTCTAATGCTATAGAAACAACACTTACTTGCATTTCTACTCCAATATAATTGATTTCAGGATGGGCTTTTGCCATTCCAGTGATGAACTGGCCTTTCCCCATTCCAATCTCAATGTGGATTGGATGATCGTTTCCAAACAATTCATTCCATTTTCCCTTCCACAATGTTGGATCACTAATTACAAAATTCGGGTGAGCCGCTAACATTTCCGCTGCTCCCGGACGATTTCGGACACGCATTATTTATCTCCATTCCTTTCTCTAATTAAAAAGGTCTGGCCAAATCTCCGCAGAGTTTGGGCCAAACCTCAGCCACTGAAAATTCGTTTTAATTGTAAAATTTCTTCGTTCATTCGTCGATGATCTTCACGTTTGCAGTATCTAGTGATTTCTTGGAGCAAATTCATGGCCGCATACCAGTGAAATTTTTCAAGCATTTCGTCAGTCGGACGTATGCCATAACTGATCAGCCATTGATTCCAACTGGATAGAGGCACATAATTTCCTAAAATCGTTGCAATATCTACCGCAGGGTCTGCAAACATGATTGAATCCCAATCCACGAGATATAAATAATTTTTACATACTAACCAATTTCGATGATTTACATCTCCATGCACTACTGATAGATTTTCCTTATCTATCGGCGGGATCTGCTCACGAAGAAATCGATGGACGATTTGCAGAAATTGATTTTTCTGGAGTTCTTCTGGTAATTCTTTTTCATATTTTTGCAACATCTTCTCCGGCGTCATAACACGTCCGCCGATACGGGTCAGCATGGTTTTAAGAGAATTTGAATGATGTAAATGGTACAAAACATCAATCACGTCATTTCTTTGACCAATCTCATTAGGAGTTAGCAAGCGGCCTTCTAGCCATTCTTGTGCTGTCAAGGTATCGCCATTCCCCGTTCGTTTTGTCCAAACAAGTTTTGGTGTAATTCCTTCCCTTGAAAGAGCAGCCAACATCGGAGTCGTGTTTCGTTTAATAAAGACTTTGTCTTCATCACGCATGCCTATGTATGTTTTTCCTGTATCGCCTTTGATGGGACGTAACCGCCACTCTTGGTCTAACTGAAACTCCATCATGCATTCTCCCGTCCTCTTACTCTTTGTTTTGCAGTACTTATTATTCTAGTCGCCTGATCACTACACGTCAAGCACATATACGTTCTTTTTCATTTATTTGCCATTCAAAAAACCGACTTTTCTCAAAAAAAATAGAACGAACAGCATTCTTACTGTCAACGCTCTATTTTTCATGTTCATTTTTATCCTACACAGCTTTGTTTTCAGTCTGACATCTTCTTCAAACGAGTTGGTACATATAGTTTAACAAAGAGACCCGTAACAATCAAATAAGCCGCTAGCGGAACCCATCGTTGCTGACCATCCAATACGACTGCAGCAATCAACCCAAAGATAACCGATGCGATAACTAATACCCATGTGAGCAGATACTGGATCGCCTGCTTCTTCTGATTCTCATGGATTGGATAAAGCTGAACGAGTACCATATAGCGGAACTGGCTCGCTAAAGGCAGCAATTGGAAACCGATCAAATATAAAAATAAAGAACCGATTATCAGACTAAAATAAAAGTCGATCACTCCGAAAATCAATAGCCCACCTATAATTACTAACCGGAAGTAAAGACCACTAAAATCAGAACCTCTTGCCAATCTTCTTGCAAACAAATAAAGATAAGTGTTTTTTGATTCTCTTTTAATATGAGTCAATAGAGGATCCAAGTAGCGTCTTCTTTTTACCTTTGCCGTAATTTCAGGAACATCTGTGAATAAATTAATAAATTGATAGATCTGATGCAACCTTTGTTCTTCTGCGTGCACCATTTTCTCCCAATCCAATCTTTTTTCCTGTTGCTTCCACAAAAACCAGTAATATAGACTTGCCTGTACCAATGCACCTGCTACCCCTGCCCAGACCAGCCAATAAAATGAAAGAAGCAAAATGAGCATAGAAGAAAGTAACCAACCTGTTTTCCAATAACGAATGACCTGTTGATCTAGTCGAAACAATTCTGCTCGCTTGATTTGCAGATGACTGAATTTCAAACTCCATAATATGATCAGATAGACGAAAAACATCGAAAAGATTTGCTGAGTACTAACCACCACTAATGGCATAGCAAATCCGCATGCCAATATCAAAATGATCATCGGAAAAATGCAAGAATAGCGAAAAGCTCGTTCCAAATAGGTCTGCATTTCTTTTTCTTTCGGAAGTAAAAAAACAATATCTGCTGCCTCCGCAAAAGTAGCCATCTTGCCTACAAATAAACAGAGCATCCAAAATACAGAGATTATCATTCCCCCAAGTGCAAAAGGCGGATGCAAGGTTTTCAACCAACTAGAATAGTACAATCCCACGCCACCAATTAAGAAAAGACAAACTAAAACAAAATGATCGTTCAACACATAGCGCATATATTTCATCATTTTCTTTTGATGCCTTGCTAAACGTTTTTGAAAAAAACTACTCATGTGCCTGCTCCTTTGTTAAAGCGATATAGATTTCGTCCAAAGAAGAATCCGGCAGATGAAATTCTTTTCTCAACATCTCAAGGGTCCCATCTGCTCGTATCTCTCCGTTATGTAAGACCACAAAACGGTCACAGTATTTTTCTGCAGTAGCTAAAATATGCGTAGACATCAAAATACCGGCTCCTTCTTTTTTCATCTCTACCATCAATTCAAGCAGCGCATTGATAGCCAGTGGGTCCAATCCTAAGAATGGTTCGTCAATGATATATAAAGAAGGCTCGATCAAAAAGGCGCATAAGATCATCACTTTCTGCTTCATCCCTTTTGAAAAATTAGCCGGAAACCAGTCAAGGCGATTAGACAAACGGAAAGTCTCTAACAGCTTTTCAGCTCTTTTCATTGCTGTATCCATAGGTATATCATAGGCCATCGCAGTGACTTCGATATGTTCCCTCAAAGTCAATTCTTCATATAAAGAAGGCGTCTCTGGAATATACCCAATTTGTTTACGATATTCTTCCGTATTTTTCTTTAAAGATAGATGATTGATTTCTATCGTTCCCTTTGTAGCTTCCAACAGACCGATAATGTGCTTGATGGTTGTACTTTTCCCTGCTCCGTTCAGCCCAATCAATCCTACTATCTCTCCAGGCTGTACGTTGAAACTGATATCTTTTAACACAGGGAGATGTCCATACCCTCCTGTGACATGATCGATAATTAAACTCATTCTTTTTCCTCCGCCATTTATTTTTATTTATTATACCACGAAGAAAATGACGGTATTTTGTTTTTTTCCTTACAATGGCTTTAACTTATGGTAAAGTTAAGCTGAAGTATTTATTCTTTATGGAAAGGATGTTTTTTATGGAAAACTGTATTTTTTGCAAAATCATCAATCAAGAAATCCCAAGCTATAAAGTTTATGAAGATGACAAAGTCTATGCTTTTTTAGACATTTCTCAAGCAACGAAAGGACACACGTTAGTTGTTCCTAAACGTCATGTAGCAGATATTTTTGAATATGATCCTGAACTTGCAGGAGAAGTTTTTTCACGTGTGCCTAAGATTGCTCAAGCTTTAGAAAAAGCTTTTCCAGAAATGAAAGGTCTTAATATCTTGAATAACAACCGTGAATTAGCTTATCAATCTGTTTTTCATTCACATATCCATTTAGTTCCTCGCTATAGCAAAGAGGACGATTTTTCTATCCACTTTGGCAACCATCAAGACAGTTATGGACCCGAAGAACTAAAAGCTATTCAAGAAACAATCGTAAAGCAGGTGCACAGCGATGATTAAAAACTTTTTCAAAGGACTGTTATTCGGAGCTGCTGCTGGAACTGTCGGAGGTCTGTTATTTGCACCTAGGAGCGGGAACGAAACAAGAAAAAAACTGATTGAAGAACTGGAAGAAGCAACCACTCTGACAAACGATTTAAATAACAGTTTGGATCATTTTAAAAGCGCATTGATCGAGACAAAAGAAACAGCTGAATCTGTGATTCCCGCTTTCCAAGAAGCCATCAACAAAGATATCGAAGATTTTAAATTCCAGGCCGAACCACGTATCGCCCAAATCAATGAACAAGTAGAAAAACTAACAGCTGATCTGCCTGAGTATCCTGATCAAATACAATAATGATCATTTTCTCAACAGATACGACTGTCTAATAGAGGAATAATTGCACATTTCCTAGGAATGTGATGAAATTTTGAATTTTGTTTGAAACTATCACGAGAACGCTTTTAAAGGGCATGGGATATGGTATAGTTAATATATAAAAAATAATAACTAATTACAGGAGTGCAAACATTAATGAAAAAAAAATCAATTATTTTGGCAGCTACTAGTGCGTTGGCTGTTTTAACTCTAGCGGCTTGTTCAGGCGATACCAATAAAGATATCGCAACGATGAAAGGCGGAACGATCACTGTATCTGATTTCTACGATGAAGCAAAGCTCGAATCATCGAACCAATCATTAGTACAACGGATGATCATCTATAAAGTATTCAATAACAAATACGGCGATAAAGTAACAGATAAACAAGTGGATGCAGAATACGACAAACAAGCGAAATCTTTAGGTGATACTTTTGAATCACAATTAGAAACTGCTGGGTATACGAAAGATTCTTACAAAGAATATATCCGTAACAATCTAGCTTTTGAAGCTGGTTTGAAGGCTCATGTAGATATTACAGATGATGATCTGAAAACTGCTTGGGAATCTTTCCATCCAGAAGTAGAAGCACAAATCATCAAATTATCAAGTGAAGATGAAGCAAAAGATGTAAAAAAATCAGCGGACGATGGGGATGATTTCTCTAAATTAGCCGAAGACAAATCAACTGATTCAGAGACAAAAGAAGATGGCGGTAAAGTCAAATTCGACTCGACGACGACAACTATTCCTGCAGAAGTAAAAGAAGCAGCTTTCAAATTGAAAGACGGCGAAGTCTCTGACGTTATTACTGCAACAAACACTACTTCTTATGCAACAGAATACTATGTTGTCAAAATGGTGAAAAACCAAAATAAAGGCAACGACATGGATAAATACAAAGATCAATTAAAAGAAATCGCTACTGAAACAAAATTAAGTGACAATGCATTCACGACTAAAGTAATCGGTGAAGAATTAAAAGATGCAAATGTAAAAATCAAAGACGATGCCTTTGAAAATGTGTTGAGTGCATTCACAACAACTTCATCAGGTGCTAAAGACTCAAGTGAAGCCACATCTTCAACAAAGAGCTCTGACACAAAATCAACTGATTCAACAAAAGAATCTTCAACTGAAGAAACAACTGATTCATCAAAATAAAAGAAAACAAAAAAGCGAAGACTTATGTCTCGCTTTTTTGTTTTGAATGAAAAAAATAAATTTTTGCTATAAATCTTTTGGTACATAGAAACTTCGGTTGTCCATACCGAAAATCCGATCTGTGTATTTTCCTGGTTCTGTTTGACGAATCGAAGTCAACATCATCTGCATGGAAGCATCAATATTGTCGATTTGATGTAATATTTCTGCTTCCATTATTCTTGGACGTACAGGTGAACCATATTCTAATAGGCCGTGATGTGCTAAAACCATATGTCGTAATACGAGAACATCTTCGTCAGCTTCGCTGATTTTCAGCGCAAGACAGGCTTTAGTTATTTCTTCGTCAATCAATACCAAATGTCCGATTAAATTCCCTGCAAGCGTATATTCTGTCGACATAGGACCGGAAAGTTCGATCACCTTTCCTAAATCATGCAAAATGATACCCGCATATAATAATGGTCGATTCAACTCAGGATATTCATCGGCAATTGATTTTCCTAAGTGAAGCATTGTCAAAGTATGATAAGCTAATCCACTGGCAAATGCATGATGGTTTCTTTTGGCTGCCGGAAACTCAAAAAATTGTTTTTGGTATTTATTGAGTAGATAGCGAACGATCCGATTCCAATGCGCATTTGTGATTTCAAATAATAATTGATTGATTTCTTCTTCCATTTCTTCTTTCTTCAAAGGGGCTCTTTCCATGTATAAACTAGGTTCCCCTGGCTCATCCATCCTTGTTAAACGCATGTGAAGAATCTTTACTTGCGGGTTCCCTTGATAAACCTCTCTTTTACCGTTTAGAAAAACGACTGTGCCGGCTGTAAATTTATTGATTTCTTCTTCCGAAGCATCCCAGTACTTGCCATCGATGGTACCTGAAGTATCTTGGAAAGTAAAAGCAATAAATTTTTTTCCGTTTTTAGCGATTCTTACATCTGCACTTTTGATCAGGACAAATTGCTCAAACTGCTCATCGATTACTAAATCACGAATTTTTTTCATTATTTGCTCCTTCTAATTGTTTTACGGTTTGGTTCATCTCATGGTAATAGCTTACCATTTCTTTATCAGAAGAAAAACAAATTATTTGATACTTTTCTCCAAATTTAGCTAAAAGTTCAGCTAATTGATACTTTCGCTGATGATCATAATGAAGCCAGCCATCATCTATGATGATCGGACATATCGAACGATTGGCTTCTAACGAGAGGTAAGCAAACCTCATCGCCATAATCAGCTGATCTTTCGTACCTGTAGACAACTCATAGATTGGAAAGTCTGTATATCCGTCTGTTAAAGTCAGTGTATCGTTTTTCAGTAATATCTTCTGATAATTTCCTTTTGTTAAAATACCTAAATAATCACCCGCTGCTTTTAACAACTGAGGTAATTGTCTTTCACTCATCTCTGTTGAAAGATCGCCTAAAAATGTCCCGGCGATTTCAAATGCGCCCCATTCCTCTAGCAATTCCTGCAATTTTGCTTTTTGTCGGCTAGCTTGTTGATAGAGTTCGTCCAATGTGCCGTCTCTTTGCAGCTCTTCTACTTGAAGTTGGAGTCGTTGCCGATTTTCACTTGCTTCTTTTTCTTCTTGGTGGAGCTGGGCTTGCTTTTCTTTCAGTTGCCGCAGTCTTACAGATAATTTCTCTTTCGTCAGTTCTTCAGGAAACAGTGGGCGAAGCATTTCTGACAGTTCATTGTACCTTTTCATCTGATGTTCGGCTTGTTTGGCTTTTTGTAAAAAGACAGGTACTTCCGAAGGATAAGATAATCCAGCTTGGCTCAATTGTTCGCTGTATTCTTGTACCCATACTTTTTGTTTCTTTTTCAATTGATTGATTTCTTGCTTCAATAAAGTATTTTGCTGATAGCTTCTAGCAAATTTCATCTGTTCCATTTCTTGGATAAAACGGGAAAGCATAGCCATTTTTTCTGAGATCGTCTTATCTTGTATGGGTAGCCATTCTTTAACAGACTCAAATTTCTGATCAATCTGTCGTAGTTTTTCTTGGATTTCCTGCTCTCTTTTATGTTTCCGCACAAATACGCCATACAATTTCTGATAATCTATGACTTCTTGCCCATATTCTTTCATGAGTTTGAGTGTATCCATCTTTCCTAAGTGCCGATGATCAGCAAAACGATATACTTCTTGCTGAAGAATTTGTTTTTCTTCTTCTATTCTCTTTTGTTTTTCTTCTGCTTCTGCTAATTGGGCTAAAGCTAAATCAAGCTGACCTAGTTTTTCTTGCCACATTCCTTTTATTTCTGATAAATCATTTTTAGGTTTGACCTTTGATTGCTTTTTGTAGAAGAAATAGCCCGCCATGCCTGCACCAATCAATAAAAAGACCACTTTTAAGGGCATTGGTACAAATATACCTGCAATGATTATTGCTCCGCCAGCAATTAGCATATATGGTTTAGATGAAGGGGTTGGTGCTATCTCTGACTGATTTTGTAATAATGCTGGATAAGTCTCTTCCAACTCATTCACTTCTGCTTCGATCATTTTTTGCTGTTCTTTAGCTATCTGGAGACGCACAGAAATCTGGCTTTCTAAATCAGCAATCCTTCTTTCTTCAGCCAGAAGATTCTTCCACTCTTCTTCATATAAAAATTCTTCCGGTAACGGATTTTTCTGCCACTGCCATCTTTGTTCCAAGATCTTCAATTCTGAATTTGTTTCTCTAGTCTCTATTTGAAGTCTTTGCCATTCTTCGCTTAATTGTTCCGTTGTAAACTGGAGTTGTTGGAGGTCTTTTAGTTCTTGCTCCTGCTCTAAATAAAAATAATATCTAGCTGACTGCTGATCCATCCCGCTATGCTTTTCCAGAGTTGCTTCTAATTCTTCTAAACGCTCATTTGTTTGCTGATATCGTTTGGAAAAAGACTCCAGATCAAGAAGAAGTTGTTCATCAGGAAGACCTGTGGCGATGTTTTTTTTGAGGGATTGCCATTCTTCATATAAAGAAAAATTGAGTTCTTGCTGTCTGGCTAGTGCAAATTGTTTATTCGCTTCATTTAGTTGTTCCAGTAACTGTTGCTGTTGCGACTCGTATTCCTGTTCTTGTTGGATCAACTTGCCAAAATAAGCTTCCTGTTCTTGTTTTAGATGGATTTTCTCTTGAAGCTCTTTCCATTCATTTAATTTTTGATTGATCAGCAGTTTTTGGCCTTTTTTCTTGAATAACTGTTGTGCTTTCTGATAATATTCTTGTCTTTTTTGGAATACTTGAGAACTGCCCGTAATCCCTAAAGAAATCAATGCATCATGTAGCTCTTTTTCTCTCAAGTGATCTAGTTCCATCAGCTGTTCTTGCTGGAAAGTAAATACCTGCTGGAATAACTCTTTCGTCAAAGGTGCAATCAATTTTTCTAGTAATTCATCACTTCCAACTTGATTCCCCAGCCATACCTTCGATTTTCCACGGTTTTGCTGTTTATAGCGTTCGACAGCAAATTCACCGTATACAGGATGTATAAGCCATATTTTGCCGCCATAGGCTGAGCCGTCTTTTGGTGTATAATCCTTTTTTTTACGGCCTTTTGAAGGGAATCCAAATAAGATGGCTTGGATAAATTGATAAATCGTTGATTTTCCTGCTTCGTTTCCCCCATAGATCAGCTGATTGCCTGAATAAAAATCAAAACTTTTTTGACGCCATTTTCCAAAAGCAGCAATCTCGATCCTTAAAATCTTCATTCCTGATCCTCCTCAAATAAAAAATCTTGATTAAGTAGCTGCTTGGCTTTTTCAAGTGTTTCTTCTTGATATTCCGGCAGTTCGCTCAATATTTTAGCTGCTTCTTGGTGGCTATATACTTCATTTAAAATTTGTTGGAAATCTTGAGGTGTCTGATAGTATTGAAATAGCTGTTCCATCAATTTAGCAGAAGCAGCAAGTGGAATCTTCGTATAAAAAGTATCCTCCATGAGAGAAATACGCCAAATAAATAAATCACTTATCCTATCTGAAAATTCCTCTAACAGATAATCTAATAACTCTCCTGATTGTATTCGCTCTAGAACATCTGTATTGAGATGGTCATAATCTTTTAATTTTATCTCAATTAAACTAAACCCATCCTCTACTTTTGAAAGTTGCTGACGAATATGAACAATCACCTCTTTTGTCGTCCTCACTTGCCTCAATGATATTTCCTTTGTCTTCCAATAGACCTCTGCTACTTTAATCGGATGTATTTGACAACTTCCTTTACTTAATTCAACAAGTAGAATGGATGTAGAAGTTTGTTCTTTTTTAGTGTGTCCTTGAGGCGCACCTGGATAAACGATGGTTTGCTTTTCATTTAAAACTGTTGGCACATGGATATGCCCCAAAGCCCAATAATCGTATCCTTTTTCTTGCATTTTTGAAGGTTGGAAAGGGGCATAGTTCCCTTTTTGCGAGGTACCCGGTTCCCCGTGATACAAACCAATATGGTAATCTGTAAGTTCTCTAGAAGGAAATTCCATCACTTTGTCTTTTTGAATCCATGGTTGTCGATAACTGAATCCACTGAGAGAGACAGTTTCTCCACTTTTTATCGTTATTTTTTTTGTCTCTACCGTTTCGGATGTAAATAAATGGACATTTTTAGGAAAGGAGAACCAATACCGCTCTTTTTGATAGAAATCATGATTTCCGAATATTATAAATACAGGTATATGGTTCTTTTCTAACCGTTTCATCTGTTCTAAAAAATGTTTCTGTATTTTTAATGAAGGACGATTTTGATGAAAATTATCTCCTGCAAGTAAAACAAAATCAACATTATTTATTATTGCCTGTTCAATGATATTTGATAAAACGATCAGATTCGTCTTCAATAGTTTTTCCTGTACAGTTTTATCAAGAGTTGTCAGTCCTTCAAATGACCGATCCATATGTAAATCTGCCGCATGGATAAATTTCACCATTAAAAATTTCCTCCTTTTTTTCTTTTATCATACCATTTTCAATGTTTTTTTTCATCAATAACCGAAAATTTGTTCGTATTTAATATAAAAAAATAAACTAATTTTAGTCATTTTTATCATACCTTTAACGCCCTTTTCTCTTTTTTTATTTTTACTAATTATACGTTTACGTAACCTTTTGTTTAATGAATGAATCGGCTAAAAAAAGAACAAGGAAACTTGAAAAACTGAACTTCGATGTTCATAGATAGCGCATCATCAATCTATTGTAACAGGTAGCCTTTTAATGGTACAAAAAAAGATGAACTATTTCTAGTTCATCTTTTTACCTTTGCGTGGCGACGTCCTACTCTCACAAGGGGCAACCCCTCACTACAATCGGCGCTAAGAAGCTTAACTTCTGTGTTCGGCATGGTTACAGGTGTATCCTTCTCGCTATCGCCACCACACTGTGGTGTTATCTTTTATTGAGTAAATTTTGTTCACTCAAAACTGGATTTGAAGTTCTATAAGTTTTTTGCCGAGTTCTTTTCTTTTTAACCTATTGGTTAAGTCCTCGATCGATTAGTATCAGTCCGCTCCATACATCACTGTACTTCCACTCCTGACCTATCTACCTGATCATCTCTCAGGGATCTTACTTTCTTAAAGAAATGGGAAATCTCATCTTGAGGTGGGCTTCACACTTAGATGCTTTCAGCGTTTATCCCTTCCCTACATAGCTACCCAGCAATGCCCTTGGCAGAACAACTGGTACACCAGCGGTAAGTCCATCCCGGTCCTCTCGTACTAAGGACAGCTCCTCTCAAATTTCCAACGCCCGCGACGGATAGGGACCGAACTGTCTCACGACGTTCTGAACCCAGCTCGCGTGCCGCTTTAATGGGCGAACAGCCCAACCCTTGGGACCGACTACAGCCCCAGGATGCGACGAGCCGACATCGAGGTGCCAAACCTCCCCGTCGATGTGGACTCTTGGGGGAGATAAGCCTGTTATCCCCAGGGTAGCTTTTATCCGTTGAGCGATGGCCCTTCCATGCGGAACCACCGGATCACTAAGCCCGACTTTCGTCCCTGCTCGACTTGTTGGTCTCGCAGTCAAGCTCCCTTCTGCCTTTACACTCTTCGAATGATTTCCAACCATTCTGAGGGAACCTTTGGGCGCCTCCGTT
>NZ_NGLI01000002.1:692151-717151 GCF_002141285.1 Enterococcus sp. 3G1_DIV0629 | reverse complement strand
GGTTCTATTTCACTCCCCTTCCGGGGTGCTTTTCACCTTTCCCTCACGGTACTGGTTCACTATCGGTCACTAGGGAGTATTTAGCCTTGGGAGATGGTCCTCCCGGATTCCGACGGAATTTCTCGTGTTCCGCCGTACTCAGGATCCTCCTAGGTGTCTTCCACATTTCGTCTACGGGGTTTTTACCCTCTTTGACTGACTTTTCCAAGTCATTCGACTATCTGAAAGAACTACCATATTGGAGTCCTACAACCCCAACAAGCAAGCTTGTTGGTTTGGGCTTTTCCCGTTTCGCTCGCCGCTACTCAGGGAATCGAATTTTCTTTCTCTTCCTGCAGGTACTTAGATGTTTCAGTTCTCTGCGTCTACCTCGAATGTGCTATGTATTCACACAATCGTAACATCCTATTAAAGATGCTGGGTTCCCCCATTCGGAAATCTCTGGATCATAGCTTACGTACAGCTCCCCAAAGCATATCGGTGTTAGTCCCGTCCTTCATCGGCTCCTAGTGCCAAGGCATCCACCGTGCGCCCTTATTCACTTAACCTTATCAACCTTGCGGTTGGGTTTTGATCCTTCTTCTAGCGATAGAATTTAGATCAAGAAAATAAGCAATTGAACTTATTAAAAAACTCATTCAACGCGGTGTTCTCGGTTTGTATTACTTACATTTACTTCAAATATCCAGTTTTCAATGAACAAATTTAACAACTAATGTTGTTAATGGAGCCTAGCGGGATCGAACCGCTGACCTCCTGCGTGCAAAGCAGGCGCTCTCCCAGCTGAGCTAAGGCCCCGTTTTAAATTGAGAGTAAACCTCTCAAAACTGAACAAAGTAAAAACAAATTGTGTAGTCTCCGTAATATTCCTTAGAAAGGAGGTGATCCAGCCGCACCTTCCGATACGGCTACCTTGTTACGACTTCACCCCAATCATCTATCCCACCTTAGGCGGCTGGCTCCAAAAAGGTTACCTCACCGACTTCGGGTGTTACAAACTCTCGTGGTGTGACGGGCGGTGTGTACAAGGCCCGGGAACGTATTCACCGCGGCGTGCTGATCCGCGATTACTAGCGATTCCGGCTTCATGCAGGCGAGTTGCAGCCTGCAATCCGAACTGAGAGAAGCTTTAAGAGATTAGCTTAGCCTCGCGACTTCGCAACTCGTTGTACTTCCCATTGTAGCACGTGTGTAGCCCAGGTCATAAGGGGCATGATGATTTGACGTCATCCCCACCTTCCTCCGGTTTGTCACCGGCAGTCTTGCTAGAGTGCCCAACTAAATGATGGCAACTAACAATAAGGGTTGCGCTCGTTGCGGGACTTAACCCAACATCTCACGACACGAGCTGACGACAACCATGCACCACCTGTCACTTTGCCCCCGAAGGGGAAGCTCTATCTCTAGAGTGGTCAAAGGATGTCAAGACCTGGTAAGGTTCTTCGCGTTGCTTCGAATTAAACCACATGCTCCACCGCTTGTGCGGGCCCCCGTCAATTCCTTTGAGTTTCAACCTTGCGGTCGTACTCCCCAGGCGGAGTGCTTAATGCGTTAGCTGCAGCACTGAAGGGCGGAAACCCTCCAACACTTAGCACTCATCGTTTACGGCGTGGACTACCAGGGTATCTAATCCTGTTTGCTCCCCACGCTTTCGAGCCTCAGCGTCAGTTACAGACCAGAGAGCCGCCTTCGCCACTGGTGTTCCTCCATATATCTACGCATTTCACCGCTACACATGGAATTCCACTCTCCTCTTCTGCACTCAAGTCTCCCAGTTTCCAATGACCCTCCCCGGTTGAGCCGGGGGCTTTCACATCAGACTTAAGAAACCGCCTGCGCTCGCTTTACGCCCAATAAATCCGGACAACGCTTGCCACCTACGTATTACCGCGGCTGCTGGCACGTAGTTAGCCGTGGCTTTCTGGTTAGATACCGTCAAGGGATGAACAGTTACTCTCATCCTTGTTCTTCTCTAACAACAGAGTTTTACGATCCGAAAACCTTCTTCACTCACGCGGCGTTGCTCGGTCAGACTTTCGTCCATTGCCGAAGATTCCCTACTGCTGCCTCCCGTAGGAGTTTGGGCCGTGTCTCAGTCCCAATGTGGCCGATCACCCTCTCAGGTCGGCTATGCATCGTGGCCTTGGTGAGCCGTTACCTCACCAACTAGCTAATGCACCGCGGGTCCATCCATCAGCGACACCCGAAAGCGCCTTTCAAATCAAAACCATGCGGTTTCGATTGTTATACGGTATTAGCACCTGTTTCCAAGTGTTATCCCCTTCTGATGGGCAGGTTACCCACGTGTTACTCACCCGTTCGCCACTCTTCTTTTTCCGGTGGAGCAAGCTCCGGTGGAAAAAGAAGCGTACGACTTGCATGTATTAGGCACGCCGCCAGCGTTCGTCCTGAGCCAGGATCAAACTCTCATAAAAAGTTCGAACAATCTTGCGATTGTTAAGCTCAATTTGTTTGCTAGCATATTGCTTGCTTGTTAAAAATGTTTGTTGTCTTGAATTGAATCAAGACGCCCTACACATTTGGTTTGTCTTACTTTGTTCAGTTTTCAAAGGTCTACTTCACCGGAAGTGTTTTTCCGATTTATTTTGGCTGCCGTAGCAACTTTTATATCATATCAGAGTGACAAGCGATTGTCAACTCTTTTTTAAAAGTTTTTTCGATTTCGTTTTTCGAAATCTTTCAGCAACTCATTTATCATAACTTATCGTTTGTTATTTGTCAAGAACTTTTTTGAAGTTTTTTTCGATAGAATCAAGCTTCGCAAGCTGTTCTTTTTTAACGACTCAGTTATCTTATCATGTCGTTAGCAACATGTCAATAACTTTTTTGTTATGTTTTTGAAGAAATATTTCCTTCTGTCTTTTGGACAAGTAATAATATACCAACTAAATTTATCTTGGTCAACGAATTTTTTGTATTTTTTCAAGTTTTTTTCAATAAGCGATTATTCACTACTTTTCTTTCTTTATCGTTCGCTTTCGGCTTCCTTAATGTCTGTAATATTTGATAACAGCTTTTGAACATTCGTTATTGTTTGTTGCTTTCTACATGGCAAAAGCTGCCTAAGGAGTCCCCTAGACAGCTTTTATTTGATTATCTCATTGTTGGGAATAGTAGAACGTCCCGAATGGATTGAGCGTCAGTTAACAGCATCACTAATCTGTCAATCCCGATACCTAGACCACCAGTTGGCGGCATACCGTATTCTAATGCTTCCAAGAAGTCTTCGTCTACACCGTGAGCTTCATCGTTCCCTAGTTCACGTTCTTTTTCTTGTGCTTCAAATCGTTCTCTTTGATCGATTGGATCATTCAGTTCCGTAAAGGCATTAGCAAATTCGCGTCCTACGATAAATAGTTCGAATCGGTCTGTGAATCGAGGATCTTCTGGATTTTTCTTCGCTAACGGCGAAACTTCGACTGGATGTCCGTAAACAAATGTCGGTTGTGTCAACGTTTCTTCAACAAACGTTTCAAAGAATTCATTGATAACATGTCCGACACCCATCGCTTCTGTTACTTCTACGTTATGCTTTTCAGCTAAGGCTAATGCTTCTTCCAATGTCATTTCTTTCCAGAAATCTACACCAGTTTGTTCTTTGATCGCATCTACCATATGGATACGTTTAAAGTCGCTTTCTAAGTCAACAGCTTGTCCATCATATGTGATTTTCGCTGTCCCTAGTACTTTTTCAGCTGCGTTACGGATAATACCTTCTGTCAGATTCATTACATCATTGAAATCAGTATATGCTGTGTATGCTTCTAACATCGTAAATTCTGGATTATGCGTAGTGTCAATCCCTTCATTACGGAAAACACGACCGATTTCATAAACTTTTTCCATTCCTCCGACAATTAGTCGTTTCAAATGAAGTTCCAACGCGATACGCAAATATAAATCAATATCCAGTGCATTATGGTGTGTGATGAATGGGCGAGCAGCGGCTCCACCTGCCTCATTATGCAATACTGGCGTTTCTACTTCGATATAGCCATTGCCATCTAAATAACGACGGATCTCGCTGATAATTTGGCTTCGTTTCATAAATCGGTCAAAGCTTTCGCGATTACTGATCAAATCCAAGTAGCGTTGTCTGTAGCGTTGTTCAATATTCGTCAAGCCATGGTATTTATCTGGCAGTGGACGAAGTGCTTTTGACAAAATCGTGATTTCTGAAGCTTTGATAGAAACTTCGCCTGTGTCTGTTTTCATGATTTGTCCAGTTACACCAAAGAAATCTCCAAGGTCTGCATGTTTAAATACTTCATAGGCTTCATCACCTACTTGGTCTTTTCTTACATAAATTTGAATTTGGCCTTCACGATCTTGCAGATGCGCAAATCCAGCTTTTCCTTTTCCTCGGCGAGTCATCATACGTCCAGCTACACTAGCGGTCAATCCCATCTCTGCTAGTTCTTCTTTTGTTCTTGGATCAAATAGTTCATGCAATTCTTCTGAGTTGTGTGTGCGTTCAAATCGTTTTCCAAATGGATCGATTCCATCTTCACGCAATTGTTCCATTTTTTGACGACGTACAAGCATTTGATCATTTAAATCTTCTACTTGATGTTGTTGTTCCTGTGTCACAAAAGTTCCTCCATTCTCATGTTAATCTCTTTCCTATAATGCCAATGAAACACAAAAAAAGCAAGCCGAACTTGGAATTTCGGCTTGAAAATTCACGAAAAACTTAGAAATCACAACGTTTGTTTCAATAGTACTTTTTCTGCTTTTTCTACAAATTGATCCAGCAGATCATTGATTTCTTGCTGATTTTCTGTCTGATTGATTGCTACTTTCACTTTTGCTGCTCGAGGAATCCCTTTTAAATAATAAGCCGCATGTGTTCTGAATTCTCTACATGCTACTTTTTCTCCTTTGAGATCTGCTAAGCGTTGTAAATGAAGTTTAGCTGTAGCAATCTTTTCGGCTGGTGTTGGCTCAGGAATCAGTTCTCCTGTTTCTAGATAATGCTGTGTACGATGAATCATCCATGGGTTTCCCAAAGCTGCCCGGCCAATCATCACACCGTCTGCACCAACATAATCAAGCATCCGTTTTGCATCTTCGGGTGTTTTGACATCCCCGTTCCCCATAAATGGGATGGTGAGATGTTTTTTTACTTCTTTTAATATTTCCCAATCTGCTTTTCCTTCATACATCTGAACCCGCGTACGCCCGTGCATAGCGATGGCACTTGCTCCAGCTGATTGTGCTGCTAATGCATTTTCTACAGCAAAGACGTGTTCTTCATCCCAACCGATACGCATCTTGACCGTTACAGGGATATCTACTGCTGAAGAAACAGCTTGGACCATTTCGTATACTTTCTCAGGATCTAAAAGCCACTTTGCCCCTGCTTCTGCTTTGATCACTTTGTTTACTGGACAGCCCATATTGATGTCTATTATATCTGCAGCTGTGTTTTCTTCGACAAATTGAGCAGCTTCAACTAGGCTGTCTTTGTTCCCGCCAAATATCTGTAAACTTAACGGATGTTCTGTTTCTTCAATGTGGAGCATCTCTAAAGTTTTTTTGTTTCTGAAATGGATACCTTGATCACTGATCATTTCACATACGACTAAGCCTGCACCAAATTCTTTGACAGTGACTCGAAATGCTGAATTTGTTATTCCAGCCATCGGCGCAACAACGACACGATTAGGGATTTCAACATTGCCGATTTTCCATTTGTGTTCCACTTAAATTCCTCCTAAGGCTTCTTTCTTCAATCCAGCTAATTCTTCTTCACTATACTTGTATTTATTGTTACAGAAAGAGCATACCGCTTCTGCTCCATGATCTTCATCTATCATCGCTTGGATTTCTTCTGCACCTAGCGCGATAATTGCTTCTGCAAATTTTTCTTTCGAACAGTCACATTTGAATTGAACAGGCATTTTTTCTAAAACGTTCAGCTCTTCTGTATCAAGCAATCCCTTCAATATTTCTTCTGGTGTCTGTCCTTCATCTAAGAGAGTAGAGATTCTTGGTGTTGTTTTTAATTGTTCCTCAATCTTGCTGATTGTTTCTTCATCGGCACCTGGCATGATTTGAATCATGAATCCACCCGCTGTCTTGATACTGTCATCAGTATTGACCAATACACTTAGTCCAACAGCTGAAGGGATTTGTTCTGAAATAGCGAGATAGTAAGTAAAATCTTCAGCGATTTCTCCAGAAACAATTGGCGTTTGACCAGAAAAAGGTTCTTTTAATCCTAAATCTTTTGTGACAGTAAACATCCCTTGTGTCCCAACTGCTCCTCGCACATCGATTTTACCTTCACTATTCAAAGGAAGACTGAGATGCGGATTTTTGATGTAGCCTTTCACATCTCCCTTCCCATTTGCATCTACTACGATTCCCGCTGCTGGACCATCGCCTTGGATTCGAACAGTTAGTTTATCTTCTCCTTTAAGTGTTGCACCAAGCAGCAGACTGCCCACTAATGTTCGTCCTAAAGCAGCTGAGGACGTATGCCAAGTATCATGACGTCTTTGTGCCTCCGCTACGGTATTTGTTGCTTGAACGGCGTATGCTCGTACGAATCCGTCGTGAGCAAGTGCCTTAACCAGATAATCTTTCATTTGTTATGTACTCCTTTTTCCGTTTTTAAACACATAGTGAATCATACTAGCAACTCCTGCTTTTTTCAACTTTGGAATGCTTCTTTTAAAAATAATTCAGAATCATCTAGAAAACAGGACATCATCCTATTTATATCTTAAATAAAGAAATCTCCCGAAAACCGGTTTTTGTTCCGGTTTTCGGGAGTCATATCAGTTCAATTGACCTATATTTTTTTATTTGTATTGATCGTCTGAATGATTATCTTCTGATTGTTGAGAATCTGAATCATGTTCTGCTTTATTTTCCTCATGCAGTTCATGTTTTGCTTCTTCAAAATCACGTTTTTCTTCTGCTTGTTTTTCAGCGTCTTTTTCTTCCAAAGCACGTTTTGCTTCTTCAAAAGTTTTCGCTTCTTTTTCGCTTGGATAATCATTTGACTCAGTACCTTCAGGCATCACACCGTGTTCGAATAACGATTTGATTGCTTTGGCATCCAATGTTTCGAATTCCAGAAGTTTTTCAGCAATCAATTTATGCTGTGCACGATGAGCTTCGATGATTTCATGAGCTTTGGCATGAGCTTCCATCAAAATCTTGCGTACTTCTTGATCAATTTCGAAAGCAACTTGTTCAGAATAAGCTTTTGTTTGACCGTAGTCGCGGCCAACGAACACTTGATGATTTCCTTCATATTGAACGGGACCTAAACGATCGCTCATTCCATATTCTGTTACCATGCTTCGTGCTAAAGCTGTCGCTTGTTCAAAGTCATTGGAAGCACCAGTTGATTGGACATTGAAGATGATTTCTTCAGCTGTACGTCCACCAAGCAAACCTACGATTTGTTCAAACATATCTTCTTTTGTCATCAAGAACTGATCTTCTTTTGGTAAAGCGATCATATATCCACCGGCGCGTCCGCGAGGGATGATCGTTACTTTGTGGACGACCCGAGCGCGACTTAACACTAATCCGACAATCGTATGACCAGCTTCGTGATAAGCAACCATTTCGCGTTCTCTTTTGCTGATTACACGATCTTTTTTAGCTGGACCTGCAATCACACGATCTTCCGCTTCATCGATATCAGAAGCATCGATTTTCTTTTTATTTCTTCTAGCAGCTACTAGCGCCGCTTCATTCAAGACGTTTTCCAAATCTGCTCCGGCAAACCCTGGAGTCTGTTGAGCAACGACTTTCAAGTCAACATCATCGGCCATCGGTTTATTCCGTGCATGGACGCGCAAGATTGCTTCACGTCCTTTTACATCTGGACGGCCAACTAAAATTTGACGGTCAAAACGTCCGGGACGTAGTAACGCTGGATCTAGTACGTCAGAACGGTTAGTTGCAGCAATGACGATTACTCCTTCATTTCCGTCGAAACCATCCATTTCTACAAGCAATTGGTTCAATGTTTGTTCGCGTTCATCATGTCCGCCGCCCATACCGGCACCACGTTGACGACCTACCGCATCAATTTCATCAATGAAAATGATAGCCGGTGCGTTTTTCTTCGCTGTTTCAAACAAATCACGAACACGGCTTGCCCCGACACCGACAAACATTTCTACGAAATCAGAACCTGAGATCGAATAAAATGGTACGCCAGCTTCTCCGGCAACAGCTTTTGCTAACAAGGTTTTACCTGTTCCTGGAGGTCCTTCTAAAAGTACACCTGCCGGGATACGGGCACCTAATTCAACAAATCGGCGAGGATCTTTCAGAAATTCAACAACTTCAACTAGTTCTTGTTTTTCTTCTTCCGCACCCGCTACATCAGAAAAACGTACGCGATTAGCTTTTTTGTCTGCTTCTTTGGCTTTTGATTTACCAAAGTTCATGACACGGCCGCCACCGCCACCACCGCCGCCTTGTTGTCCCATCATCATGTAGAAGAAAAAGATGATGATCACGATCGGCAAGAAGCTAAGCAATAACGAAACCCATACGCCGCTGCTTGATTCTTCTTTTACTGTTGTAGCAACTTTGTTTTCTTTTGCCAGTTCTGTTACTTGGCTCAATGTTGTATCATTTGGCAAAATGATTGTTGTGAAATGGGTAGTAGTCGTATCTGTTGAACCCAAGATAGCTAACCCGCCGCTGTTAGCGACTGTCTGCTGTTCCTTGTATTCACCAGTGATCTTATATACACCATTTGCAGGCTGCACTTCAAACTCTTTGATTTTGCCTGCTTGTAGTTGTTCTGTGAATTTTGAGTACTCGATATCTGACGATCGCTGGCCGTTATTACCAAAAATAAAATAAACGACCATTACCATCGCTAAGATTACGAGGACATAATACAAGGCATTTTTCATCATGCCATTGTTCTTTTTGTTCATAGTTGCCCTCCCTAAGCGTCAATTTAATTTAACAGTTTTTTATCAATCCTGACCATTCTATTGTACCATAATTTAATTGAGATACAGCATTAATTTGATTGATAAACACTAGGTTTCAATACACCGATGTATGGAAGGTTACGATATGCTTCTGCATAATCCAAGCCATAACCGACAACAAATTCATTTGGTACGTTGAACCCAACATAATCTGCTTCGATGTTTACTACTCTTCCCTCGGGTTTGTCAAGTAGTGTAACGATTTTGACTGATTTTGCTTTGCGGTATTTGAAAAGATCCACTAAATAGGCAAGTGTTCTTCCGCTGTCAATGATATCTTCAACGATCAACAGATCGCGACCTTCTACATTTGTATCCAAGTCTTTGACGATTTTTACTTCCCCTGACGAGACTGTTGCATTCCCGTAGCTTGAAACATCCATGAAATCCAATTCCAAATACGTATCGATAGAACGAACGATATCTGCCATGAATGGTACCGCTCCTTTTAAGACACCTACTACTAGGGGATTGGTGTTTTGGTAAATTTCTGTTAACTCTTTGCCTAGTTCTTTGCAACGAACTTGTATCTCTTCTTGTGAGATCAAAATTCTCTCAATATCCTTTTCCAACATCAGGTTCTCCTTCCAATTGCTTCTTTTTGATATTTGTAAAGAAGTATGTAGTGTATTTTATCAGTTTCTTCACGAATACTCAAATATGAAAAGGCAAAAGGTATCAAGCTATATATATTTCTTTTGGCATCTGTAATGATCCAAGCATGCTGCCTTTGTGAATTAGGTACTTTCTGATCGATAAAATATCTAGATACTTTTTTTGTAAGTTTCTCCGTTAATTGGATACGGTCTCCTGCTTTTCTTTTTTCGACATATAGTTGCACATCGGCGGGAACCCAAATGTCATGAGAAAACAGAGACCATGAATCTGTTGCTTTGATGACCTCTGAATGTTCAGGTTTGACCAGACCAATCCATTCTGTTTCGTTCAACTGTATCCCTTGTTCTGGAATAAGCAACAAGCGCTGATCTTCTGTCTGAGTAGCGGCTTGTTTTTCTTTTTTAGCGAGTACAACAAAATGATACTCTCTTTTCAGTACCCAGTTGTTGCCGATGCTAAGCTGCCATTGACTTTTTTTCTGTTGCCACTGCTCTAAAATCGATGCCATTTGCTGCTCTTTCAAAATGATCCCTGTTTCTGAGAATACTTTGTCGAAGAAGGAGTGGAAAAAATAGTATCGTTCCGCTTCTTCCATTTTTTCTATCATTTCTGCTGAAAATTGAAATCGATCCTTTAACTGTTCGACTTCCTTTTCGATTAACTGCCCCATACATTTTTGAATGACTTGGTCTGCCCATTGGATCTGTTGCGAAAACTGCTGAAAATGTCTCATCACCTGAGTGTTTTCTTGTTTTAATTGAGGAACAACCAAATGGCGAAGCCGATTTCTTTGGACATCTAATAATTGGTTCGTCTGATCCTCAAAGTAAACAAGCTGTGATTCTGCTGCATAAGCATACAATTCTTCTTTACTGAAACTCAGCAATGGACGAACAAGTCTGCCCGTAGCAAATGGTTGTACTTCTTTGATTCCAGAAAAAGTACTTAACTGTCCCCCACGAATGATTTTCATCAACACCGTCTCGATTTGATCATCTCCATGATGAGCAGTCATCAACGTATCATATTGTTCTTCTTTCATCACACGAGTGAATGCTTGATAACGAAAGTTACGGGCTGCCGTTTCTATGGCCGTTTTGGCCGGATCTTCCCAAACACTTACATATAAAGGGAGATTCTTCTTCTCACAATAGGAGCGAAGATAAGCAGCTTCTTCTGCTGATTCTTCTCTCAATTGATGATTGATATGGATGACGCCCAAAGAAAAACCGATTTGGCGTTGCGCTTGCAAAAGCAAATGGAGCAAAACCATCGAATCAACCCCACCTGATACCGCTGCTAAAATCCTTGATTCTTTTTGCCAGAATCTTTGTTCATTCCCGTGCCGAATAAATGACTGCTGCAATAACGGTACTTTTTTACCGTCTTTTTCAACGCTCATTCTTTCCACACCCTTTCTTCCTAAAAAAAGAGAGCGGGAAAACGTCTAAAACGACAATTAACCTGCCCTCTGTTGATACTATGACTAAAATAGTCGCATCATCATTATTTTCAGCTTTATTAGCTGCGGCGTCCGCCACGGCCACCGCGTTTTCCTTCTGTGTTTCGCTTCAATGAAGATAAGCGGTCATCGCTATCTTTCAAAAATGAACTCATCAATGAATCGAAGTCTTCTTTTTGAGCTGAAGGCTGACTGCGAGAAAAAGATTTTTTCTGTGCTGGACGATTGCGGTTGTCACGGGAATCTTTTTGTTGAAATTTTTTAGGACGGCTTTCTTCTCCAGTTTCTACAGGTTGTTCCTGCGCTTTGCGGATAGATAGTCCGATTTTCCCGTCATCATTTACTGAAATAACTTTGACTGTTACTTCATCTCCTACACTTAAAACATCATGGATGTCTTTTACATATCCATTTGACACTTCGCTAATATGAACTAGACCCGTTTTTCCAGCACCTAGATCAATAAACGCACCAAAATTTGTAATTCCTGATACTTTTCCTTGCAGTTTTGCTCCTACCTCGATTGACATAAAAAAAATGTTCCTCCTAATTATTTCCCTTTTTTATATTCCTGCTTATTTCGCAGTTGTAGCACTAGTTGATTGATCTGTTTCATTTGTCGAGCTGTCTGTATTTGATTCTAATATAGGATAAACTTTTTCACCGTCTTTTGAGTAAAAGAATTTGCTTCTGGCAAGTTTAGCTACATATTCATCATCTTTCAGCAATGAAACATCTTGGTGCAGCTGATCAACGTCTGCGTTGACTTCTTTCATTTCAGTATTTGCTTCGACTCTCAATTCGTTCAATTGATGCATCCTTTGCATATCATGGAAAATCTGCACACCTATTATCGCGAAAATGACCAAAGCACCAACAAAAATTGCAGCCAGTCTGCGTCTTCGAAAAATCAGTTGTCGTTGTTGTTGCTGAAATTCAGCATACTTTTTCTTTGCATATTCCGTATCTAGCGCAGCGATTTTATTGCTTTTTTTCGTCACTTGGATTCGCTCCAATCTTTTTTGATTGTCTTTCTCATTATACCAATATCATGAAAGCTTGTCTAATCTATTTCTCTAGTGTTTCTGTGCGATTTTCAGAAATAATTTCGTACATTTTTTGTGCATCTTCTTTTTTGGTCGATTCATGTAATTCCGTAATTTTTACTTCCAACGTTTTGTTGCCGAACTGGACTTTCAAAATGTCGCCTACTTTGACATCACTGGAAGATTTCGCCAATTTTCCGTTGATTTGGATCCTTCCTTTATCAGCCACTTCTTTTGCTACTGATCGTCTTTTGATGATTCGGGATATTTTTAAAAATTTGTCTAATCGCATATCTTATTCCTCACTTTTTGATTTTTTTGTTTAATCGTAGAATTTTCTTACCAAATGGCAACATGAGCCACTCTCTTACTGTAAACAGACGGAGACGAATCACTGCATAAATGAACACAGATGCGCCAATCCCAACGCCTATCACACTGACAAAAAAAGCAGTGGAACGATGAGTTACAGGACCAAACACTATATTCAATACACCATAATACAGCAGCAGGACTGCTGTCATACAAAGAAGGCTGATAATCAACTTCCGCCCAAAATGTCGTTCTTTCCAAAAAGCATTTAGCTCTTTTGTTTCGATTCGGACAAAATACCAAAGCGTCACACCTAATCCTAAAAGGGTAGACAGGCTTGCTCCGGCTGTTCCCAATAGACCAGTTAGAAAAGAAGTAGTCAATCCTTTTACCAAGAGCCCCCATCCTGCTCCTTTTAAAGAAGGGCGAAAAGAGTTCTTGCTTTGAGCAATACTTTGATAGGCTTGGATGACTGCAGTAAAAGCAATGGAAAAAACAAACAATACAAGCGCTGCATTTCCTGCATAATCTTTAAACAACGCATAATTGATATAAGGAAGCAGTAAGGCTAATCCCAAAGATGCAGCTAATGCCAAAGCGGTCGTCAATCTAAGATAGATTTTGGCTGTCTGCAAAAACTGACGATAGATCCGATTGGTCAAATGACGGGTCAATGCAGGCAGAAATGTCGCACTTAATGCGGTGGCAATCACTAAACCTAATTGAACCAAAGGCTGCCCTCGATCATAGACCCCTTTTGCTATCTTCGCACCATATTCCGATAGACCGTAAACTTCCAAAGCATTTTTTACAAAGAAAGAGTCGATCAGCTGAAAAAAGATGAGTAATCCGCTATAAATCGAAACCAGACCGCCTTCTACTAGAAAGCGCCGGATCAAAGATTTTGGTGGCTGTTTGAATAATGGGAACCGGCGGAAGCTTAATACTCCTCCATGAATCTTTTGTTCATAGTAGTGAAGGATCCCATATGCGCATAACCCGCCAAAAACGGCTCCACTCATCGCTGCCGTTCCTGTTTGGTACACCGTCCATCCGAGCTTTCTAAAAGCAAACGCACTACAGACGATTACAGAAACACGAACGAACTGCTCAACTACTTGAGAAACTGCCGTTGGTTCCATCAAAAATCTTCCTTGAAAATTCCCTCGATAAAAAGATAAACCAGGCATCAGCAAAAAGGTAAAAGAAACTACTTGGATCAGTGGTTTCAATTGTATATCCCCCATCATCCAAGCAATCCAACTGCTAAATGAAAAGACAAACAACCACAGAAAGACGCCTGTCCAAAACACCAAGGGATAAAGACTTTGCAAAGCTTGCTTTCGCTCGAAAGGATTCTTTCTTTCTGCAACGTACTTTGATATGAACTGCGGAAGACCTGATAAAGCTAAAGTCATTGCTATCCCATAAATTGGATAAACTTGCTGATAAACATAAAAACCTTCGTCGCCGACTAAGTTTTGGAGAGGAATTCGGTAAAGGGCACTTAATACTTTTGCTATGAAAGAAGCAATCGTCAGTACAAATGCTCCTTGCATGACGCGCCGCATTTCTTTATGATCCAAATCGTTGCTCCTTCCTACGCTGACAGATATTTTTGCTCACGCAATGCTTTGACAAACTTTTGGATTTCCTGAAGCCACACTGCTTCTTCCATTTGGTTTGGAATCGTCAAGCGTATCACCATCTGTTCTTTTTCAACGCCTAGACTGGCTTTTAGTTTCGTCGCCGTTAGTGCTTCGAATAATTGTTCCACGCTGTAGCGTTTCGTTCCAACTTTGCTTAGAGTAAAGACGATATGCGGCTCCTGTTTCCTTATCGTTTCCAAGAGCGCTCGATCGCCATCCATTTTAATCTGTCCGATTGTCAGGAGATGTGCTACTTCTTCTGGGTATTCTCCAAAACGGTCGAGCAGATCATCTTCCAGTTCATCTAGCATTTCTTGCGAATCAAGTTCACGAATTCGTTTATAGATCTCGATTTTCTGCCGTTGATCTGCCACGTATGTTTCAGGTAGATACGCGTCAACACCGAGGTCGATCTCAACAGTGGTCTTCTCCACTTGACTATTCTTTCCTTGTTTACGAGACACTGCTTCGCTCAGCATTTGAGAATACATATCGAAACCGACTGCATCAATAAATCCATGTTGCTGAGCACCTAAAAGATTACCTGCACCGCGAATGGAAAGATCACGCATCGCAATTTTGAATCCAGATCCCAGTTCTGTAAAATCTTTGATTGCCTGAAGACGTTTTTCACTGACTTCATTAAGGATCTTCTGCTGCTCATACATAAAGTAAGCATATGCGACACGGCTACTTCTTCCTACCCGTCCGCGTAATTGATATAACGTGGATAAACCCATATAATCAGCGTTCTCAACAAACAATGTATTTGCGTTCGGGATATCCACTCCTGTTTCAATGATGGTCGTAGTGACAAGAACATCATACTGACCTTCAATAAATTCAAAGAGCGTATTTTCTAATTGCGCCTCTGTCATTTGTCCATGAGCATAGCCGATCCGCGCTTCCGGAACGAGTTCTTGGATTTCTTCTACTTTTGGTTCGATCGTTTCTACTCGGTTATATAAATAGAATACTTGTCCACCTCGTCCCATTTCTCGATGGATTGCTTCGCGGATAGCCCCAGGATTTTTTTCCATAACATATGTTTGGATCGGATAACGATTCGCAGGCGGTGTTTCGATTACTGAAAGATCCCGCACGCCTAGCATCGACATATGCAAAGTTCTCGGAATCGGTGTTGCTGTCAGAGTCAAAACATCCACTTGTGCACGTAACTGTTTCAATCGTTCTTTATGTTTTACACCAAAACGTTGTTCTTCGTCAATGATCAATAAACCCAAATCGCTAAATTCAATATCTTTTGACAAGATTCGATGGGTTCCTACAACAATATCAACTTGACCTGTGCGCAGTTGTTCGATGGTTTCTTTTTGTTGCTTTCTTGTTCTGAAACGACTTAATAGCCCGATATTTACGGGGAAACCTTCAAATCTTTCCAGCATCGTTTCATAGTGCTGCTGTGCCAAGATCGTTGTTGGAACTAAAAAGGCTACTTGTTTGCTTTCCTTTATCGCTTTAAAGGCCGCTCGAAGCGCTACTTCTGTTTTCCCATAACCAACATCACCTACGAGTAGTCGATCCATTGGTTTTTCTTTTTCCATATCCCGCTTGATCTCCGCTGCACTTCTCAACTGGTCATCTGTTTCAGAATAAGGGAAAGCATTTTCGAATTCTTTTTGGTAGGCGTCATCAGGACCAAAAGCATATCCTTTTTCTGATTCTCTTGCTGCGTATAGTTTGATTAAATCGTCAGCGATATCTTCGATTTTCGAAGATACTTTTCGTTTAGTTTTCGTCCATTCACTTCCGCCTAGCTTATTGATGCGAGGTGCTTTGGCTTCCGAGGCGACATATTTTTGGATCAGATTCAGTTGAGTAACAGGAATAAACAGTTTGTCGTCGTTTTGATACAAAATAGTCATATAGTCTTGGTGAACGCCATCTACTTCTAGCGTTTCCATCCCAATGTATTTCCCGATACCATGATTGGCATGGACAACGTAATCTCCTGCTTTTAACTCATTATAGCTTTTCAATCGCTCTGCGTTTGTTACTGTTTGACGTCTCGTTTGTTTTTTCGTCGTTTTTTGGAAAATTTCTTTTTCTGTGATAGCTACTATTTTTTCTTGAGGAAGTTCAAAACCAGCCTGCAAAGCTCCTTCAACTAATTGTACCTGTCCTCTGATCAATGCATTTTTTTCTGTTTCTACTACTAATATATCTTCATCTCGAAGCATTTGTTCTGCTTTACGTATTCTGTCCTTTGTCGGAATAAAGATCACAACAGTCTGTTTTTGCTTGCGCCAACGGTCCATTTCTGTTTTCAGTAATGGCATTTGTCCGAAGAACTGTTGCATCGTCCGATATTGAAAATTATGGATTGCTTGGAAACGAAGATTTCCCATCCCTTTTTGGAAGAGCGAGAAAAAGGTTGTAGTAAATTTTTCCTTTTGAACGATTCTTTGTACATCTGCTGAAAATGACTGCTCAGAAAAAACCCGCAATTCGCTGATTCTTTGAGTATGCCATTCTGCCGCTTCCCTTTCGATTTCCCGATTTGTTTCCATGATCCGCTGGTAATCATCAACGACTAGTAGACTATTTGAAGGAAAATAATCCAAGATCGTTACAAATTCTTGGTAAAGAAGATCTGAGTAGAATTTTGCTTCTTCTGTCGGGATACCTGCTTGCCAGCTTGAAGTCAGCTGACCGAAGTAATCTTGTAAAAACTCGCGGTCTGCTTCTTCTGTGGTCGCCGCAAGTCGTTTTTCTAGCATTTTTTGCATTTGCTCTATTCCATGTTCCAGATCCTCTGATCCATAGACTTGTTCACTCGTTGGAGAAACCCAGATTTCTTCCGTTTTTTCGATTGAACGTTGTGTTTCTGCTTCAAAATACCGCATAGAATCTATCTCTACATCAAATAATTCTACACGAATAGGATAGTTTGTTGTTAATGGGTAAATATCGACGATGCTTCCTCGAATACTGAATTCTCCGGGTTTTGCGACCATTTCTTCTCGTACATAGCCCATCAAAGTCAATTGGCGAGGAAGATTTTCCACATCTATTTCATCACCAACATGCCAATTCAATTGCGCCTGTAGCCAAGTTTTCTTATTCGGCAGCCGCTTGTGCAAAGCTGCGACTGGCAACAAATAGATACCTGCTTTTTTTTCTTGAAGTGCGTTGAGCGTTGCGACTCTCTCACCTCGCGCTTCTGGAGAAGAAAAGGCCATTTCAGCAGAAAGCACTTCATCCACTGGAAATAAATGGATCTGATCCTGCGGAATCACATGTTGCAGATCTTCTGCTAACTGATTGGCATAATACAAATTTGGCATCAGAATAATCATATTTTTATTTGTTTTCTTAAATGCTCGAGCAAATAGAAGCGTCTTTGCTGAACCAGCTAATCCTGTGATTAGTTGTCTAGGCATTTTTTCTTCTAAATTGCTGATCCATTCTTTTACTTGCGGATCTTTTCCGACTAATTGAATGATATCCATTCCTTTTCCTCCTTTCTCAATTGAATTGATTCATCGCATCCACGAACGAATGCCCTTCTATGAGATATTCGACTGCTTTGACAGATTGAAATATGCTTTCTTCTATCAAAGGCTGATTTTCTTTGCTGAAAGGACTAAGCACATGTTGGACCACTGTTTTTTTCCCTTCTGGTCTGCCGATTCCCACCTTGATTCGATCAAAGACATTCGTATTCAAATGGGAAATGATACTTTTGATACCATTATGCCCGCCGGCACTCCCCTTTTGACGGAGCCGGATCTTTCCTACTGCCAGATCCAAATCATCGTAGATGACGACTAATTCTTCTGGATAAATCCCAAAATAAGTCATTAACGGCCCGACTGCACGACCAGATTCATTCATAAATGTCTGTGGTTTGACTAGAAGGATCTTTTCTCCATTATGAAAAAATTCGGCAACTTCTGCTTCGAATGGATTTTTTTTGAAAGTAGCTTGATGTTCGCGTGCAATTTGATCCACGACCATAAAGCCGATATTGTGTTTAGTATATTGGTATTTGGTACCTGGGTTTCCTAACCCGACGATCATTTTCATTTTTGTTTTTCCACCTAATTCTAAAAACAGCACAAAAGGCTGGACTGCTAATTAGCGGTCCAGTCCATCGAGCTTTTTTTCTTTTTTATACTGTCAATGTATAGTATAACACAAAACAAAGCGTTTCGGCTAAAAGAGAATCGTTAATAAATGATAAAGAAATTAAAAAATTCTTCAAAGTTTAATGAAATAATTGATTTATAAAAATAGTGAAATAACGCACATGTAAGCTTTTACATATGATACAACCTTGTTATCTGTTATATTTTATAGCCAAATAGCGTGACATGGGGCTTGAGAAATGTTAGCATAAGCATGGGAAAAAACAAATCAATGGAAGGATTGATACTAAATGACTGCAGCTGCAGAAAAAAAAGATCATCAAAAAGTTATTCTTGTTGGAGACGGCGCCGTAGGTTCTAGCTATGCCTTTGCTCTAGTTACTCAAAATATTGCTCAAGAAGTAGGTATCGTAGATATCAATACTGCTAAAACTGAAGGAGACGCAATTGACTTGTCTCACGCTTTGGCATTTACTTCACCTAAAAAAATCTACTCTGCTACTTACGCAGACGCACATGATGCTGACTTAGTTGTTATTACAGCTGGCGCACCACAAAAACCAGGTGAAACTCGTTTAGACTTAGTAAACAAAAACCTAAAAATCAACCGCGATGTTGTCACACAAATCGTTGAATCAGGATTTAACGGTATCTTTTTAGTTGCCGCTAACCCAGTAGATATTTTGACTTACTCAACTTGGAAATTCTCAGGTTTCCCTAAAGAACGCGTTATCGGTTCAGGTACGTCTCTTGACTCTGCTCGTTTCCGTCAAGCACTTGCGGAATTAGTTGACGTTGATGCACGTAACGTCCATGCTTACATCTTAGGTGAACACGGAGATTCAGAATTCCCAGTTTGGTCACATGCAAATGTTGCCGGCTTGCAAATCTATGAATGGGTGAAAAACAACCCAGAAATCGATGAAGAAGCTATGGTTAACCTATTCTTCGGCGTACGTGACGCTGCTTACACAATTATCGAGAAAAAAGGCGCTACTTTCTATGGTATCGCAGTAGCATTAGCACGTATCACTCGTGCCATCTTAGATGATGAAAATGCTGTTCTTCCTTTATCAGTCTTCATGAATGGCGAATATGGATTGAATGACATCTACATTGGTGCACCTGCTGTTATCAACCGTCAAGGTATCCAAAAAGTAATCGAAATTCCTTTAAGCGACAGCGAACAAGACCGTATGGCTGCTTCTGCTAAACAATTAAAAGAAATTCTAGATGAAGCTTTTGCTAAACTAGACGCTGAATAATCTTTGAATATGACGGAAAACATCTAAACGGTGTTTTCCGTTTTTTTATTTTATCACTCTTCTGGTTTCTAAATTTTTTCATAAAGAAGAGATAACCTTCGTCTTTTCGTCCAAATTATGCTATCATGAGACCGTTCCACCCTAAACTTTTACTTAAGGAGTTGTCGATATGACAAGATCTTCGCATCGAAAAAAATCGAAACATGTTGCTTTGCTTTCAGCTCTTGGTGTTCTCTTAGTGCTGATTAGCTTTTATACCTATCGCAGTACATACTACACAAAGCATTTTTTGCCGAATACAGAAATCAACGGAATAAATGTCAGCGATCTAACAGTCGAAAAAGCAAATGAAAAATTAAAAGAAGCTTATTCCGATAAAAAATTAGCTATTAAAGAAGATGGACAAGTCTGGCAGGAAGTACCAAAGTCTGAGCTCGGCTATAAAGATGATTTCACTTCTGAGCTTTCTCCGATCCTAAATGAACAAAACGGATGGACTTGGGGAATGACTTATGTTTCAGCAGCTGAAAAACAAGAAATCGATCCTATCAGTCAAGACCACCAGAAACTGGATACTACCGTTCAGACATTGACAACTAAACTGACTGATCTGAATAAAGACCGGACACCTACAACTGATGCAACAATTGAAAAATCAGGCGACTCTTTTGTTATCAAGCCTGAAGTCAATGGAAATACCATCAACGTCGATGCTGCGGTCAAACAAGTAAAAAGTGCAGTAAATTCCGGTAAAGATACGATTGAATTAACTGAGTTCAAAGAAAAACCAAAAGTAACCTCCGGAGACAGTTCATTGAAAGAACAGCTCGAATCCATGAATGCTATCGCAAAAGTAAAAGCTACTTACAGTATAAACGGGGAGACTTTCCAGATCCCATCAAGTGATATCATGAGCTGGCTGACCTATAACGACGGAAAAGTCGATTTAGATACAGAACAAGTACGTCAATATGTAACAGATTTAGGCACAAAGTATAACACAAGTACGAATGACACAAAATTTAAAAGTACAAAAAGAGGAGAAGTTACAGTCCCAGTTGGCACTTACAGCTGGACGATCCAAACAGATAGCGAGACAGAAGCGTTGAAAAAAGCTATTCTGACAGGCCAAGACTTTACTCGTTCTCCGATTGTGCAAGGTGGCACAACCGCTGATCATCCATTGATCGAAGATACGTATATCGAAGTTGATCTAGAGAACCAGCATATGTGGTATTATAAAGACGGAAAAGTAGCCCTTGAAACAGATATCGTTTCCGGAAAGCCATCTACACCTACACCTGCTGGGGTCTTCTATGTTTGGAATAAAGAAGAAGATGCAACTTTAAAAGGAACAAATGACGACGGAACACCTTACGAGAGTCCAGTAAATTACTGGATGCCGATTGACTGGACAGGTGTTGGTATCCATGATTCTGACTGGCAACCTGAATATGGTGGAGACTTATGGAAAACCCGCGGTTCACATGGCTGTATCAACACTCCGCCAAGTGTAATGAAGGAATTATTCGGGATGGTCGAAAAAGGAACGCCCGTATTGGTCTTCTAACAAAAAAGAATTTATAAAAAGAACGCACCTGTACGGATCGTACAGGTGCGTTCTTACTTATTTCAACTATGCGCTGCTTACATTTCAGCAGCAGTAAAGACTTCTGAGACATCATCATCGTCTTCTAGCTTATCTACTAGACGTTCCAATTGCTCCCGTTGTTCCTCATTTAAATCAATCGTTGTTTGTGGGATCATCGTCAATTCTGCTTGCGCTAAAGTGAACTCTTTTTCCAGCTCATCTCGTACAGCAACAAAATCTTCTGGTGCAGTATAAATCTCGAACACTTCAGGAGAAGTTTGCAGATCTTCTGCCCCCGCCTCTAATACATCTTCAAACATCGTCTCTTCATCAACAGCCAACCCATCGCGTTCAATGACGATATACCCTTTGCGATCAAACAAGTAACTGACTGAACCCGTTTCTCCCAGTGACCCACCGTTTCGAGTAAAAGCTACTCGGACATTTGTCGCTGTCCGATTACGGTTATCCGTCAATGCATGGACTAAGATTCCTACTCCACCCGGTCCATATCCTTCATACGTGATTTCATCGTAATTTGTTTCATCTACGGCACTGGTAGCCTTTTTAATCGCCCGTTCTACATTGTCGTTTGGCATATTTGCAGCTTTTGCTTTGTCCACAACAAGCCGCAGAGCTGGGTTCATGGATGGATCAGGACCGCCTGCTTTAGCTGCCATATAGATTTCACGAGAAAGTTTCTGAAAGACTTTTCCTCGTTTCGCATCTTGGGCATTTTTTCTTCCTTGGATATTATGCCACTTACTATGTCCTGACATGATTTTTCCTCCCTTGTTCTTTTGAGAATACACTTCTATTCTAGTACTATTTCACAAAAAAACAAAGCCACAGCCAATCTATAAACGCTTCTTGAATGCCGCAAAAAGCACACATAATACCACAGCAGTCAGAGCACCGATCGAATCCAGCATGACATCTTGGAACATAGGTGTTCGTCCACCGGTCATCATCTGATGGAATTCGTCCAAACCTGCGTACCCTGTTGCTGAAAGCCAAGCAAGGATCGCTGTCAGCCACCAAATTTTTAGTTTAGGGAAAACACCTAAAAACAAGCTGCCACCCAAAACAAAATAAGTACCAAAATGTGCGCCCTTTCTTAAAAAAAACTCTACAAATTTGGCGTAGCCAAGATGGTCGATACTCACGATACTTCCACCATAATTAAAACGTATACCTGCTAATGTATCCTTAAATGGCTGATTAGGAAGCCAGCTTTCTAATCGCGAAACTTGTGATTGCTGTCCGTAAGTTTGAGAAGAACTGTAAAATAAGATGGCAACGACTATAAGTGCGATCACTAAATAAATATTTCCGTTTTTCAGTTGTTTTTTTGAAGAATTCATAAGTCACCTCTGTATTTATCTTAGACTTTTTTTGAAGAAACAACAATCATTTTCATAGAGACTTCTTCTATAAAAAAGTGCTATACTTAATTTTGTATTACAATATGAAGGGAGTTTTTTCATGAGTTATTCATTAAATTGGGATCTAGATTCTATTTTCCCCGGAGGAAGTCATTCTGATGCTTTGAACCAACGGATGAAGCAATTGGAAGACCAAACGAACGAATATTATCAACGTGTAACAAAATGGTCACCTAGTTCTGACAATGCAGAGCAGCTAAAAGCGGTTCTTCAATTGCAAGAAACGATTACGAACGGCTTTACCCAATGCAACAGCTATATTACTGCATTGCTTTCTGCCAATGTCAATGATTCAGATGCAAAGATCTTATCAGGTAAGCTTTACGCCATGCTTCCTCGTCTACAATCAGCCGAAACAGTATTGTCGAAGAAATTTGCAGAAATATCTGACAATGATTGGAATCAGATGCTTTCCCAAGGTTCGTTTGAAACAATCGCGTTTCGTTTAAACGAGATCCGTCGTGACGGTTCACAATTATTATCAGAAGCTGAAGAGAACATTATCAACACGCTCTCATTAGATGGTCTAAATGCTTGGAGCAGTCATTATGATACGATTGTAGCCAGCATTTCGATTCCCTTCGAACAAGATGGTCAAGTAGTCGAATTATCTGCTGGCCAAGCCTTCAATAAGATGATGGGCGATCCAGATCCAAAAGTCAGAGAAACACTTTTCGCAGCCTGGGAAAAAGTATGGAAAGAAAAGGCCCCCCTCTTCACAGATACGTTGAATCATTTAGATGGTTTCAGACTTTCTAACTATGAACTCCATGGCATCACGGATTTTCTGCAAAAACCATTAGAATACAACCGTTTGAAAAAAGAAACATTGTCTGTCATGTGGGAGACGATCCAAAAAAACAAACAACCCCTTGTTGATTACTTGACTAGAAAAGCCAATCTTTTCGGTAAAGAAAAAATGGAATGGCAGGATCAAGATGCACCTATTATTTTAGGCGATTTGAAAGAAAAAACCTTTAGTTTTGACGAAGCAGCTGCATTTATTATCGAAAACTTTACTAAATTCAGTCCAAAAATGGCTAAATTCGCACAATCTGCTTTTGAAAAGAGCTGGATCGAAGCAGAAGATCGTCCTGGAAAACGTCCTGGTGGTTATTGTACTGAGTTACCAGAAACAAAAGAATCAAGGATCTTTATGACCTACAGCAATTCTGTTAATGAGGTTGCGACACTTGCTCATGAATTGGGTCATGCTTTCCATAGCAGCACGATGTGGGATTTACCTTCTTTAAATCGCGAATACGCAATGAATGTCGCAGAAACAGCAAGTACATTTGCAGAACTGATCGTAGCCGATGCTACATTAAAAGCCGCAAAAACAAAAGAAGAAAAAATCAATTTGCTAGATACAAAACTGCAAAATGCTTTAGCTATGTTCATGAATATCCATTCTCGATTCATTTTTGAAAATCGGTTCTATGAAGCACGGCAAGAGGGATTAGTCTCAGAAGATAAGATCACAGAGATGATGGTTGAAGCACAAAAAGAAGGCTACCAAGGAGCTTTAGCCACTTATCATCCATATTTCTGGGCTGCAAAATTACATTTCTTTATTGATGACGTACCGTTTTACAACTTCCCATACACCTTTGGCTACCTGTTTAGTTTAGGCATTTATGCTTACGCCAATCAAAAGGGAGCAAATTTCGAAGAAGAATATATCCATTTACTACGTGATACTGCTTCAATGACGACGGAAGATCTTGCGAAGAAACATTTGAATGTCGATCTCACTCAACCAGATTTTTGGCAAGCAGGTATCGATATGGTGATTGAAGATATCCAAACGTTCATGGAATTGACAGAAGAATTCATCTGATTTCTATTTTCTCTCAATAAAAAAAGAGTTAGTCCAGAAAAGGGCTAACTCTTTTTGATTAATCATTCTTACATGCTGACAGCAAAGTCAGGTGCAAACCATTGAACTGAACCAACTTTTACGCTTTCGCCTGGTTGAGGAGCATGGATATATTGTCCTCCGCCTAAAGCAATCGCTACGTGGTAAGTTCCGCCTGGTGAACCCCAGAATAATAAGTCTCCAGCTTTTGCTTGAGAAACTGAGATTTTTGTTCCAGCTGATTCTTGAGGAACTGTCCAACCACCAATGTCACGACCAGTTACTTGCAAGTAAACATAGCGTGTGAATCCTGAGCAGTCAAATCCACTTGGATCTTTACCGCCCCAAACATATGGAGTACCGATATATTTGTAAGCTTCTGCTACGATTGCTGCGCCATTCACACTTCCAGAAGGAGTTGGAGCTGGTGTAACAGGTTTTGGTTGTTCAGGTGTTGGTGTTGGCGTTGGAGCCGGAGTACTATTTCCTGTGCCGTTTCCTGGATCAACACTTTGATCTGTTGATGGTGTTGTAGGCGCAGGTGTTGTTGATTCTTCTGTTGAAGTTTCAGGTACAGTTGTTGATTCTTCTGTTGTTGAAGATTCAGGAACTGTTGTTGATTCTTCTGTTGTTGAAGATT
>NZ_NGLI01000002.1:478975-692051 GCF_002141285.1 Enterococcus sp. 3G1_DIV0629 | reverse complement strand
GTTGTTGATTCTTCTGTTGTTGAAGATTCAGGAACTGTTGTTGATTCTTCTGTTGTTGAAGATTGAGCAGCTGATGATGATTCTTCAGTCGTTGAAGATTGAGCAGCTGATGATTCTTCTGTTGCTGAGCTTTGTGCAGTTGATGAAGCTTGAGTAGCTTGTGCTTGTGCTTCAGCTTCTGCTTGTTCGCGTGCTTCTTTTTCAGCTTTTTCTTGTGCTGCTTGTTGACGTGCTTGTTCTGCTAGACGTTGTTGTTCACGAATGCGTGCTTGTTCTGCTTCAGCTTCTGCTTTTTGGCGGTTCAAGTCAGCTTTCTTGTCTTCAGCAGTTGCTTGTTCAGCAGCTAATGAAGTTTTCAGTACGTTCAAATCAGCTTGTTTAGATAAAAGATCGCCTTTTTGAGATTCCAAAGCAGCTTGGTTTTCAGCTAATTCTTTTAGTTTAGCATCGTTTTCAGCTTTTTTGTCTTCTACAGCTTTTTTATCTTGTTTTTGTTGTTCCATCAAGTCGTTGTTTGCTTTTACCATCGTTGTCATTGCTTGAACGCGTCCGATAGCATCTGCTAATGAATCAGCATTCAATACAGCGTCGATATAGTTTGAGCTTGTATTGCTTACTTGTGCTTCACGTGCTTGTTTTTGGATTGTATCTTCACGTTTTTCAATACGTTCTTGTAAATCTGCAATATCTTTTACTAATTGTGCAGATTCTTGACGCAATGTGTCTTGTTTTGCTAATAGATCTTGTGCTTGTGTGTTGATTTCAGAAACTTGGCTTTCTAGGGCATCGATTTGTGATTGTGCATCTGCTTGTTGGTTTTTCAAGTCTGCAATCTTTTGATCTTGTTGTTGTATCTGAGAATCAAAATCGTCCGCCGCGGCAGCGATCGGTGATGCTACGGCAGTCAAGGTCATTGAACATACCATTACTGCTGATATTAAACTCTTTTTCACTCTTCATTCCTCCGACTGGCTTAATTTAATAAATATCTAAATATATTTAAGTCTTTCTTAACGATATAAAAATTGTACCATAGCAGTATGTCAGCGATATAATAGTTATGTTACAAAAATGTTTCAAAACAACCTCTAAAAATGACAAAACTGTTCGTTTCAGAAAATGATCATGAAAAAGGCGTGTTAAGACGGGCTTTTTTTAAGATAACAATAATTCTTTTTTGCTTTCAGTCGAAAAACAAAAAAAGAAATTATTCATCACTGAATAATTTCTTAAATGGAAAAATGAATAATACAAAAATAATCATGTTCAACAGCAGTGTAGGTCCTAAGAACCTTGTAATAAAATACGTGTTATTTACTACTGCTAGTTTAAAAATCAATTGGACCACCATCGTAAACAGTTCATAACCCGTGACAAAGATAATCATACTGAAAAATTCAGTAAAGATGTTGACGTGGATGACGTCTTTCATTACATACATCAACCATACGATCAAAGGGAGAGCTACTGCATAGATACCGATAACACCGATATAGTAAGCATCATAGACTGCACCGAGAACAATTGTGGTGATTAGCAAATAGCGTTTTTCAAATGCCATACTGCAACATAACAATGCCAAGATCAGAAAGTGGGCATTTGACATATAACTGCCTTTCGACCACTCTCCTAGCATTCTTGTTAAATGGCCATCTATCAACATCAAAAAGAAAAGAACGATTGGCAGATAGTACTTCATTGTTTCTTTTTTCAACATGGACTAATCCTCCGCTAGCCGTTGGACAATCGTCACAACTGACACATCATACATTTCTGCATAAGGTTTCACATAAACTTCCCGATCCAGACCATAACTGTCTGGTTTCGTTTTGATAACCGTACCGATCGGCAAGTTAGCTGGAGAATTCCCTCCAAGACCGGATGTCTGAACAACATCCCCTTCTTTGATATCCGTATCACCAGTCAATTGGGTCACCACTAATGCATGGAGTTTTTCATCATAGTTTTTAAGCAAACCGAATGCTTCGCCATTAGCCGAAGATACCCGTACTGGAAAATGATTGGAGCTTTCGTTAGAGGATGACAGTAATTCGATTTTAGACGAAGCTGTATTGACTTCGATCACTCGGCCGATCAATCCTTTTTGCGACATGACTGCCATATTTGCTTCGATACCGTCTTTAGAACCCTTGTCTACGATCAGCATGTCCTGCCAGCTATCTGGTGAACGGGTAATGACATTTGCCGTTACTTTTTCGTAACTCGTCAGCGTCTGGTTCAAATCAAGTTCTTTTTTCAAAGATTCGATTTCTCTCTCGTAATTCTTGTTTTGCTGTGCAACGTCATCATAGCTATCGATTTTTTCTTTTAGCCGCTCATTTTCGGCATAAGTTGAAAAAAGATTATGGACAGAATCTACTCCGTTTCGCACCCACCGTACTGGGGCAGAGATTGTTTTATCAACCATTGCAACACTGTCATTAACGATGGATTGGAAGAAATTAGGCTTTCCTTCATTCGCTCGCTGTGCAGCGGTCACACTTAGTATCGTCACCACGATGATAACAATAACCAAGGTAATAATAATATTTTTATTAGGATTGAACTTCTTCACAAAGACACCTCGAATTAATTAGACTCTTGTGTTCAATTTTATCACTAAATGCCGGGAAACAAAAGGCAAGTTGCTCCTCTTAAGCTTTTTTTTAGTAAATAATAGATTCTGTCATTTTAGCCTGAAAAACAAAATTTTTCCTTTTGTTCATTGGTCAGTCTTTGCTTTGAATAACTGCAATCATACCATCTGAAAAAGAAAATTCAGCGGTATCTGAAAGAAACTCGTTACTTGCATAAGATGTCGGGTATTCAACTGCTTTATTTTCCAATACATACTTACTGCCTTTCAATGTAAGAGCCGAGACGGGCGTCAAACAGCAATAAGCTAGATACTTCATACTTGGAACCTGTCTTACTATATGCTTTCCAGGCAAATAATAAGCCAAATAATTTTGACGATCTCTAATAATAAGCTGATGGGCAAACGGTTTGAAGCGAGGTTCCAGACCTAACCAGAGATTGGCTAAAAGATGATCCAATCTTCCGCCTGTGGCGCCGATCAAAGTGACTTCAGCATGCGGATAACGTTCAAATGTCTTTAAGATTCCCAATTGTGTATCTGTATCGTCTTTTTCTGCGGGTGAACGGGCATACTCTTTGGCTTTTGCAAATACTTCCTCCTGCTCTTCGTTCGACAATGAATCAAAATCACCTACTGCCAGATCTACTGGGTAGCCTGCTTGAAGCAGATACAGCGCACCACGATCTATTCCGACATAGGCATCGTATTTGGTCAGTAGAGGCTGCGGCCAGTTTTCCGGATTACCTCCAGCAGCTAATAAAATTTCCATTTAATCTAATGCCTCTTTTAACCGTTCGATTTGTCCGACTGGATTTTCGGCTCCATAGATATATGATCCTGCAACAAAGACATCCGCCCCTGCATCTTTACAGATTTTTGCTGTTTCTGGAACGATTCCGCCATCTACTTCGATTGCATAAGACCAATTGTTCTCTTTACGTAGATCAGCGAGTTCTGTGATTTTTTCTACAGTTTCTTCAATAAAGCTTTGTCCGCCAAACCCAGGATTGACAGTCATGACCAGCACTTGATCAGCCAAAGGCAAAACATGTTTGATCATGGAGACTGGTGTCCCTGGATTAATAACTACTCCAGCTTTGACACCTAAGCTTTTTGTCATTTGGAGTGCCCGATGGATATGAGGAGTTGCTTCTACATGAACAGTAATGATATCTGCTCCAGCTTTCGCAAATGCTGGAATGTAATTTTCCGGATCAACGATCATCAGATGGACGTCTAGCGGTAATTTAGTGACAGGTCGGATTGCCTGAACAATATTTGGCCCTAACGTGATATTTGGGACAAATTGGCCATCCATGACATCTACGTGGATGTAATCTGCGCCTCCTTTTTCTACTAACTCAATATCTCTTTGCAAATTGGCAAAATCTGCGCTCAAAATGGATGGTGCTATTTTCATTCTTGGTTCCTCCTATTTTCGTTTACCTTCTTTTTTCGTATACATGGGTTTTCTTTTCTCGATTTCTTGTAAGAATTGCAAATAATTATCGTAACGTGCCTGTGCGATATCACCTGTTTCTACTCTATGTTTCACTTCACAGCCAGGTTCTTTGGCATGCATGCACTCTCTAAATTTGCAATGGGCAGAAGCTTCCACAAATTCCGGAAATTGTCTTGGCAATTCTCCTGCTTCGATAGTCAAAAAGTCAATCGAGCTGAATCCTGGTGTGTCTGCTACTAACCCACCGTAGATAGGGAGCAGCTCCACATGCCGTGTTGTATGCCGCCCTCTTCCAAGTGCATCAGAAATCTCTCCTGTTGCTAAATTCAGTTCTGGAGATATTTGATTCAGTAGTGTTGATTTTCCTGCTCCAGACTGTCCCATGAAGACCGATAGCCGTTCTGGAAAGTAACGAATCAGTTCTGTCGTGTCACCCGCATGATTGGGTACAATCACTGGGTAGCCTATCTTAGTATAGGTTTGTTTGATTTCTTCGATTTTTTTCGGGTCGTCTGACAAGTCGGTCTTCGTCAAAAAAATGAGCGGTTCGATTGATTCATATTCCAAGGTAACTAGAAAGCGGTCAAGCAGATTATAAGAAAATGCAGGTTCCACGATACTTGTGACAATGATTCCAAGATCAACATTTGTGACTGGCGGGCGAACTAATTGATTTTTTCTCGGCAAGATTTCCAGAAGATAGCCGTCTGTTTGATTTTCACTCTCAAAGATTACCTGATCTCCGACAAGCGGCGTGATTTTCCGATTCCGGAAATTCCCTCTTCCTCTTGTTTGATAGGTCTCTCCGTCTGCGTATACATAGTAAAAACCGCTGATTGCTTTTCTGATTTGTCCTTTGATAAGTGCCACCTCCGTTTTTGTTTATTTTACCATATGAAGAGGAAAGTAGGTGTCATTCCACGCAAACTTCTCAAAGTATACAGCTTGTAAACTAATCAAAAGGGATAGAAAACACAAAAAAGAGACTGTGACACAGTCCCTTTTTTCCGAGTAAACGGTGTTCCAGAAGTAGCTTCTTCGGAAATAAGCCGAAATTTCACAAAAATTTGAGAATCAATTTTCGTAAATTCCTTCTTATTTCTTGAAGCTGATCACTTCTGTCACAACCTCTTTGTTCTATTTTATTAAAAACTTATTTTGAGCTTTCTGAGGTACTATCTGATGAACTTGTAGTGCTGGAAGATTCTTCTTTGGAAGAGCTGCTCGTACTGCTAGAGCTACTTGAGCTGCTAGAACTGTCTGAAGAATCTTTCTCAGAACTAGAAGACGCTGGGTCTGGTCCTTTAGAGTAAATCACGTTTACAACCATTCCTTTGGTAATCGTCGTACCTGCCCCTGGCACTGTACGGATTACTTTGTCCTTATCCACCGTGCTTGAATATTCAGAAGTCTCATGACCGATATATTCTGCACCAATACTAGCCAAATAACTTTGTGCTTCGCTTTTTGTATAGCCGGAGATGTCATTCAGTTTAGGTTCTGTTCCTTGGCTTACGACAAAACTGATGTAAGTTTCTTCTGCTACAACTTCACCTGAGGCTGGATCCTGACTAATGATCGAACCCGATGGCACAGTGTCGCTATATTCATAAGTAGCACTAATGTTATTGATATTGAATCCTTGTGTAACAAGCCAATTACGGACAGTTTCGTAGTTTTCTCCTACATGACTACTCAAAGTCACTGTTTCTGGTCCTTTGCTGACTGTGAAAGTAATCGTGTCTGTTTTAGGATCGACTTCTGTATCTTCTGATGGAGATTGCGAAATGATCATTCCGCTTTCTACCTCTGAACTGAATTCCTCTTCTTTTTGAATCAAATCAGCAGAAAATCCTAATTCTTTCAAACTTGCTTCAGCATCTTCATAACTTTTACCACTGTAATCATCTAATTTGATTTTTTTCGTGCCACTGCTGATATAAAGAGTGACTTCGCGTTTTTGCTTGACTGTCGTTCCCGCTGCAGGGTCTGTCTTCACCACATTGCCTTCTTCGATTTTGTCATCTGCAATTTCTTCTGTTTTTGTTGCTACTTCTAATTTTGCTTTTGCGAGTGTTTCTCTGGCAGAAGCTTCAGAAAGATCAGAAACATCAGGAACAACAACTTCTCCTCGTCCGCCAGAAGCAAAGAATACAGCTGTTCCGATTCCTAAAACAGCGAGGACAGCTAACAGGATCAGCCACCATTTTTTCTGTCCTTTCTTTTTAGGGTCAGGCAGAACTTCTTCCTCTTCCGGCAATGTTTCGTTTCTCGGTTCGTCTTTTGGCAGAGGCATAGATTTGAATGAATCCGGCATTGGTGTATCTGCTGCAAGCGGTGTGATAACTTTTGTTTCGTTATCCATCGCATGAGGTTGCCATTTTTCTTCGTTTGCACGAGCTGGTGATAATACTGTAGAAAGATCATCAGACATTTCTTCGGCTGACTTGTAACGGTCTGCAGGTTCTTTAGCCGTCGCCCGTAAAATCACATTTTCCAATGCTTGCGGTACATTTGGATCAAGTGCCTTTATGGATGGAAGATCATCTTGGAAATGTTTTAAAGCAATCGTCACAGCAGATTCACCGTCAAACGGCACGCTACCTGTCAGCATCTCATAAAGAATGATCCCTAAAGCATAAATATCTGACTGCTTCGTTGCCATACTCCCTCTTGCTTGCTCAGGAGATAGGTAATGAACAGATCCCAGCATCGTATTCGTCTGTGTGATCGATGTTTCAGATAAAGCAATAGCAATCCCGAAATCCGTGATTTTTACTACACCTTCGTTATCGATCAATACGTTTTGGGGTTTCAAATCTCGGTGGATGATTTGATGGTTATGAGCTAAAGAAATAGCAGAAAGAATCTGCTGCATAATATTTACTGCTGTTTCATAAGGAACAGGATAATGTGTTTGGATATATCGTTTCAAGTCCATTCCTTTGACGTATTCCATCACTAGATACTGCATATTGTCTTCTTCACCAACATCGTAAACACTGACAATATTTGGATGAACGAGTTCTGTTGCTGCTAAAGCTTCTCGCTGAAATCGTCGAATCGCGGTTTGATCATTTTGAAAGTCGAATCGTAAGACTTTGACTGCTACATCTCGATCCAAGATCAAATCGTGCGCCAAAAATACATTAGCCATACCACCACTACCGATATTCCCCGTGATTTGATAACGGCCATTTAATTTTTTTCCCAACTCGATCATACACGGTCCTCCTTATATTCGATAAGAAGAACGGTGATATTATCCGCTCCGCCTGCTTCATTGGCACGATCAATCAGCTCAGTTACTTTATGGGACAACGGGCCTTCTTGATTAATGATCGTTCCTATTTCTTCTTCAGATAGCATATTCGTCAAGCCATCTGAACATAACAGCAAGCGATCTTTTAGTTGCCAAAGATGAGTAGAAACATCTACTTCGACTGTTCCTGGCATGCCGACAGAACGTGTTAAAATATTCTTTCTTGGATGGTTCACTGCCATTTCTTCGCTGATTTCCCCTGATTTGACTAGTTCGTTAACTAAAGAATGATCCTCTGTCAATTGCATGATTTTATCTTCGCGAATCAAATAAGCTCTGCTGTCGCCAACATTCGCAATCGTAAACCAGTCATCTGACAGAGCTGCCGCTACGATTGTTGTTCCCATACCGTTATATTCCGGCTGTTCTTGTCCTCGCTGATAAATCAGCACATTTTCCTCTTGAATCGATTGAATGAACCACTGGGCGATTTTTTCATCGTCGGCAGCTTCTTGTTCTTCCCAAGCTTCGCCTAGATTTGTTACCGCCATTTGACTAGCAATGTCTCCAGCACGGTGCCCACCCATCCCATCTGCTAATACAGCAAGCTTGAGACCTGAACGGCTAGTAAATACACTGGCATAGTCTTGATTGGTGTTACGTCGTCTTCCTACATCTGATTGATATTCAATCTGCATTTTTTCACCTCATTACTTTTTGCGCAAACAACAAATGAAAAATCCATCTGTGTAAAACTGATGCGGATACAAAGTCAACATTTTCTCTACGATTGATGATTGTAGCATAGGATCGGTCAAAACATCAATCCTCTCAAAATCAGGGTGTCTTTCCAAGAAAGCAGAAACAACGTCTTGGTTTTCTTCTTTTAAGATCGTACAAGTACTATAAGTCAGAATACCGGAAGACTTTAAAGCTGGTGCGCAGCTTTCTAAAATTTCCAATTGGATTTTTGGTAAATTCGCTAATTCATCCGGCTGTTTTTTATAACGGATATCTGGTTTTCGCCGAAGGAGCCCTAGACCTGAACAAGGCGCGTCTACTAAAATCCGATCGAACTGCTCTGGTTCAAACTGCTTGCTGACTTCTCTAGCATCCATCTTTTGAGCGTAAACAGCAGAAGAGACACCCAGACGTGTTGCATTTTCTTCAATGAGTTTGACTTTGTGTTCATGTACATCTAAAGCAATCACTTCCCCGCCGCATGAAGGATCCAAAAAAGAAGCAATATGTGTCGTCTTACCTCCGGGTGCTGCACAGGCATCTAAAACATGATGTTCAGGCTCGATTTGCATAGACGGCGCTACAAGCATCGAACTTTCATCTTGGATCGTCATGACGCCATCGTGGAACAATGAGCTAGAAGCTAAATGCCCTTTTTTCGCTACTATACCGTATGGACTGACTTGGCTTTTTTCAGCTGTAATCTCTTCTTCTTGCAAAACAGTGATGGCCTGATCTCTGGAAAGTCGACGTGTATCTACTCGGGCACTAGCATGGCTAGGCTGATATAGCGATAAACCGAGCTTTTCAGTTTCTTCATAACCGATTTGATCCACCAACCGTTTCGTCATCCATAGAGGCAGGCTGATTTTGACAGAAAGTCTTTCGATAGGATCAGCAATGCCTTGCAGATCTGGTGCTCCTTGACGCTGATAATTCCTCAAAACACCATTTACAAATTTTCCTGTCCCAGGATTTCCTTTTACTTTCGCGATTTCGACCGCCTCGTTTAAAATAGCATGTGCAGGGACTTTATCTAAAAATTCTAATTGATATACAGACAGATACAGAAGCGTCTTGACCCAGTCATCCACTTTTTTTGCTTTAGCGATCAATGGTGCAACGTAAAATTCCAATAGTCGCTGATGGCTAATCGTACCGTAGATCAATTCTGTAAATAGCCCCACATCTTTTTGATTTAGCTCGCTTTGTTTGATCATCTCATTCAACAAAAGATTCGAGTAGGCGCCGCCCTTGTTCACTCGCTCTAATGTCAGTAATGCCATATATCGTACAGATTTTTTCATTTTTTTAGGGATTTTTTTCATTATTTCACCTGCTGACCAATCTGAACTTGCTGACCGCTTCCGTTAAGAAAATCGTGTACGGCTTGTTTTCCTTTACCAGCTGGCTGCAATTCATTGATGGCTAATACGGTCTGTTTACCGCAAGCAATCCATAGATTTTTTTTGTCTTTTCGGATGATTGTGCCTGGTGCTTCGTCTGTACTTTCTGCCAGTACTTCAACCGATAATAATTTCCAGCGTGTACCTTCATAGGTCGTGAATGCAATCGGCCAAGGACGCATCCCGCGTACTTGGTTGTCGATTTCTTCTGCAGTTTTATGCCAATCGACCGCTTCTTGTTCACGTGTGATGTTTGGCGAAAAAGTGGCTTTTGACTCGTCTTGAGGGACTGGTTTTTGTCCATTCAAAATATTAGGCAATGTTTCTAGCAATAGCTTTCTTCCTAAAAGGCTAAGCTTTTCAAACATCGTCCCCACATCATCTTGTTTAGTGATTGGCATGCTTTCTTGCGCATAGATTCCGCCTGCATCCATTTTTTTGATCATTTCCATGATCGTTACACCAGTTTCTTTCTCCCCATTCATGATGGCATAATGAACAGGCGCACCTCCCCGATATTTAGGAAGTAAAGAAGCATGGACATTGATTGCCCCTAATTTTGGCACTTGCAATAACTTTTCAGGCAAGAATTGGCCAAACGCCGCAGTGACGATCACATCAGGTGCCAATTCAATGATTTCTTCCATTTCTGGCGAACCGGAGATTTTCTCTGGCTGCAACACACGGATACCGTGCTTTAGAGCAGCTTCTTTTACCGGTGTCGGCGTAATTACTCGTTTCCGCCCAACTGGACGGTCGGGCTGTGTGACTACTGCCTGGATCTCGTAGCCTGATTCTATCAACCCTTCAAGAATTGGCACAGAAAAAGCAGGTGTGCCCATAAATACTAACTTAGTCATCAAGATGTTCCTCCATATATTCTTCAAGTTCTTCTTCCGGGATCTGCTGTACCATTTTCTCAATGAACAGAATACCGTCTAAGTGATCGATTTCATGCTGGAAGGCACGGGCTAAATAGCCGAAAGCTGTCACTTCTATCTCTTCTCCATCGCGGTCATAATAGCGTACAGTCACTTCATCTGCTCGCTTGACTGTTCCATAGACATGCGGAATACTGAGACAGCCTTCTACGTCCATGCTTTCACCTTTTGCTTCAATGATTTCTGGGTTTATCAGTTCGAATTTTTCGAATTCATCTACTTCGATCACAGCGATTCTCTTGTTTTGTCCTACTTGAGGAGCAGCAATCCCTATTCCGTCATTCGCAATCATCGTCTCATATAAGTTGTCTAACAAAGCAATCGTTTCGTCCGTGATCACGTCGATTGGCTGAGCAGGTCTTTTTAATTTATCATTAGGGTGGATCAATATAGGATAGCGCATAAGTTGGTCCTTTCTTAAATAAAGTTTAATGGTTCGTTGTCAATTGCCACAAAAAGACCTTGCCGCTGTTCTTTCTGGCTTCCATTCAAGATTTCATCCAAAACATGGGGAAGATTCGGTTCATGTTTATATTTGATGATTAGTTGATAATAGTATCGATTTTTCACTCTCAAAATCATGCTGGGTGTTGGTCCTAGTAACAAACTTTGAGGACTTAATACTTCTTTTAGCTGATTGGCAATCTGAAAGATTTTCTTTGCCGCCACTTGTTCTTCAGGATGGCTAGCAGTTATTTTCACAGTAAAGTAATAAGGAGGGTAGCCTCCACGATGCCGTACATGCATTTCCTGCTGATAAAACTGTTCATAGTTTTGTTTTTTAGCCAATTCTATGGCGTAATGCTGAGGATTGAACGTTTGGATCACGACTTCGCCTGGTTTTTCCGCTCGTCCTGCTCGTCCTGAGACTTGGGTCAGCAATTGGAATGTATGCTCGCTAGAACGAAAATCCGGTAAATTCAGGGAGGTATCGGCATTCAACACGCCAACTAATGTGACTTCTGGAAAATCCAAGCCTTTAGCGATCATTTGTGTCCCTAATAAAATATCTGCTTCTTTTGCACCGAATTTTTGTAAAATCTGTTCGTGTGCCCCTTTTCTTCGGGTGGTATCTACATCCATACGCAAAATCCTAGCTTGCGGATAAAGTTCTCGGAGTTCCTCTTCTACTTTTTGGGTACCTGTCCCATAGTAGCGGATTTTGTTGCCCCCACAATTGGGACAGCGATTAGGAATAGGTTCTTCGTGTCCGCAATAATGACAGCGCATCGAACGTGTATCCATATGCAAGGTAAGAGAGATATCGCAATTAGGGCATGGGAGAACAAATCCGCAGTCTCTGCACATCACAAAAGACGAATATCCTCGACGATTGAGCAGTAGGACAGTTTGTTCTTTTTTGTCTAACCGATCTTGTATCTTTTCCTGCAAATTAGCAGAAAAAGTAGAGGTCCGATGATTCTGAAATTCTTCACGCATATCTACGATCTCAATAGCTGGAAGTTGTGCAGCTGCTTTGGCTCGGTGGTTCAACTGCAATAACTGATACACGCCTTTTTGAGCTCGTGCTCTTGATTCCAAAGAGGGTGTCGCACTTCCAAGGACTATTGGGCAATGATGGTATTTACTGCGCCAAATAGCTAAATCTCTCGCATGGTAACGCGGCGTCTCATCTTGTTTATAACTTGATTCATGTTCTTCATCGATAATGATCAATCCTATATTTTTCAGCGGAGCAAAAATAGCAGAACGTGCGCCTACTACTACTTGTGCTTCTTCCCGCTCGATCTTGCGCCATTCATCATATTTTTCACCTTGGGAAAGTCCGCTATGTAAGACCGCAACTGATTCACCGAAGCGTCCTTTGAATCGCTCGACCATTTGCGGAGTCAATGCGATTTCAGGCACTAACATTATAGCCGTTTTATTTTCTGACAAAACATCAGCGATTGACTGAAGATATACTTCTGTTTTTCCACTACCGGTGATTCCCTCTAGCAAAAAGACCTGATCTTTTTGTTGCTGACCTGCTGTGATGATTTGTTCGACAGCATTTTTTTGTTCTGCATTCAGTTCCAATGCCGTCGTTTGGTCAAATACTCGGTCTTGATAAGGGTCGCGATAACGTTCTGATTCTACAAACTCCAGCCAGCCCTTTTCTTTTCCTTGATTCAAGACAGCAGTACTGATTTCTTTATCTTTGAAATAAGCGATTGGTTCTTCTTGGCTCAGTTCAGATAAACACAAAAGAAGCTCTTTTTGTTTCTTGGCATTTTGCCGTAATTTTGCCCATTCTTCTTCGATTTGCTTTTCAGTTAATAGGGAACGGACCAAACGAATCGTTTTTACTTTATTTCGTGTATGGACTTCGTATTTGATATCTACTAACTGCTCTTGGCGCCAACGAATCAATTGAGAAAGGCTGCCTTCTTCTTCTGCTTCTTTCCAAGGAATCACTTCTCGTTGTCCAAACAATGCCTGAATTTCTGGTGTATCTGCCAAAGGATAGATCAATTTATCATATTCTGCTTTCATCACACTCGGAAGCATCGTTTGTAGACAAGTGATTTTGAATGCATAAGTGATTTTTTTCATGTAATCAGCTAATGAAAGTAATTCTTCATTGACCACCGGAGCAAGGTCCAGCAAACGGATCACTGCCTTCAACGATGGGTTAGCTGATTCTTCTGATTTTTGGATAGCCATAACAAATCCTTGGACATGACGATTGCCATTACCAAAAGGGACCTCTACCCGCATCCCGACTTGCAAAGCTGTTTCCATTTCAGAGGGAACCAGATAGGTGAATGGCTGATCGGTCTGCATAGTAGGTACGTCCACAATGACTTCAGCTGTTAATGTCATGGTTCGTTTCCTCCTTTTTTTGTCTTTTCATATCAAGCGACAAAAAGTTCCTTGCCTATTTTACTAGAGATCGCTGGATTTGTCTTATTTTCTGCCAAATCCTAACAAAAAATTAACAGCGGATAAGAAAAAAAAGAACTGTGTCAAAAAGTTCAGACACAGCCTTTTCTACCAGACAATAAGGGGCGAATGTTTGAAAAGGAAACAGCTGGGTTTGCTTTTCTTTTTAGATGTTCGCTCTACTTTTCTTTATTACATTTTTTGCTCTTCGCGGATACGTGATTCCAATTCGTGTTGTTCACGCTCTTTTTGAGCTTGACGTTCCTCTTCTTCCATCTTCAAACGTTCACGTTTTAATTCAGGATGAGGATCATTGACTACATTCCCTGCATCGATTTCTTCTAAAGCTTGACCAACGCTTTTTACTGAATCAAAAGAATCTAGTGTAGGTTGTGCACTTGCATCCAGCTCATGTGCACGTTTGCTTGCTAAAATTACTAGAGAATATTTTGAATTTACACGATCTAATAGTGAGTCAATTGAAGGTTTTAACATCATAAGACTACATCTCCTTTAACATTTTAATATATTTACCGATTACGCGATCTACTCGAAAATGTTCACTGGCAATAATGTTTTTGATTCGTTCAACTGCTAGCGGCACTTCATCATTCACAACAGCATAGTCGTAAAGAGCCATCATTTCGATTTCTTCTTTTGCAACTTTCATTCGTTCTTCGATTACTTCGTCTGCATCTGTTCCTCGGCCTACGATCCGTGATTTTAATTCCGCTAAATCTGGCGGAGTCAAAAAAATGAATACACCATCGGGCACTTTTTCTTTGACTTGTTTTGCTCCTTGGACTTCAATCTCCAAGAAAACATCTTTTCCTTCATCCAATGTCTTGTTGACATATGACAAAGGCGTTCCATAATAATTCCCGACATATTCTGCGTATTCCAGCATCTCTCCAGCTTCGATCATTGATTCAAACTCTTCTTTGCTTCGGAAGAAATAATCAACGCCTTCGACCTCCCCTTCACGCATTTTACGGGTAGTCATTGAGATTGAATACTGAAAATCATTATCCTCACTCTCAAAAATTGCTTTTCGTACTGTGCCTTTTCCTACACCGGATGGACCAGACAACACGATTAATAATCCACGCTCTGACATGACGACGTCCTTTCAACTAGTCTTTTTGTACTTATCGTTTATTTTGCACTTTTTTTCTGCAACTTTCAAGGTTATCTTTAATTATAGCTAGAAATTGGTAAAAAAGCTACCCTGTACCAAGAGGTCGTGAAAAAGCTGCCCTGCATCAAGTAATAAGAACAGCCAAACATAAACAGCTTCTCATGTTTTTCGTTTGGTTGGGCTTATTACCGCAGATGCAAGCTTTTGAACGCCGTGTATGAGAGGTCGTGAAAAAGCTGCCCTGCATCAAGTAATAAGAATAACCAAACATAAACAGCTTCTCATGTTTTTGCATAAATTTGACTTCATAATGAGAAAACGGATTTTAAACATGATTTATTTAGAATAAAAAAAGGTTGTGACACGTATTTTGTCACAACCCCAAAATGGATTTCAAGAGCAAAGAAGCTAAGCGAAGAAATGCAATTCTGTTTATTTACTGTATTTCTTTGTTCAACATCCTTGCTAAAAGCCCATATTGGACAAAGTATTCACTACACCCATGATTTCATCTTTTCGAGAACGTGCTTTTTCTGTCGGATCTTCTACCTCTTCTGTGTCGATTCGAACAATAAATTTCCGATTCATCGTCACGTAAGCACCGTCGTTGATCAAAATAAACAGTTCGTTCTCATTATAGTCTGCACAGGCATCTTTCCATACGTCAAAGCCGTTTTTTTCAGAAGGGATATCCCGTTTAACAACAGTTTTCCCACTTAATTCGTGGAACGTTACGTCATAGTATTTCATTGTCTCTACCTCTTTCGTCATTCAATATTTTGGACCTGTTCTCTGATTTTTTCTAAGATCGTCTTGGATTGGACGACTTGATTTTTAATTTCGATTGCATTTGATTTGGAACCGATCGTGTTGATTTCCCGATTCATTTCCTGGATCAGAAAATCTAATTCCCGGCCTACAGGACATTGCGCCTCGATAAGTTCATCTAGTTTTTGGACATGGATTGCCAAACGGTCCAGTTCCTCGTGGATATCTCCACGTTCCAGCAAGATAGCCATCTCCGTCAGCAACCGTTGCTCATCCACTTTCGCTCCAAGAAATTCCTCCAGCTTTTTTTGATACCTTAATTGAAACTCCTGTTCATAGACATCTACAAAACTATTGAGTTTTTTTAGTACTTGTTTGAATTCTTCCGTGTTCTTTTTCAGCACCGAAGCTAAGGCTTGTCCTTCTTTTTCTCGACTGGCTTCAATAGAATCAAGTGCACTTTTCAATGTATCTAGAGCTAACTGTGCCAATTCTTCCATGCTCTCTTCCGGTTTTTCTTCTACCGTTACGAAGTTTTCATCCAGCGCGAAGCGTTCCGCCAGCCGACGAATTGACACTTGATTTTGACTCCCGTATCGTTGTTGAATCCCGTCTGTCAATTGGGTGATAAGCGAATCAATCAATTCCCAATTGATGACGATCTGCTTTTCGTTTTTGCCAATATAAGCTAGATTCACAAATACCTCGATCCGTCCGCGGCTTAACTGCTGTTTGATAAGCTGACGAAAATCGTTTTCAATAAAGTTCAGAATTTTAGGACTTCGTATTTGGACATCTAGAAAACGCTGATTGACACTTTTTATTTCGATATCTAGCTGATATGCTTTTGTTTCGCGGATGGCTTTGCCAAAACCAGTCATACTTTTCATTCGACAGGGTCCTTCCTCATTACATATTTTCTATTGCTTTTTGCAGTTGTTCAAACTCTTCGTTCGTCAGTGTCAGCCCTTTCCCCATCTTTTCATGGTCGGGTGCCCAATCTCGAAGATCGAATTTCGGCGGACGACCATTCCAGCTGACTAAGTTCAGCTCTTTACGCCATCCTTTGTTGTTTTCTGATAAAACAGCGATTTCTTCTACGATTTCATATGAAAATTCTTGTGCCATGGTTGTTCCTCCTTGAGATAATATAAATATAGGATCAGTAATGTGTCAACTGGCTGTTCAAGCAGTTCACGCTGCAAACGATCCTTACATTTTTCTTGCAGCAGTTTTTTAAAATAAACGGCTTTCGTGCGTTCATTTTGTATTTTCTGCTGATATTTTCGATACCTCCGCCATTCTTCTGTACTTAATTGACCAACTTGTGCCAATAAATCATCCGGCATACTTTTTCTATCTTGTTGGCAGATCATTTGAAACATCCAATCTACTTCATAGACTTTGTTTGGCAATAAAAAATGTTTTTTTGCTAAAAGTTCCAGCATCGCCAGTCCGCATGTTTCTGGTTCGACCCTGTTCTTATATATATTACGCAGTTTTTGCCAAAATTTTATGGTTTTGAAAAAAGATAGCTCTAACTGAAGTTCTTTTATTAAGTAAGATAAAAATCCACGCCAACATGTTCTTGCTTGTTTGACAGAATCAAATGTATACCAATTCCCGTAGTAACAGCCTAATCGTTTTTTCATTTCCAGATAGCCTAATTGTAAATTTAATTGATTTCTTTGGCTATCAAAAAGCAGAAAGCTGCCAAGCGTCCACAATGTTTGACATTTCCAATGGATAAACGTATCCGGCACACGGATTCTTTTCGCTGGCCCTGGTCCTTGCACATCCACGACAAATGCCTCTGTTGCGCCTTCGTTAATCGCGATGTCAATAGGGATTTTATTACGATATCCACCATCTGCGTATTTATTTTTTCCGATCTTTCGGTAAGCCATAGCAGGATAAAATGAAGCAGAGGCAAGTATCCAATCTGGTATTTCTTCTGTTTTTGTTTGTTGGATAGCAGTCACTACTTCCGCTAGTTCTGGCAATTTAGTAGACACCGTGTATAAACGTATTTTGGAATTGTATTTGAGCAAAGACAAATCTAAATTTTCCTTGACCAGCTTTTCCAATGGCGCAGACGAAACCCCACCTTCAACTAGTGCCGTTTTCGTCATTTGGCGTCTTTCTTGATAGAAACGTTCCCGCAAGTCTTCAACGGCAGCCATTTCTGGCAACGCAAGCACTTGTCTTGTTGATAGCTTTTTCCATAAACCCACAGCTTTTTCCATGTCTCCTTGTAAAATCAATGCGCCGTTCAGCGCACCTACCGAGGTCCCAGTGATGATTTCAAAGCGGATGTTATGTTCCTTCAGCGCCTGCCATACACCAATCTGATAGGCACCGTGTGCTCCCCCTCCTCCTAATACAAGTGCTGTGTGATAGACCAGCTTTTTATTTAGTTGCATGGTTCCTTGATAGCCGTTTTTATGAAAAATACGCAACCATTCTTCTGATAGAGGAGATTGAAATAAAAAACAACAGTTTTCTTTAATAAAAAAACGAGCGCAAGCTTCCATATGCTGAAAAAGTTTTTGCCATTCAAAAGTTTCGCCTTCGATCAGCAAGTTATTAAAAATAACATCTTCTCTACCTTTATCAATAGTAAAATAGATGGTATATTTTTTTGATACTGCTTCAAAGGCACATTGTTTTTTTGCAGAACGCCAAAATGCTTCTCTACTTTCTTGATGGCTTTGAAAAAACGGAAGAGGTTGTTTTGCTTGGTTGATACGCGAATACAGCGACATTTTCTGTGAAAAGTAAACTTTTTTTATCTCCATCGCTCTCTCCTTTTTCTTCAAGTATACCAGTACGTCGAAAAAAGGTCATGAGTATCGTATTCGACTTTGGATATTCCATAAGAAAACAATTCATAAAACCACCTTTAAATAAAAAATACAAAAATTAATTGAAAATGAGAGTATTTTCAATGAAAACGTGATTTTGTAATGGAATTTTAAAATAAAAGAAACAAGCTTTTTTTATGCAAATGTTGTAAAATAAAAGAGATTAAGAGGAAATAAGAGGAGGAACATGATGACTGAGTCAGTTTATGTACATATTGATACCACAAGTAATGCTGTTTTAACAAAAGGACTGACTGCTACTGATTTTGCAAACAGTATCGTGCATTTTCCTCAAAACTTGCTCTTGCTTGATCCATCTGCTTCTGCTGGAGAATACGAATCTCATACAGGGCTGAAAGTAATCCGTGGTACAGAAAATATCCAGCGTTTCTTTTCCTCTTCTCGAAACAGGCGTGGATTCGATGAATTGAAGTGGATCGACTTTACTGATTTAACGATGCTGAAAGAATTGACACCTTTAGAAATTTCAGAATTGTTATATTTTGGCCATATGAAAACACATCTCCACTCACCATTTTTTTATAAGCTGCAAAATAATTTCGTGTACTTCGATCTGAACGATCAATTGAACCGAATTTATTATCGCTATTTAGAAGAATTTTACAGGATTTTTGCTAGTAAATTAAGTTCTATCCTGTCAGATAAGATCAATGTAAAAAAATCCTTTTTTAAAAAGGAAACTCCTGTTGAAAAAATCAGTGTGGAATTATTGAAAGAAATGCGTAATTTAATGCAGGAAGGGATCATTTTTTCTTTTGATCAAGTTGGTTTGATCGATGACGAATACCGTATTCCTATTTATGTGATTGAGGACTATATTTGGAAATTGAAAGGTACTCGGTATCGGGAAGAAGAAGTCGTCGCTACTTTAATCTACTCTGTCAACGATCGGCGCTGGCAATTGGTAGAAGATGCCGGTCTTTCTTATCTGCCATTGAAGTGAGTCTATTTCTTACCGAAAAACAAAAAGGAAACAAGAAACTAGGACATGATTCTGTCTCAAGTTTTTTGTTTCCTTTTTTATTTAAAGATTCTGTCGTTTATCTGGCACAAAAAGCGATGGAATCGTTTGTTGGATCCCTAATAAAACGATCATCGTCACAATCGCTGTGCTCAACCCGCTAGCACCATTCATTACGAAAGAAAAGAGCCAAGGATTCATCCCCCATAGTGCATAGGCTCCCCAGAAAACAACTCCCGCAATAAAATGCCAAAAATATCTGGAAAGTGCGCCAATCAATGCACCAAACACTATGTTTTTTCTGATTTGTTTCGTATTTCCATCTGCATAGCTTTTTTGGACATTTGAAGCCATGAGCCCTGCTGCACCTGCAAAAGTATAAGCAATCGGATACTCAATCAACACTTGAACGACACTTAAATAATAAACTTGTCCCAACGGAAAGTGTAAGATCCCCCAAATGAAACCTGCCAGCATCCCTGCCTTTGCCCCTCTTCTTAACGCAAAAAGAGTCAACGGAATCTGCCCCAATGAAATAGAAAAACTGCTGCCGATCTGGATTGGTATCAATGACAGCACCATCGCTAACGCTGCAACAATCGTTCCTTCTACCCAAACTCTATTTTTTCCCATAAAAAAACTTCCTCCTTTGAATAAAAAAGTCACAAAGGAGGAAGCAGCTTTCGAAAAATTTCAAACAGCTGTTTTTTCACAATTCCTACGCTCGCATAACCGAAACAGGTACGAAGGGTTTAGAAATAGATTCAATCTCAGCCCAATTGGACTCCCCTTTGTGAGTTTATTTATTATTTATTTTTTGTTTCAAATAATGGACTAACCGGTTTGTTTTCATGGATACGTTTGATTGCATCTCCCATTAGTCCGCCAACACTTACTTCATCGATTTTATCGATTTTACGATCTTCTGGAAGATAGATCGAGTCTGTGACAACTAGTCGCTCGATAGCTGAATCTTCTATTCTTTGTAAAGCAGGACCAGATAATACTGGATGGGTACATGAAGCATACACACTTGTTGCACCAGCTTCTTTCAAAGCATTGGCAGCCAATGTGATCGTACCTGCTGTATCGATCATATCGTCGATCAGTACACATGTTTTGCCTTTGACTTGTCCAATGATGTTCATTACTTCTGCAACATTTGCTTTTGGACGGCGTTTGTCGATGATCGCAATCGGAGATTTCAAAAATTCCGCTAATTTACGTGCTCGTGTAACGCCACCGTGGTCTGGTGAAACAACGACAACATCATCGCCTTTGATTCCTTTTTCCAAGAAATAATTAGCAATAAGTGGCGCACCCATCAAATGATCGACTGGAATATCAAAGAAACCTTGGATTTGGACTGCATGAAGGTCCAAAGTCAGCATTCTTGTTGCACCGGCTTTTTGGATCATGTTTGCTACTAATTTCGCTGTGATTGGTTCCCGTGCACGTGCTTTACGATCTTGACGCGCATAACCATAATAAGGCATGACTACGTTGATTGTTTTTGCACTTGCTCGTTTCAGTGCATCAATCATGATCAGCAACTCCATCAAGTTATCATTGACTGGGCTGCTCGTTGATTGGATAACATAGACATGCGATCCACGAATACTTTCTTCAATGTTTACTTGAATTTCTCCATCACTAAATTGAGTAACAGATGATTTTCCTAACTCGACACCGACTGCTGCTGCAATTTTCTCTGCTAATGGGCGATTGGAATTTAACGCAAAAATTTTTAATCTTGGGTCAAAGTAATGTTTTGACATGGGGACCTCCACTTTCTTTTTCACAACTCTAGAATTCTACCTAATAAATAGTAGTCATATTTTTTAAATAAATCAAGTGATTTTGCAAAAGTCTTAGTTTAGATAAGGGAGTTTTTTTGCATATCCTTCTTTATTGACTTGTCTTGCTCTCGCAATTGCCAGCGCATATTCTGGAATATTGTCTGTAATTGTTGACCCGGCAGCAATCGAACTGTTTTTAGCTACCTCGACAGGTCCGATGATATTCGTGCTAGAACCAATAAAGCTGTGGTCGCCGACAGTCGTATGATGCTTGTTCTTTCCATCATAGTTGACGAAGACAACACCACATCCGACATTGATCTCTTCTCCCAACGTAGCATCACCAACATAAGTCAAGTGACCGACTTTCGTTCCATTGCCGATTTGAGCATTTTTCACTTCCACAAAGTTTCCGATATGGACGTTTTCGCCAATTTCAGCTTTTGGTCGTAAATGTGCATAAGGTCCCACATCTGCATGCTTCTTGACATGGCTGCTTTCAATGACTGAGTTTTCAATGACGACGTGATCCTCAATCCTACTGTCTACGATTTTTGAATGTGCCCCGATGACACAATCAGAACCGATGACTGTATTGCCTTGGATTTGTACACCTGCTTCGATCAATGTGTCTGGACCAATCTCTACGCCTGCATCGATGTATGTCGTTGCTGAATCGACAAAGCTTACGCCATTGACCATATGCATCTGGTTGATCCGCTTTCTCATGATCTCATTTGCTTTAGCTAACGCGATCCGATCATTGACTCCCATTGATTCTTCGAAATCATCTGTTTGATAAGCAGCAACTGTATTGCCTTCTTCTTTTAAGATTTCGATGATATCTGTCAGATAGTATTCACCTTGAGCATTGTTTGTTCCGACTTTGCTTAACGCATCGAACAAAGCTTCGTTGTCAAAACAGTATGTTCCTGTATTGATTTCTTGTACAAGTGCTTCTTCTGGTGTTGCGTCTTTTTGTTCCACGATTTTTTCTACGATCCCAATATGGTCACGAATGATCCGACCATATCCTGTTGGGTTTTCTGCTTGTGCCGTCAAGATCGTCGCACTTGCATTTTTTCCTTGGTGATATTCAAAAAGATTGTTCAGCGTTTCAGTAGTCAATAATGGTGTATCGCCACTGATAACTAATGTCGTTCCTTTTTTTCCTTCCAAGAAAGAAGCGGCTTGCAAAACAGCATGTCCTGTTCCCAATTGCTCCGCCTGTAACGCATATTTACTGCGCTCTCCTAGTTGTGCTTTGACTTGTTCTGCTCCGTGTCCAACGATGGTAATCACTTCATCTGGTTTCGTTTCACTGACCCGATTGATGATATGTTCTACCATAGGTTTACCAGAGACGGGATGTAAAACTTTATATAATTTTGACTTCATGCGGGTACCTTTCCCTGCCGCCAAAATAATTGCATAACGTGCGTCCAACTGCGTCACTCCTAAATATAGTTTGCTGATTTCAGTTTATCCCAGTATACCCATTTTTTCAACAAAACAAGTGATTTTCTTTCACCACGGTGTTCTTTGGATAAAAAAATAGATAGACCATAAAGGACCTATCTATTGGGTAACCGGTGCTCTCCTGCCAACTCCTCGGTCACAAGTCACACTACTCATAAAACAAGAAAAGCTGTTTTTTGAAATTGCTCCTTGTGACTCAGAGTTAAACGGCAGGCTCACAACCTCTAGATAAACGGTGTTCAAAAGCCAGTTTCTCGGTATTAAGCCAAATTTATGAAAAAATGTGGAAAGCCATTTTCACAAAATTTTTCTTACTACTCGAAACTAAGCTGCTTTTTCACAACCTCTTATTCTGAAAAATAATTTCCCGGCACAACCGTGATGTTTTTCGTTTGAGTATCTACATCTTTGACATAAAGCAGTGACGTATAATCATCGATAGCGCGATGTCCGTTGAATTTCGATTCGGCAAATACAGTGATGCCAACAAGTTCTGATTCGAATTCTTCGATCAAGCTCTTCATTCCGTTGACTGTTCCGCCGCCTTTCATAAAATCATCCACTACAAGGACACGTGAACCACGTTTCAAGCTTCTCTTAGACAATTCCATTTTTTCAATTCTTTCAGAAGAACCGGACACATAGTTGACACTTACTGTTGATCCTTCTGTTATTTTTGAGTCTCGGCGTACAATAACGAATGGTGCATTCAGATAATAGGACACAGCTTGGGCAATAGGTACGCCTTTTGTGGCTACAGTCATTACAGCATCGATTTTTTCACCAAGGTATTTAGAAGCAATGATTCTTCCAACTTGACGCAGCAGTTCAGGTTCTCCTAACAAATCAGAGAGATAAACATATCCTCCTGGAAGCAGACGATCTTGTTCTGATAGACGTTCTGCTAGAGATTCAATATATTTTTTCGCCTCTTCATATGAAATTTCAGGGATGAACAATACACCACCTGCAGCACCTGGGATTGTTTCCAAGGTTCCATACCCTCGTTCTTTAAATGTTTTTTTGATGATTCCCAAATCTTCACTGATAGAAGATTTAGCAGATTCATAACGTTCGGCAAAGCTTGTTAAGGAAATCAATTCATGCGGGTGATTCAATAAATACTGTGTCATGTCAACCAGACGTTCACTGCGACGTACTTTCACCTATTCCAACTCCTTTTAAGAAATTTTATCGTTTTACATTATATAAGTTTTTCTTCAAAAATTCGAGCATTTTATGAAAAAATAAGAAAATAGTTCGGTATTTATTAAAATAAAAAGAAGCCTATAAAAAATTTTTCGTTTTTATCAGGCTTCTTTTCTTTATCATTCAGTTATTTTTTCTTCTGAAGGCAACCAATATTCGTTTGATGATATTTACAATCAGGAACAAAGCAATAAAGACTAATGTGATTGTTGCTCCTGGAGGGGTATCTAGATAAAACGAGCTAGTCAATCCTGACAGCATCCCTAGAAATCCGACACAAACACTGATAGCAATCACAACATTGAAACTTTTGCCTAACCGCATACCGATTGCTGCAGGAAGAACCATGATTGCGGATATCAAAAGTGCACCGGCAATCGGAATCATCACAGCAATAGCTACACCAGTAATCACATTGAACATCATTGACATCAAATGAACGGGTAATCCATCTACATGAGCGGTATCCTCATCAAAAGTCAGTACATACATCGGACGTTTGAATAAAAAGAACAATATACCGATCGCAACGAATAAGATTCCTAAAAAGATGACTTGCTCCCAAGTAATGGTCACGATCGAACCAAACAGATAAGATTGGATACTTGTTGCAGAATTCCCGCCACTCAGATTCATTAATACTAAAGCTAGCGCTAAACCGCCAGCCATTAAAATGGCAATGGAGATTTCCGAATAAGTTCGGTAGATTGTTCGCAGATATTCCAATATCACAGCTGCTAGCACAACAACTAGCATGGTCGTAAGTGTAGGATTAAGGTTCAAAAAGAATCCTAACGCTACCCCTGCTAAAGAGACATGGGAAAGTGTATCAGCCATCAGCGATTGTCTTCTGATCACTAAAAACACACCTAGCATCGGGGCGATCCCCGCAATGAAGATAGCCGCAAGAAAAGCTCTTCTCATGAATTCATATGAAAGCAACGCCATTGAGAATCCTCCTTTCTCACCAGTCGGATCTGTCTGTCCGCATACTGTTTGATATCTTCATGATCATGAGTGATCATTAGTACTGATTTCCCATGGACATGGGCACTATGTCGGAGAAGACGATAAAACTCATTTCTAGACTCTTCATCCATTCCTGTTGTTGGCTCATCAAGGACAAATAAGTCAGGATCAGTAGCAAAAATACGTGCTAAGCTGATCCGCTGCTTTTGTCCGCCAGACAATTCACCTATCCGCCGGTTTCGCATATCCCACATCCCAACAGCTTCTAGAGCCCGCTGTACATGTTGATGATCTTTTTCAGAGAGACGCTTGAACCAGCGGCCTCTTGGGTATCTTCCTGATCGGACTAATTCGATTACCGTACTTGGAAAACCTGCATTGAAAGATGCAACTTGTTGGGGGATATAGCCGATACTTAATTTTTTTCCCTCTTGATTTTTCTCAGCAATCTTTATCGTTCCTTTTGAAGGTTTCAGTAATCCTAACGATGCTTTCACCAAGGTTGACTTGGCTGCTCCATTTTCTCCAGTCAAAATGACAAATTCACCCGCGTCTACATGATAGGAGACATCTTCTAGTACTGGTTCATCATCATAATAAAAGGTCAAATCAGATATTTCGATGTAACGCACCTTATAACCTCCATTCTAGACTTAATTGATACTTTCTTTTAAAGCTTCCAGATTTTTTTCCATGACAGAAATATAATTTTCGCCTGCTTTGATTTGTTCATTGGTCAAGCTTTCTAAAGGATTCAACACCTCTAACTTCACACCCGTTTCATTCGACAATGTCTCTGCCACCTTCGAAGAGGCGTTTTCTTCAAAGTAAATCACTTTGATGTTGTTTTTCTTCACAAATTCTTTTAGTTCAGCTAAGCGGCTTGGTGTTGGTTCCTGATCTGGCGAAACACCTGAAATCGCCACTTGTTCTAAGTTGTATTGATTCGCTAAATAAGCAAAAGCAGCATGCTGAGTGACGAATGTGCGGTTTGTCGCATTTTTGAGTTCTTCGGAGTATTTTTGATCCAGTGCTTCAAGCTTTTTGATATAAGCATCAGCATTCTTCGTAAATATTTCCTTTTTATCTGGATATTTTTCGCCTAATTCTCCAGCAATTGTTCTGACTTCTTTTATAGCTAATACCGGATCGAGCCAAACATGGGGATCATATTCATGCGCATGATCATGTCCTTCTTCTGATTCTTCGTGTTCATCTGCTTCTTGAGATTCTAAGCGGTCAATTCCTTTAGCTGCTTCGATCATCAAGGTCTGTTTGCTGTCCACTGAATCCTTCAACGAATCCACGAAAAATTCCATGTCTGAACTATTATACACGAAAACATCTGCATCGGAAATTTCTGCTCTTTCTTTTGCGCTTGGTTCAAAATCATGAGGCTCCGTTCCGGCAGGGATCAAAAGTTTCACGTTTCCTTCGTCCCCTACGATCTCTTTTGTAAAATCATACATCGGATAAAATGTCGCAACGATCGTCAAGTCTTCTTTTTTATCTGCTTCCTTATTCGTATTTCCACATGCTGCAAACAATAAAGCACCTATCATTACCGTAGCTGTCAAAAGATATTTTTTCATCTATATGCTCCTTTCAAATAAGCAAATCGTAATTTTACGATTTATCAACGTGAACTAATGTATCAAAATAAAAAAACGCCGTCAATAGAAATCCATCAATTTCTGATTTAAACGTGGATATTCTGATTAAATCGTAAAATGGATGAGTTAACACTCATATTTAAGCTGTTCATTACAATAAAAAAACTGAAGAATCCCATTTTAGGACTCCTCAGTCTTTTCTTACCTGTTTTACTTCTTCTATTTTTATTGCAAGGTTCGTACTAAATAAACTTCTTCACAAAAACCCTTTAACCCATTATATACTCTCTGCGCTCTTGAATAATGTTGGCACAAGGCAAAAACGGTTGGTCCGCTCCCACTCATCAATGCAGCATCTGCTCCGTACTTGACCATACGCTCTTTGATTTGATGGATGACTGGATGCCGGTTTCCCGTTACATCTTCTAAACTGTTTCCCATTTTTTTGATCATCTGCTGATAATCTTGCTCTCGGATGGCTTCAGCAAGTCCGTGGATATCTTGATGTTGGATAGCTTGCGTATCTACTTCCCTAAACACTGTACGTGTGGAAACACTCATTCTTGGTTTGACCAACACAACCCAGCACTGTGGCATAGAAGGTAATACTTGGATTTCTTCCCCTTTACCTCCGACAAAAGCCGTACTTCCATATACACAGTAAGGAACGTCTGTACCAACTTCCAAACCGATCTCTGCTAGCTCTTCTAATGAACAGCCTAGATTCCATAATTGGTTGATCCCTCTTAAAGCAGCTGCACAGTCTGTACTTCCTCCGCCTAATCCAGCGGCTACTGGAATATTCTTCTTAACAAAGATCTTGACACCGGTTTTGATATTGTATTTGTTTTTTAATAATAAAGCAGCTTGATAAACATTGTTACGCTCATCTACCGGTAAAAATGCTTTATTTGTTTCTACAATGATTTTGTCTTCTGCTATTTCTTCAAAAAATAGATGATCTGCCAAGTCTACGCTCGACATCACCATTTCCAACTCATGATACCCATCTTGCCGTCTATATAATACATCCAGTCCTAAATTTATCTTGGCTGGCGCTTTTTCAATCAATTCCATCCTCTCACCCATTCGAAAAGTCTAAGTCGCAAGTATTCTATCATAGGGAAAAATAAAAGTATAGCTTATGTCCGCCTAGCTGTTGATTTTGTCATCGTTTCAACAGCTTTCATAGAATTTTCTCTTCATAATCCAAATAAACTCTAGTGATTCTTATAATTCTGTGAGCACTTCTTCTGCCAAACTCGGCACATTTCCTTTTTCTTTCCCTATCAGACTGAGCAGCTGCATGGTAGCAAATCCGAAATTACTTCCTTTCCGATATGCAAAGTAGCGACCTTCCCAATGATCGACATATTTTAATTTCTTTTCATAAGCAGACTGGAAGGAATAGAAAAAATTACCATAATTATATACGATATGCATGACTTTTTCTTGAAAGAAAGAAAAATCTGTTTCTCCAACATTTGCTAAAGGTGCTAATCCCAGATTTGCTTCCAGATAGCCCATTTTCTCGTATACAATGAACAAATTAGCTAATAGATAATCCGCTAATTCCTCAGGCTCTTCAGGCAAGATTCGAAGTAAATCATAACCCGCTTGTTCTTTCGTCATCGGTTGAGCGGTGATGAAGCCCACGACTTTTTGATCTTTACGGACAATACCGACGCCACTGGATAATACATAGGATTCATCGAATCGTCCCACAGAAAAGTATTTTTCTCGTGCCCCGTGAAGCCATTTTTGTGAAATTTCATTTACAGCTTGATGTAATTCTTCTGGTAGTTGGTCATACCAAGTGAAATGGTATCCTTCTTTCATCAAACGTTGATATTCAAGTTGCTGACTCAGCCGAGACAAGTCATCTGTCGCTAGATCAACAATTCCTGCTTCACCTACTTTCGTGAAATGAAAGCCCAATTCGTGAAGCATCACTACGTAGCTTTCTGATATCTTATAAAACGCAAGCTGATAACCTAAACAATCTGCTCGTTTCATGAACTGATTCGTTGCTGCCCGCATCATTTTGGGATTACCAATTGGATCTCCTAAAACAAAGCATTTGTTCCCTTTGATTTGATAGCCAAAAACGACTTGGTCTTGGTCATCTTTTTGGTAATAAAAATAACTGTATCCTGGCAAGCGAAGCTGATGGCTTGTAGCTGTGCCTCCGTATGTTTCCAATAAACGGTCAAAACGTTCTTTTTCGTACTCACTGCCAAGCGTCGTAGTATCTTCTGCTAAGTATTGATAAAGCGCCACTAAAGCTAGCAACGAGATGCCCAAACCAATGAGCCCTGAGAACCACACATCATCTGAAGGAAACAAAATAAAATGGTTACCTGTTATCCGGCCAACTAAAAAGCGTCCACTATGATAACCCGCAATTGCATAAACAATAAACAAGAAACCGAACAAGCTAGCATCAAAGAGTATAGCTCCCCAAGAATAAACGAATTTTGTTCGATAAAATTCTTTTCTAGATAACCACACAGCCAATAGAATCAAGACATACACCAATAACAATTGCCAAGATAATGTACGTGTGATCGTATTTAAAATACCAAAAGCTAGTAAAGCGATCGTAGGCAGAAATGCCTTTTTGACTTTTACTGAAAGCGCTCGAGCAAGACCGAGCAATAAAAAGCCCACTAATAGGTTCAATGTCTGGTCTAAAAAGTTGAAAGAGAACGGCAATAATACCTGAAACAGCCGACTGATTGCAGACAGATTAGTGATCGTTGACAGGAGTACCATCATAATCCCTGCAAAATATACAGCACTTACGAGCACGATATGCGCAACCTTTTGGAAAAATAATCGCGGTATATTATCTAAAAATCGATTGATTTTGACTCCTGTATGTGTGATGAACAATAGAAGTCCTGTCAAAAAAGGCAGGACATAATAAAACAACCGATAATATAACAACCAAACTACTGCTACGTCTTGCCGAACAGACAATTGACTCATTCCTAAGATCATCAAAACATCAAAAGTCCCCATTCCACCTGGGACCATTGTCAACATTCCTATCAGCGTCGCAATCATGAACATAGGATAGATCGAAAACATGGAAATATCTATTCTCATCAACTTGCCGATAGTCAGAAATACCGCAAGTGCCCCCGTCCATTGTCCAAAAGATGCCAGTAGCAGACCAAGCAAGCCTTTTGGATAAAACTCAGAGAACAAAGTCTTTCTCTTTAGATAAGCAAAAAAGAAAATGACTGGTGCTAAAAAACTACCGCCGAAAAGCCAGATCCAATAGCTCCGAAAAATACTTTCTGACTGAATAAAAAAGACATCAATAAATGTAAGAAACGACCATACAGACAAACCAGTCAGCATAAATAGTGCGACTTTTGAAACAGTCACTAACACCATTTTCCTATTTGTCTGCTTTCCATAAAAACTAGCCCGCAGACTTGCTCCTACCACACCACCAAAACCGGCGAGATTGTTGATCGTGTTTGTTACCCACGCAGCAAGAAGAAACTCTTTTCTTTCCATTTTTGGTTTTCCTTGTTTTTCTAAGACTCTGATCGTCACCCAATCATACAACAACATCGGAGTGACACCCAGCAGTCCAGCCAGAATCATGAGCAGGATCGTCATGTGGCTTTGTTGTCCCATCCTTTGCCAAATATCTTGCCAACTCATGCCATTAGCAATATTTGCGACTTGATTTGCCACAAAGACTAACACGGAGCCGAAAAAAATCAATTTTAAAATCAGACTATGTTCCTTTATCCATTGCAGCATCAAGTATCGTTTATTTTTCACATTTTCCCATTCCTAACTTGTATACTTTTGTGTTATACCCCAATGTTATCTTATTTATTTTAATTTTTCCACTTTAGACCTGTTCTTTGCTTGCGATCATAGAAAAAGAAAGATATCCTAATGCTAAAGGAGAGGATAACATGAAAGTAGGATTTATCGGTACAGGGAATATGGCACAAGCTATTATTGATGGTTTATTGAAAACAGGAACAGTCTCGAAAGAAGAAGTGTTCGTTTCCAGTGGTCATTTTGAAAATGCACAAACATTCGCTGCTGAAACTGGCGTCCATGCGTGCAAAAGCAACCAAGAAGTTGCATCAAAATCAGATATCGTTCTTTTAGCCGTGAAACCAAAAATCATTGAAAAAGTATTGAAAGAACTAAAAGAATACAGCCAGAAGGTCTTATTCATTTCTATTGCTTCAGGAAAATCATTAACAGATTTAGAAACAGCGCTTGAAGATCCTCAGGCCTCCATCGTACGAGTGATGCCGAATGTCAATGTCAGCGTAGGAGCAGGCGTTTCTGCGATTTGCAAAAATGAAGCTGCCACGGAGGAACAGCTTCAACAAGCCACGATAATTTTTGAAGCAATCGGTAGCGTCTATCCTTTAGCAGAAGCAGATTTCAGTACATTCATCGGCCTTGCTGGCAGCTCGCCCGCATTCATTTATATGCTGATCGATGCGATGGGACGGACTGGTGTATTAAATGGTTTGTCCAAACAGACAGCAACTGAAATTGCTGCAAAAGCAATCATGGGTTCTTGTCAAAAATTCCTTTCAAGTGATAAAAATCCATGGGAACTTGTAGACCAAGTTTCTTCTCCTGGTGGTACGACCGTTGCCGGTGTAGTTGCGCTAGAAGAAGCAGGATTCATCCCAGCAATCATCAAAGGAATCAATACGACGATCGAGAAAGATCTTGAGATGTTGAATAAAAAATAATGATAGCAATGTTTTTTCGTGCCTTACAAAAAAAGAAGAGCTGCGGCTTTTGCCGCGACTCTTCTTTTGTGTTTACTCTTATTTAGCATAATCAGTTGCGCGAGTTTCCCGAATAACGATTACTTTGATATGTCCAGGATAATCCAGCTCTTCTTCGATTCGTTTACGGATATCGCGTACTAAACGAACAGCGTCCAGATCCGAAATTTCTTCTGGTTTGACCATTACCCGAACTTCGCGTCCAGCTTGAACGGCGTAACTTGATTCTACACCGGCGAAGCTGTTCGAAATATTTTCCAGACTTCTTAAACGACGGATGTAGTTTTCCAATGATTCACTTCGCGCACCAGGTCTTGCTGCTGAAAGCGCGTCTGCTGCAGCTACAAGGACAGAGATAACAGAAGTCGCTTCCACATCGCCATGGTGAGAAGCGATTGCGTTGATTACTACTGGGTTTTCTTTGTACTTGGCAGCTAATTCCGCACCGATCTCAACGTGAGATCCTTCAATCTCATGGTCAAGTGCTTTTCCAATATCATGGAGCAACCCGGCACGTTTTGCTAATTGGATATCTTCGCCAAGTTCTGCTGCTAAGATACCAGCTAATTTTGCAACTTCGACCGAATGCTTCAAGACGTTTTGTCCGTAACTAGTTCTGAATCTCAGACGTCCGATGATCTTGATTAGATCTGGATGAAGTGTATGGGCACCGACTTCAAATGCTGCTTCTTCCCCGTATTCGCGAATACGTTCATCCATTTCTTTACGAGATTTCTCGACCATTTCTTCGATTCGTGCTGGATGGATTCGTCCATCTTGTATCAGTTTTTCCAAGGTCATTCGTGCGATTTCTCTTCGGATTGGATCAAATCCGGAAAGAACAACTGCTTCAGGTGTGTCATCGATGATCAAATCGATACCAGTCAGCGTCTCAAGCGTTCGAATATTACGACCTTCTCGTCCAATGATACGACCTTTCATTTCATCATTCGGAAGGGTAACGACTGAAACAGTCGTTTCTGAAACTTGATCTGCTGCGCAGCGTTGAATCGCTAATGATAATAAGTTTTTCGCTTTGCGATCTGCTTCTTCTTTGGCACGCTGTTCAGATTCTTTTACCATTAGAGTTAACTCATGATTCAGCTCTTCTTCAGTCGATTTCATGATGACATCTCGTGCGTCCTCTTTTGATAAACCAGCAATTTTTTCTAGTTCTTTTTGTTGATCTTCAATCATTTTTTCAACGTCTTTTTCTCGCTCTTCAATTAATTGCTGTTTTGAACTAAGTGCTTCTTCTTTACTTTCAAGTGAGTTCTCGCGTTTTTCTAACGAGTCATCTTTACGATTCAGCGTTTGTTCGCGTTGAATCAAACGATTCTCTTGAGATTTTAATTCTAACTTACTTTCTCTCAGCTCACTTTCAACTTCAGAACGGTATTTCTGATTTTCTTCCTTAGCTTCTAACAATGCTTCTTTTTTTAGAGTTTCTGCTTCTTTTTTTGCACTATCGATGATCCCAGCAGCTGATGATTGTGCACCAGCTATTTCTTTCTCGTGACGTGACTTTGCGACCATAAACCCTAAACCAAGACCGACAATTAAACCGATGATAGCGAGGAGAATGTTGAATACCATAAAATCCACCTCCATACTATCTTTTTCATTTTTATCATCTATACAGCTTCTATGATAAATTATTCTAAACTTGTCAATATGCATCTTCGCATATATGTGTACAAAAAACATGCACAACTTTATTCTAATGTTTGTACCCCGTAGTGTCAACTTTAAATAAACAAAGAAACGGCTTTCTACTTATTCATTAAACGGTGGTTTTTAGAATAAATGACACTAGTTTCATATAGGTAAACCTTTAAGTTGAGAAACTTTTTCACTAAATTACTTTTTGTAGTCGAATAGATATTTTTTATTTTGTGTAGCTACTCGTATGATTAAATAACTCAAGATTTCTTTGTTCTTTATTCAATAAAAAAACGGCAGGTCAAGGAGAGTATCTACTCTTCAGACCAGCCGTTTTTATTTATGTTGTTTATTATTCTTCTTCTAAAGGTAATTCTTCTTGGCCTTTTGTATCTTCTGGGACAGCCACTTCTTCACCAATGCCATAAGCTGCTCTAACTAGAGCAGAAACTTCTGCCATCATTTCAGGATGATTAGCCATATAGATTTTAGCGTTTTCCCGTCCTTGACCAATCCGATCTTCTTTATAAGAATACCAAGCACCGCTTTTATCAACGATGTCTTTTTCTACTGCCATGTCTAGAAGTTCTCCTTCTTGTGAGATCCCTAAACCATACATGACATCTACTTCAGCGATTTTGAAAGGAGGTGCTACTTTGTTTTTTACGACTTTGATCTTTGTACGGTTACCAACAATATCTGTTCCTTGTTTCAATTGTTCTGCACGACGTACTTCTAAACGGATCGTTGCGTAGAATTTCAATGCGCGTCCTCCAGGAGTGATTTCTGGATTCCCAAACATCACGCCTACTTTTTCACGGATTTGGTTGATGAAAATAGCGATTGTTTTTGTTTTGTTGATCGAACCAGAGAGTTTACGCAATGCTTGAGACATCAAACGTGCTTGTAACCCGACATGTGAGTCACCCATTTCGCCGTCGATTTCTGCTCGTGGAACTAAAGCAGCAACTGAATCGACTACTACGATATCCACAGCCCCACTTGATACTAAAGCATCAGCGATCTCCAGACCTTGTTCTCCTGTGTCAGGCTGTGAAAGAAGTAGTTCATCGATATTCACGCCTAATTTTTGTGCATATTGCGGATCTAACGCATGCTCAGCATCAATGAAAGCGGCCGTTCCGCCATTTTTTTGTACTTCTGCAATAGCGTGTAGCGCCACTGTTGTTTTACCTGAACTTTCAGGTCCATATACTTCGATGATACGTCCACGGGGGTAACCGCCGACACCTAAAGCGACATCTAACGCAAGAGAGCCACTTGGAATTGTAGAGATTTGTTGGTCGATTTTTTCGCCCAATTTCATAATAGAGCCTTTACCATAGCTCTTTTCAATTTTTTTCAGTGCAGCATCTAAGGCTGCTTTACGATCATCTGCCAATACGATAATCCTCCTTATATTTACAAATCAGAGCAACATTTCATTATCCTTATCATATCGTTTTTAGTAATAAAAAGCAAGAAAAAACCGAACAAATATTCGCATTTATCATTTTCTTAAAAGCTGTTTTCTCAAAAGATCAAATCCTTGCATAACCGCATTATATCTGATAGCCGCACGGTCTCTGGCAAAATGATATTTTTCTGAAACCACGCCATCTTTAGATGAAATAGCGATCCATACTGTTCCTGCAGGGTGACCTTCTAACGTGTCCGGTCCAGCCACTCCGGTGAAAGCTACACTGTAATCTGTTCTTGCTATCTCACGTGCTTGAATGGCCATCTGCTCCACACATTCTTTGCTGACTGTTCCATATTCTGCTAATAGCTCCGGATCAATCTCCAGAAAACCAGCTTTTGTTTGGAGCGAGTAGGTAACGAAGCCGCCTGGAAATACTTCAGATACACCAGCAATATCGCCCAATGCGGCTTGGAAGGCACCGGCTGTCAAGCTTTCCGCCGCTGTTACAGTCTGCTTGTTTTCTTTCAGCAGTTCCACTACGACTTTTGCTAACGAATTATCATCGCCATATCCATAAAAATATTCTCCTACTCGTTCTTGAATCTTTTCTTCCAATGCTAAAAGAGCTTGATTTCCTGCCTGAACATCCTTTGTTTTCACTGTTAGACGCAATGTCACTTCATTTGGTTTGGCATAAGGAGCGATCGTTGGATTGATCTGTGTCTCGATTAGATCTTTTAGTTCAGTGACCAGTCGCGATTCACCAATCCCATAAAAGCGCAAAACTTTAGAAATCAGTTTTTCTTCAGAAGGAAAACGTTCCTCTAGTAAAGGACGTACTTGTTCCACAAACATTGGTTTCAACTCATTAGGCGGACCGGGAAGAAGGATATATGCATGTGTATCTGTTTGATAAAAAGTCCCTAAAGCAAGCCCTGTACGATTTGGTAGAGGAACCCCGCCTTCGATGATTTGGGACTGTTGCAGATTGTTTTTGGTCATTTTTCGATGGGTTGTTTCAAAATATGCCAATAATTTTTTGTATCCTTCCGTATTTTGTATGAGAGACTTACCGAGGTGAGCCGCAGTTGCTTCTTTTGTCAGGTCATCTTCTGTCGGTCCTAATCCGCCACATAAGAGTATGAGTTTACTTCTTGTTTCAGCTAGAGCAATCAACTCTTCTAAACGCTGCTGATTATCTCCTACGACTGTCTGATAATAAACTTCGATACCTAGATCAGCTAGCTGTTCTGACAAGAAAGTGGCATTCGTATTCACGACTTGTCCTAGTAAAAGTTCTGTTCCGACAGCTATTATTTCTGCTTTCATTACTTCCCGCTCCCTTATATAGTATACGCTGTACTTATATATTTTTTTATTTAAAAAGAGGGCAAGGCTGATCCATGGACCAGCCTCTCCCCAGTTCTTTTTTCATTATATGATCAAATTATTTTCGCTTTATCAAGAACCGACGAATCTGACCATCCACAAAACAATACCTACATTGATCCTTTGAACACGCCGCTATTTTTGATGAAGTAATCCGCACCTGAATAGATAGTAAAGATCAGACAAGCATAAAGCATGATTTGGTCTACTGGAATACTAATCAGATTGAATGGGATATTATTGATAAACAGCAAGATAATAGCAACCATTTGTGTAGCCGTCTTGACTTTTCCCGGCCAAGCAGCAGCCATGACTTCTCCATGTTCGACAAGTAGTAAACGTAAGCCTGTGACGGCTAATTCGCGGCAGACAATAATCGCGACTACCCAACCTGGGGCCTTTCCTTGGTCAACCAACATGATAAAAGCGGTCATAACTAGCATTTTATCTGCCAGTGGGTCCGCAAATTTGCCAAAGTTAGTGACAAGACCTCGTGCACGGGCAATTTTTCCGTCTAACCAGTCTGTGATGCTGGCTAATGCAAAAATAACTGCGCCTACTAGCTGTGTGACAGCCAGTGTGGTGTCCCCTACGTTAAGTTGTCCCCAATCTAACGGTAATCCTACAACCAAAATGAAAATCGGGATCATACAAATTCTAAGTACAGTTAATTTATTTGGTAAATTCACATTATCGACTCCTTTCTTCCCTATTCTACGTGACTATCCGCGAAGTTTCCACCGATATTATTTACTTTTCCGAACGAATTTATTCAACGGAGCATTTTTATTGAAACTGATCTTTTGGAAATAACGAAGAAGGACCGCGACACAGATTTGTCACGATCCTTCTTTTTTATGCCTACAAGTAAATAGATGAATAAACTCATTTGTACGATCACTCTGCGTATTGGAGAGTCAGGTTCACATTTTTAGGACTCTGATTGTTTTCCCCTGGATTAACTGGTACGGATTCTCCATTCGCTTTGATCGTCGCATTGCTTGCTGCACCGATCGTAATAGTCGCATTGGCCGCTGTTTCCGGTAACACGGTTCTTTGTGTTTCATTTGCTGCCAGTGTTCCTTGATAAACATAAGCATTGTCTACTAGCACACCGATCCACACACGATTGACAGCGGTAAACTCAAGAGTGACAGGCTTGGTAGCATCTGTAATATTTACTGCGATGGCACTGCCGGAATCCTCTCCTGCAGCTATTGCCATTTTCTTTTCTTCACTTGATTCTGTTGTTGACTCTACTGTAGAAGACTCTTGGGTCTGCGTGCTTTTCTCTGAGGAAGAGGACTCCTCGACTGATCCTTCTACTTTGAGCGAAGAAGCTGTATCGCCGATTATTGGATCAGCTTGACGATCTTGCCAAGTCATATAGCCTACGACAACGACGATCGCCAAAGCGACCAATCCTAATAAAATGACAGGAAGACTTGTCCAAAAACGACTTGGATGCGATTCTTCTTGATGTATTGCTTTTCTGGAAGTACTTACTGTTTCAGGCTGCGGACGTTCAGGGACCGATCCTGTCAATTTGCTTTTTCCATCAAAAACATCGACTAAATGGTCTCCATCTTCTCCTACAGCTTCAGCGTATTGCCTAATAAACGCCCGTACGTAAAACTTACCAGGCAATTGATCAAAATCATCATTGTCGATTGCTTCCAAATAACGTTTTTGAATTTTTGTAATCTGCTGTAATTCATCTAAAGATATCTTTTTATTCAGGCGTGCTTGCCGTAATTTTTCTCCGATGGTTTCAAAAGCCACTCGTTCATCTTCTCCAGTCTGTTTGATTCTCCGAAGCATCTGCTGTTGCAACGAAAGACGTTATGTTTGGGGGCTGTGACAAAAGTCGTGTCACAGCTCCTTTTTCCGTATAAACGGCGTTCTCCTGCCAACTCCTCGGTCACAAGCCACAATATCCATAAAACATGAGCAGCTGTTTTGTGAACTTGTTCCTTGTGACTCGGAGCTGAACGGCAGGCTCACGACCTCTTTCTTAAACGGTGTTCAATCAGCTGACCCTCGGCATTAGCTCAACAAACGGCAAAATATGAGGAACTATTTTTCCGTTTGTTTCTCTAATACTCAGATCAGAACGCTGATTTCACAACCTCTTCCTTAAACGGTGTTCAAAAGCTTGCATCTGCGGTAATAAGCCCAACCAAACGAAAAATAGGAGGAGCTATTTTTATTTGGCTGTTCTTATTACTTGATGCATAACAGCTTTTTCACAACCTCTTGGTACACGGTGTTCCAGAAGTAGCTTCTTCGGCAATAAGCCGAAATATCACAAAAATTTGAGAAGCAATTTTCGTAAATTCCTTCTTATTTCTTGAAGCTGACCACTTCTGTCACAACCTCTTTGATTACTTCTTTTGATTTTATTTTAATATAAGTTGATTAAAAGAGAGCATGATTTGTTTTATTTTCTCATTAATATTTCCAACACATCTAAGAATACCACAAAAGCTGGTTTTGGAGGAGGTTCCTGCTACAAGTCTAAAACGAAATTTAAGACTTTTCTCCATAAAATACTGGTTTATTTTGGTCTCATATAAAACTCACTGAAGGCCTCTTCACTTATAAATGCTTCTCCAGCTGCCAGTACGTCTTTCATTTGGATCGAATCGATGATTTCAGGAAGATCAAATAATGTTCGATCACCAAATAAACTTTGCGTAAATTGATTAGCAATATATTCGATTGAATTCAATGATTGGAAATATTGTCCAAGCATTTTCTTCTTCAGCAAATCGAGATTCATTTCTGACACTTCAGGATCATCAGCGAATCCAAGAATGATTTCTTTGACTTTTTCTGCTGCTTTCTCTGGTTCATCCGTATCTCCGCTGAAGTCCGCAAAGTGAAATTCACGATCCAAGCTGAATTCAAAACCAAAGCTGTCATCGATAATTCCTTGGTTGTACATAGCTAGATAGTTTCGAGAAGTATTACCTAAAATCATTTGGAACAACAGATTGATAGCTGTTTTATAACGTAGTAGTTCTGTTCCTTCTTGCGGCAATGTATCTAATCCTTTAATACCAAGTACAAATTTATCTCGTGTAATGGCTGCTTCTAATGCACTTTGTTTGATGATTTCTTTTGTGTTTTCTGGGAAATAACGTACAATTTCTTGCTTTGGCGGGAAATTTTTTGCTTCTTGGTTTTCCCGAATAAGTTTCATCAATTTCTCAGGCTCCATCTTACCAACTACAAATAAAACCATATTGCTTGGCTGATAAAACGTCTGATAGCACGTATACAAGTCTTGAGCTGTAATTTTGTCGATACTTTCAACCGTGCCCGCAATATCGATATGCAACGGGTGTGTAGGATACAAGTTATTTAGTATACCAAAAAACATCCGCCAGTTAGGGTCGTCTTCATACATTTGGATTTCCTGACCGATGATTCCTTTTTCCTTGTTTACAGTTTCTTCTGTAAAGTAAGGTGCTTGTACGAAGTCAATCAGGGTCGTCAGATTCTTTTCTACCTGATCAGTCGTAGAGAACAGGTAACTAGTTTTCGTGAAACTCGTGAAAGCATTAGCGGAAGCACCTTGCTGTCCAAATAATTGAAAGACATCACCGTCTTCTTTTTCAAACAGCTTGTGTTCTAAGAAATGAGCGATGCCATCTGGGACTTTCACTTTTTCTTTTTCACCATAGGGAATAAATTCGTTATCGATCGAACCATAATTCGTACTGAACAAACCATATGTCTTGTGATAGTCGTTTTTAGGTAACAAATACACGGTCAAACCGTTTGGCAGTACTTCATGATAAAGCGTTTCATTGATTTGCTCATATTCTGTTTTATTCATTTGCATTTCCTCCTGCTAAAAAGAAGATTGCTTGCAATTCGATTTGCTCAGCTACTTGTTGTATCTCTTTGATCGTTACACTCTCCATACGTTTCAACCATTCTTCATCAGATAATTTTGTTTCCGGCAGCCAACTGTCCAAAAAAGAAGCTTCGATTGCCGCTTGCGGAGAGTCTAGAGAAAGCAGGTATTGGTTTCTTAGCATCGCTTTTGTCTGAGCTAGTTCCAAATCTGTTATTTCACCGTTTCGCAAGCTTTCTAATTGCTCGTGAATCAGGCGAAGTACTTGATTTCGGTTTTTTTCATCGATACCGGTCTGGACACTCATGAACCCTCGGAATGTATCCACACTGCTAGAGGCATAATAAGCTAGACTTTCTTTCTCTCTCACATTCATGAACAGTTTGGAGTGAGGAAACCCGCCAAATAAACCGTTGAAGACCATTAGCGCAAAACGTTCTGGCTCATCATAATATACATTTGTCTGATAAGCTAGATTCAGCTTTGCTTGAACGATTGGCTCACGGACTTGCCGTTCCTTGACGATATTCACTTGAGGCTGAGTATAAAACAATTCTGGATGTGCTGTTTCACGCGGCTCAAATGGTAATTGCCCAACAGCTTCGGCTGCTTTGTCCGGATCAACATCGCCGACAACAAAAATGTCAATTTGATCGTTTGCCATCATTTCTTGATAGTAAGCCGCTAGCGAACGAGCAGTGATCTTGTCTAGTTCTTCCACTACGCCTAAACTTGGGATTTTTTGTTCCGGGCTGTTTTCAAAATAAAGTTCTTGCAGTGCATAGGAAGCAAAAGTTTGTTTATCTTCCTTCAAACTTTCCAAATAGAGACGCAGATTGTTCTTTTCCAAGTCAAACGTCAACTGATCAAACTGTTGATTTTTGATATTTGGATAAAATAAAACCTCTTTAAAAAAATCCACCGCTTGAGAGAAAAGGTTCGGATCATTGACATATTCGCCGTTCACAAAGCTGATTCCTGCGTTTAGCCAATGCAAGTTCCCTTTTTTTCTTACTGATAGTCCGAAGCTTGCACCATAAAGCTCAGCAAGTTTCGCACTTAACTTTGTCTGATCCGGATAATTCAAACTATTTGTTTCCAGCATACTGCTGAGTAGTGAACGTTTTGTAATGACTTCTTGTTGCAGACGTGCAGTAAAACGGATAAAAATCCGAATCGTTTTGTATTGTTTTGTTGGTAAGACATGAAGATTCACGCCTTCTGCCAATTGATACACCATATTTATATGCTCCTTTTCATAGATGATTGCCCCTTACTCTTTTAGTAGGACAATCGGCTTTTTTACTTATGCATCTGCTTGAATATATAAGTTCAGGCAATTCGCCGATTTTTCTAAATGATGTTACACTTTATAGTATAGCATAGAAGTTTTTTATCAAAAGGGACAGACAGCTAAAAGCGTATATCGTTTTTTTATTTTTTATTTTTCGATATACTAAAGACATACAAAAGAAGGGAGGGTCATTCATGATCAAAGAATTCAGAGAGTTCATCATGCGTGGAGATGTCTTGGATCTTGCTGTCGGTGTTGTTATCGGGAGTGCGTTTACAAGTATCGTAAACCAAGTGGTGCAAGGATTAATCACTCCGCTAATTGGTTGGATTGTCGCTATGATCACAGGAACTTCTGATTTAGAAGGAGCACTTTCAATTCTTGACTGGTCGCCGACAAAAGGTGTCACATTTGCGTTTGGTAACGTTATTAGTGCTATCATTACATTCCTGATTACTGGTTTTGTCTTATTCTTAGTTGTCAAAGCGGCAAACCGTGCGAAGAATTTACGCGCCAAAGAAGCAGAAGAAGAAGTGGAAGAAACACCTACCGCAGAAGATTATCTTAGTGACATACGCGATCTTCTTGCCAAACAAGTGGCAGAAGACAATACGCATCCGGTAGAGCAAACAAATCTTTCAGATACTTCTAAATAATGAAGAATCTAAAAAAAGAAAGCCGATTTTCAGTGTCGGCTTTCTTTTTTCAGATTCTTAACTTGTTACCTGTTCTTTTTTCATGTCGATATGCGGAATATCATCTTCCAAATACACATCTGTGATTGCCTTGAATCCAAACGACTCATAAAAGGCCTGTAGATATTCTTGTGCACCGATCACAATTGGTTTTTCTGGAAATTTTTTCTGGATCATGTTGATCGTTTCTTGGACAATCTTTCTTCCTAAGCCGTCTTTACGGTTATTCTGATGAACAAGAACACGACCAAAATGGATGCTCTCTGCTTCTTCATATACCCGCGTGTAGGCAAGGATCTTCCCATCAGTATCTTGGAAATACGTATGCCAAGCTTGTCCATCGATGTCATCAACTTCTTGATAAGGACACTGCTGTTCCACAACAAAGACTGCAATCCGTTCTTTGACGATTGCATAAAACTCTGCTGTCGACAATTCTTCAAATTTCTTTACCTGATATTCCACTAAGTAAACGCCTCCTACTTTTTTATTATTAGCATACCGATTCATACACAAAAAAGCAAACGAACCTTACGAATCTCAGGCTCGTTTGCTTTTTAAACTGCTTCAGTTAAAAATTCGATCTCAACTGTCCGAGTAAGTACATCTGAATAGCTGTAAGATACTCGTTCAAAAGAATTTTCTTCAGGATCCAAGTCAACAACGAATACTGAAGGATAGGTTTCTGTTAAAACGCCGCGGCGTTCTGTTTGACGCTTTCTTCCTGTCTGAGCAACCAACATGATTGGGCTGCCGATACGACCTTCTAAATCTTTCTTGATTGAAGCTAAAGTTGTTGGCATACAGTTCACCTCTACTACCAACTATACCACATATTTTTAAAATTTTCAAGTTTACCATAAAAAAAAAAGAAATGCAATAAAAATAAATAAGAAGCTCATTAAGATTTTTCTAAATTATTCCTCATTATAAAATTTCAAGTGTTTTTTTATTTTGAGTTTTACCCTTCCATATGCACTCATCACTTGCTTGTGATCCATTGACAAACATTCAGCCATCTCCGCAAAATCAACCCCTTGCATGTAATAATGAAAAATTTGTGCTTCTTTTTTTGAAAATCGGATCTCGCAATTTTCGATTGCTTCTTTTAATAAAAGATGCTGAATCGCTAAAGGTTCCTGCAAGGTGATCTCTGCTAAAAAATCTGGTCCTTCTGTCTCTATTTTTTGGTCGATCGAGACTTCGTCTTTTTGGTCACGGCGCTTCAGCGCGTTCTGTTTTCTCAATAAAGAATAAATTTGATTGCTTATGATACTTTTATAATAACTTCCAAAGCTAACTCCTTTGCTTTTTTCGTAAGTTCTCAATGCCTGATATAAAGCGATCCTCGCTTCTTGTTCCCAATCCTCAGTAACATAATTTCTTAAATAATAGGTGTTTTTCAAACGTAGTAAGAGTGGAAAATATTTTTGATACAGGGCAGCAAATGCTTCTTCGTCACCATTACGTGCAGCGCGCAATAACTCCTCAGACATAAAATAATTCCTCCATAAATTCGTTTATGGAGGAATCTTATCATCAATGATTCATCGAACTGATTAGAACGATATGTTATTTATTTTTTCTCATTAAATCGTCCAATTTTTGGGACAATTTTTTTAACTGCTCTTCATTCCACGGAGAATTACGTCGGAAATCAACAAAATGCATATCTTTATTTTCTTGGGCTATTGTTTTTTCCGTTTTTTTAATCGTTTTATATAATTCATAAGCAGAAGTTCGCAACGCCCCCTGAGAAAAAATCATCCACTGTTCTGCTAGATCGCTTGTCGCCACTGTTACTTGCGTCAAACGATCATTCAGCTGCCCAGCGATTCTCTCGATATAACTGTCAGCCGTTTCATCTTCTTTCGTAAAAACAACATCCAATTGATATTTCCTATAATTTTGCTGGATGCCCGGTACTAATTGAGCATCGAAAACAACGATGACTTCCAGTCCTTCATATTTCGCATAATTTGATAAACGATGCAAAAGAGCTTCTCTTGCATCTGCCATTTTGTCCTGCTTTTTAAGCTGGACCAGTTCCGGCCACGAACCGATCATGTTGTAGCCATCTACAATCAACAGCTGTTTTTTCATGACCTACTCCCCCTGACGTTGGGAAAAAGCTTGATACATCAGCAATCCAGCGGCAACACTGGCATTTAAACTTTGGACGTGCCCAGTCATTGGAATCGTCAGTAATTCATCCATTTCTTTTTTCAATCCTGGACTCATTCCTTTGCCTTCATTACCAATGACTAAAGCAATGGATCCTTTGGCATTCCATTTTTGAAAGTTTGTGCCGGTCATATCTGTGCCAAATACCCAAAATCCTGTCTCTTTGAGCTGTTGCACAGCTTGTACCAAATTCGTCACACGTGCAACAGGCACATATTCTACTGCACCAGTGGAAGTCTTTGTTACGATAGGCGTGATTCCAACTGCTCGGTGTTTTGGTATGATCACACCATCGACGCCACTTGCGTCTGCTGTCCGTAAAATCGACCCAAAATTGTGTGGATCTTCGATGCTATCCAAAATCAAAAAGAAGGGGTCTTCTTTTTTCTCTTTTGCTCGTTCAATCAGTTGGTCAAGGGATAAATATTCATAAGGTGTAATCGCAAGAACGACTCCTTGATGCACGCCATGATCGCTCAAAGTTTCTAATTTTTGTTTAGGGACCCATTTGACCGGTACAGCTTGCTCACGTGCGATTTCTTTCAGTTCTTCTACTTTTTCTCCTCGTGAATCTTCTTGAAGAAAGAGTTTATTCCCTCGCCCTTGTTGTAGCGCTTCTACAGCGGCATGGTGTCCAAAGACGAAATTATCTTCTAATGCTTCTTCGTTTTGATCAGAAACAGACTGATTTCGTCCAGTTTGCTTTTTATTTGGATATCTATTTTGTTTTTTGTCTTCAAAACCACGTTTCGATTGATGTTTGTTTGTTCTTTCTTTACTCATTTTTTTCACCAACTTTCTGAATACACCAGCGGATCAATTCTTCCATCCGCTCGGTTTGTTTTGTCAAATGCAGATAGCCCATTAGTGCTTCGAACCCTGTTGCGACCCGGTAAGTCGTAACATCAGCATTTTTTGCACTCGTATGGCTTTTGGCATTTCTTCCTCTGCGATAATAAAGCTCTTCTTCTTCTGTCAAAAGATGTTCCTCCAACATTTGCTGAATCAAAAAAGCTTGTGCATTCGCAGAAACATAATTCGTTGCCGCACGATGCAGCTTATTGGGTTTTGTTTCTCCTTGATCGATCAGGTGGTCACGAACATAGATTTCGTAAATCGCATCTCCCACGTAAGCCAAGGCTAAACCGTTCAATTGTGTGTAATCTCTCATGCTTCTCTTCTCCATCGGGTTCCTTGGGGTGTATCTTCTAATAAGATCCCTTTTTCTTTCAACAAATCACGGATTTCGTCGCTTCGGGCAAAATCACGATTGCTTCTTGCTTGATTTCGTTCTTCGATCAATTGTTCAATCTCTTCATCCAATAATTCTTCTGCTGTAAATAAAATACCGAAGATCGAAAGCCATTGCGAGAATAAAGCTTCTCCCTGTGCCAAGACAGCGGCAGAAACTTCCAGCTGGTCTAGATAAGTGTTCAGCCATTTAGCAAGCTCATAGACCACTGTGATCCCATTTGCTGCATTAAAATCATCATCCATTTCTTCGATGAATCGCTGTTCCAAATTTTCTAACAAAGTGATTTTATCTGCATCATCTGCCAAATTCTCTGAGGCAGTTTCTTGGCGGAATTTCAAATTGTCAAACGTATTCTTCAGTCGTTGTAAATTGGTGGCTGCTTCTTTCATCGTCGTTTCACTGTAACGGATCGGACGACGGTATTGTGTGGTCGCCATGAAGAAACGCAAGACTTGTGGATCAACGTTTTGGATCATTTCATGTACAGTGATGAAATTCCCTAGAGATTTACTCATTTTTTCATCGTCTTCGCCAATCGTTACATAGCCATTGTGCATCCAGTAATTAGCGAATTTTTTCCCTGTTTTCGCTTCACTTTGTGCGATTTCATTTTCGTGATGAGGAAATTCCAAATCTTGCCCACCACCATGGATATCGATCGTTTCGCCTAAATGTTTTGTTGCCATGACGGAACATTCGATATGCCAACCGGGACGTCCTTTGCCCCATGGTGAATCCCAAGAAATCTCGCCAGGTTTTGCTTGTTTCCATAAAGCAAAATCTAATGGGTCTTCTTTTTGCTGCTGTTCTTCCCCTGTACGCTGACTTGCGCCGACTTCCAATTCATCGATGGATTGGTCACTTAATTTCCCATATTTTTCAAATTTACGGGTACGGTAATACACATCACCTGAAGATTCATAAGCATAGCCTTTTTCAACCAACACTTGAATAAATGCTAAAATATCTGGCATATGGTCCATGACTCTTGGATGCAGTGTAGCAGGCTCGACATTCAACGCTTTCGTATCTTCTTCAAATGCTCGGATGAAACGATCAGCGACTTCTGGTGCTGTGATGCCTAATTCGTTTGCTGTACGGATGATTTTATCGTCTACATCCGTGAAATTCGATACGAAATCGACTTTATAGCCTCGATATTCAAAATAGCGTCGAATCGTATCGAAAGCAATGGTGCTACGAGCATTTCCGATATGGATATAATTATACACAGTCGGTCCGCAGACATACATACCGACATGTCCCTTTTGTATAGGGATGAATTCTTCTTTTTTTCTGGTCAATGTATTGTAGATTTTTATCATTCTGATCTCCTCACTTTTTCTCCTTTGATTCGAACGACTTTTGCTGGTACTCCTACTGCTGTAGCGTCGTCTGGAACATCTTTCAACACAACGGCACCTGCACCGATTTTTGCGTTTTTTCCGATCGTTACCGGTCCTAATATCTGCGCATTCGCAGAGAGCATGGCTCCTTGTTTGACCGTTGGGTGTCTTTTACCTGTTTCTTTTCCCGTACCGCCTAATGTTACGCCATGGAACAAAATCACATCATCCTCGATTTCTGCAGTTTCGCCAATGACGATCCCCATTCCATGGTCGATGAACACACCTGTTCCAATCGTTGCTCCTGGATGGATTTCAACACCTGTCAGGAATCGCCAAAATTGAGCATTGATCTTCGCCAATAAAAAGAGGCGATGCTGATATAAAAAATGAGAGAAACGATGCCAAAACAAAGCATGAAAACCAGGATAGGTCAAAACGATCTCCGCTGTCGAACGTGCAGCCGGATCGTTTCTCTTTGCTGCATCAATCGCTCGGGCAAACCAACTCATGACTTTCCACTCCTTTCGTAAGTATTTTATGTAGGAAAACAGCTTCTTATAAAGAAAAGAAGCGCCTTTTAAATAAGTTTCCTTATCAAAAGACGCTTTCCGCGTGGTTCCACTTTTCTTCATAATCAACGATTATCTCTGACAGCTAACGCCTGTTATACGTTCTTGGCTACTTCGTTTCCTGTAAAACAGTTTTTCCTGTTTTCTGTGTTTTCGCCAAGACCACTCCCAGAGGCATTTCGGCAACCATTCATTGATACCTTGCACCACCCGGTATCTCTCTTGTAATGATCAGCTGCTTACTTTTTTCTGTTCATCGTGTTTAGTTCAGTACTTGATTTAAATGTGCTAATGATTTTTCACGACCAAGTAATTCGATCGTTTCAGGCAATTCTGGTCCATGCATTTGTCCTGATACAGCTACACGGATCGGCATGAAAAGATTTTTCCCTTTTACGCCAGTTTCTTTTTGAACAGCTTTGATGGCAGCTTTTACAGTTGGAGCATCTACTACTTCCATTTGTTCTAGCTGTGCTTTAAATGCGTGGAGAACAGTAGGAACTGTTTCACCAGCAAGTACTTCTTTTGCTGCTTCATTCAATACAGGATGTTCATTGAAAAATAGCGTAGACAGATCAACGATTTCTGCAGCATAGCTCATTTGAGGTTGATACAGGCTAACGATCTTCTTCACCCATTCGATTGTCTTTTCATCTGGGTTTTCTGCTACACGTCCATCAGCGATTAGATAAGGCAGACACATGTCAGTAAATGCATCTAGATCCATTGCTTTGATGTAATGGTTGTTTACCCATTGCAGTTTTTTCGCATCGAAAGCTGCGGGTGATTTACTTAGGCGTTTTGGATCGAACATTTTGATCAAATCTTGGTGTTCGAAGATTTCGTCTTCGCCCACAGGTGACCAGCCCAATAATGCAATAAAGTTGAACATTGCATCTGGTAGATAACCTAATTCGCGATATTGTTCGATAAATTGTAAGATTGATTCGTCACGTTTGCTTAGTTTTTTGCCTGTTTCACTGTTGATGATCAACGTCATATGTCCGAATGTTGGTGGCGTCCAGCCAAATGCTTCATAGATCATCAGTTGTTTTGGTGTATTGGCAATATGGTCATCTCCACGTAAAACGTGAGTGATTTTCATCAAATGATCATCGACCGCAACAGCAAAGTTATAGGTTGGCATACCATCGCGTTTTTGGATGACAAAGTCGCCGCCGATATTATCGGATTCGAACGAAATAGCGCCTTTTACCATATCTGTAAATGCGTATTCTGTATTGCGAGGCACACGGAAACGTACAACAGATTCTAGACCTTGTGCTTCTTTTTCTGCTTGTTCTTCAGGTGTCAAGTTCGCACATGTTCCTGCGTAATGAGGCATTTCTCCTCTTGCGCGTTGTGCTTCCCGTTCTGCTTCTAATTCTTCTTCTGTGCAATAGCATTTGTATGCTCGATTGCTAGCAAGCAACTGATCAATCAGCGGTTGATAGATTTCTTTACGTTCAGATTGACGGTAAGGGCCATATTCTCCAGGATTTTCAGGAGATTCATCCCAATCCATTCCCAACCAAGCAAGGTTTTCCAACTGGCTTTTTTCGCCATCTTCGATATTACGTTTTTGGTCAGTATCCTCAATACGAATAATAAAGTCTCCATCATTGTGGCGGGCAAACAAATAATTGAACAATGCAGTTCTTGCATTTCCAATATGCAGGTGCCCAGTTGGACTTGGTGCATAGCGTACGCGTACTTTCGTCATTTTCTTCCTCTTCTTTCAAACTAGACTTTGACTAACAGTAAAATTCCGTCAGTTACGGCTTCTCAAATATCATTTATTTAAAGCCACTCAGCACAAATTTTACCTTTTCTAAGGTAAATAGTAAAGCCAACTGGTTGAATTTCCTTACCAGTTGGCTGAATTTCTTTTTTATTTTGATTGTTTTGTCTTTTTCTCTGTCTCTTTTTTATTGTCGATCCCTCGTCCTGCATGGGCAGGTTTAGCAAAGATCATACGTCCAGCAGCTGTTTGAAGGGCGCTTGTCACAACGACTTCGATACGTTCATTCATGTAATGCTGTCCATCTTCTACGACAACCATCGTGCCGTCATCAAGATAGGCTACCCCTTGCTGGCGTTCTGTTCCGGCTTTTACTACTAGAACATTCATCGTTTCACCAGGAATGACGACTGGTTTCACGGCATTTGCCAACGCATTGATATTAAGAACAGGTACATTTTGGAATTCAGAGACTTTATTCAAGTTATAGTCATTGGTTACGATGACACCGTCTAAAAGTTTGGCTAATTTGATCAACTTGCTGTCTACTTCGCTGATATCTTCAAAGTCTCCATCGTACATTTCGACAGATATACCTTCTTCTTTTTGCAAAGCATTTAGGATATCTAATCCGCGACGACCACGCACACGTTTCAAACTATCCCCTGAGTCCGCGATGTATTGTAGTTCGTAAAGAACAAAATTAGGGATCATCAAGGTTCCTTCTAAGAACCCAGTCTTTGTAATATCATAAATCCGACCATCAATAATCACGCTTGTATCCAAGATTTTGTATTTATGGAAATTTTCTCCTGATTTTCGTTCTAACAGTTGGCTCTCCACTTGGCTAGCTGTTTCTTGCTCGATTTTTTTACTTCGTGAACCAAAGACTTTCTTCCATTCTTCGATTCGTGTCGTTCCCATTCTCAATCCCAAATAACCTAAGATGATCATCAGTAAAATCGGCAATACACTATTGACGAATGGAATTTCCATATTGTAAAGAGGGGTTGAGATCACAACGCCTAAAGTCAATCCGATGATCGCACCGATCGCACCGAAGAGAAGATAAGTCAAACTGACCTCGCTTAGTTTTTGTTCTACTTGTTTGATAATAGCTGAGATATGTTTAGCCAACAGCAAAGATAATAAAAAGAAAATAAGTGCGCCTAACAAGCTGTTGGTAAATGTATTATTCAGCCACCCATTTGACTGTTGACCGATTGCCTGCCAAGCTGAGGGTAAAAATGAAATACCCAAGCTTGCGCCGACAATGATCATCAGCAACGTAATGACACGTTTTTGCATCGTTTTTCCTCCGTTTCGACAATCATTTATTATTTAGCGGAACACACGCTTCAACGTTTCAGCCAAAGTTGCTACTCCAACGATCTCGATTCCTTTTGGCGCTTCCCAGTTGCCTAAATTGTTTTTAGGCAGGTAAACTTTTGTGAAGCCGAGTTTTTGGACTTCTTTGACCCGTTGTTCAATATGACTGACACGTCTGATTTCTCCAGTCAGTCCGATTTCACCGATGAAACATTCCGTCGGCTGTGTTCCTTTTTCTTTGTAGCTTGAAGCAATACTGACAGCGATAGCTAAATCAATCGCTGGTTCATTTAATTTTACCCCACCTGCAGCTTTTAAGTAAGCATCTTGATTCTGAAGAAGTAGTCCAGCTCTTTTTTCCAGCACTGCCATGATCAGAGATACACGATTGAAATCAAGACCTGTTGTTGTTCGCTTAGCATTTCCGAACATAGTAGGTGTGACTAATGCTTGGATCTCTACCAAAATTGGACGTGTTCCTTCCATTGCCACAACGATAGCAGAGCCAGTCGCACCGTCTAGGCGTTCCTCTAAGAAAATCTGTGAAGGGTTAGCGACTTCTTCCAATCCATGCTCATGCATTTCAAAAATCCCAATCTCGTTCGTTGAGCCAAATCGGTTTTTTACCGCTCGTAAAATTCGGAAACTATGATGTTGTTCACCTTCAAAATATAACACTGTATCCACCATATGCTCTAACATTCTTGGACCGGCGATCGAACCTTCTTTCGTAACATGACCGACGATAAAGATGGCAATCCCATTTGTTTTAGCGATTTTGAGTAATTCTGCAGTGGTTTCTCTTACTTGGCTGACGCTTCCTGCCACACTTGTGATGTCTGGCTGCGTCATCGTTTGGATGGAATCAATAATAACATAATCAGGGGAGATATGTTCGATGGCACGACTGATTTCATTCATATCTGTTTCAGCGTATAGATAAAATTCTGTGTTGATACTTCCTAGGCGCTCCGCGCGTAATTTTATCTGTTCTGCGCTTTCTTCGCCGGATACATATAAGACTTTCCCGCCTATGGCTGCTAATTGCTGAGAAACTTGTAATAGCAAAGTGGATTTACCAATACCTGGATCACCACCGATCAAGACCATGGATCCCGGTACCACACCTCCACCTAGCACACGGTTCAGTTCTTCTAATTTCGTTTTGATCCGAGGTTCTTTTTTAGGGACGACGTCTGCGATTTTTGTTGGTTTCGCTTTTTCTCCTGTCAAACTTGTCCGCGTTCTGCGGTCTGTTGTATCTTGTTCGATTTCTTCAACCATCGTATTCCATTTTCCGCAATTTGGGCAGCGCCCCAAGAACTTAGGCGACACATACCCGCAATTTTGGCAAACAAATTGTACTTTTGATTTTTTTGCCATTGTACCGCCTCCTTTTATTCTAACCATGAGACATTAAATCAAGCTTAAATTTCTTTATCGTTTTATTTACTGGAAGAACCAAATCCGCCTTGACGTTGAGCAGTCGTTTGATCTTGATCTGCTTTTAAAAATGGCAAGAAGATTCCTTGACCGATACGCTCACCTTTTTTGATCACTACATCCTTGAAACCAAAGTTGGTGAATTGGAACATGATATGGCCTTCATTTGCCTCATTATTGTAATAATCGCTGTCAATCACACCCACGCCGTTCGTCAACACTAAAAACCGCTTCAACGGATTGCTTGAACGGTTAGCAAGCTGCAAAAATTCATCTTCTCCCATGTAGGCTTTAATCCCAGTAGGCACGAGGATCGGTTTTAACTGTTTTTCATTTTCTGATACGTCTTTTTTCAATGCATCTGCGACGGTTTCCAATCCTTTTTTCCAGCCTGCTTTCCAGATACTTGGAATCACGACCTCTTCTGCTGCTTCAAAATCATAGCCAGCAGCATGATGTGTAGCGCGCTGCGGTAGATTGATATTTTGCTCTTTATATTTAGAAATAACTTCAAATCCTCTTTTTCTCACCGGTTTTCCTCCCTAAATAAACTACTCCTATTCTAACATATTCGAGGCTATAAAAGACTCTCTTTACAAATTCTTCAAGAAATTCTGCTATCCTAAAGTCAACCATTAACGCGTTCTTTTACCGAACAACTGCAAGTTGTACAAAAAAACTATTTTTTACATGACTTTACTCGTCAAAACAAGTAGAATAGAACGAAATTAATGAGTGGATATTTGATTGAGGTGTCACATGCGTAAAGAAATAAAAAATGCAAAACGAATTATTGTCAAAGTAGGAACAAGTACATTGATCTATCCTAATGGAAACATCAATCTTGCAGCGATCGATCAGTTAGCTTTTGTCCTTTCCGATCTTAGAAATCGTGGAAAGGAAGTGATCCTAGTCTCATCGGGAGCTGTAGGCGTCGGTATGCATAAATTACATTTGTCAGAACGTCCGACTTTGATCCCTGAACAGCAAGCTGCGGCGGCTGTTGGTCAATCCGAATTGATGAATATCTATAATCAAAGATTCAGTGTATATAATCAGCAGACAGCACAAATCCTCGTGACAAGAGACGTGGTAGATTACCCTGAAAGTCGTAAAAATGTGAGGAATACATTGGAACAGCTTTTGATCATGGATACGATTCCTATCGTAAACGAAAATGATACTGTCGCAGTAGATGAATTAGATCATCTGACAAAATTTGGCGATAATGATCAGCTGTCAGCAATCATGGCAAAACTTGTCGCGGCAGACCTTTTGATCGTTCTTTCTGATATCGACGGTTTTTATTCAGATAATCCGACTACAAATCCCGAGGCTCAGATGTATCGCTATATCGATAAAATCGATGAAAAGATTCTGGCACAAGCAGGTGGTGCAGGCAGCACCTTTGGAACAGGCGGTATGCAAAGTAAATTAAAAGCAGCTTCTAGGATATTTGAAGCAAACAGTGCAATGATTTTAGCAAATGGGAAAAATCCGGCAATCATTTTTGATATTCTTGCAGGAAAAGAAGTAGGTACTTTATTTAAGGAGGACTTGAAATGACTGATTTGATGCAATTAGGGCAACAGGCAAAAGATAGTGCGCAACAACTAGCACTTATGCCTACAAACCGTAAAAATGAGCTACTTATTCAAATGGCGAAAACCATCAAAAAGAATCAACAGGCGATCATCGAAGCAAATCATAAGGACTTAGAGAAAGCAGTCGAAAACAATATCAGTGAAACGATGCAAGACCGCTTGCAGCTGACGCCTGAACGAATCAATGCCATGGCTGCAGAGATCGAAAAGATTGCTTCGTTAGACGATCCTATTGGAAAAGTAGATGAGATGTGGACGAACACCGACGGATTGAGAATCGGCAAAAAGCGCGTGCCCCTCGGCGTGATCGGTATCATTTACGAATCTCGTCCAAATGTCACGACTGATGCAGCCAGTCTAGCGTTCAAATCAGGGAATGCCGTTATCCTTCGCGGTGGCAAAGAAGCATTCTTCTCGAACCAATTGCTGGTCCAATTATTGCAGCAAGTACTGCTTAGTGCTGGCGAATCTCCTTATGCCATCCAGTTTGTCGATGATACTTCTCATGAAACTGCAGAACAGTTGATGCGATTGACAGAATACTTAGATGTGCTGATCCCTCGAGGCGGAGCAAAATTGATCCAAAGAGTCAAAGAACAAGCAACGGTACCTATCATTGAAACAGGTACAGGAAATAATCACGTATACATCGATAAAGAAGCACAGTTGTCTATGGCAGTGAAAATCATCGTCAATGCAAAAGCTTCCCGTCCTTCTGTCTGCAACGCGGCAGAAACATTACTGATCCATTCTGAGATCGCACCCTTTTTCTTACCAGCCATTGAAAAAGAACTGGTAGAACACGGCGTCTCTTTACGTGCGGATACTCGTGCGTTAGAATATCTAGAGACAGCTGCTTTAGCAGAAGAGGCAGATTGGGATACTGAATATCTGGATTATATCCTTGCCGTCAAAGTAGTCGATTCTTTAAGCGAAGCAATTGCGCATATCAACCGACATAACACCAAGCATTCAGAAACAATCGTGACAGATAGCTATTCGGCTAGTCAGCGTTTCTTGAATGAAGTGGACGCGGCGGCTGTCTATGTCAATGCCTCCACTCGTTTTACAGACGGATCGGTATTTGGTTTTGGTGCAGAGATCGGCATCTCCACTCAAAAGCTACATGCCCGCGGTCCAATGGGGTTAAATGAATTAACTTCCACAAAATATATCATTTATGGCGATGGACAAATCCGCGAATAATGTTTCGTGTGAAACATTATTCACGCCTTTTGCCTTTTTACTGTAAAGGTTCTATCCAACTAGAAAGGTGTCAATATGTTTGAAATTTTAATGATTTTTTTTATTTACCTTATTTCTCTGAATATCGCTGCTTTTCTAGGAGTCGGTATTTTATCCCTTTTTTTTCAGTTAAAAAAACGAAGCATAGGGAGTCAACGGGAAAAATGGGCGCAGTATTTTGACAAAATTGGTCCAAAAGGTTTGGTTGCTCGCTTACACATCAGCTACATGGCTGCATTATGCCTGTTAGCTGGAGTCAATTACTATTCTTTTTTCGATCATTCAATTGCCTATACGATTACGTTGCTGATTGCTGGGATCTTTCACTTATCTTATAAATATCAGCTGAATAAAAACCACTTGAATCGGACTTTCCGCTAAAAAATATCCGTACGATAAGTAGGGTGCCTTGAACATCGGCAAAAAACTGCCGAACTTTTTAGAGCGTGGGACAAAAGTAAAGAAAAACTTTTGTCCCACGCTCTAAACATGTATAAACGGCGGGAGCAGAAGCAACTCCTTCGGAAATAAGCTGAAATTCACAAAAATTTGAAAAGCAATTTTCGTGAATTTCTTCTTATTTCTTGGAGTTAAACGCTTCTGTCCCAGCCTCTTCCCATATAAACGGTGTTCTCCTACCAGCTGCCTGGTAAATCTGTTTCCTCTTCGTTAAGAAGCGAAAATCCGTCAAATGTTTCGCCATCATAATAACGAAGCAGCTCATCCATGGACAAGTTCATCGTTTTTTCTTTTTCTTCTTCCGCTGATTCTGCCAATAGCTGTTCCCGATACATCTGATACATACCAGCTATTTTTTGCTGCATCGCTTTTCTAGTTTCACCTTCCGCGTTGATCATTGGCAATTCTTTGATATAGCCACGATAAATCAACCGATCATCTGAAAATTCAATGGGTAATTCAACGAGTGTCAACCCGACTTCCTGAAAATATTCTTCCAGCATCTGTTATCCCCCCATTCTTTTTCTTAAATGAATTTTAGCTTACCTACTGAAAATTTTCCAGTTACATTATTTTGAGAAAAAAAGAGAATGTGACAAAAATCGTGTCACATTCCCTTTTTCCGAATAAACGGTGTTCAAAAGCCAGTTTCCCGGTATTAAGCCAAATTTATGCAAAAATGTAGAAAGCCATTTTCACAAAATTTTTCTTAATACTTGAAACTAAACGACTTTTTCACAACCTCTGGTTTCTTATTCTTCTTCATTTGTAGCAAAATAATTACGGTGATAAATGATACAACATACACTGATAAGAACAATGGCACCTGCAAAATAAAACGCATAGCTTTCACCAATATGTTCGCCGATCACACCTGCAATAAATGGTGCTAAAGCTCCACCGAAAAAGCGGACAAAACTATAGCTGGAAGAAGCAACATTTCGTTGCAGACCGGGTATTTCCATAGCAATCGTCGTCAACAGTGTATTGATAATTCCTTGGAAAAATCCTGCTAACACAATGCTGATCGGTACAAGGACTGGCATAGAAGTTCCAGCTCCTAATAACAGCAAACAAATAATGAATAAGACAAATGCAGCTAAAATCGTCCGATAAGTCGTAAACTTACGCTCAAGAGCCGGTGCAACGAAAATCGAAGCAATAGCCAGAAGCACACCCCAGCCAAAAAATACAAAACCGACTTCTAATTCAGAATAGCCAATCAATAAAAAAGGCGCATATGCAAGTAAAGTAAAGAATCCGAAATTATATAACAATGCAATCAGTCCAACTGAACGAAGTTTATGATTGCTTAACGCTTTGACACCTTCCCAAAGGCCTACTTTTCTCTTTGGTTTCTCAGTTTCAGGTAAAAGTACCGCTAGGGCTATAAAACCGCAAAACATCAAAAATGCTACCCCAAAAAATGGATAACGCCATGAACCACTACCCAAGACCCCACCGACTAGAGGGCCAACAGCCATTCCGCAGCCAAGTGCTGCTTCATACATCATGATTGCTTTTTCTGTGTTACCGACTAAAATACTGACGATCGTTGCTAAAGCAGTAGAGACAAACAAAGCATTCCCGACACCCCAGCCGGCACGTAACCCAATCAACATACCGATATTGCCAGATAATCCACCAAGACCAGCGAATACAACGATGATAAACAATCCGGTCATCAATGTTTTTTTCAAGCCAATCCGACTAGATAAGAAACCTGTAAATAGCATCACCACACCAGTGACTAACATGTAACTAGTAAATAACAGGGTCGTTTCAGCTGGCGTAGCGTTTAACTGTGCAGCAATCGTTTTTAAGATCGGGTCTACTAGGCCCACTCCCATAAAAGCGATCATACAGGTAGCTGCTACAACTAGCGCCGAACTTTTCCCCTTTGTTTCTTCATTTGTTTGTTCTTGTATATCTATTTGATTCTCCAATATTTCCATCCCTTTCTCTCTATTAGCATCATACATGATTTATTTTACATGTCAATATGCACATGTAAAACATGGAAACTTTACTGTGATATAATAAAGAAAATAAGACGAGAGGTAGGATTTTTATGAATACTTTAGCCTATATATTATTATGCGTGCTTTTATCCAAACCGCGTTCTGGGTATGAATTGAAGCAGCTGATCACGATTTTTTGGGAAGCTCATCACAGTCAGATTTATACGACGCTTGCCAAGTTAGACCAGCAGGGTTATGTGACCGTTTTGGACAAAGACGAGCACTCTCAAAAAAAGATCTACCACTTAACTGATGAAGGACGTGCCCTTGTAGAGGAATGGATCAAAGAGGAGACCCCAGCTCCTACGCAAAAAGATGAATTTTTAGCAAAAATCTATGCTTTTTCGACACTCGACAAAACAACAGCTACTGGACTGCTATTCACTAGAGAACAACAGCTGAACAAAATCATGCAAAAAAATCAAAAAAAATTGAATGACCTCTCGCTAGACAAGAGACAAGAATTTGGACGTTATGTTGTTATCCAGCGCCGAATCATGCTTTGTCAGCAGGAACTCCAATGGTGTCAGCAAGTAAGAGAACAAATGCAGCCGTTTTTTGAGTAATGGATAAACAGAACCTTTCTAGATTTATCTATTAAGCAACGAATCATCTTCACTAAAAGAACGATACAGCTGACCAAGAAAAACGATCCGAAAGATAGGCAAGAACCTATCGTTCGGATCGTTTTTCTTTCTAGAACAGCATTGAAGGGACTGTGACAAAAAGCAGGTCACAACCTTTTTTTCAAATAAACAGTGTTCCATCATTCATTGCTTTGAATGGCTTTCAACACACTTCTTGAAAGTGGGCCAACGATGATCAACTGCAACGGTAAAGCGGCAATCACATTCATTTTCCAAGCATTCATATAAGCAGAGAATAATTGATCAGGTATTCCTTGTTCCATGATCACACCAAACAAAGACATACATGTGACCATTCCTAAAACCATCAAGCAGGAAATAGTTAAGATCATTTGGATCTTGCTTTCTGGATTTACTGGTAGTTTAAAGGCAATTTTTTTCGCCAGCACACCGATGATGAAGACATCCAAAATGAAAGCCACCACGAATCCAGGCACTAGACCAATCAACAAACTTGATAAATGAAGATCTTGATGCAGCCATAAATTATACGCGCTCATCCCCAAGACCATCAAAAAACACATCATTGTTGTAAAAATTATTCCTTCTTTTTTATTTGTAGGCAATCTGTACCACTCCTTTAAATTTGTCACGAAAATCATCGTAGCACATTTAAAAATTTCTCGTAAGTACTTTTTTTATTTTCTGCCCTTTTATTTCATAAACTTCATCAGCCGTACGCTCGACAAAGTAGGAATCATGAGAAGTAAACAAAATCGTTCCCGGATATACTTGCATCAGCTTCTCTAAAGCTTCGATCGTTGCCATATCAATGAAATTAGTCGGTTCATCTAACAGCAACACATTACTTGGCTTAGTAAAAAGCAAAGCAATCGTCAAACGGGTCGCTTCTCCCCCACTTAACGTACACAACGGTTTCGCCAGAGTTTCCTGAGCAAACCCTAAGTGATTCAGCAAACTGCGGACAAGCGATTCCGAAAACTCTGTTTGTCTCATGACAAAACGAATGACGGATTCTTCAGATGTCATTTGATAATCCTTTTGCTGATAGACTTGAAAGCTTACTTTCGGAGAGAGAAGGATTCCTTCTCCTTGTTTGCGGATATGTTCCAATAAAGTTGTCTTACCTGAACCATTTTCGCCGACAATCGCGATTTTTTTACCTAAAGAAAATTGAAAATCGCTATTTATCAGTAATGTTCTTCCGTTTCTTTCCAATTGGATATTTTGTCCCATGATTGGATAACGATTGTGGAGTGCAAGAGATTTTGGTACTGGAAAACGGATTTGTTTCATCTGTTGCGGCTTGGTTGTTTCTCCTATTTTTTGGAGTCTTCTCTCTAATGTTTTCGCATTCTTTTGGATGGCTTTTTGTACACTGTCTTTTTGTTTAGAGGAAGACAACCGATCCGGTCTAATTTGTTGCTTTTTCTTTTTACTGGACACTTTTTCCAACTTTTCCGCTTGTTTTTTCTTTTCTTGGAGCGATTTTTCCAATCGTTTTTTCTCTTGCATGATCGACTCTGCTTCTCGTAGCTGAGTCTTTTTCTCCAATTCCTTTTGAGTGAGATAGGCACTATAATTCCCCGAAAACTCTCGGATTTCTCCGTCTTTTACTTCCCAGATTTTCGTTGCCAGCTCATCTAGAAAATAGCGGTCATGACTAACAAAAATCAGCGTGCCATAATAATAACGAAGCTCTTCAATTAGTCGATCCATACTTTTTCTATCTAGATGGGTTGTCGGCTCGTCTAGAAGCATCCCTTGTTCATAAGAAGAAAGAAGACGTATCAACTCGATCTTTCGTTCTTCCCCTCCACTCCATTTCCGTTCCGAAGTTTCTTCCAGTTTTAACTGGAAATGACTGGCTAATTCCAAATTCAGATCCTTTGTTTCAGTAAGATAAGTTAATTGAGGCAGATAGTTGAAAGTGATCTCTGTTTGGATTTTCCCTTGATCGGGGATAAGTTCACCGGCTATCAGTTTAAGCAACGTTGACTTACCGACTCCATTTTCCCCTATGATCCCTATCCGATCTTGCTGATAGACACGAAGAGAATCAATAGATAATTCTAACTGGTTACCAAAACGAACTTGCAGGTTTGTTATATTTATTGCTAAATTTTCCATATGTTTTACACTCCTATTTCATGTAAAACAACAATTATCGATACTAAAAAAGAGCAGAAAAATCTGTTTGCAAAAAAACTGCATAACATCTTTTCCTACTCTGAACGAAATAACTATGACTAAATCATCAAATCTGTCATAGCTTTCACCTATTCTACTGTCGTTCGAAAAAATGGACATACTCCACCCATGAAATTGTTGTTTATACATGTCTTTTGAATTTATTTAGTTGTTATTCAAAAGTTCAAAACGTAATTTCATCGATGCAGTCATTTTTCCGACCTCCTTTTTTATTAGGTTACCACACACGATTCAAAAAAAGCAATAGCTACTGAATAGTAACTGAAAACCTTTTATTTGAACGTAGTGATCTTTTCTGGTGCTAAACGAACAGACTCGTAACCTTCTTCTACCGCTTTTCCTATTGATAAAATAATAACTGGAACATAACGGTCTTTATCCAAACCAAATGCCTCTGCCAACTGATCTGCTTCGAATCCACCAATTGGATTTGTTTCATAGCCATGATCACGCGCAACTAACATGAATTGCATAGCCGCTAAGCTAGAATCGACTTTGACTACATCGTTCATTTCTTCTCTTGAAAAACTCTTGTAATAAGGAATGATCGCAGCTAATTGTTGATCTCTGACTTCTTTTGGCATCTTCCCTGATTCGTAAGCTTGGTTATAGATTTCTTCGCCATATTCGTAACATTGCATATCGCCAAAAATCATGACCATTGCAGAAGAAGTATCATTCTGTCTCGTATTGAAACGAATCAAAGGACGCAAGATTTCTTTTGCTTCCTCGCTTTCAGCGACCACAAAGCGCCATGGTTGCATATTGACAGAAGAAGGAGCAGTCGTCGCTTCTTTGATCATTTCCAGCATTTCTTCGTGTGGGATTTTGTATGTTTCATCATATACGCGAACGGATCTTCTACCAGTCATAATTGTTGAAAAATCATTTTTTTGTTCCATTATTATTAACCTCTTTCGTTTCTGTTGTTATATTGCAAAGTTGGGTATTCAATTTATCTAAAAGTGTTAGGAATTGTTTCATTTCTACATCGCTGAAAGCTGGGGACAGCACGGAACCTGTATCTTTATGGTCCATTTCACAATGCTCGATTTTCTGCTGGGCTTTTTCTGTCAGTGCTACGTACACTTCCCGGTTGTTCTGAGGATTTCTCTGACGCGAAACATAGCCGTTTGCTTCTAAAACCTTCAGATGACGAGTAACTGCTCCTTGATCAATCTGCAACTTTTCTTGCAAACTGCTTTGCAGCAATGGATTTTCTTCTTTCAGTCTCATCATGATCTCGTATCTAGTAAGACTTATACCGATATTTTCCTCAAAGATCTGGACGATTTTTTGATCGGCTAATTTGATTTGATATAAAAGGTGGCTAATCTCTTCTAAAGACATAATTTCCTCCTCTCTAATAATTGACTAGTCAACGATTGACTTATCAATAATAGAATAAAAAAAGAAAAAAGTCAAAGAATCAGCTGTGAAATTAAAAAACAAAGGCTTTCAATAGAAATGAGTGTAAATAAAAGAAATCTCTTGTAGAATGAAAAGAAGGAACAATAAAAAAGAAAGAGAGGACAATGATGTGAGAAAAAGAATATTAGCCGCAGTATTTCTCTTAGTGAATGCGACGTTGTTACCTAATAGTCTCGTATTTGCTGATACCGTTTTGTCAAATGTTCAAACAACAGAAACATCTGCCCTATCAGAAGATGAAAGCGCACCATCCCAATCAAGCCTATCTGGAGAGAATTCCTATCAAAATCTAGAAGACAGCTCTTCTGCAGTAGAAAATTTTACACCGCCAAAAATCTCTGGAAATCCCTCTTTGCAAGGAGCAAATGGTAGATTTGAACAAATGAAACCTGATAAAATCCACCTTTCAGCTTCAAAACAAACAAAGGAATCGTTCATTCAGCAGCAATCTGCTCATAGCTACATTGATGCGCAAGGTGTGTATGAGATCGTCTCTACTGATGTCCAGCTACCCGGTGGACAATGGGTGGATAAAGGAACGATCCAACTGGTCATACCGACAGAACCAACAGAACAAGTCACCAATTATTTGGCCTATTATGTAGCAAAAAAAATCAAAACCTATTCTTTACCCTTGGAAAAATCAGCAGATTTCTTGATGTTTGACGATTCGATCACTCTAGACAAGGAGCATTTTCTTTCTTCCGTACGTGCGTATTACACAGAAGTTGCAGCTGGTCCTATCATTCAAACACATATAAGTATGACAGAAACCTATACGACTCTGAATGAAACAGATATTTATCCTACCTTCTATCGCCAAGAAGAACATCAAAAAATATCTGGACAAGCCCTCGTCACAGATAAAGTAGCGTTATCGGATCAAACGACTTGGGTACATATCCAAACAGGAAACTATGAAGGATGGGTAGCAGCAAACTCTGTAACTGCTCATGAGCCAAAAACAGTTCCAGTTGAAGCCTCACAAGGTCAGCTTTCTGAATCAACCGTTGCCTCTCTGTCACTTGATCAAGCTTGGCTAGAACAATCAGAGGAAACCATTTCACATTCAGAAAGTTATCACGTACAAAGAGCAGTCCAAATCAGCGATCAAGTGTTTTATGTGCTGACAGCAGAGGATTCTTCAATCGTTTTTGTCCGACAGAAAGAATTCCAACCAGAGAATCCAGTATCAGCAGAGACTGATTCCTCAAATGAACAGATAGGAACAGCTGAAAGTACAGCATCTGATTCAAAAGAAACAACTGATTCTTCTTTCCAGCCACAAAACAAAGTGCCACAGACAGATGAATCTACCTTGCGTACTGCACGTCCATCTATTACTTATAGTACACATGTCAAAAATCGTGGTTGGCTGCCAAATGTTTCTAGCGGTCAACTTTCAGGAACAACAGGTCAATCTTTACAAGTAGAAGCTTTTCGTATCCATCTTTCATCCTCCCTCTCTGGTGCTATTGAATACACCTCTTATGTCCAAGGTTCAGGATGGCAAAATTGGGTAGCTAACGGCGCTATTTCTGGCACGACTGGACAAGTCAAACAGATTGAAGGAATCAATATTCGATTAACTGGACAATTAGCAGCAACTTACAATGTTTATTATAGAGTCCATGTACGAAATTTTGGCTGGCTTCCTTGGACAATGAACGGAAATCCTTCCGGAACACTTGGATACGGTCATCAAATCGAAGCAATTGAAATCCAATTATTGGACAAAAACAGTTCCGGTCCTGCTACCAACGGTATTTCTTATATCGAAAAGGAACCATCCGTATTGGCGAATACTCACGTAACTAACAGAGGATGGTTAGGCCAGACAGATGCTGCTAATCAAGCTGGTACGACTGGCCAACGGTTAAGTCTTCAAGCAATGCAACTGCGTTTATCTGAAAATACGATTGGTGGCGGTATCACTTATCAATCCCATATCGCTAACAAAGGTTGGGAAACCAACTGGGCACAAAATGGCACGATTTCTGGCACGACTGGACAAAATCTGCCTATTGAAGCGATCCGCATCAATCTGACTGGTACGATCAGCACCCGATATGACGTTTATTATCGTGTACATGCACAAGAATTCGGCTGGATGAACTGGGCAAAGAACGGTGAACCAGCTGGCACACAAGGCTATGCTTACCGTGCAGAAGCGATTCAAATTGTATTAGTAAGGAAAGGAGGAGCCGCACCTGGTGCAACTACTCGCGCCTTTCGTATAGCTCCGCCTAGAATCACGTTGCAAGGACATGTATCGAATATTGGCTGGGTAAGCCAAACTAGCCTGAACAACTCGATCAGCTACGCAAATCAAGGAAGACAATTTGAAGCGATTCGCGCAAATTTAGGAACATCAAGGTATACTGGCGGTATCCAATATGATTCACACATAGCTGACAGCGGTTGGACCAGAACTGTATCCAATGGAGCGATCTCAGGAACGACTGGACAAAATCGCTCTCTTCAAGCCTTTTCCTTTCAGTTAACAGGAGAACTTGCTGAAAACTATGATATTTATTATCGTGCCTTTGTTCGTTCCAGAGGCTGGTTAGGCTGGGCATCAAATGGACAAAAAGCAGGCTCTGTCAGAATGAATTTACCTGTTGAAGGTATCCAGCTGACCATTGTTGAAAACGACCGGCGGCCAAGTGGCTATCAGCCAAACCAACTGACGATTCTAGGACAAGTGAATGATCAGACACCTCAGGGAAGATTCATCAATTCCGTCAGCCAAAGTGCGAATCGTATCGCGCCTGCTCATGGCTTGTATACTTCTGTCATGTTGGCTCAAGCGATCCTAGAAACAGGATATGGCACAAGCTATCTAGCTCAGCACGCGAATAACTTCTTTGGGATGAAATTCAAAGACGGCGAAGATGAAGGAAAGTATGGCTATATCTGGCATATATCTAACGAAGTGATCAATGGTGTCGTTGTCCCTGTCAATTCAAAATTTCGGGTCTATCAGTCCACTGACCAATCCTTCTTAGATAATGCCTTAAAATTAAGATATGGTGTTTCTTGGGACCCAAACCGATATGCGGGGACATGGAAAGTCAATGCACGCTCTTACAGAGATGCTACCCGTGCACTAACAGGAACATACGCGACAGATCCTGATTACGGTCAAAAATTGAATAATCTGATCGAATATTGGAAGCTGGATCAATTTGATTGAACGGGCATAAAAAAAGGTTGTGACAAGAATGTTGTCACAACCTTTTTTGAGTAAACGGTGTTCAAAAACTTGCATCTACGGTAATAAGTCCAGCCGAACGAAAAACATGAGAAACTGCTTTTGTTTGGCTGTTCTTATTACTTGATGCAGGACAGCTTTTTCACAACCTCTTCCTTAAACGGTGTTCAATCAGCTGACCCTCGGTATTAGCTCAAAAAACGGCAAAATATGAAGAACTATTTTTCCGTTTGTTTCTCTAATACTCAGGTCAGGACGCTGATTTCACAACCTCTGATACACGGTGTTCCAGAAGTACCTTCTTCGAGAATAAGCCGAAATTTACAAAAATTTGAGAAACAATTTTCGTAAATTTCTTCTTATTTCTTGAAGCTGACCACTTCTGTCACAACCTCTTTTTAATAACCATAAAATCCTATTCCTTCATATCTCCAGCCCATTGGCGTTAGCCAATCTCTTTCTTTCGCACTTAAGGTATAGTGATGGGTACCAGTTTTTTCATTTGGATTGAATAATCGATAGATTGGTTTGGAACCACCAGAATAAAAACTTAGACCTTCATAGCGCCAACCGATTTTTGTTAAAGAGTTGATCTCAGATTGCGCCATTGTGTAATGATGGTCTCCGCTGTAAGGATTGTATAAACGGTAGACAGGCTGTCCACTGTTTGGTGCTTGCCAAGCAATCCCTTCATATTCCCAGCCTACAGTGGGCAGATAATTTTTTTCGCCGGCATTCAATGTATACAAATGCTCTCCTGTATGACGATTATATAAACGATACATTGGAGAAGTTGAAGTTGGTGCTGTATCATACTGCGTCAGATTGTAAGTCTCGATTACATTGTTTAATGTAGCACCATAATTAGGCGCAGTGGCATAACGACCGGTCAACCAAGCTGTAGCATCCTTGTAAGAGTTCGTATTGCTTTTCCATGCACCAGAATAATAATACACGCCCGGCTGGAAAGAAGTCGTCTTCAATACCGTCACATTATCTTGTAATGATTCTTTGTACGAAGGGTATTTTCTAAAAGCAGCATTTACCGTGATCCATTGTCCATTGACATATTCCGAAGTAGGCATCGTAACGGATTGGCCATTATAGCTTCCTTTGATTCCAAATAGATTGTAATTAGGAGCAGAAGCCAAGGCACTGTTCCCCCAGCCGCTTTCAACGATTGCTTGTGCAATCATGACTGATGCGTATAAGTCATTGGCACTTGCCAAGCTTTGTGCAGTGGATGCAATACTATCAATGAATGCTTGTTGAGAATTAGCAGATGAGCGGGCAGAAAAAGCGTAGCCAGTATAGTTTTCGAATTCAGACAAATCTGCTTGATGGGTATGTGTCAATGTTTGTCCATCCGTCAATTGATTCGTGATTTCTTCCGCATTCTCTGGATTTTTCTGAGCTTCTGCTGATGTGCTTTCTTCCGTTTGCGGTTGTTCTGTTGTCCCTGTTGTTGATTCTTCAGTTGAAACCGTATTTTCGGAGACAGCAGCTGACTGCAACGTACTTTCTGTATCGTTTTCAATTCCTATTTCTGAAGAACTCGTTGTCTGAGTTGTGACTGTTCCTGTCGTTTCTTCAGCTAGCACGGTTGTGTTGGCAACTGCTAGATTTCCTAAAAGAATAACGCTAAATAATAAATTCTTTGCTTTCATCTTTTTTCTCCTTTGGATATGAAACTTTTCCTAAATAACAGTGTAACTAAAAAAGTAAAAGTAAGTCAATGTCCATTTTTAAATAACTTTTGTTTTTTTGGTAAAATTGCTTTTTCTACATAAAAAAAACGTGAATGAAGAACCTTCTTCATTCACGCCTTATTTAGTTAGTTGGTCATTTGAATAACCAATAACAAGTAATTCTCTCTGGATATTATCCGTTATGAATTATACTTCTTGTGTCGTCGGACGGATGATCATGTTGCTGACAGACATCCGGTCTGGCGTTTCTATCGCAAATGCTACAGCAGATGCTATATCTTCAGATGTTAATCCCCATTCTTTTTGCGCTTCATGAAGTTCACGAGCGGCTTTTTTGTCGCTGATCGTTTGATATAATTCAGTTTGAACAGCTCCTGGAGAGATGATTGTAGATTTGATGTTATTTTGTCGCTGTTCTTGACGTAATCCTTCCATGATCGCACGGACAGCAAATTTTGTTCCGCAATAAACGGCGGAATCAGGATAAACAACATGACCTGCTACAGAATCAGTTGAAATGATATGCCCAGATTTTTGTTTTTCCATGATTGGAAGTACGGCGGAAATCCCGTTTAAAACACCCATGATATTGATATCAAGCATATTTTGCCATTCATCTCGGTGTCCTTCAACTAATGGTGCGGTTGGCATGATCCCTGCATTATTGTACAATACATCGATTCGACCGAATTTTTCCATCGCTAAATCGATAACTGCTTGGACTTGCGCAAAGTCTCTTACATCTGCTGTTTGAATATATAGCTCAGCTTCTGGTAAAGATTCTTTTATTGCTTTGAGGCGATCTTCTCGGCGTGCGGCAATGACTAGTTTAGCCCCTTTTTCTGCTAACAGCTTCGTTGTTGCTTCACCGATTCCGCTTGAAGCGCCCATGATGACAATCACTTTTTCTGATAAATCATTCATTCTATTCTCCTCCTGTTTTGAAAAATCTTTTGCTTGTACTTACTATCTCTTATTTCATCTTACTCTTCAAATAATCCGTTCGACAGGTTTGACGATTTTGGCAGGGATTCCTGCAACGATGGTATTGTCTGGGACATCTTTCGTAACAGTTGCATTCGCTGCAACAATGGCATTCTCGCCAATCGTTACGCCTGGCAGAATAGTTGCTCCTGCTCCGATCCAAGCATTTTTTTTGATGTGGATTGGCTTTACTGACAAGCCTCTTCGTTCTGTTGGATCGGTTAGATGGTTTACCGTGATGAGATTGACACGAGGACCAATCAATACTGAATCTTCTAAACAGATACCACCCAAGTCGACGAACATCGCTTGACGATTGATAAAGACATTTTTCCCTATACTAATATGTTTGCCGAAATCTGTATAAAAAGGCAGCAGAACAGTCACCGTATCATCTACTTTGTCACTAATGATTTTTTCTAGCCGTTTGCGGATATCTGCTGGTTCATGGTACCCAGTATTCAGCGCTGCTAAAGGCTCTTCGTTTTCCGCTTGGATCTGATGGATCACTTCAAAAAGTGGATCCGTCACTCGAATCTCTTTATTAACGATTTGTTTTTCGATGGCACTTGTCATTTTGCTCCCTCCTTTTATCCTTACTTTATAACGGACGGCTTACTATGTCTAATATTTATAAAATATACTTAACTATTCATTTTAGCTATACTTAGTGATATACTTTTTAAAAACAGGAGGGAAAAAATGGATATTCGTATACTGACGTATTTTTTAGCAGTAGCTAGAGAAAAAAATATCAGCCGAGCAGCAAAATCGCTGCATATCACGCAACCTACTCTCTCAAAACAACTGAAAGATTTAGAAGAAGAACTTGGTGTGACACTTTTCACTCGAGGCTCCCGAGAGATACAGTTGACGGATTCTGGTCGATATCTTTATTCAAAAGGAAAAGAAATCTTGTCATTGGTGGAAAAAACGACGAACAACTTAACAAATGACGAAATCATCTCTGGAGAAATCTACATTGGTGGCGGTGAAACTCAAGCAATCTCTTTCATTTCTGATAGCCTTCATTCGTTGATCAAAGCGCATCCTGATATCCAGTTTCATTTATATAGTGGGAATGCAGATGATATCATGGAGAAATTGGATAGCGGGCTACTCGATTTTGGAGTCGTGATCGAACCGACAAATAAGCAAAAATATCAGGCATTTCGACTACCTGCCCAAGATCGTTGGGGACTTTTGATACATCGGACTCATCCTTTAGCAAAACAAACCGTTATCCATCCACAAGAACTAAAAACTGTTCCTTTGATCATTTCCCGGCAAACGTCAGTGGACAATCAACTATCTGAATGGCTAGGTTTCAGCATAGATCAGTTATCGATCGTCGGAACATATAACTTATTGTACAATGCTTCTTTAATGGTCGATAACGGGACTTTTGGTGCATTAGCTCTAGATGGGATCATCAATACTTATGGGACGGAAAAAATATTTATCCCACTCGATCCGCCATTACAAGCTTCACTGAATCTCATTTGGAAAAAAGACCAGCCGCTTTCTCCTGCAGCTCGTAAATTTTTAGATGTCCTAACGGAGAAATACAGTTAAGTAGCGTTTCTTTCCTTTGCTTTCAGCTTTTTAACAACGAATAAGATAAGCAAAAGATCCAATAATTAAATAACACAGGTTTCTTAATCTGTTCCTTCATTTTATTTCTGATAATTCCATTAAATTACTATAATTATAAAAAAAGAATTGACAAAACATAACTGTCTATATAAAATGATTACGTTAACAATAATTCGTTTCATGTGACTAGATCATACTAGGCATGAAAAATCTCTGAGGAACATGGTTTCCCTAGGAGGTTTTTCGTGTCTATTTTTGTTTGGCCGCAATCAACGGGTCTAGCAGACATGAAAACCAAATCTTCAAAAAGGGTGCGCGCATGAAAATCAAAAAGATCTTTAATCAAAATGCAGTATTGGTAGATGACGGTGGGCAGGAAAAAGTAGCTATTGGAAAAGGAATTGGATTTGACAGAAAAAGAAATGATTTGATCTTTGATCGTGATATTGAGCGGATATTCGTCATGGAGCCAGAAGGACAAATCAAATTGCAAAATCTACTCAATCAGATTGATGAACGCTTTTTGTTTGCAGCAGAAACAATCATCGATCATGCGGAAACTGTCTTGATGGAGAAACTGAATGAGCATGTGTTGATTGCTTTGACCGACCACATTGCTTTTTCTGCGGAGAATATCAATAACGGTATCGTCATCCGCAACAAGCTTTTGAGAGAAATCGAAGTGCTTTACAGTGATGAATTCAGTATTGCTCAATGGGCAGTAGAATATCTGACGAAAGAGCTTGGGATTCCATACACTTATGACGAAGCAGGATATATCGCAATCCATATCCACAGCGGACGAAGCGGTCGAAATAATAACCATCGCAGTATCCGTGAAGTGACGATTGTATCTGATATCATCCATTTAGTGGAATCAGAATTGGAAACAGATATCCATTCAAAACCATTTTCACTGAATTATTCAAGACTGGTGAATCATTTACGACTGCTTCTACAACGAACCCATGCGCAACAATATGCTGTCTTAGATACGGAAATCGTAGAAATGGTCAAACGAAAATACCCAGAAAGCTATAAGATTTCTAAAAAAATCCGTGTGTTGCTGACCAAAGAATACCAGCTCGCGATCACGAAAGAAGAACTGGGTTACTTGGCCATCCATATCGAGCGTTTAAGAAGCGCAATCGTACAAACAAATGTTAACAATCATGAGGAGGAAAAAAATTGAAAGCATATCTACAACGAATGGGACGTTCCCTTCAACTCCCAGTTGCGGTCTTACCTGCTGCTGCTTTGCTAGTAGGGATCGGGAACTGGTGGGCATCTTATAGTAACGACATTGTCGCTCATTTTTTACAAGCTGGCGGTAACGCAGTTTTAGGTCAATTGCCTTTGCTGTTTGCTGTTGGATTAGCACTAGGGATGTCAGTGGACAAATCAGGTGCTGCTGCCTTAGCAGGGTTGGTTGCATTTGAAGTTCCAGTAAATGTTTTAAAAACTGATTCAGTAGCTACTTTATTGAATATCAAACCAGAATCAGTTGATCCATCTTTTGCTCAGATCAGTAACGTATTTATTGGTATTATTGCCGGATTGATTGCGGCAGCTCTTTATAATCGTTTCCACGAAGCAAAATTACCGATGGCTTTATCTTTCTTTAGCGGTAAGCGTTTAGTGCCAATCTTGGCTGCCTTCGTCATGCTGCTGATCAGTGCAGTGCTACTGCTCGTATGGCCTCCGGTTTACTCTGCTTTAGTTTCTTTTGCTAAATTCATTTTGAGTTTAGGCTGGGTTGGTGCAGGTCTTTATGGCTTCTTCAACCGTTTACTGATCCCTACAGGATTGCATCAAGCAATGAACTCCGTGTTCTGGTTTGACGTAGCTGGAATCAATGATATCGGTAAATTCTTGGCTTCTGAAGGAACAAAAGGCGTAACAGGAATGTATCAAGCTGGATTTTTCCCAATCATGATGTTCGGGCTTCCAGCAGGAGCATATGCTATTTACAGAAATGCCCGTCCAGAAAACAAAGCAAAAACAGCTTCCTTGATGTTAGCAGCAGCTTTTGCTTCATTCTTTACTGGTGTAACAGAACCACTTGAATTCTCATTTATGTTCGTTGCTTGGCCATTATATGTCTTGCATGCCATTTTCACTGGGATTTCTTTAGCAGTGAGTGCATTCTTCCATTGGACCGCAGGATTTGCCTTTAGTGCCGGATTTGTCGATTACTTCCTATCTTTGAAAAATCCGATTGCGAATCAGCCATTGATGTTGATCGTCCAAGGGTTAGTAACAGCAGTAATTTACTACTTTGGCTTTAACTTTGCTATCAAAAAATTCCATCTGATGACTCCTGGCCGCGAGGAAGCAGATCTTTCAGATGACGATACTGCAACGACTAATTCAGACAATAAATATGCTGCACAAGCAAACAAAATCTACGCTGCATTAGGCGGAGCTGATAATGTAACTTCAATCGACAACTGTACTACACGTCTTCGTTTGCAAGTCAAAGATACAGGCCTGATCGATCAAAACAAAATCAAAGCCACTGGCGTACCTGGAATGAAAATCATTGATGGGAAAAATGCGCAAGTCATCGTAGGTACAGAAGTACAATTCGTTGCAGATGAGATGGCAAAATTACATGGTGGCGCTGCAGCAAGACCTGCACAAACAAACACCGTGGTTAAAACAGAAACATTTGCCGGCGGAACGATCGAACAAGATATTTACGCTATCGCAAATGGGAAACTGATTCCAATCACTGAAGTTTCAGATGATGTATTCGCGGAAAAAATGATGGGTGACGGCTATGCTGTATTACCAGAAAATGGAGAAATCTTCTCTCCAATCGCTGGTACGATCACAAACATTTTCCCAACGAAACATGCGGTCGGAATCCAAACAGATGCTGGTATCGAAGTCTTGCTTCATATGGGCATCAATACTGTTGACTTAAAAGGTGAACCATTCACTTTATATGTAGAAGAAGGTCAAAAAGTCGCAAGAGGTCAATTGATTGCTTTAGTTGATCTTGCTGCTATTCAATCTGCAGGCAAAAACACGGATATGGTCGTTGTATTCACAAATGGCGACAAAGTCCAAAGCTTAGAAATCGAACCCGCACGTGATGTAAAAGCAAATGATAAAATCGGCTCTGTTTCTAACAAAGCCTGAGCCATCGTCTTCCCCAGACTTTTTTATCGATAAACAAACAGGAGCTGAGACAAAAATCTTGTCTCAGCTCCTTTTTCCGAATAAAAACGGCGTTCTCCTGCCTACTCCGCGGTAATAAGTCCAGCCAAACGAAACATATGAAGCGCTATTTTTTATTTGACTCTTCTTATTACTTGATGCAGAACAGCTTTTTTACAACCTCTGGTAAACGGTGTTCAAAAACCAGTTTATCGGTATGAAGTCAAATTTATGCAAAAATGTCGAAAGCCATTTTCACAAAATTTTTCTTCATACTCAAAACTAAGCGGCTTTTTCACAACCTCTTTATACATTATTCCTGATCCAGTATTTCTTTCAATGCTGCTTCAAGAGAGACTAATGGTTTTTCCAAAACTTTTTCTAAATCATCAGAGGAAATAGCTAACTGATCCTTTTTGATATCATGTTGGATCGCTAAAAACATGTCAGCTGCTGCTTGAGGGAATCCGGCTTCTTTTAGATTTTCGACAAACGCTACATCACTTGCTTCAATAATTTCTAACTCTTTACCTGTCGCACGCTCTAATGCCTTGGCTAATTCTTCATAGTCAGTTAGATGGCCGGATAATTCTAAGATTTCTGGGGAATCATTCTCTACTAGTACTTTTGCTGCGGCTTCTGCATATTCCCGTTTCAATGCCCAACCTGTTTTTCCATTTCCTGCAGCATAAACGAATTGACCAGTTGTTAAAGCTTGCCCAATGATAGGTAATTCATTCTCTACATACCAATTGTTCCGTAAAAATGTATGGGGAATACCTGAATCCTTAATTGTTTTTTCAGTGAATTGGTGATCTGGCGCTAATACACTGATTGAGTGATCGGCATCTGCAAAACTTGTATAAGCGATATAAGATACCCCAGCTGCTTGCGCTGCTTTCACTACATTCTCATGTTCGGCTTGGCGATTTCCTGGAACGCCAGAGACAAAAAGCAATCGATCTATTCCTTTCAACGCTTCTTTCATTGAATCTAACTCATCATAATCACCAATACGTATGTTAAATCCAGCTTCTTTCAGTGCTTCTCCTTTTTCTTCACTACGTACTAGTGCATAGATTTCATTTTGTGGAACCATCTTTTTTAAAAATTCCAGCGCATAACCACCAAAACCTCCAGTTGCTCCTGTTACTAAATAATGCATATTTACCACTCCTTATTCTTTTTATTTGTTAAGATTTACAGCTGTACATTTATAAATTACACCTTTATCATAAAGAGTGTGGTAAGATAAGTCAAGCAAAAAAAAATGAAAGGATGACAACTGATGAAGTATTCTCTGCAATTTAGTGATGCAATCCATGTACTTGCCTATATTGAAATGTTTCAAGATACCCGATTGCTTTCTAGTGAGATGATTGCCAGCAGTATCGAAACAAATGCAGCAAATGTACGTAAAATCATGAGTCAGCTCAAAAAATCCGGCTTGATCCTTACAAAAACCGGAAAACCGCAACCTTCCCTTGCCAAAAGACCAGATCAGATTTCTTTACTAGATGTCTATCGTAGCATTGAAGGTAATACACAGCTTATCCAAGTCGATCCAAAAACAAACCCAAATTGCGTCGTTGGTGCAAATATCCAAGAAGCTTTAGAAGAAAGCTACGCTCGGCTGCAGAAAAAAGCAGAAGAAGAAATGGCTAAGATCACACTTGATAGTCTGATACATAAAATAGCCGTTTTGGAAAAAGAAAAAAGGCCAGAAAACACAGACCTCGTAGAGAGATTTTTATAATTCTCTCTACTGGACCTGCATTTTTCTGATCGGAATCGTCTACAAAAATTCTTTTATTCTCGGGAGAATAAAAGAATTGTCATGCCTCTTTTTTCTCTCTAATATTCAGGTCAAAGCGCTGAAGTCATGACGTCTTGATAAACGGTGTTCAAGTAGCTGACCCTCGGCATTAGTTCTGAAAAATACAAAATATGGAAAGCTATTTTCCATTTTTCCTCTCTAAAGCTCAGGTCAAAGCGCTACTTTCACGGCCTCTATATTATCATGGTTTGTTGACTACCGGTATCCAGATTTCTCCAATGTATTTCCCATCGATAACACCCATTTCAACGACAGCATTCGGACCATCAACATAGGCGTAATCTTCTACTTCTCTTAAAACATGTCCAAAGGCCGTATTCGTCAAATCGTTCCTTAGTTCTTCAGGCGACTCCGATGAAGCGCTTACAACGAGATACATTCCTTTTGGAAATGGGATGATCTTCGTAGTGTTAGGAACATCCTGGCTCGTTTGAACACCGACATAGTACATCATTTTTCCGTCATAGGGTTCGTTGACTGTAAAGAAATAATGATTTTCAGCAGCTTGTTTCAAGGTGTCTATTGTTCCGTCACTGATGACTTTTTGCTCAAAGGCTTGCTTCTCTGCTGCCAAACCGACAAAATCTGTATTGCTACTTTTCAATTCCACACCAATACCTGTCACTGCAAACTCTGGTTTTTCTTCAATCTTATACTTTGCCATTTCTCCCACCCTTTCTATTATGTTAAGTTTATCTTACGTAAAATTAAAGGGAATTGACAAAGTTACGTTCTTTTTCATAGAGGTGCTTTTATTTTTTAACTATTTCTTTAATTTTACTGCAATCCAAATCTCACTGTAAACATGACTGAAATCCGCTCCCCATTTTGTAAAAGAGATCTCGGGAGCTTCAACTAGCTCATAATCTGAAGAAGGAAGCCATTCTGCATAGATTTTCCCCCAAGTGTCTTGTAAAGTTTGGGGAAATGGTCCTTTATTAGGAAAAATGGCCCAAGTGTGTTCTTCTATAGCAAGCATTTCTAAATCAGCGTACGGATTTTCTTTTGTCGTAGCAAAGCCGATCATGTGCATTAAACTACCCTTTTCTTCTAAGCGGTCTGCATCAAATCCATAAGAAACGTTGATTACTTGATGTGGATATAAATCTCCTAACTTATGCATCTCTTCCCTTTGAGTCTCCGTGATCGTCTGCGCTAACTTTTGTATTTCTTGATTGACTCCTTCAAATTGGACAGGAACTTTTTTCGCCACACCTGCCACATAAAACTGTTCTTTCTTTTCGATACGAAATTCCATCGATTTTCCTCCTCTGACATCAATAAAAAATGTCAAGCGTGGAAAAGATTTTTGTATGCCATATCTGCTGATTTCTGAAGGCAGATAACCTGACCAATCACGAAAAGCTCTTGAAAAACCCTCGACTGTTTCATATCCATATCTAAACGCCGTTTCTGTTACTTTTTCCCCACCTAGAAGATCGCGATTAGCCAAAGCCAATCTACGGTTTTTGATATAGTCCATCAGAGACATCCCTGCAATAAACGTAAAGATGCGCTTTAACTGATATTCAGAGATTCCTGTATTTTCGGCTATTTTTTTATAGGTAAGACTTTCTGTCAAATGTTCTTCGATGTAATCAATCAATTGGTTCAGATCTTTAAGCATGTTTATCTTCCTCCTTGCTTGCCTTTTTATCATATTATCAAAGAAAGTCAATTACTTGATGAATCAGGAACCAATTTAGTCGGGTATAGAAAAATTTGTATGGATTTAAAGAAAATTCTCAAGCAGCGTTTTGTAACGGATAATTGGTAGTATCTGCCTACTTATGTTTTACCTTTAGAAAAAATGAATTTTGGGGAAGACACATTCTAAGTTAACAAAGAAGGAAAAATAGCTTTTATCCCCTTCGTTAAACCGCTTACTATCTACTGTACAAAGCAAGCGGCTATTCGGATTGTTGATACGAACGCTGCTTGAATCTTTCTTTGCGTTACATCATACCTCTTTTATCAATTGGAACAATTATTTATTTCCAACAAAATTCCTTCATTTTTGCCAGGTAAATAAAAAAACAAAAAGTTCCATCTTTAAAATACGCTATTTTTTTACTTTTTCTCTCATTCTTTAAGAAAAGGAACGCAGAATTAATTTTTGACAATTCGAGAAAAAGTTGCTTCACAGATATGGTAAAATCAGCTACTTTTTTCTTTAACGATTCTTTATACTAAATATAAACAAGTGTTTCATGAAAGGAGAACTATATGAATAATTGGCTTGAGCTTTTTCCTGAAAACATTTTGGAACGCGGGTATAGCTATCATCTGCACGGGTTTGTCAGTCATTTGAACTATACGAGCAAACACTTGACCGCAACAGTTTCTGGCACGGAAGATTATAAGGTAGTGATCACATGGGATGAAAAGACGAATATGACTTGCGATTGTCTATATGCCATAGAAGGAAAAAACTGCAAGCACATGGCGGCTGTCTTATTCGCTTACGAAGAACGTCCAATAAAAAAATCCAACTACTCGCTTTCCGAACTCTCTTCCCTTGTTTCTTCCGCTAGTTCCTCTCTTGTACGGGAACTTTTAACAGAGATTCTTATAGAACATCCGCAATTTATCGAACGCTTCAAAGAGAAGATCCCGCTCCATGCAGTAAACTACACAGATAAACTAGCAACGATCATCCACAAATACGATCATCCTATCGGAAAAAACAAAAACAGGAAAACAGCGAAGTTTATCATGGAGATGCGAACGTTCATCCAAGAAGCTGTTGAGTCGCTTATACAGCAAAATGCCTATCTTCCCGCATTCGAATTGATCAATGAAGTGATTGCTACTCTTGAAACATGCTATTTGGAGCCTGCGGACGAACGATCACTTCTTCTGATAGAGGATTGTTATTATTTATGGAAAGAATTATTAGCAGAAGCACCCCGTGCAGAAAAAAGACAAATGTTCTCTTGGTTCGTCTGCCAAGTCGATCATACTGACGCCTCTTATTCAAAAAACTACTCCATAAAAATCCTGAAAGAAGAATTTCAGGAAAAAGAGTTCTCTAGCCAAAAGAAAAAAATAACCAAAAAACGAAAAAAATCTGTAAAAAAAGGCGAGCCCCATAAAAAAGGACAAACACACACGGACAAGCAGTCTAAATCCATCAAAAAAACAACTGGCTCTACTTTAAAAAATACGGATGATACAAGTAAAATAGAAAATTTGAAAAAACGTTTATTAGCATCTGACAGTATCCACTTCCCTACATTGGAAAAACTAAAAAACGCATGCCCACCTGAAACGTGGCCGATCATACGCAATGAACTGTTTTCAGCTCTTAAATATCATAAAAATGTGGATCGCTTTTATGCAGCAGAAGGTTGTTATGATTTATTGTGGGATTATGTAAAAAGCACAGACAGCTTGATCATGGTCGACCGGCACTTTGATATCTTGAAAAACTATTGTCCTAAACAGTTATTACAAAAATATGAATTTGAATTACGTCAAAACGTAGCTAATTTTGCGACAAAATTGGAATACCAAAAACTTGGCAACCAAATAGAAAAAATGGCTAGCTTGCCAAACGGACTTGTGACAGCTAAATTGTTGACCAAAGAACTTCGAGAAAAATATCCGCGCAGAAAAGCATTGACTGCTGAGATGAAAAGAATCGAACCAAGGTTGAAATAAAGAAAATGGAAGAGGCTGTGACCAAACTTTTGTCACAGCCCTTCTGTTTTATAATTTATAAGTTATGACAGATTTCCTTCGTTGCTGGATAGATTTTTCGGTATTGTTGATAGATTTTACGATACTTTTCTACATTTTGTGAGAGAGGTTCCACTGCATCTGTATATTGGATAAAAAACTGGCAACAGCTTTCAGGTGTATAGAACCACCCTAATCCTAGTGCAGCAATCATTGTTGCGCCTAATGCAGGTCCTTCCTCCGCACTTAAACAATAGATCGTTGCATCGAAAATATCAGCTTGGATTTGTAGCCATGCAAGATTTTTCGCGCCTCCTCCCACCGAAACAATACGTGTAAATCTGCGACCCGCTAGTTCTTCCATCAACTGTTGCGAATCTTTCAATGAAAAGGTGATCCCTTCCAACACCGCTCGGGTAAAATGGCTAAGTGTATGTCGAATATCCATACCAATGAAACTCCCCCGTATCTGGCTATCGGCGTACGGTGTTCGTTCTCCTGAGAGATAGGGTGTGAACAATAATCCATTTGATCCTGGCTCGATCTTTTCGATTCCTTGCAGCAGTTCGTCAAAAGAAAGTCCTTTGGAAAAAGTTTTTTTGAACCAATTGAGACTGTGTCCCGCAGCTAACGTCACTCCCATAGAATAGTAAGCATCATTTATTGCATGATGGAATAAGTGAAGTTTGCCTTCATAAGACTTTTGGTTATTTTTCTCATAAGACAAAAATACTCCTGAGGTTCCAATACTGACCATAGCTGCGCCATCTTGGATGATCCCAGCACCTAAAGCAGCACATGCATTGTCTGCTCCGCCAGCAAATACCTTTACTTCTTTGTGAAAACCAAATTGTTCTGCTAGTTCTTTGCGTACCGATCCAATGCAAGTAGTAGAAGATACAAGCGGAGGCAGTATTTTAGGAGAGATATGGAAAGTCTGTAAGAGCTCCTCAGACCATGTTTTTCTTTCCATATCAAGTAATAACGTACCTGCAGCATCTGAATAATCCATCTGCTGGTTTCCTGTCAGCCAAAATCCAAGGTAATCTTTCGGCAATAAAACATGACGAACATTTGCCCATAATTCCGGCTCATTTTCTTGAAGCCATAGCATTTTAGGTAACGTAAAACCTTCTAATGCGCGATTATTGGTAATCTCAAGTAATCGATCACCAAAGTTTTCCATTATTTCTTCACATTCTTGGGTTGTACGCACATCATTCCATAAAATCGCATTTCTTAACGGTTGGTTCGCTTCATCTAGTACGACTAAACTGTGCATTTGACCAGAAAAACTGATTCCTTCTAATTTTTGAGTAAAATCAGGTACTTTTTCAGCTAGTTCTTCGATCACTTGACCACAAGCTTGGATCCAGTCTTTGGGATCTTGTTCACTAAATCCAGCTTCTGGTTGTAGTAACGGATAGTCTTCGCTCGCCGCACCTTGGATCCTCCCATTCCTATCCATTACTAATCCCTTCAATGAACTAGTTCCTAGATCAATACCTAAAATATACATTTAACCACCTGCCTTGTTTTTATTATCCTATCGAAAACGATTGCTGACAATGTCCGTTTTCCCTATTCTTTGATCCCACCTGCAGTCACGCCACCTATGATGTACTTCGATAAAAACAGATAAATCAGCAGAAGCGGTGCGATACTGAGAGAAATCCCTAGATACATACTGCCGAATTCTGTACGATAGACATCGGTTTTTAACAGCTGGATCAACATCGGCAAGGTAAATTTGTCAGTATCGTTGATCAAGATCAGCGGCATCAAAAAATTGTTCCAAGTAGTCACGAATGAAAATATAGCCATCGTCGCTAATCCCGGTTTCATCAAAGGAAGCATCACTTTATGGAAAATCTTCAGCTCTCCTGCACCATCTAAACGCGCTGAATCTGCCAAATCGGAATGATAGACAGTCTCCAGATATTGTTTCAAAAAGAAGACAGTCGTAGGCGATGCAATCGCTGGAAAGATCAATGGAATATAGCTATTCAGCAAATCCAACCGATTCATAAATTGATAAAAACCAATCATGCTGATCTGCTGAGGAATCATGATCAATCCAAGAATAACGGCAAAAGCAAGTCTTTTTCCTTTGAAGCGGTAAGCAATCAATCCATACGCAGTCAAGGCAGAGAAATAAACATTCAATAACGTAGCACCAGCTGAGATCACCAAACTATTTTGGAATCCGTTGAACACATCGAATCCTTTATTCCTCAAAACATGCCAATTCGCTGCTAACTGTGTTCCTGGAAGTAAGGATAGCCCTTGTTGTATTTGCTCTGCTGAACGTGTGGAATTTACCAGAACGACCCAAAAGGGAAAAATACTCAAAAACGTAAGTAACAACATGAATCCATAAATCAGCAGACGTTGCAACCGATAGTGTTTATCCATTTCTTCCCCTCACTTTGCTCTTTTCTTGGAAAAACCGGAAAAGCAATGTACTCAAAAGAATCGACATCCCTAACAAAATGACTGAAGCTGTCGCAGCAATCTGAAAATTCCGACTACCAGTAAATGCTTGTTTGTAGATGAACATCGTAATCGTGTTGACACTATTGTCAGGATTTCCGTTAGTCAATAAAAACGGGATATCGAACATCTGCAGACCCCCGATCAATGACGTCACTAAAGTATACAGCATGATAGGTTTCAATAACGGCAACGTGATCTTTCGAAAAATCTGAGCATCACTTGCGCCATCAACCATGGCAGATTCGAAAAGCGACTGATCGATACTTAATATCCCTGAAACAAGTACAATCGTTGTCTGCCCATACCACATCCAAAACTGAATAAAAGAGACAATCAAGCGTGTACTTGCCACACTTCGGAAAAAATCAAACGGTCGCTCCAACACACCTAAATGAGTCAGGACCAAATTCATCGGCCCCATCGGAAAGCTGAACAATGCAAAAAATAGAACGGCTACAGACGCTGCTGTAATAATGTTTGGCAAATAGAAAATAATTTTAAAGAAACCTGTCCCCTTCAACTTCAATTTGAGATTTGTAAACCAAGCAGCCAAAAGAAGCGCCAACGTAATCTGAGGGACAAAATTCACACCCCAAAGAATCAATGTGTTTCTGATTGATTGAAGGAACAATGCATTGTTCAAAAGATTGACATAGTTTTCGAAACCGACGATCGAGGCTTCTGTATTCCATCCTTTCAAATCTGTGAAGCTTAAAAAAATAGTATAGAAAATCGGATAAAGCTGAAATACTAGAAATGCTAAGAAAAATGGGGCAATGAATAATAAACCATAACGATTGTAGCGCTCAAATCTAGCTTTTTTCACTCGAATCTCCTTTCTTGTACCTTTTAGACAACTGTCCCAGCTAATCGATTTCTAAATCAGGATAAGCATTTGCTACGGCCTCTTTGAAATTTTGGATAGCCGATTCTTTGTCCGTCTCTCCTTTAGAATAAGGTGTCAAGCAATGGTCGATAAACAACGTTTCGATTGTTTGATCATATTCAGTTAGAATTTTTGCATTGATTGATTGGACCATTTCAGAAAATTCATCATAATGGTTTTGCCCGCCCAGAAAGTCTTCTTGGTAAGACGATTTGATTGCTTCTACTACCCGTTCATTCGATACGAAGTCTCCCGTATCTTTTGCCCATTGTTCCAAAAATTCTGGGTCAGTAGTTAGATATTGGATCAGCGCTGCTGCTTCTTCTTTCATTTCTGAAGTGTCCGTGGCACCGATCCATGTACCACCCCAAAACCAAGAAGAAGGTCCTTGGATCATCCGCCAATCCCCTTCTGTTGTTCTAGAGCCGTCTGCCGAAGCAGCATTTTGTTTCAACCAATAATGTAATCCCCATGTAGGCAGACTATATCCAAAGTCTGTCTCGCCATTCATTCCAGCAAACCATGCTTCTGATTGACCTTCTGTATCTTTCGTCAAATCTTCTTCAACAAATCGCCGTGAAATATCCATTAATTCATGAAGTTTATCATCGATGATTAGCTTTTCATCTTCCACCCATCCTGATTCCCGCATGCCAAAAAATGGTTTTGCTAAGTCTTGGACACTGGAGATCATCTGGACAGTCCCACCACTGTTTTCTTTGACTTCTTTTGCCACTTCATAAAATTTCTCGTAATCAGCTATTTGCTCTTGCATCTGGTCTGCATCTGTAATCCCTAAAAGTGATTCTGCTAGAGAAGCACGATAATAAAATCCGCCAGGCGCTGCTTGCCAAGCTAAAGCATGCAAAGTCCCTTCTCTGCTAGTTCCGACATCCTTGACATATAAGTAGGTATCACTTGCCGCTTCTTCCAGACCGTATTCTCCTAGATCAGCCATCAATCCTGATTCGACATATTTCTTTACGAACGCAGATTCTAAGGCAATGACATCAGGCGCATTTCTTGTTCCTAACACTGGATCTAATTTTGTCTCAAATTGATCAGAAGGGATCTCTACGATCTTTATCTCGTAATCCAAAGATTCATGAGCTGGCAAATAATATTCATTGATCATCGTCGAAAGTTCGTCTGTGAACGTCCACACAGTCAATTCTAAATTGTCTTCTGAAGAACGCTCAGAGCTCGTTCCGCAAGCAGTTAGTGCGCCTATCAAACTGACTCCTAATAGAGCAACACTCAGCTTCTTCCATTGTTTCATGGCTTCCCTCCTTTTTCTTCATACGAAAAGAAATCAAAATCTGCAGCCAGTCTTGTGCCGGAAGTATCGATGGCAAACATACCGACAAATGCTCCCGTGAAAAATCCTTCTTGGGTTTCAGCAGTATAATCATCGGAAAGTTTTAAGCTATCAAAAGTATGACCAACGTCTATCCATACTTTCCCGTCGAATGAATAAGAATAACGATATGTCTCATAAGAAACTATAGTTTTTAAATATATAGCGCTTACATTATCGGGTGTGGGGATGATTCCGACTGGTTCACATAATTGTCCATTGTCACAATCTAAAAGAGCGATGACTCGTCCCTTCTCTTCATCATGTGTGAGATGGATGCTTGACCAGTTCTTAGTATTGTAATAATTCGTCATTCCTGCCAGTTGCATAAAATTCTCAGGTGAACATTCTACTTTCGTCACGGCTTCAAATGAAAAGTGCTGCCATCGTCTAGCAACTAAAGATTTGGTGAACAGCGAATGGAATGATTCTCGACCAAATAGTCTCAAATAACCTTTTCGCTCAGTCAAACTACCGATTTCTTCAGTAAAGGGAATCCTTAATGTTTGAAAATGCAGAGGGAGCTTTTCTTGATCGAATGTTTCTTTGATAGGTGTTTTTTCCCACATCTGTTCTGGTATGGACGGGCTTTCCACTCTATTTTTTGGATCGCAGTTTCCCTTCCTAAGGGGCAATACCCTCTGTTTTCTAAAAGCGGTGTTTCTTTGTATTTTAGTGGTCTAGCTGTCAAATGGACAAAATACCATTCATCTGTATGCGTCTGAACGAACGTCCCATGACCTGCTTTTTGCAAAGGCAGTTCAGGAGATGACCAAGAAGTAATCAACGGATTCTCTGGATGGACTTCGTACGGACCCTCGATTTTCTTTGATCGGGCAATGGTTGCCGCATGTTCATACTTCGTTCCACCTTCTGCAGTCAGCAAATAGTAATAGCCGTTGATTTTATAAAGATGAGGTGCTTCTGTCAATTTTCGATTCGTTCCTTTAAAGATGATCTTTGATGGACCAATCAATTTTCTTTCTTCTGGTGAATATTCTTGAAGGGCGATTCCATAGAAAGAATGACGAGTAGGACGGTAATCCCAAACCATATTGACCAAGTACTTTTTCCCATCTTCCTCATGGAACAAGGATGGATCGAATCCTGAGCTATTCAAATAGATTGGATCTGTCCATTTTCCGTCGATGGTATCACATGTAATCAAATAATTGTTCACGTCTTTCCAACTACCACTCAATTCTTTAACATCGGAATAGATCAGCCAGAATTTCCCATCGTGATAACTCAAAGCAGGAGCCCAGACACCTCCAGAATCCGGGTTCCCTAACATATTCAGCTGACTTGTTCGGTTGACAGGCGTACTTACCAAGTGCCAATGTTTTAAATCCTTTGAATGATAGATCATGACACCTGGGAACCATTCAAAAGTAGAAACAGCGATATAATAATCTTTCCCAACACGACAAACACTAGGATCTGGATGGAATCCAGTTAAAATCGGGTTATTTATCATAAAGAATTCCTTTCTATACTAGGTAATCGTTCAAACGCGACTTGATCCATTCTAAGTGACTTGACTCATTCTTTATTTGGTCATGTACTAAAGCATACTCTGTCAGTGATTCAAGATCTTCCTGATCCATGATGATCCGTTCTCCCACACCTGATTTATAGCTTGCATAACGTTCTTCTTTGATTGTTTCGAAAAACTCCTCTTCTATCAATCGGGCGGCAGCTTTCAATCCTCGTGCAAAGGTATCCATTCCAGCAATATGCGCAAGTAACAGATCTTCCATCTCAAAGGAAGAACGTCGTACTTTCGAATCGAAGTTGATTCCTCCTGGTGCGATCCCGCCATTTTTCAAAATTTCGTACATGGCTAGCGTCGTGTCATAAATATTGGTTGGAAATTCATCTGTATCCCACCCTAGAAGAAGATCCCCTTGATTGGCATCGATTGATCCCAAAGCATCATAGCATCGGGCAACAGTCAATTCATGTTCAAAGGTGTGACCTGCCAAAGTCGCATGATTTGCTTCAAGATTGAGTTTGAAGTCTCCTGATAAATCATATTTCTGGATAAATGCCATTGTCGTAGCAGCGTCAAAGTCATATTGATGTTTCGAAGGTTCTTTGGGCTTAGGTTCGATCAAAAATTGCGGTTTATGCTCGATTTTTTCACCATATGCCACCGCCATTTTGAATAACCGTGCAATATTGTCCTGCTCGAATCTCATATCCGTATTCAATAAGGATTCATATCCTTCTCGTCCGCCCCAGAAGACGTAGTTTTTTCCATTTAACTTTTTACTGACATCTAATCCTTTCTTTACTTGAGCTGCAGCATAGGCAAAAACTTCTGCATTGCTTGACGAAGCTGCTCCATGGACAAAACGCGGATGTGAAAATAAATTGGCGGTATTCCAAAGCAACTTGATCCCAGTCTGTTCCATTTTTTCTTTGATCAAATCTGTGATGGCATCTATGTTTTGGAAAAATTCTTCTAAAGAATCCCCAGCTGGAGCAATGTCTACATCATGGAAACAAAAATATTCGATATGCAATTTTTCAAGAAGTTCAAAAAATGCTTCTACTCGGTTTTTCGCTGTTTCTAATGGATTCTCACCTTCCCAAGAGCGAATATTCACAGGGTCGCCGAATGGATCAGATCCGTCTTGCGTCATCGTATGCCAGTAAGCAGCTGCAAATCGTAAATGTTCTTTCATTGGTTTCCCCAAGATTTCTTGTCCAGGATCATAATGGCGATAAGCAAATGGATTTTCTGTTCTTGGCCCTTCATACTTTACTTCTTTGATCATTGGAAAATAACTCATCTTGTTCCTCCTTGTTTTTAGTTGATTAGTACACTAAACTAATTTACAATTGCATCATAAGCGACTTTCTTCATCTTTGTCAAGCGCTTTCAAAAAAATTCATTTGTCATTTAATTGATTCTAGTTTTATAACAAATGTTTCATTGTCGAATGGAATAAGACACGCTATACTTTAACATATAACGTTGGTTTTACTAGCAGCGGACCAAGAAAGGAACTTCTATGATCTCAAGTAAATACACGATTCGCGAATTGAACCAAGCAACGCTTTTAAAAACGATTATTGATAAAAAAGAAGTATTTCGCGCAGAATTAGCCGCTGCAACAGGGTTGAACAAAGCATCTGTGTCAGATATCACTAAAAAACTTCTAGATGATCAGCTGATTGTTGAAACCCGTGTCGGAGATGCCTCCACTGCAGGAGGAAGAAAGCCGATCATGTTGACTTTCAATCCCCAATCTGCCACAGCTCTTTCTTTTGATATTGGCTATAATTATTTAGAAGGAATGCTTTCTTATATCGACGGCACTGTCCTCTCTTCGATCTCTAAGCGTCGAATCTCGATTGATGCCGCAAACGTGTTCGATCACATTCAACAGTCGATCCTTCAATTGATAAAAGACTTGCCAGAAACGCCACATGGAATTGTCGGGATGACGATCGGTATACACGGCGTAGTTTTCGAAGACCACCCAATTTTTACGCCCTATTATGATCTGCACAAAATCGATTTACAAAAAGAATTAGCTGATCATTATGACTTTCCTGTTTACCTACATAACGAAGCAAACTTGGCTGCTTTGGGAGAATATACCTTCTCTTCCCATTATCAAAACCTTGTAAGTATTAGTATACACAGTGGTATTGGCTGCGGGATCGTGGCATCTGGGAAATTGCAAGTCGGCAAACATGGAAAGGCTGGGGAACTTGGTCACTCGATTTTATACCCTAATGGTCGGCCTTGTCCTTGTGGGAATTCAGGATGCTTGGAACAATATGCTTCCAGCAAAGCTGTTTATGAAGAATTCGCCCAGTTAAAAGGGTTAGAATATGTCAACTCAGATATCTTGACTGATTATGTCAAAAAGGGAGACACAGATGCCACAGCTCTACTCAAGAAAAACGCTGCCCTATTAAGCATCGGAATCAATAATATCATCATGATGTATGACCCAGATGTGATCGTCATCAACAGTAAGCTTTACGAAAAAAATCCGCAAATGATCGAACAAATCCATGCAAACTTGACAAGCCAGTTTACGAAAGATATTTCGGTACGCAACACCCGTTTGAAAGGCAATGCGATTTTATACGGTGCCTTGGCAGTCACTGCTCAGCACTTCTTGAACATTCGGAAGTTGAAGTTGGGAAAAGAAAAATAACTTTTCTAAAATCAAAAAAAGGCAGCCTTGCTTTAATGAGGACTGACCTTTTTTTGATTGAATGTTATTTTTCTATTAATCAATTAGCTATCTCCTAATTCCTCATCGAATGGCATTCTTTTACGTGCCAAATGATCATAATGGATGTTCTCGCGGTATAATTGTTTTTCATTTGAACAGCTAGTAATTTGTTCTAATGTTTGAAGTCCTACTTTGTACTTCTAAAAAGAGGAAACCTTCCTCTTTTTAGAAAGAATTGCAGTACTGTTTTCTTTAAAACATTTTGCAAAACAATTAGAAGCCAAATGTTTCAGTCGCTTGGCTTTCTTTTTTTTCGGAAGAATCAAGTTTCTTTTTCCATTCTTGGTAAACATCTAAGAAGCGAGTCTCTTCTTCATCCGAATATCCTTTGAATACTACTTTATCGATGTTTTCATGATTAAAGAAAATAGTCGTTTCTGGATTCAAGCCCGTTGGATATAAGACAGCCATATAATCTGCAAACGTATCTTTTCCAGTCACTTGATCTGTGTATACCACACCTCGCCCTACTACTACTAATTTCTGTAATCCTTCTTCCAATAACACGATGCTTCCTAATGGTAATAATTCTTGTTTTTCAGTCATTTATTTTCTCCTCTTTTTCTGTGCCTTTGATATGCTTGTTAAAGTACTTCTCTCCGTACCATTCCAATTGTGTTTTACCTTCCCATTCGCGATATTCTTCAGGATATTTATATTTGTAATAACCGTGTAAAAGATATGGGAAGAATAAGTAGGCTTCTGCTACAATGAATCCTATATCTGCGACTATCCACATACCTAATAAGCTTATAAATCCAATAATATCTGTTCGTACCTCATTACTGTTTGGGAAAATCAGCTTCCATAGCGCAACTATAATTACAACTAGCCAGCCATATTTCATCACTAGTTTTAATACTTTTTCTACCAATTTATCTATTTTATCTTTCTTAGTCTTTGTTTCGTATAAGACGTTTTCTAATGATCGTTTTTTAGTTCCAAATACTACATACCCTGTGAACATTAAAATTCCTATCAACACCCCTATCCCTATTACTGTGAGTGATTTTAAGAAAAAAGTTATAAACATAAGATTCAATGTTATCAATAACATAATGAGCATATTTACCGTGTTTATATATGAAAAATATAGCTTGAGTTCTTTATACCTTTTTAACAAAGTAACTGTCCATATTACTAAATACATGCTCAACATAATTATAAATACAGATATTGGTAAAAAATTAAATGTAGGCGTTGGTAAGAAGCTATTTTTATCAGGATGTTTTATTCCATATTCAGTAAATTTTACAAATCCGTACTGTAAAGATACTAGCAAGATTGCTAATATCTTTACTAATATTGGCTTTTCTTTTTTTCCAGGTTGTTCTACGTCTTTTTTCATATACTTGATTAACTTATCATCTTGTAAGTTCAAACTTTGTTCAAAAGTTGCTGTAAATAAAGTTTTCATACTTCTTACCACCCAAAACTAATTTTCGGTATTTTTACCGAAGATAGGACCTTTCCGATTGATTTACCTACTTGTTGAACATCCTCATATGCTTGCTTCACCGTACCTATATTTTGTTTCACTACCTTACCTGCGTTTTTCAAGGTACTTTCCGTAAATTCTTTTCTTTTATCACACAGTTTGTAAGCTCCGTCTTTGATATTGTCATACAAATCAGGTTTAGCAAGTTGCAGTAACTTATTGATTGCACCAATAGTAAATCCTATACCGGCACCCGCGACATTACCTATACCTGGTATAACCGTTCCTAATGTTGCTCCTAGTGTAGCTCCCTCCAACGGTCCGATACTTTTCACTGTGTCAATCGCCCCGCCAATCACTCCTTTGCCGATACTACCTGTTTTTCCATATTCATTGACACCACTCGAGACAAATGTCACCCCAAGTTGTGCATAGGTCGCTATTTGGGCTGCTGAACCTAATCCTTTCGCCACTCCCCAATTCTTAGCTCCTTGTATAAATTGAGAATTTTTCAAACTTTCATTGACATAAGTTTTTATAGGATTCGTCATTTTGTTGAACCATTGATACCCTTTACCAAGGGTGTCTATTTTAGGAATCCATTTTCCTTGGGTTATAGCTTGTCCAAATGATTCATATTTAGCTAATCCATTGATTAACTTGGTTTGTGCTTTCGAAGGCAACTTATCCGCAAGCATCCAAAATTCGTCATTTTTCATTAACTTATCTACCAATGCCTTTGGATATAGTGCTAATAATTGATCTAATCGTTTCATATTTTCTGTTTTTCCACTTTTCAATGGATTCATTAGTTCTTCTACTTGCTGATATAATTCCAGGAAAGCATTACTGCTGTATGCATCGATCTGTTCTTTTGCATTTGGTTTTATTTGCTCAAACCAACTTCTATCAAACCCTTTCGGCAATACATACGTACCATCACTATTGACTGTAGTGTTGTTCAACACCATCACCGCTTGCATTGCAAGTTCCAATTCTTTTAAGCTGCTTGTAAACAAGTGCTTCGTTTTTGCATCGAATTCTTTTAACTGGTTCAATTTCTTTTGTATCCGTACGATATCTCGCTGATAGCTTTTGGCTCTTCTCAAGAAATCTTGTTGCTGGTTTCTTAACATTTCCGCGATTGTCGGGAGCGGGATATTGGCTAAGGCTCCTGCTGTGTGAGCTGCGTTTTCCAATGAAACTTTCGAGCGTTGTAAGATGGTCAATTGCTGCTGCAGATTCTCTTCATCCAAATAGCCTTCACTAGCAATGAAACTGTTGGCTGCTGAAAATTGGTTCAGCTCCTGTTGGATCGTGTCGATAGCACTAGACACACGTTTGATGGTTGGCAGGATCAAGTCTGAAAACAGCCCTTTTCCTGCATTGTAAGCAGCCCCGGACAAGGTATGACCATCAATGGCAGCGATCAGTTGTTGGCTCCCTACATTCAGTTGACTGATAGTCGTTCGGGCGATGGATAGATTGGCAGACAGCGAACTTTTTAAAGTTGAAGCGTCTTTGCTGGAGTAGATTAGTCCCATGGAAGCTTATTCCTTTCCTCTTGAAATTGTATTCGTTCTTCGTTTAACTGTTCTGTCATACTAAAGCATTCTTGGTTGAACTCTTGATTCTTTTGTTGTAAATATTGTTTCAATTTCCTTTGCCTATCAGTCAAATCTTCTTGAAACCAGCTAGCTTCTCTATTGCCACCGCTAACTAGTTCTTGATTCAAGTTTTGTAAGTTGCGCAAGTCTCGCATTAAGTCACCTTCTAGCAACTCAGATAAATCTTGTAATTGTCTTTTTGTATGGGTCAATACGTCTATTTGTTGTTCTGTTTCTATAATTTTTTGATTATATTCGGTTCTTAACTTAGAATTGTTTGTTTGTTCCATATTAATAACCTCTTATTTAAATTTTGTCTGGCTATCTCGTGATGCAATAGCAGCTGCTAATTTCGGAAATTTATTTGCTTGTATATTGGTACAGTCGACAAGTTTCGATAAATTCGTTAGCATCTGGTTGCTCACTTGCGCTCCTTTTTTCATTCCAGAAAGATTACTTTTTTCTAATGTACATTGGTACCCACTGCTAATAGATACTTTATTTATCCCCGAAGCTGCTGCTTGAGCTGCTCCTTGGTTTGAAGCGATTTTTACCATAAACTATCCCTCTTGCTTTCTAAATTTATAGAACGGATCTTCTTTTAGCTTCTCATCTTCATACTCATCTTGGATTTCTTCTGTTTCTTGAGGTTCTGGAGTCATCTTCTCTACAGAAGAAGCTGGATTTGCCATTGCGTTAGTCATTCGCCTAATCAACTCTTCTAAAAACTGAGAATCTGTTTCATTTGAATAGCCTTCAAAAACAACGTCTAAAATATCTCCAAATTCAATAGAAAAGATCTCCTCACTGGGTATATCTCCAAAAGGATGTGGTGCTACTTTGTATCTTGAGATGATCTTTCCCTGTTCATTTTTAGCAATAGCTCGTGCCACAACCAGATAAAGCCTTGTGCCGTATATTTCTTCGTTGTCTAAACGTACCATACTCCCTAATGGTAAAAATGCTGTACTTAATTGTTCCATCAATCTTTTACCTCCGTTGGAATCACGATTTGTGCTAAACTATCTTCTTCTAAACGATGTAAAACATTTCTTGGTACAGGTAAATTTTGTTGGTTATACGGGATGTTTCCCACAAAAGACTGCTTTTGCAAAATACCTCCAAAAAGTATTTGAGATATATTTTCTTTGAGTAAGGTGACAAAACTACCATAAGTTGCATCGATTTTTGTTAAATTATCAAAAACGATTACTTGTAACTGCTCTTTCCCGTTGGCTAATACCTGCGCAACTTCTTCAGCGTCCAAAGATAATTTATCTGTAAAATTCACTAACCCATTCACAACCACCAAACGCTTCTTCACGTTACTTTCTAACATAGCGTCTATCGCTTCTTTCAATTCGACATTTTGGTGACTGATTTGTGTTCGATCAATGTAAACTGCTACCTTGTCAGCTATTTTCTCTAAAGTACCTGAAACATCAATAATGACAACATCTGCTTCTGATTGAACCCCTGTGACTTGTTGGATAAACCAAGGAGTCAATAGTTGGAATTGTCTATTGGATTCTGTGAAAATCCCCAATGTTTTTCCTTGAAATAAATGGAAAGACTCAGGTATTGATGATAACTTATTCAACCCTAAATAAAACGCATCTATTTCTTTTTTCGGTACAAATCCATTAAATGTTTCATACGTCAATTCACTTGGAACCATCGGAATTTTTTCTGGTCTTACGCCATTCCACGCTTGTTCCATCGAAGATACTTCTTTTTCTAAATGTTCAAGAATTGCTGCATTATTTTCTCCTTCCACTGGTAAATAAATTTGGATAGCTGCGGGTTCATCGAGCACAACTTGGCCACGCCCATTAATTGCTTGAGGAACAAGGCTTGCACGACCTACTAAACTGGTGATTTCCGTTTCATCATTCAAATATAGAGCTATTTTGGTAGAAATATTACTCAGCATATTCATACGAATGCTACCTACTCGATTGGCAGTAAAAATAAGATAGCATCCTAAACTCGCACCATCACGAAGCAGCTGCAGGAGTAGTCCATCGATTTTTTCCTTACGCGTATCATCCGTGCTTAGACCATCATAACTATCAAGAACTGTAACAACGATTGGTAATGTTATTTGCCTTTTTGTTTCATATTGTTCAAGATTTGCTACGCCGCATTCTTTGAATAACTGTTTTCTTTCTGTTAATACAAGAGAAATCCTATCCAACATTTTTTGCAGCTTTTCGTCTTCCTCCAAAGTGACAATGTCTGCTGTGTGAGGCAAATTTTTTAATGGCAATAGACCATTATTCCCAAAGTCCAATAAATGAAAGTGAATTTGTTCCGGCGTGTTCTGACGTGAAAGATTCATCGTAATCGTTTGCAATATTGTTGATTTTCCGTACCCCGGACTTGCAAATATAGCAGTGTGGCTAGCTTTTACCAAATCATAATTATAGATTTCTTGTGTTTGTTTGGACGGTATGTCTACTACTCCAAGCGGGATATCCATTTTTCTTTCTTTCGTTTCTTTTACAGTCGGCGTCACGATCTGGTCTTCCAGATTGGGTAACCAAGGCTTCTCGGGGAGGATATAATCCGACTGTTGAAAAATTTGATCGATTTTGTCAATCACTGCCTCTAGTTGCGTTGGTAATTCGCTAGTATCTTTTCCTTGAATCACTTCCTCACCAGGATCATAGAGCACCTCTGATTGCCCTAAATCATTGATCATAAAAATCCGTTCGTCCACATTCTCTTCGATTATTTTGTCTGGATCATATGAAACACCGGCATAACCGCTTTGGAATAATTCATATACTTCATTTTCGCCAACTTTAAGATAACCACGACCAGGATTTATGATTTGAGCAGCATCTGGGGTTTTTAGTAATTCATTCGAATCTTGGACGCTAGCCATTTTAAGTGCGATTTTACTTGTACTATTTGCTTCAATCTGATCATTTACCACACCAGATGGCTTTTGTGTGGCTAGAATCAAATGGACTCCTAGCGATCGGCCGATTCGTGCTACTGAGGTCAATTCTTCTAAGAATTCAGGAACATTTGCTTTTAATTCAGCAAATTCATCTGAAACTAAAATCAAATGTGGTAATGGTTTACTAGGATAAGTGATAGCTGGATTAGGGTTTAGACGCTGTTTATATAAACTCATGTATCCATTGATATTGTTTACTCCATATTTAGCAAACTCTCTTTGTCTTTTGTTCAGTTCTGCTTTGATACTTGCCAATGCACGAGCCGTCCCTGCACCATCTAGATTAGTAATTGCCCCCATGAAATGAGGTAATTTTTCTAATGTATTTGCAATTCCTCCACCTTTCCAATCAATAATCAGCATTCCGATATCCTCTGGAGAAAAATTAATCGCCAAACCTAGCAAATAGGTGGTCAAAAACTCCGATTTTCCTGAACCAGTCGTTCCTCCAACGAGTGCATGTGGGCCATGAACCCGCTCATGTAGATCCCAATAGACATACTCAGATTTTCCTCTCCAGCCAATCAAAGAACGAATTGATTTATTTGGTTCAGCTTTCAACCAGCGAGTCCGAATAGAAAGTTCTTCTATTTTTTTCACTTCGTATTGATCTAATAAACTAAGACTTTCCGGCACCGCATTCTTCTCCACTTCCACGTGCTGCAGGTTCGCTAAACGCTGGATGGCTTGCTCCAGTGGATAGCTAGTTGGTAGATGATTTGGCAAGAAGGTCTGATTGATGTATTCGCTGTTTTGATTGATCAGGGTAGCAGATTCACTACTTTGATATTCGATGAGCGTTGTCGTTGTCTCCGGCAGCATGTTCAAGGCTTCTTTTCCCCAAATGACTGTCACACCGTACGGACTCATGTCTTCAGCCAGAAATTCATTCAATCCATGACCTGAAAGCCAGCTTTCATCAAGGATTGAAAAAATGTAATGCGGCTGAAAAACAACTGTTTCATTTCCGGCTTCTTTGACTTGCTGGCGTCGCTTTGTCAGCATTTGATAAAAGGAATTCAGGACCATGTCCCGTGACTGTGCGTGATGGACGATTCCCCGAAGATTCAAATGTCGGATCTTCGTATGGGGCAGCCAGCGCCAGGCACTCCACTCCTTTTGATAATCCGCTTCCGGAACCAATGTGATGAATTCGACATCTCGGTACGAATGAAGAACCGATAATTGGAAAAGGATGGTTTGGACGGCGGTTCGCAGTACAGCAGATGGTCCTGCTAATCCTAGCGTCTGATCCTTTAGCGGAACGACGATTGGCGCTTCGTCCAACTGTTTATAAGGCCAGACGAGCTGTTCTTCTGCTTCTTTGCTCAAATCATCTTCTTCTGCTGGCTGGTAGTTCGTCTTGAAACTGGAGATGATCTCTCCTGTGCCCACTCGAATATTCAAAAAATCTTCATTGCGGCTCATACGCTCATAGATCCGCGCATGATATTCTTTAGCCATCACAGCCAAATCATCTATAGAAGGATTCATGTACGCCAACGCTTCTTTTTGTTTTTGCTGCAGCTTGTTCAGTTCTGATTTTTTTTGAAGCATATACTGGCGGTAGGTGGTTTCCCGTTCCTCGTTTGTTCGTTTCGTTTCTTTTTTATTGGTCAGATAACTGGAAACTGAAAAACCAGCTGTCAATAGACTCGCACCACCCATGCTCAGCATCATGATCGGGTTTCCTCCGCTAAGAAAACTTGTGGCACCGCTTAAAACGACCATACCAAGTGGTGGCACGATTGTTTTCAATAAGTCATTTCTGCCTTCTGTTTCTTTTGGTTTCGGTGCAAGGATCTCGATTTCATTCGCTGGTTCTTTCAAATGGATACGCGGGCTTCTTCTAAAAAATGGGAAATCATCCGGATATTCCGGAAGAAACGTTTCTTCTACCAGTTTCCATGGATCCAGCTGATAGTTTGTGCCCAGACTGGTGAAACGCAGCTGCTTTTCCCGGACTTCGATCACTAAACGATCGACCATCAACCGATCTCCTACGCCAAAGGAAAATGTACCTTCTTGTATAAGCTGATCGTTATAGTAAACACGTTCCTTACTCGGATAGATCTTCAGCTGATATTCTTTGGTTTTAGGATCGATAGGAATTGAGATCAATGCATCTGTTTCTAAAAAAACTGCCGATTTTTTCGCTCCGGAGATCAGAAAATCTTTTTTTGGCTTATTCGTAAAAACAGTTTCCAGCTCTTCATGTCTTAAAATCAGCAAGTGTTCATCTGACTTGATTGGTTTTCCGTCACACAATAACTTCTGGTCTTCATAAGTGAAGCTTTGACCGTTAAGTACGACTTGACGCTGTTTCTCGGTGAGTTGTTCATGGACGAACGTTTCACCAAAATAAAAAATATCAAAGAGGATCTTTACAGATGTCCGGATTTGATCACTTAATGGGACGAACCGATCAGTTGGCTTCATTTCCATCTTCTCCTCCTAACAACTTCATGTATTTATTGATCTCTTCTTCATACTTTGTGAGCAATTCTTGTTTTTTCTCACCTTTCATCTTGTTGTTGGTCTTTGTTGCATCGTATAACTTGGTATAGGCGTGTAAGATATATTGATTGTCACCAAGATTCTTAGCGACATCCAGTGCCTTATCGAAGTTCCCTTTTCCGGCATAGATCCAGTAAAGCAATGTGTTGTCGCTCGATTTAAGGGACAAGTTATTTAAAATAGCTGCCTTTTGTTCATTGGACAAATTGTCCAGTTGTACGGCACTGACTGCGGCAACATATTTAGCACCAGTGGGCAGTTTTTCAGGTTCGTCTTCTTTCAACGTATTCAAAACACCAGCGTAATCATTGGCGATATATTGTGTCTCAGCGGAACTGATACGCTCTTGTGCCGGGAGTTTATCCAGAGCATAGATCCCTGTCGCAACAGCAAATCCGATTGTCGATACCCCCAATACCAAGCTGCTCCACTTAAAAATCTGATGATTTCTTTTACTGACTACTTGTGTTTCTTTGGCACGTTTTTGCTTTTGCTTCAGAATCTCCGTTGCCAGCAACTGATCAATGATTTCGATCGTATCTGCTTCGTTTATTTTTTTTGTAAAGGCATCTTTCAGCGTACCGCTGCCTTCGATCAGCAGTTCATAGTTTAATCTAGAATGCAAGATATAAAGGACCAGTGCCCGATATTGCTTGATAAAATCATCTTCTTCATTGATATAAGGGACGATCGTTTCCATAAATCCTCGGTGCCCGATAACTAGTTCTTCTCCACGAACGAATAGATTAGCAGGATGGAGGAAAGGCTGAGCTGGACGGTGTAGAAAATCCGTTAAGAAATGGATTTTTTGTGCCAGCAGCAAACGGTGGAAGAGCTCTTCCTTTTTGACGACTTGCTCAAGCGGCAAGGTATCCGTTTCTTTTTTATAGCGAATAACCAGCTTTTCTTCTGTTGCTTCTATAATCTCTCCTGACAGCATTCGGATACCAGGTGCTAAAAAGTGCTGATACTGTGTCAGTTTGTCCAGCCTATACTGATTGGCCTGCAGAGTCACCTCTACAGCGTTAGTCTCATTCATAAATCCAATGGTTTGGTCGATGTTCTGTATTTCTCTCACAGTGGGTTTTCCTCCCTGTTTTTTTGTCTTTCGATCACTTGTAACTGATCGCCATTGCCTAAAGAATAATCAGCTAAGATGGCCTCATTTCTCAAATGGATGGGTTTATTCAAAAGAGTCAATTCAAAATTTTCGGGAAGTCGGATATGAATGATTGGAAACGACTCTTGTAAAATTGTTTTCAGCCGTGCCACAGTGACTTGGCTTGGGACTTTCAGATCGATGATCCGATCAGCTGTATGCAGACTGATACTGATTGTTGTACCTTTTTCCATGCTACACGCCACTCCTGCTCCTTTTATTTTTGTGATAAGCTAATTGTTTCCCTAAAAATAGACCGATTCCTATGCATAGGCTTCCGCCAAGAACATAGCCGCTAAAGGTAACCAGCTGATTTACTTTCCTTTGCTGCATGGTTGAAGAAGAAGTGCTCTGGACTGAAGCAACAGTGTCTCCTTCTTTGAAGAGATAAGGCATTACTTTTTGGTCAAGAGCTTCTGGCTCAGTCGTTTCCTCAAAAAATACTTTTTCCTGTGCAGTTGAGACCAGTTCTTTTTGTTTTGCTTTCAATTGCTGATCTTTCGCTTCTTTCTCCGCCAAAAACAAGTCGTTGATGGCAAATGAGACCTCGTTTCCGCCTGCTTCCGTTTGCTGATCCTCATAGATTACTTGATTGTTGATTGTAAGAGACCCTTGTTCAGCATGCACACGTGTTCCGTCGAAGCTAATAGGAAAAAGAACACTCAAAATACCGATGATCCGACAGATTTTTCTTTTTTTATTCATGATTCACGCTCTTTTCTATCTTGTTCTTCAGGAAGAACAATGAGATTCAGAAACAGTCCTAAAACAAGAAGGATGGCGATCACAAGATAACTGACCCAACTGATACGGCCGCCATTCAGCAGGACTGTAAAACCATTTTGGATATTTTGGAGCGGTGACAGCCGATAGAGAAACTCGGTGAATGAACCTATTTTGACCGTCACTCCTAATAATGGTGTGAGTATGAAATACAATCCTAGAACGATGCCGTAACCATATAAGGTAAGTTTCTTGAATTGCCGTAAACAGCCTGTGACAAGCAGCTGCATGCTGGCAAAGGTCAAAAAGGCATAGCTGAACCACAACAAGCGATTCGCTGTGCCAGCACTTGCACTGGTAGCACCAGCATAAAAACCGGCAAGTAAGATCGTCACAAACGAAAGAAGGAAGACATTAGGAACGTTCAGCCATATCCTTGTCGGCTGAACCAACAGATTGGCTTCTGTCACTTTACGTTTTTTCATAAATCCTAGTAATGAAAGCCCTGCGACCATAAGCAGAATCGCGCCAGTTAATGTTGCGTAATAAGGAACTAATGAGATTTGTCTTGTTTGCCCGAATACACCTTTTCCTTGGATCGGCCGTGACAGAAAATGGAAAACTTGTGTATTGTCTGCTCCGCCGTTTTTCGTGTTGGATAACACTTTTTCAAAGGTCTTTGCATATTCTTCGTTTTCTTTCGTTATTTGCTTCGATTGTTGAATCGATTGATCCAGATTGGTGAGGATCGTTGTTGCATTTGTCTGAACATCAGCTGTCGTTGTTTTTAATTCTTCGATTACCGGCGCGATATCTTTGACTTCTGCAGCAGATTTCTCGGTGCTAGCAGCCGTTTCTTTGGATGATCGCATCAGTTCCTGCATCGTTTGGACTAAAGACTCTGTTTGGGTGGCAATTTGTTTCGTCTCGTTTTCTTCAGGATGCGGATTTTCTTCATTGATCACTGATGCGGCTTCGATTTTTGCTGTTTCGCCCCATGCATTGTATGAATCCTTGATTTGCCGGTTGGCATCTGTGAACCATCGATTCAATTTATCTGCTTCCTGTAGCAGTTTTTCCGGGATGGACATCAGATTCAATGTGCCATAAAGCGTAGGGCTGGCTTCTTCTTTATTCTGATCTGTTTCATGCCCAATGACCGCTTGCAGTCGATTGATCTGAGTCTCGGTGTCCTTGTAGATCCTGTCTCCTGATTTCTTGTATTCTTCATATAATTTATCGGTAATGACCGTTTGTTTCTCGTCATTCGTAATATTGTCATACCGACGATAGATCGATTGGTCTTTAGCTAATTCCAGAACTGTTTTCCCTTGGTTTTCTGATGCACGGATCATGGCAGCATAAGACTGGACTGATAACGACTGGTTCGGATTACCGAAAAGAGTCGCGATTTGCTGCGCAGCAGTATCCAGTACTTGTAAATGTGTCAGAATTTTAGGCACATCATCGATCAGCGGCTGATCCATCGGGAGATAGACGGCATAGTGATGATCGCTTTGGACCGTTTCGTTCCTGCTCCATGAATAGTGAAGTTCATTATAAGATGTCGCTTGTTCTATTGAGTTCAAATGCCAGATAATCGGTAGGTTGACCGTGAATGTCACCTGTTTCGGCAATTCTTTTTCTTGTGGGTCATCTGTTGAATCTTGCGTACTTTCTTCCGTTTCTTCGATTTTTTCAGGTGCTGCGAATGTAAATTGATGATCTGAATGGTCGATGATTGTAGTTTGATAGCGATAAGGATGCAGTTCATCATTCACTAACTGTTCAATTTCTTGCAGCTTGGGACCATCTAGCATCACACTGACTTGTTCTTGCGAATCAGCTGGTAATTGGATCGAATAGGTATTCCCTTTTGTCGGGTCCATGGAAAGCGTGACTGTTTGCTGCGGAATGGTGATCATTTCAGGATGTCCTTGTCTAGGATCTAAATACGTGAAATGGACCTCTTTTCCCAATGGCTTGTTCAAATCATTGGCGTATTTTCGGACGATTGCCAGTTCATCCAAGTAAAGGGACGCTTGATCAGGTGTGATCACTTGCTGTTTTGCTAATTCGTCCACTAACTGTTCCAAGCTCTTGTCTGGAATCTGAGCCAATGAGGTCTCTAGTGTTCCTTGATACTCAGCGTTCAATTTGGGTGTGTTTCCTCCCAAATCGGAAATCAGCTGGAGGATAGCTGTTTTCACTTGCTCGGTGGTTGCTGTATCAGGAGTAGCTGCAGGATCATTATAATAAGTCGCTGCAATCTGGCTTTTCAACTGGGTCAACTGTTCTGTCTGGGCTTGTAGCTCAGCGATTTCTGCCTGAAGTTCCGTGATTCTTTTTATTTGTGTCACTTGGAAAAGAACCGATTCTGATAAAAATCCGGCGTACACACCTGTGCTTTCTTGTTCATTGCTGGTATAAAAATCACCCAACTGGGACAAGATTGTTTCATTCAATTGATCATGCTGCTTTTTATAGTTTGCCGTATCTGTTTCCCATTGTTCGTTGAGCTGTTTTTTTTGCATCGCTACTTGATCATTGAATTGTCTGATCGATTCTTTCAGTTTTTCATTTGCCTGCTTCGTGTAGTCTTCGACCGATTCTTTGACTGTTTCAGTCGATTGGCTGCCTCCTTCTAATCCTTGATTGTTTCTGTCCAGCAACTCTTTGACCGACTGGACAAAGGCTTGCTGCTGGGCAGTAAAAGACTGATTGTCTGTGTCTAAAATACTGGCTGTTTCCAGCACATTCGTATAATTGCCTGGGATTTCTTTGAATGGACTGTAAATAGATGATTCCAAATTCGTCTGATAGTTTACTTGTGTTCCGGCGATTTGATTCACGTTTTGCTGTGCTTCAAATAAATTCCCGACGATACTGGAAAAATACATTTGGATAATCCGCTGATTGAAGTCCGTTAAGATCGTGTTGACATTGTCTTGAATCATTTGATTCGTGATTTCATTTTGTCCATCTCGAACTTGATATTCGATCAATGCTTTTTCCGGATTGATACTTTGCAGCGAGAGCAATTTTTCAGAAAAATCTTGGGGAATGATGATTTGCGCATCAAATTGCCCGCTTTCTACACCAGCTGTAGCGATGTTTCGAGTGGTGGTTTCCCAGCGATTTTTACTGTCTTTATTGATCAATGTCACAAAATCCGAACCTAATGAATAATTTTTGCCTTCAAAGACTGCTCCTTTATCTTCGTTGACTAGTGCATATTGCATTTTCCCTGTAGAATCAGTTGTACTGATCGTGACATTATCATCTTTGAATCCTAAGTAAAGAAAGAAAAGCAGTAAAAATAAGCTAGCGGCAATTGTTAGAAATAATGAAATGTTCCTTCTAAAATCAGTTAACATCTAAACTCTTCCACTCCTTAAAATAAATGAGGTTAAAAACAATTGGCTCTACGCAGTAAGACAAATTTTTGCAGAAACTTCTTCAAAAGTTTGTACAAAAATTGGCCTTAGTGCAGATAGTTTCTCAGCGCACTTTTAGCCAAAAGAAGGAACAGTGAGGAGAGGCTGGAAAAATAGTGTATCCAGCCTCTTCTTGCTCCTGAATCTGGCTTCATGTGCCGATTCAGTTTTTCAGTGAGAAGCGAACTCCATCAAAAAATGCAGAAAAACATTGTCATCCATTTTTTCTTACGATATTAAGCCGTGAGGAACGACCATGCTTGATGATGTCATGTGTCTGCTGATCACTCAAAACTGAATAATTCTTATTGCCTTATTGCTTAAAATCCAAATGAGCCAGCGTCTTGACGATCCCGCTCTGCCACAGTGTCAGCATACTTGTTCAACTGTTGATTGATGCTTTCCAATAACTGCTCCATCTGTTTGACATTTCCTTCCAGCTGATTGTATTGCTCTAAATATGCTTGGAAGGCTTGCCCTTTCCATTGTTGAGCGATTTGTTGGTTCATGGAATTGACCTTTCTGATCGCATCTTGGATTTGAGATGCTGCCTGCTGGTAGACCTTTGCCTGTGATTTAAGCTGTTCGGGTGTGACTGCAATTGCTCCTGCCATGTTTGTTCCTCCTAATAAAAAGTTATTTTTTGTTACGCGTACATCATAAACTATTTTTTGTCTCTGTGGTCAAAATGTAGCATTCACGCACATCATGTGTCGTATACGATGTGTTATTTTACCTCCTTCTCCCTCCTTTTTTGACTGGTCAAAAACCCAAGAAAAATAACTATACAAATTATTTCTAATCTCACATATTTTTCTAAGTATGACCTTTTTAAATTTATTACAAATCACTTTGAAATAATTCTTAAATACTGGCTGATATTTTAATGTTTTATGTTCTTTTTCAAAAAAATATAAAAAAACAGCTAATTTTTACCTGACAATACTCCTCTATCCCCCTTTACTTTCTATCCGGAACGAATATTCCTTCTTGTAAATGCAGATGATCCTCCTTCGTTTTATATGTGGTGAATATTCTCCCATTTATTAAGTACGTAAATATTTGAAAAAATTTTTTTGATTTGGTTTTTTATTGTCTCATTATCCTTTTGATATTTTTCATGCAAAAAAATAGCCAAGGTATTTGATGTAATACCTCGGCTGTCTGTCTTTTTATTTGTCTACTACTAGTAATTCGTCTAATTGAAAATCGATTTCATAGATTCTTTCTACATTTCTCAAAAGATCATGATTCATTTTATGATATTTCGTTGCACCAAGTTGCTGACAAATCTGCAACGCTTGGTTTACTTTTTGTCTTCCTTTTTCATTTCCTTTGATCATCTCCCAGATTCCAGTGAGTAGGGAATACTGATTTCGTTCAAAGAACATATCTTCTTCTAAAAAGACTGCTTCAAGTTTTGAGATATATTTCCAAATTAGTCCGCGTTGTTGCTGCTGGATAAAATGGATAATCGCATTTGCCAGCATCCGAAAGCTCTCATTCTTTCGATCCTTGCTGTTTTGATAAGCGGAAATACTGACTAATGCTTTATCTAACACTAAATCGATAAAGAATGGATCAAAAGCATACATACAATGATTGAATAACACCAACTCATAATTCGTCCATGTCTGTGCATAAATCAGATACTGATAAACTTCTGAATCAGCAACAGCAATTGGCTCATCTACTATACGAGCAATCAGTAATTTGCATAAACTAGCTAGATGTCTCTCCTTTTGAGTGATGTCTCCTTTTTCTTCGCACAGGCTGATCAAATGTTGCAATTCTTCTTTATCTTGATTCATAAATGCTAAAACCATTTCTTTCATCATCCGGTCCATGTTTGCCACTTCCGGCGGATAATCGAATATCCTCAGTTCATCATAACCAAGATTGAGTTTTTGTAAAAAATATGAAAATTTGCTAACTGTCGTGTCTGCTTGATTTTTTACAAACCGTTCGTAAACGGATCGGCTGACTTCCTTTCCGCATAATTCTGCTACGGAGATACCTTTTTGCTTTCGAACAAATTCGATGATCTCCCATACTTCCATTTTGCCAACTCCTTTATAAATATGGCTCTCCTTCAATTGAAAACAATCGCAACATGATTTTGTATGAAGTAACATATACCAATCCATCAGATCTTCATTTTTCATTCCTAAAAATCATTTTTTTCGTAAGACGTTCCTTGTTTTTCATAATATCATCGCTGTTAAAACCGATTGTTCATTTACCAGTATTTTTAAAAAAACTTAATCATAATAGTTGTTTTATAATTTTGTAATCCATTAGGGAATAAAGAATAAGCGGTAAAATGATGCATATAATGCGTTATTTTATTTTCGCTATATGAAAAATACTCATTTTTGTTTTTTCTAGTAGAATTTTATCTTCTAAGTATTCCCCTCGTATGAACTATTTACCATTGACAAACGTTAAACAAAAATTTAGAATATTCACAAGTTTGACGACAATTATGAAAATTTATGTCGTGCTAAAGGAGTTTTGTTATTGGATGAAAAGTTAGATATAAAAACTGCGATCAAAGACACGTTACCTACCGTTTTTGGTTATATCGGTATTGGACTTGCATTTGGTATCGTTGGAAAAGCTGCCGGGTTTCATCCGCTGGTCGTCACGTTGATGTCCCTGCTGATCTATGCTGGTTCCGCCCAATTTATCACAGTCAGCATGCTTGCTAGCCATAGTCCACTGCTTTCCATCGTTCTCTCGACCTTTCTAGTCAATTCCCGAATGATTTTGATGAGTATGACGATCGCCCCTTATTTCAAGAAAAATCGGCTGCTTCAAAATCTGCTAATTGGCACATTGCTGACAGATGAAAGTTTCGCACTGGGAATGAATAAATTGAACTATACGGGACAAAAGTTAAACTTTCGTTGGATGAATACAGCTAATTGGATTTCTTATTTGACGTGGGTGGGTTCTTCTCTTGTTGGCGCACTTTTAGGTAATTTTATTACTGATCCGAAAAAGTTTGGCTTGGATTTCGCCATCGTCGCTATGTTTATCGGTTTACTTTATCTTCAAGTCATTTCTGATAGAAACACCTCTAAACGATTACAGTTGATCCTGATTGGTCTCACTTTGATTCTGGTATATGTCGGACTGATTTTTATCCCAAGCAACTTAGTGATCGTAGTTGTGACACTGATCGGATGCGGATTGGGGGTGTGGATCAAACATGCCTTCTTTTGAGTTTACATTGCTGACTATTTTAGGTTGTACTCTAGCGACTTGGCTTTCTAGGGTCCTACCGTTTGTCTTACTGAAAAAATTCGATTTACCGCAACCGTTGCTTGAGTATTTAAGTTTTGTCCCAATCGTCATTATGTCTGCTTTATGGTTCAGCAGTCTATTTACCCAAAACATCGGACATCTGCCGCAAATCAATCTCGAAAATGCTTTGGCTTCAGTTCCTACTCTTTTAGCTGCTATTCTTTCAAAAAGCTTATTGGTGATCGTCTTGGTGGGTATACTTTCCCTTTCATTGATTCGCTTATTATAAATAAAAAAACAAGAGCTTATGGCAAATTACTGTCATGCGCTCTTGTTTTTATCAAAATCAAGTAAGAAGAAAATCGGCGTATTCCTGCTTATCCGTTGAACGGACCACTAACAACGACTTTTCCTAACATATGTCCTGTTTCTACGTCTTTGGTTGCTTGTTTCAAATTCTTCGCATTGATCCCATCTGAATAGACCTTGCTCAATGTACTGCGGATAATCCCTTCGTTTGCTAAAGCAGCAATGTGCGCTAAAGCTTCTCCTTGCGTTTCGACTTCATAGTTATAGTCTGTTTTAGCGAACATATACTCCCAGTCGAAGCTGATAGATTGGTTTTTCCAAACACCTATATCTAACGGCTCTTTGATTCCTACGATCGTTCCCACATGTCCAAATGGTCGGACAAGGTGCTTGATTTGATCAAAATAGCGGGTAATATCGAATAATACAGCGACATACTCTACTTGATCGATTCCCAATTCACGAAAACTTTTACTTAAGTCTTGATGATAATCGATTGGATAGTCTACACCTGTTTTTTTCAGCCATTCAAAATTCTTCGGACTTGCAGTCGCATAGACTTCTAGACCAGCCCAATGTGCTAGTTGATTCAAAATCGAACCGACGCCCCCAGCTCCGTTGATCACTAAGATTTTTTTCCCGCGGTTGGCATTTTTTTCTGGAATCAGACCAAATTTTTCAAATAACAATTCATAAGCGGTCAATGAAGTCAATGGCAGCGCTGCGGCTTCTTCATCTGACAGATTTTTCGGTGCAAGAGCGGCAATACGTGCGTCAACCAGTTGGTATTCTTGATTGCTTCCTGCTCTTGTTGTTGTACCTGCATAAAACACGCGATCGCCGACAGAAAATTTTTGCACTTCATCGCCTACAGCAACGACTTTTCCGACCCCATCAAACCCTAAGATACGCAAAGCATTTCTTATCCCATTATCTTGGCGAAGTTTCGTATCGACAGGATTGACAGATACTGCGTTGACTTTTACCAGAAGATCCTGTGAACTGGGTACAGGTAGCTGTTCTTTTTCATCAATAAAGCTTTTTGGATCATCAATCGGTAACCCTTCATAAAAACCGACTACCTTCATTAATTCCTTTTCTGACATACGAATTCCTCCTTAGCTTCATCAAGTTGGAGCATCCATACAGTGTTCATTTCAATATATATAGTATGTTATTTGTTCCACCTTTTTTATCCATCATAATTATTCTCTTACTTAAAGTAAACTATTTGCACTTTTTAGATGAAAAAGAGGTTGCGACAAGACTTTTGTCACAACCTCTTATAAACGGTGTTCTCCTACCAACTCTTCGGTCACAAGTTACAATATTTATAAAATATGAGGAGCTATTTTTTGAAATTGCTCCTTGTAACTCAGAGTTAAACGGCAGGCTCACAACCTCTGATTCACGGTGTTCAAGCAAGAAATGATTGTTCACTGAAAAGCGTTGGATGTTCTTTTTCAAAGGTGTCTAAGATCTCTCGTACTTCATCGGTAGATTTCGTATTCATCAACTGAACACGCAAGTCATTTGCTCCTGGAAATCCTTTGATATAGATTTTAAAGAAACGATGCAGTCCTGTGATCGAACGTGGGATGATTTCTGAATAATGATCTTGCAGATCTAGTTGCAGACGAAGTAGTCCAATCAGTTCTTTTTCTGTATGCTCCCTCGGTTCTTTTTCAAATGCATAAGGATTCTTGAAAATCCCCCGGCCAATCATGATGCCATCTACGCCATATTTTTCAGCCAATTCTTCTCCTGTCCGGCGATCGGGGATATCTCCATTGATCGTAATCAGTGTTTGCGGAGCGATTTGGTCACGTAAAGCAATGATTTTAGGGATGACTTCCCAATGTGCATCTACTTTACTCATCTCTTTACGCGTACGCAAATGGACAGAAAGATTGGCTATATTTTGATGAAGTAGGTGACTGATCCATTCTTCCATCTCAGACATTTCCGTATAGCCGATACGAGTCTTGACGCTGACAGGCAAACCGCCAGCTTTAGCCGCTTCAATCAATTGTGCCGCTACTTCTGGACGAAGGATCAAGCCACTGCCTTTTCCACGTTCTGCTACATTAGGAACTGGGCAGCCCATGTTGATATCGATTCCTTGGAAGCCCATTTCTGCCATAGCAATGCTCATTTCTCGGAAAAATTCTGGCTTGTCTCCCCAAATATGGGCAACCATCGGCTGTTCATCTTCTGTAAAGGTCAATCTTCCTCGTACACTGTCTTTTCCATCTGGATGACAGAAACTGTCTGAGTTTGTAAACTCAGTAAAGAAGACATCCGGTGCTGCTGCATGCTTTACGACATGGCGAAATACAACATCTGTTACATCTTCCATTGGTGCTAAAACAAAAAAAGGCTTTGGCAGCTCTTTCCAAAAATTAGTAGTCATTTATTTGTTACTCTCCATTCTATCAAGCAGTGAAGTCGCAATCTTTCTCAAAAACATTGTCATTATACTAGGAAACAAAAAAAGAAGCAAAGTGAACAGCTTAAAGGATGTTTCTGATTGAGCAAAAAAAAGACTGTGACAAAAATCTTATCACAGTCCATTTTCCGGAATAAATGGTGTTCAAAAGCTTGCATCTGCGGTAATAAGTCCAACCAAACGAAAAATAGGAGGAGCTATTTTTGTTTGGCTGTTCTTATTACTTGATGCAGAACAGCTTTTTCACAACCTCTCCACTAAACGGTGTTCAATCAGCTGACCCTCGGTATTAGCTCAACAAACGACAAAATATGAGGAACTATTTTCCCGTTTGTTTCTCTAATACTCAGGTCAAAACGCTGATTTCACAACCTCTTTTCTAACTTCTCAATCCTCTTCCTTTATTGATCAAATACCAAGTAACGGCGTACAAAACAACGATGAATAGCACAAGTACGATCATCGATGTTGCTACTGGCACATCGATTGTTCCAAGGAATCCGTAACGGAAACCGGAGATCATATAAACGATCGGATTGACTTTCGAAACAGCTTGCCAAAATGGCGGCAACATAGAGATGGCATAGAAAACGCCACCTAGATAAGTTAACGGCTGCAAGACAAATGTAGGCACGATCGATACATCATCATAAGACTGAGCAAAAATCCCGTTGAGCAGTCCTGCTAACGAAAACAAGATTGCCGTCATCAATAATGTAATGATGACCATGAACCATGAATACACATGAAGTGGTACAAAGAACAAGGAAATGATCGTTACGAGAGAGCCGACGAGAATACTACGACCCACTCCGCCAATCACAAAGCCCCAAATGATCACATGCGTAGGAACAGGCGCTACCAAGATTTCTTCGATGTTTTTCTGGAATTTTTGAGAGAAGAAGGACGAAGAAACGTTGGCATACGAACTAGTGATAGCAGACATCATAATCAAACCAGGCACGATGAATTCCATATATGAAAAACCACCCATGTCACCGATCCGACCACCGATCATTTTTCCGAAAATAACAAAGTACAAGGATGTCGTGATCACAGGCGGAACCAGTGTTTGGACCCAGATACGCAAATAGCGGTTCGTTTCCTTGATAGCTAAACTTTTTAATGCAGTAAAATAAAGATTAAACATTTTTCTCCTCCGTATGATCATTTTCTTCTGTGATTTTCAAAAACAGTTCTTCTAAACGATTCGACTTATTCCTCATAGAAAGAACTTTGATTCCTTGTCTTGTCAACTGATCGAAGATTCCGTTCACCCCTTGATTTCGTTCAACTTCGACAGCGATTGTCTGTTCATCTTCAAATGTACAAGCGTATCCTTCAATCACAGGTTTGGTCTCATATGGCGCTAAATCAAAGATAAATGTTTCAAATTGCAGTTTGGATAGAAGCTCTTTCATACTAGTATTCTCGATCAGTTCACCTGATTGGATGATCCCGATGTTGCGACAAAGCATTTCAGCTTCTTCTAGATAATGCGTCGTCAAAATGATCGTTGTACCATTTTCGTTCAATTCTCGGAGAAACTCCCACATCTCGCGTCTCAATTCAATATCGACTCCTGCTGTTGGTTCATCCAAGATCAGCAAACGTGGTTCATGCATCAATGCCCTAGCAATCATCAGTCTTCGCTTCATTCCCCCGGAAAGCATACGTGCACGGACATTTCTCTTTTCCCAAAGATTGGACTGCTTCAAATATTTTTCGCTGCGTTTCATCGCTTCTTTGCGAGAGACACCGTAGTAGCCTGCTTGATTCACGACGATTTGCTGGACCGTTTCAAAGGGATTGAAATTGAACTCTTGCGGGACTAATCCAATCTGTTGCTTTGCTCGGACTAGATCCGTATCCAGATCATAACCGAAGACCTTCACTTTTCCAGATGTTTTATTGACTAAAGAAGTAATGATTCCGATCGTTGTAGACTTCCCAGCTCCATTTGGTCCTAATAGCGCATAGAAATCTCCTTCTTTCACGGAAAGATCGATTCCTCGCAATGCTTCGACCCCACTTCCATAAACCTTTTTCAAATTATTTATTTCAAGCGCATTTGCCATTTATTTCCTATCTCCTTATAGACATGATTCTTTATTGTATCATGGAATACAGCAGATGAAAAAACAACTTGGTTCCAACGAAAAATCAGGTTGCTGGGCTCAGTAAAATCTCCTAATGAAAGACATCAATCGGACGAAGTCAGACAACCTTTTCAGAAAAAACAAATCGAAGATAAAGGATTACTATTCATATGTGCAACAAAAGGAGCGTGAGACAAAAGTAAAGAACACTTTTGTCTCACGCTCTAAACACGTATAAACGGCGGAAGCATGAGCCAAGATTTTTGATCCAATAAATACTTTCGATCACTTCGCCTATCCCAATACATGCCACTGCCGCTTTTCATCAAATGACGCGGCTTCCGTCTTTGCGGTTTCTACTAAAGTCTCTGGATAATCCAAAACTTTCAGCAAGGCAATCGCATTTCGGGTCCTTGAAGGTCCTTCTTTTAATTTGAAATCAAAACTGATTCCTTTTCCTTCTGTTACTTGTTCTTCAAAGTGGACATTCTCACAATAATTCTTTAAAATCTCTGTCAATTCGATATCATGTGTGGCGACAAATGCTAAAGATGGATACTCCGCAAGCCACCGAACGACTGAAGCGGAAGAAGCAATCCGTTCGATCGTATTTGTCCCTTTTAAAATCTCATCTACGAAGCAGTAGCAGCGTTCTTTGGAAGCCACTTGGTCCAACAAACGTTTGATCGATTTGATTTCTGAAACAAAATAACTGTCGCCTTCAAATAAATCATCTTCGATTGCCATGGAAGTCAACACATGTCCAGGTTGCAGGGTAAACTGTTCTGCAATCGCTGTTTGGATCGTCTGTGCTAGAATACAGCTGATGGCTATACTTTTGACATACGTAGATTTTCCTGATGCATTGGAACCCGTGACTAATGTATTCTTCTGCCAGTTGACTGGATTCACTACCGCTTCTTTTAACAATGGATGATAGATATCTTTCGCTGTCACACCGCCCTCAGTAAACTCTGGTCGGCAAGTGATGGGCATATAAGTACGGTAATTCAATATTGCAGCGGCTACTTCTAATTCTCCCAGCAATTCCCACAGCTTGATGGCTTCAGTTGAATGCTTTTCTAATTTAGCGAGAACAAAATGATAGGAGATAAATGGCAGCATGAACATGATGTTGACATATTCAAAAATCAACTCTGCTTCACTCCCACTCTTCATACGAAATGAAAAACCTAATTTAGGGATGTCTCTTAATGGTTTAGTTTGCTGTCTCAGCTCTTCTTGAAGTGGTGTCGGCAGTTTTGCTAGCTGATTGGCGGCTGAAATCGTTGAAACCAAATAACTCATGCTATTCAGCTCTGTTTCTAGTGTTTGTTTCTTCACTAGATAATAGACCGTATTGAATACTAACCCACCGATTGCCAAATAGATTCCTAGTACTTGACCTAAAAGAAGCAAACCTACACCCACCAGCGGAAGCAAGCCAAGAAAAATAAATAAACCTACGCGTCCAATCTTTTTACTTTTTCCATCCGCTAGATATTGTTTTGCAAAATTATGATCTTTTTTTCCTAAACGAGCGAATTGATATTGGATTTTTTCTCTCAGTTGAGGATTTTCCTGATAAAAAGCAATCAGTTTTTCTAACTGCTGATCTTCGCCAAAATCAAAGCTGCGTAAACGTTGATACAACGCTTCTGAACCTACACTAGAATAGGTACTGTTGATCCCTTCGAATACTTCGAACATATCCAGGTCATACCAAGTAAGATCGTCGATTTCACTATCCCATGAACGGAACTTCTTCTCCGTGAGCCATGCTTCCTTCAAACTTTCTTCTTTATCAAATCTCGGTTGATAAGGAATTTTTCTCCATTTGCTACGAACTGTTTCCTTTAATTTCAAACGTGAAAAAATGTCTAAAGCAACTAATAAAATAACAGCTGCAATAATAATTAAAACGATAAATTCTCTTTGACCCATATCCCTCTCCGTTCCTTTATTTGTTAGCTTTAGTATAGCACTGTTGCGCTATTTGAAAAGAGGGTACAAAAATAACTGTCTTCGTTACCTAATTCGTATCAATCACACCAAAATAAAAACACCTTCCAAAAAAAGAAGATGTCTTTAAAACGAGATACATTTTTTTATCATTCACTTCAGGTAAATTAGAGCCAATTAAACCCTCCGCAACTTGACGGAGATGGAGAAGATGCCCCCGTCTAATTTAGCGGTCATCTCTCCTCCCATTCCTTCCACCAATTTTTTTGACAGGTAAAGCCCGATTCCGCTAGATTCCGTATTTGTGCGGCTGGTATTTTCGGTATAAAAACGCTGGAAGACTTTTTCAACAGAGGTTTGCGCTCCTGCTTTGATAGGATTGGCCACTGTTAATCGAATGAATGGATCCTCTTTTGAAAATGTCACCTTTGCTTGTCCATCTGCATAACGCAATAAATTCTGTATGATATTTTGCAGCACTCGCAACAACATGAGCGGATCTGCTAATACAGTTGTATTTATCGAGTGTTCAGCGAACGCTACCTCGATATTTTTCTCAGAAAATTGTTCATAAAAAGAGAAAAATACTTCTTCCACCTCTTTAGAAAAAGAAAGCGTATGGAAATCCATTTCTTTTTGCTTCGTCTCTATTCGAGCAAGATCATAAAACTGATCCATCATACTGAGTAATCTTGCAACAGATTGTTTGATGATCGTTAAATACTTCTCCCGTTTCTCCGTATCCTCTACCTGTTCCAGTAATTGTACATAACCGTTAATAGCAGTCAAAGGGGTTCTGAGATCATGAGAAAGGCCGACAATCGATAGTCGGATGTTTTCTTCCATTTCTTGAAATACTTGTCCTTTTTGTTCATTTTCATCCACCCATGTATTCAGTGCATCTACTAGGTCCATTAGATTCTTTTCTCGAAATTCGACTGAAAGACGACCACCATATTCTTGTCGTTCAGAAAGAGTGGCGATTTTCTTAGTCAATCGCTTGATTTCCCTTTGCAGGAAGAAAATAAAACTTCCCATAAAGATAACAACGAGAAGCAACAGCCCCTTAATCAAATCTAAACCCCACTCCCCACACCGTATGAATATACACAGCATGTGCCTTTGCTAGTTTCCCTCGAAGATTGGAAATATGCATATTCACTGTTTTCTCACTATCAAAATATGGTTCTTGCCAAACTGTTTCATAAAGATTTGCTCGCGAAAATACTTTTTTCGGATGTTCTAAAAAAAGCTTCAGCAAATCGAATTCTCTTCCTGTCAAATGGACAGCCACACCATTCACATTTACATCCCTTGACTCTTTGTCCAGTAAGATTTCCTTGTAATAGATGCGTTGTGACAGATCTTTTACTTGGACAGAAGTCTGATGACGAAGTTGGATGCCGATTCGTAACAAAAGTTCTTCGATATCAAATGGTTTCGTCACATAGTCATCCGCTCCTGCTGCCAACAAGAAAACTTTATCTCTTTGATCGCTTTTTGCTGAAAGAACGATGATCGGAACATTCGATGTCTGTCGGATTTCTGCTAACAATGCTTCTCCTGAAAGCCCTGGAAGCATGAGATCTAGAAGGATCAAATCAACAGGATATGTGCTTAACAATAATTTTCCTTCCGTACCTGAATAAGCATCAAGAAGTTTGTATCTCTGTTCAAGAACCTCCTCCAGTAAGGAATGAACAGCTTCATCGTCTTCGATAATCAAAATAGTTTCCAGCAGGACCACCTACTTAATGTCAGATTTTTGGAAAATAAACATTCCTAGAGCTGATGATACCACGAGTGTTACTAGACTGACCAGAATCATTTTCGGTGCTTGCGAATAAGTTGCTTGTTGCGCAAAGTCCGTATACATGAGCCACGTTTCCGTAAACCACTCCATTAGAAATTCCAAGCCTTTGATTTTTGCGAAAACACCGGGAACGAAGGCCGTTCCCATGATATAAAGAAAAGAAAGAAGCAAACTGACACTGGTACTTCTAGTGACGAATGTCAAAGCCACTGGAACAGATAATGTCCCTAATGTCAGCAGAAGCAAGACAGGAAATACTTGCAGAACATAATTTCCATAGTTTTTGATTCCCTCGATTTCACCAAATCCGAAAGCAAGTGTGTAAGCAAGTATGGCTAGACCCGTGATCAAAACCACGCCAAGTGTTGTGATCAAAAGCGTAACGAGAAGTTTCGACATATAATAAGTCATTCGATTCCGTCCTAAAGATAACGTATTTCGAATCGTACCGTTTTGAAATTCTTCCCCAATATAAAAGCACGCAAATGCTGCGAAAGCCAGAAGAATCCATGCAGCCATTTTTTCCACCATTAAAATCCCTGTTGCACCGTTGATGACTGTATCCGTTGCTTGATTTAATTCATTGCCGTATTTTGTATGCATATACCATTCGTTCCAAGAATAAAAAAGCGGAAGTACGACCATCAGTCCTAGTGAGACCCACATTTTACGGCTCTTCCATACTTTTATTTTTTCAGCAGTTAATAGATTAAACATGTGTCTTGCCTCCAGTTAATTGTAGGAAATAATCTTCCAGTTTTTGCCCAACTAGGTGGATGCCATCCACAGGAACTTTTGCCTCTACCAATGCTTGATTGATGGCTGCTACTTGGTCAATTCCTTCAAAAAGCTGGATAACACGGCTAGATTGGACAAAATAATCCCTATAACCAAGAGAGTCGAGAACCGTTACTGCTTGTTCCGTCGCCGAAGTGTCAATTTTTATAAATTGACGAGATTCTTGTGCCAATTCTTCTTTCGATAATTCTTTGATTAAGTGTCCTTCATGCAAAATACCGTAGTGGGTGGCGATCTGTGACAATTCATCTAGCAAGTGGCTAGAAAGCAAGACGGTGATTCCCCGTTCTTTTACCAACCGTTGGATGATTTCTCGCATTTCTGCCATCCCCGCTGGATCCATCCCATTCGTCGGTTCATCCAAAATCAAAAATTCCGGATTCGTGATCAGTGCATTTGCAATAGCTAAACGCTGGCGCATACCTAAAGAGAAATTCTTTGCTTTCTTTTTCCCTGTATTTTCCAACCGCATCAGTTTCAGCAGGTCTTCGATTTCTCTATCCGACACACCGCCGTTCGCTGCTTGGATACGTAGGTTATCTCTTGCAGTTAATTCTGGATAAAGAGCAGGGGTTTCAATCGATTGACCCATACGTCGTCTTGCTGCCTGTAAATCCGTCGTTCCAAATAATTCGATCGAACCTTCATCAATCGAGATCAAACCCATAATAGTTCTCATAAAGGTAGACTTCCCCGCTCCATTTTCCCCAATCAATCCATAGATCATTCCACGTTTGATTTCGATTGATACTTTATCTAATGCTTTGGCAGCACCGTATTTTTTGGTTATACCAGTTGCTTTCAAGACCGTTTCATTTCCAAAATCCATGCTTATCCTTCTTTCTTATTGATAAGTGAAGTATAGTTGACGGGTATAAAGAAAGCAGCCAGAAATGTATAAAGAAAGTGTAAATTTTCCAATTGAATGTCAAAAAAAAACAATCAGACAATACGTGTCTTTCCTATTATCAGGCAGTTTGTTATACGCTTGTATCAGTTTCCTGATTCTTTCTTTTCGACCAAAGTCGTTTCTCTGTATTCCTCTTCACTGAAAATTTTTGCTTCTTTCAGATCAAGCTTGAGTAATTTTACCAGACCGGTTATAAGGATAACTATAGCAAGACTCCCTCCCAGAAAAATCAGACTGTCTCGCAGACGTGGTTGCGTTGTCTGCCAATCAAAGAGCGCACCAAACAGTGCTAATCCAAGTGGACTGGCCACCATGGTAATCGTTGTTATCGTTGACATCAGACGTCCTTGTATATGCGTTGGAACTTCTCGCTGAAGCCAGACCATAGTTGGGATATTCATCAGATTGTTCACGATAGCAATCGCAAAAAGAAGCAAGCCATCAATGATAACTGCAAGAATCTCTCCGTGGACCAAAAGAACCATTAAACTAATGCCTACATAACCAACTGCATAGCCATAAGAAAGCTTACGAGATCGTTCAAGAGGAGCCGATGGATCTTTTATTTTTCCTGCTAACCAGGCACTTACTAACATCCCGACAAAAAAGAATGTTTCAGTCAATCCATAAAGAACATTAGATACCTTCAAAGTACGAAGCATGATGATGGGCAGCCCTACATTGATGATGGCACTGAAAAAATTCATCAGTAAAGCAAAAACCAACGAATAGATAAGATATTTTTGATGTTTGATGTAACGCAACCCTTCAAGAAAAGAACCTTTATCTGATTCGGTAGCTCTCTTCAGTTGGTCTTCTTGTGAATGAACAAGGCGAAAATCCATTGTCAATGTAATGAATAACGTCATGATCTCAGTCAGTATCTCGATAAAAACAAAAAGCCAGAATGGAAGAAGTGTATAAAGTACCGCACCTAAAACTCCTGTTAGTAGACTCGAGATACTCGTAGCCATGCTCAAGTAACTGGCAAGTTTCATCAAGTCATCCGACAATACTAGATCGGGTTTTGCCGCCTGTTGTGCAGTATAAGTAAATTGGTCGGTGGCTTTCAATACAATAATCAGCAAGATTGATTGCAAAAGAATTCCTTTTTGCGGATGAGCAGACAGCCCCCAATATAAACCGTATATGGCTAAAATAACTAACGTTACAAGCTGGCTGATGATGATCACTTTTTTACGATCGTATCGATCCACGATGGGTCCAACGATGGGCGTTAGAAAAATGGCAAGTATTGGCTGAATGACAGATGCTAAAACAAATGAAATAGCTAACCCGGTTTTTTCAAGTAGCATCAGACTAAGTCCAAATGTAAAGATAGAAGAACCAAATGTCCCGATAAGAGAAGAAATTGCTGCTTTCATAACTTGTTTCTTTGATTGCTGTTCAAGAGTGAGTGTATTCATGCTCCATGCTCCCTTCGTTTTTTTCATCCTATCAGCAGACCAATTTTTTATGTTATTATGTTCACTATAATGAACACAAAAGAGGGAAGTATATGGAGAAATATGGATTGACAGCGCGTCGCATCAGGATAGACAAAGGGTTGCTGATGAAGGAAGTGTATGGAGGAATCGTTGGACGGACCTTTGCTTATCGTTTTGAACGGGGGGAAGTAAACCTTGCTTTAGAGGATTTTTTATCTGTTCTCGATAATTTAGAATTAGAAAACCCCGATGAATTTTTCTTTTTACATTATGGAGAAAAATATCGCGGACAGAAAAGTTTCTTAAAAGAAATAGCAGAAGAAACCCAACGATTCCAACATGTGGAAAAAGAACCTAAGTTTTATTTGAAGTACAAAGATAGTAAGAAAAAAGAAGAACGTTTTTATGCGTACCTCATCCACTTACTCGCTACTATTGATCGAATCGATGCACAGACAAGCGAAGTCAATACCGAAGAAATGAAGTTCATGGAAGATTATTTGATGCAGATGGAGACGTGGACGCTAAAGGAAATGAATAACGCAAGCATCATTTTGCCAATGTTGGCAGATGATATCCGCCCTTTATTCCTCTCACGCTTTAAAAAGAATTATCAGAACTACCGTGATTTTGAAGAAGACTGGTCTTTTAAATATGCCAATCATCTACTTAACTATGCCTTGATCCAGCTACTCTTTGATAGATATGAAGAAGCATTGTCTTTAGTTCCCGACCTCCAAACTTTAGTGAAAGAACATCCGAGTTTACAAGGACGCTTAGTCATCACATTGCGTCTTTCTCAACTTGAATTGATTGCTGCTGTTTTTCGAGAAGACGATGATTTCATTCGTTCAGAGACCCAACGAATCCAGACAATCTGTGATCTTTGCTTCCTAGATGAAGAAGTACGTATGGCCTACCCTCGAATCACCGCAGAACACGTCAAAAGAGCCAGAGTATATAAAAAGCAAAAGGAAAAGAAAAGCACTCATCCTTAAAAACGGACCTATGAAAAATAAGAGGGGTTGTGACAAGACTTTTGTCGCAACCCCTTCTTCCGAATAAACGGCGTTCTTCTGCCAACTCCTCGGTCACAAGTCACAATATTTATCAAACATGAGAAGCAAATTTCGTAAATTCCTTCTTATTTCTTGAAGCTGACCACTTCTGTCACAACCCCATGTTTGACTTTTCCAAAGACAGTGAAAAGGGTATTTTTACTTGTGAAACTAAAAAATCATTTACTTTCACATAATCTGTTCTGTTTTTTCTCGATTAAAAAAAATGTAGACAACAGCACAATACATTCGATTAGTATGTATAACGAAAAAATAAAGACATCCGTTATTCTAAATGAATGGACAGCTACATAGATAAAAAACAAAAGATATTGTAATCCAAACAGCAGAAAAATTCTTCTATAAGTTTTGAAAAAAGAAACATCATTTAACCGCCAAACAACAAATTTTTGCCGATAAAGGCGGAAATAGCTCAGTGTGGAATAGGTAATCAAAACAATAACCAATAAAATAGTAATCGATAAATCAGTTATCCTTTGTCTTATGTCCCACAAATAAATCAACTGCAATTCTGTTTTCCTTAACTGTTCCATAATGATTAAAACGATAAATTCTCTTTGACCCATATCCCTCTCCGTTCCTTTATTTGTTAGCTTTAGTATAGCACTGTTGCGTCATTTAGAAAGGGTTTTCAAAGAAGGACAATTCCCTATTGAAGCAGGAATTTCTCAAATCAAATTCACTGCGTTGTAAATATTGATCGCCAAAACCAGCAGGATTACTCCTTGGAAAACAAATGTTACTTTTTCAGAAGACAAGAATTTTGAGAGATAAGCCCCCAATACTCCGCCTAAAAGCGCTGCTGGAACAATATAAAGTAGCATCGATAAATCAAATTGAGCGAAACCGCTCCCTAGAAAAATCGACACTAGCTTAGCCAGCTGAGAAAAGAAGATCGTACAAATGGAATAAATCACTGCTTCTTTGATTTTGAAATGGAACATCAACATCAGTAGCGATACATTGATCGGACCACCGCCGATCCCCAAAAAACTCGCTAAAAAGCCTAAAATCAGCCCGCACGTAAGATAACTGAAAAAAGAAGACAGCTGGAATCCTTTCCAAATATTCCTTGTATAAAGAAAGGCAAAGATCAGCGATGCGATCGTGAGAATGATTTGCAGGAATTGAACAGTTGTTTCATCATCAAAAAAAAGTAGCAGATGCTCAAATAGGAGATTCCCTGCAATTCCACCTGCGATTGCTCCAGAAGAGACCCACAGCACAATAGCAAATCTGATTTTCTGTCCGCTCTTCAGCTGACGCACAGTCGAAGAAATGGACATCGTGAATACAGCAACTGTCGAATAAAACGAAATAGCCGAAACAGAATGGTAACCGATAAAGTCCAGTACCGGTTTGATGATCACACCGCCTCCCATTCCAGAAACCGCCCCAATCGTATTGGCCGCGATGATCACAAAAAAGTAAAGAATACCGATCATTTCATCCCTCCTTCTACTCAGAAACATACTACCTGCTAAAATTCTATTCCTCGTATTCTTCTTCGCCTATTTTCTCAGCCAGTGCCAGTTTTTCTACTGCATTTCTGCCAACTGTTTCTAGATGGCTAGCTAAGGATGCCGAACTCGTAAGCGGTGAAAGAGCCGCTTCGATCAGCATCGCCAGATTCAACCCGGAAACGACATTCAAATTCGGATAGCTGCCTAGCTTCATCAAAGCTGTATTCCCTGGCGTACCGCCTTTTAGATCGATCAAGATCACGATTTCCGTTTGCAGATCGAACGTCGCTAGAACTGCCTCTAATTTATCCATCGTTCCTGAAAGACCGTCATCTTCCTTCATAGCGATGACAAAGACATTCTCCATTTCTCCCACGATCATTTTGGCAGAATTCACTGTTTCTGCGGCCATGTTCCCGTGACTCATTACAATCATAACTGGTCTCATATCTGTTCCTCCTTAAAAAATTCACGATACAACGCGTACCGTTCTTTCATGAAATACGGGGTATCGCGAGTAGGATGGATCCGATTCGTCAATAAGATCAATGCTCTCTTCTGTTTCAAATCAATCCCGATCGAGGTCCCTGTGAATCCCGTATGATAGATGATCGTTTCTCCAAATGGTTTTTCCCATCCTAATGTCCGTTGCTGGTAAGTTTGTAAGAGCTGAGTGCGTACCGTTCCAGTAAACAGGACCGATTGCCCTTGCTCTTCCATCATTGCTTTCGTAAATGCAGTAAGGTCTTCCAGTGTAGAAAACAATCCCGCACTACCTGCCGGACGCCCCAATTGAAAAGCTTTAGAATCATGGACTTCGCCTAAAATCAGCCCTCTTTCTTCAGTCGATTCTGTAGGAACGATCCGATTTAGGTTTTTTGGGAAATACGTCGTGTCTTTCATCCCTAGTGGTCTGAAAATATATCGCTGAAAAGATCGTTCCAAATCGGTGCCGTCTATTGCTTCAATGACCATTCCCAACAAAAGATAGCCTATATCAGAATAGTTGACCTTTTTTGTCTGGGCTGGCTGCTCGTATGTCTTAAAAAACTGCATGAGCGTTCGAGACGAAAAACGAGACTTATCAGAAAAATCCGCCGGCAGACCGCTTCGATGCAACAATAGATCCTCGATCGTCATGGTGAGCTGGGAAAATCGCGGGAGAATCTCTGCTACCTGAGTCAAAAGGGTTAATTGACGAGATTGGACAAGCTGCAATATCCTAGTCGTCGTTCCGATGACCTTCGTCAAAGAAGCTAGATCATAGATAGCGCCCTTCGAAACAGTTTGCTCGGAAAAAGGGGGGATCTTCCCCATTTTCCCGAGAGAATAGTTTCTGACTTGCTGGTCGATTACCGCTGCTGAAAGACCGGCGATCCCTGTATTCTCAATAAATTCATGCAATCTTTTTTCCATTTTATTTCCTGATGATGTGGTCATTGTTTTCCCGCAGATAAGTTTCAGCAGATTCTCGATCCAGTTTCTGCTCATACATGACGATTGCCACATTTACTTTCTTTCCCGCGTCCTCAAATAAAGCTGTCGCCGCTGACTTGTCGATCTCTAACGCTTGGGTGAGGATCGAGATGGATCGTTCCATTAATTTGTGGTTCGTTGCCTGGACATTCACCATCAGATTCTGATAAACTTTCCCACTCTTGATCATGACACCGGTCGATAACATATTGAGAATCATTTTCTGCGCCGTTCCGGCTTTCATACGTGTCGATCCGGTAACCACTTCTGGGCCCACGACGGCTTCAATCGCCACTTGTGCTTCTTGTGACATCACATTATGCGCCGTACAAGTGATCGAAATCGTCAAGGCCCCCACTTTATTGCCATAGGTTAAAGCAGATAAGGCATAAGGAGTCCTGCCGCTTGCTGCAATCGCGATAAGGATATCTGCTTTATCCAGTTTCACCTTTTCTAAATCACTGACAGCTAATTCTTCGGAATCTTCCGCTCCTTCTATAGCCGTGTACATTGCTTCTGTTCCGCCTGCTAAAATCCCAAAAGCTCGTTCTGGCGGCACGCCATAGGTAGGTGTCAGTTCAATGGCATCCAATGCTCCTAACCTGCCAGATGTTCCTGCGCCAATATAAATCAGCCGTCCTCCGTTATTGAAACGTGCGGCTGCCTGTTCGATTGCTTCTGCTATATTCGAAAGCGCGTTTTCGACAGCCAAGGCCACTTTCTTGTCTTCTCCATTCATGACTTTGACCATTTCTGAAGCAGACATTTGATCGATATGCAAACTGTTTTCATTACGCTGTTCCGTTGATAATTTTGTCATTTCCATTGGCTATTCTTCCTTTAATGGACTAATCCAGTTTTTTGTCGTAATCATGTTTTCGGTGATTTCTTCATCGATCGTTTCTTGGATCACACCTAAATATAAAGCCGTTCCCACAATCATCGATGAATACATGGATGAAATCGCTCCTACGCGCAACAGATGTTCATTTCCCGGCACGAGAAGGACTTCATCTGCTAGATTTTTTATTTTCGGTCCGTCATTTCGCGTGATGACGATCAGAGGAACCTTATTTTCTTTCGCATATTCACAAGCCAGTAAGACTTCTTTCGTATGGCCGCTGTAAGTAACCGCAATCACCACATCATCGGTTGTAGCGTAACTCAGCATCTCCAAACCGATATGCACATCAAATACATAAGAAGCACGTCTTCCAGCTCGATTGAATTTATGGAAAAGATCATAGGAAACTAAGGAGCTCGCGCCTATCCCGAATAGATAGATATTCTGTGCTCTTTTTACATGATCGATTGCTACTTGCAATGCTTTTCGATCAATCGTTGTAAAAACATCTGTAGCCGTGTCTTTGATCAGCGTTTCTACTTTTTCACATAACACGTCTAACGTATCCTCTGCAGAGACGATGGGATCAATTTGTCGCTCATTGGCTCTCAATGCCTGATCAGTCGATAATTGGACCTTCATTTCGTCAAGTCCGTCATAACCGATCGTTTTGACAAAGCGAATGACTGTCGCAGAAGAGACGCCGGAAGCTTCTCCGATCTCAGAAGCCGTTTGCCTGATCACCTCTTCTGGAAAATGCAAGATGTGATCAGCGATTTTCCGATGTGCTTTTGATAATGATGTATAAACTTTTCTAATTTGCGGTAAAACTTCCATTTTTTCTCCTTCTTCTCTTACAAAAATGATATGATTGATTCGCCTGATTCTGACGGGATCATCTGTGCAGTGATTTTGATCCCTTGATCTGTCAGGCGTTTGAGCAAATCGACCTCTTTTTGAGTCACAGCCACCGATTTTTTGATTGGCTTGCTACCATCTTTTCCGGACACGTTGCCCACGTTGAATGCTTGTAGCGGGACTCCTGCATCGATCAGCGCACCCATATCCTCGATCGTCTTTGTGATTAGAAAGACTTTTTCGTCCTCATATTTTCCGTTCAAAATATTTTCTGCTGCTTTTCGCTTAGACAGAATAGACAATTTCACGCCAACCGGTTTTGCCATTTTCAATGCGCCAATCTGCAACTGATCTTTGACCGCCTGATCATTTACTACCATGATCCGCTGTGCGCCTAAAGAATTGGTCCAGACAGTCGCCACCTGCCCATGGATTAATCGTTCATCGACTCGTGCATGTATGATGCTCATTTTTCTTCCTCCTAAATAAATTGACTGATCCAAGTTAAAATCGCTTGTAGATTTCCAAGGATCATCCCTAATAAAATCAAAACAAAAATCAAACCTGTAGAATTCATTTTCTTTTTACCTAGTAGCCAGTAAGAGAGGAATACGATTCCTAGCGGCACTATACCTGGCAGGATCTTATCCAGCATTTCTTGGACTGATAAGGAAACTTCACCCATCTTATAGGTCAGATCCAGTTTATAAGTGATAACAGACGGGATCAATCCGCCCACCACTGTCAATCCTAAAATCGCCGCAGCTTCTGTAAACAGTCTCATTTTATCTGCAAATTCAGTCGCGATTTTTTTCCCTTGTGCGTATCCGATATAGATGAATTTATAACGAATCCACATGACTACTGTCCCCATAATCAAGGGTATCAAAAGCCCGAGTACTTGACCAGCTTGAGCCATGTAAGCTGCGATAGAAAAAACGATTGCTCGATAAATGGCGATGAACACCGTGTCGCCGACTCCTGCAAATGGCCCCATCAGTCCGGTCTTCAGCCCTGTAATCGCTTCTGGGTCCGCCATTCCGAACTCTTCTTCCAACCCTGCATCTGCCCCAACAATCAAACTGGACATTGCCGGAGTAGTATTGAAGAAACCAAGGTGTGTCTTTAAGGCGATACTCATTTTTTCCTTGTCATCTGAATAAAGTCTTTTCAGCACCGGCATGATGGAATAGGCATAACCGAGTCCTTGCATTTTTTCGTAATTCCAGCCCCATTGAAAACCGAATAGATTGCGTACATACATCTTATTGATATCTTGCTTCGTCAGTTTTTTAGTCATCAATCTCAATCTCCTCATCGTCTTCATAAACCACATTACCTGTGTTTGAAGCTGCAATCGGCGTCTGCTGGTGATTCATGATATACATCGCAGCCAAAGCAACCCCAACTAAAGCCACCCCTAATACTGAAAAGAATTCTGCCCCGAAAGCCAGTAGAACAAAGCCAATCAGGAAATATGGCCAATATTTCTTGATCGGTAGATAACGCATCAAAATGGCGATCCCCATTGCTGGTAAAATCGCTCCAGAGGCTTTCAATCCAGTCATGATCCATTCAGGAATCATCTCATTGATCACATTGACCACTTGTTCGCCGAAGAATAAACCGATGAATACCGGGATGACCCGAGAGATCGTCCAAGGAAAAATCCCTAAGACATTGCATCGCTCCACTCCTTTATAATCTCCTGCTTCCGCATAACGATCTGCTTTGTGTTGGAAAAATGTATTCGTCATACGTCCTAAGATATCCAATTGCGTCAACAGCAAGCCGATCGGCACCGCCACACCGATTCCGTATTCTACCCCCTTTCCTGAAAGTATCGCGTACGCTGTCCCCATAATCGCTCCCGATAAAAAATCTGGTACAGTTGCACCGCCATATGTTGCGACCCCCAAAGTCATCAGCTGCAAAGTTGCTCCGATCATCAACCCGGTTTTTAGATCCCCCATCACCAAACCCGTGAAAGCAGCAGCAAAAAGTGGCGTATATGGTCCAACTTGCACAGAAATCTGATCCAAAACACCTAAAACTGTAAACGCGCATAAAACCAAAATAATACCTAACGACAAATGCATGTGTTTTTCCTCCTCTTACAAAATGAATGCGCTATCAAATACAACACAATCATACACCTAGAGAAACCAAATTACAATAGTATATTTTTTTATACTTTTATGAAATATCATTACAATAAAAAGTGAGACGCCAAAATATTGTATTGTAATGAATAGCTTGTTCCTGCTCCCGGTTATGCATCTTTATTTTTTCTCCGCCATTTCATACCATTTGGCGGAGAAAAAAGACACTTCCAACATAGGAAGTGCCTTGAAATGATGCAATTGAGCGATATTCATAAAACTTATCAATCGAAAAACGTCTTGTCAGGTTACGATAAATACCATGATTGATTACACCACTAAAAAAACAAAGATACACCAATGAAAAATGCTGCATAAAGAAAATGGTCAGTCCAATAAAAGTAATGTTATAGACAGTTACTAAAGGGAGCCGATAACTTACCAACAAAGACCATTCCATTTTCTTCCTGAAAGGGATTTGGGTAACTCTTGAAGCACTTGAGATCAGTAAAACAAAAAGCATACTGCTCAATAAAAAACAGCTAGTCAAAACAAACGGAAACAACATAACAGATTGACGGTAAAGTATCAGTATACGAAAATCAAAGAGAATAATTGTATTTTGATTCTTAATAGTGTTGATTCGAATTAGTAATTCAAAGACTGAAAATCAGCTAATGTAGTGTTTGATCCAATAAACCCATTTACTGGAATCTGATGGTCGATTCTAATAAATGTTGGAGTATATTGAAGCCCAACTTTTTCATTAAAGAATGATAGCATCAATTGTTTGTCTTCACTTGATAACGTATCACCATAAGGTTTTTCTAAATTGACATAATAGATCGGCAATTTACTAGTCTCTTTGAATTCAGACAACACTTTTGAAAACTCTCGGCAGTACGGGCATCCTTTATAACCAATCAACATTAAATATGAATCATCACTTTTCAGTAGATTGATTAGTTCTGAATCATTTACTTCCTTAATACCAGATATATTTTGTAGATATTCTTCTTCTGTTACATTTGTTGCATTTTGATGGTCAACTTCAGTGGAATTTGTGCCAGGACTATTCTCATCCGCATAGGAATTTTGCGGAACAAATGACAGCCCAATTGTAATTGAAAATAATAATGCTATTATGGATAAAAATTTTTTCTTCATTCTTCTCTCTCCAATTTTATTTAAAAAAGCCTTTTATTGCATTTAATACATCCTGGGCGACATGAGGACCGCCAGAAAGGATATCAAATCCTCCAGGAGTTCCTCCTTTGATTTTTTTCAATTCTTCTTTTGGTAATGTTTTTCGATTTGTCATCTGTACCACTCTCCTTCTATTTGATGACAATAGTATATTTTTTTCTTTGATTATTTAGTGACTTATATCCGGAAATCAACAATTTATGTCTTGAAATGAAGACCTATTTTGAGTTCAAAAGGAATGCTCTTATTTCTCTTTTTTTCAGCACGCTTATTATTTGGGTTCATTTATTTCAAAATCAAATTCTTTCATTATGAGATAGGTTAAGTAAGACTAAAGAGGATATCCTCATTTTACTTCGATAATTGAAAGAAATATGAGTTTGAATCCAAGCGAGAAAAGTACAGATGGCTTCAATGTTCTACATGAATCTCTTGCTGATCTTTCTTCTCCCAAGGTCCATTCACTACAATTTATATCAGAGTTAGACCGACTGATACAAAAAATAAATCTAGAAATCGGTTTAAATGGTATGGGATCATGGGCGAAAGCCACTGCAATAGCCAGAAAGTTTGGATCAAGAAACTAGTTATTGTGTGATCACTTAATAATAAAGGTGCTCTTTTTTATGATATTTTTCTCAAAAGATGACTCCGCAATAGAAAAAAACTCAAGAACTTGCGCTCTTGAGTTTTTCGATCTATTTCAATTTGATTTTGTTCTGCTCTCTAAAATATAAATGACATTATCTATCAAGTGAAAATACTCCAGAAAAATTCATAGATAATCAAAAAAAATGCTATAGCAACTGTTAAAATCAATTTCTTTTTCGAAGGTAAATCTTTCTTCTTTAGATAGTTACCCAATGCAACTAAAGAAATTACAGCAGAAAAAACTAATGCTTTTACCATTGGTCCCAAATACTTCCTATAGCTCCCGTCAGACAACCTCCACCAGCTCCACCAAGTCCACCAAGCGCGCCACCAATTATTGCTCCACCAACGCAAGAACCACCTACACTACCCCAGTTAATTTTTCCGCCAATTACTTTTAACATTTCTTCTTGATTCAGTATTTCTTTTTTCATTAATAGTTCCTCCTAATTTCCTAAAAATCCACCAATACATGCAGCAGAACCACCAATGACCCCGACATGTGCCCCAACAAATGCTCCTGGGATAGCACCTAATCCAGCAGCTAATCCGCCACCAGCTGCACCAGCTACAGTTCCTGCTCCTATTCCTTTACCAATGTCTTTTAGACAATCTTTTGAGCTATAACCTCCCATTAATTGTTTCATTTCTTGTTTGTTTAGTTTTTGAAACTTTTGCATGATAAAACTCCCTTTCAAACAAATTTATGTTACGTATACAAGATACCACCGTTTTCTTCTTTGTTTGGTTTTTTATCTCAAAACAATAAAAAACTGTCCTGAATCGATAGAAACAACCCTTTCTAAATTAACATGATAGATTAGATTGACAGTCTGCTTGTTCCTTTATAATCAGATAAAACTTTTGAAAATTCATGACAGTCAGACATGCTTTAAAATTAATCAATAATAAATAGGCAATTGCCATCATTTTCTAGAGTGCCTTATACGTTTCTTTCAATAATCTCAATAGGTAGATATATGTAGGAGCTGATGGAATTAAATTCTTTAACATCTTTTTTTGCTTTTCAACGTAATTAATAGAGACAAAATAGGATTTATGATTCTCATTCTATAGGAATCCTTTTATATCAGAAATTTAGTAGTATCCTTATTACATCAACAGTGATAAAAAAGGATTTCTGTAGATAGTAGTTGAACCAATTTGAACCATGATAGATGGATAGATGCTAGTTGAATACAATTTGCTATTCACTATCTATTGAGCTCTACATAAATAATCGTCAGAAGTAATAGCCTTATTTATAATCATTAGAATTGTGTCCATCAATTTCTTTACATCATTTTCTAAAATACCAGATATGTTTTGTAGATATTTTTCTGTCACATTTGTCGCATTTTTATGATTAACTTCAGTGGAATTTGTGTCAGGTCTATTCTCATCCGCAAATGAATTTTGTGGAGAAAAAGAAAGTCCAATTGTGATGAAAAAAATACTACTATACTAAATAGAGAATTTTTTTTATTCATTTGGTTCCCCCATTTCTACTTAGAATAGTTTTTTTATTGAATTAAAAACATCTTGAGTAACATGTGGACCACCTGAAATAATATCAAATCCACCAGGAGTTCCTCCTTTTTTTTATTGCTCTTTTGGTAATGTTTTTCAATGAATTATCTGAACCACTCTCCTTCTGCTTGATGACAGTTGTATATTTTTTCCTATGATTATTTAGTAACTTATATCTGGCAATCAACAATTTATTTCTTGAACTGAAGACCTATTTTGAGTTCAAAAAGGTGCTATTTTATGATTTTTTCTTAAAAGATGATTCCGCAATAGAAAAAACTCAAGAGCGCAGGTTCTTGAGTTTTTCAATCTATTACAGTTTAATGTTAAATTACAATTAGTTATTCAAATTGAGAATATCTAAAGACACAAATAGATATTGGGTAATGTATTCTAATTAAGGGACTTGAATGAAAAAAACAAGAATAAATTACAAGCCGCCACTAAGTTAGTGCAGCATCATTTACCTAAATTCGCTAATTATTCCTGTTTATCGTTCTATCTATCGTTATATCATAGTAACGCACCTATTTACGAACTGATCTTTCAATGCTATCTAAGGTTTTTCTTAAGATTTTGTTTTTTGCCAATGGGAACCTACAAGAATACTCTTCTGGAAAGAATATCGTTCTACTCTTATAATCTACAGAAATCACTTTATTTGGATTGATTAGAAACGACTTATGAACACGAAGTAATTCAGGATATTCTTTTTCTAAATCATTCAACTTCCCATAAAATTCATACATCATGTTTTCGCCGTATAATATAATTTTATGAGGCGTAACCGACGTTTCTAAGAAATAAATCGAAGTAATATCCACTCTAAAATTCCTTGCACCAATCATAAAGGATAGATGACGTTCATTGGTTCTATTATCTACAAATGTTAACTTGTGGCGTCCATCTAATACATATTCTATTTGTCCTTTTTCACTTTGTTCGTCCTTAACAATATAATCTAACGGTGCTATTTGTCGTTTTAACGTCTCCATTGCCAACTCTTGATGAGAAGTGATAAAGACGATTTGAGCGAACTCGTTATCAGTTCTAATACGTTGTGCGACATCAATTCCATCTAAATGTTTTCCAAGATCGATATCCAAAAAGTACAAACTATTTGTTACCTTGTTTTTTGATAAATACAAGAAAATATCTCCCGGGTCAGTCGTTGCTAAAACCAGTTGCATATCATAATCATTGATCATGACCCAATTATCGATGATTGCCTTGTAATGAGACATCAAAATTATGTCATCTTCACAGAGAATAATTGGTAATGTCATATTATTCACTCTTTCTTATAGTTAGTATAGAAACAAACATTCCTTGATTTGAGTAATGTGCTAGGTCAGCTTGCTTGGCCGAAGTAAGGATATCCTGAGCATTGGATAAGCCTAGTCCCCTGTCCTTTCCCTTTTTACTAAATCCTACTTTTTTCATCTCTGATAAAGAAGGCAACTTGCCAAGGAAAGAATTTTCAATTGAAATCTCAATCGAATCTGTGGAATCAATGAACAATGTGTTTATTTTTTTTTCTTCTGATTCAATTGCTGCTTCCACCGCATTGTCGATTAATATACCTAAGATTCGGACAAGTTTGATTTCATCCATATTGATGTTTGCTATTGGAATAAGACATTCAAAATTTACCTCAATGCCAGATTGTTCTGCATGGATTAACTTTGCTACCATCAAGGATTTTACGGAGTCTACTTTTAAGTTGCTTAGTCCTGAAAAACGCATCACACTGTTATCTATCATCTGATGAGAATAATCGATCATCTTATTTAAATACCCTTCATCGATCGCAGATTCATTTTGCATTGCCTTGAGACCTAGTAGCATATTTTTATAGTCATGGCGGAATTTACGCAGTTCCTGATAGTTTCTCTCAATGTCCGCAGTATAGACTCGCATCATTTCCATCTGTTCTTTAAGGTTGCTCAATTCAGTTTTTTCGTGATTCTTTTTCAAAGTAAGATAAGTAAAATACATCGTAACCGAGAATTGAGTAACTAAAAAACTGATCATTACGATTTGAAAAATGCCTAGTATCTGCATCCTTCTTAATACTTCTCCAAACAAATAGACAAACGTCAAAAATATTCCCAGCTGCATACAATACACTTTTGCTTCTTCGGAAGGAATTGAACGTTTCATTACCTTTGATTTTATTGTCAACGCAATGATGATTGACAGAATCCAATCAAATCCAATCAAAATAACTACTAACAAAGGTCCTCGTTCATTCAATACGTTGAATTCGAGTTTAAAGATTCTAGATATAATGATGGATGAAAAGAGTGGTACTATGCTATAAATCGTTAAGGAAAGCAAAAGACCTAATAACTCGGTAAATTTGACTTCTGGTTCCTTTCGCCAAGACTTAAATCTTAGTATCACAATTAAAGATATCAGGGCTATTCCAGTCAAAAGTGCATCTGTTACTGAAAGTAATGTGAGTGGAAAAAGGAATATAAGTAGAGCAAAATAGAATGATTTTTTTCGAATATTTGTTAGTAGCCCAATCATGAATAGAAACAGCAACAGATCAAATAATTCTTTAAAAAAATACGAGAAAGAATCTACAAAAACCATATAACACTTCCCTATTATTATAGATATCTAATTATAACAAGAATCAATAAAAATAGGCAGAATGTTTATAATGCTCTATATTGTTCCTTTTTTAAGCAATTGCCATCATTTCCCAAAGTTCTTCATAGGTCCCATTTAGTGCTCTTAATTGGGTATGAGTTCCAGATTCGACAAGCTGCCCTTTATCTAAGACAAATACCTGATCACAATCTTTTGCAATGGATAAGTGATGGGCGATAAACAGAATGGTTTTATCCTCTAGGTTCATCAAATTTTGAATTATTTGATGCTCTGAGCGAGTATCTAAACCGCTAGTTATTTCATCGAGGATGAGAATTTCTGAGTTCTTTAACAACGCTCTCGCAAGAGCTAAACGCTGTTTCTGACCACCTGAAAGATTGCTGGCACCTTCTTCAATAGGAGACTGGAATTGAAGGGGAAGTCCTTCAATATATTCTTTTATCTGAGCCATTTCACATGCCCAAATAATCTGTTCCTCCGTGGGTTGATAGTCTAAACCAAAAATCAAGTTTTCAAAGATGCTGCCACTAAAAAAGAAGGTTTCTTGTGACACATACCCGATCTTATTTCTCAAATCGATTCTTGGAATATCTTGAATAGATTTTCCTTGAATTTGTATTTTGCCTTTTTGAGCAGTATAGAAGTTCACGAACAATTTAGCTAAAGTCGATTTTCCTGATCCACTCATTCCAACGATTGCTACTTTCTCATTTGATTTAATTGAAAAGGAAAGATCATTTAGAACATTTTCGTCGAATCCATAGGCAAAGGATAAGTCCTTTACTTCGATTAATGGCTCTTTCGTAAACAATTCAACGTTATTCATTTGTTGACTGGTTGCCTCACCCAGAAATTCTCGATCCAGAAAGAAAACCTCGTTTAATCGATCGTTAGCTACTTTAGCCGTTTGAATCTTTACCTGAAGATTAATGATGTTTTGCAAAGGTGTTGTGAAGAAAGACATCAGGGCATTATAAGTAATCAATTGCCCAATAGACAAGCTCCCTTCGATTACTAAGTACGTACCTATCCACAGTAACGTGGTAGAACCTATTACTTGAAGCGCCGTTTTTAAGTTCGATTGTAGGTTATCAAGATTCGCATTTTTGAATGATTTATCCATCATCTCTTTGAATTGACTCTGAACTTTCTCAAATACTTGATCTGTCGCATTAAAGGACTTTATTGTCTCTATCCCTTTCAAGCTTTCAATAATCTGAGAATTGACTACAGCACCAGATTCCATTTGCTCTTCATTTGTTCGATCAAATGGTTTCATGAATAGAAAGACGATTAAGCCGTAAATTGGAAGTGTACTGAAACTAATTAAAAACAAAAGATGATTTTGTAAAAATAAAGCAGTTCCAATAATTATAACCATGGACACATCTAAAAATAGGGATAGTGTCGCATTCGCCAAGGCATCGATGATTTTATTGGCATCTAAAAATCTTGAGACAATCTCCCCTGATTTTCTTGTTGAAAAGAAGTTCATTGGTAAATTTAAAACATGGTTGAAATACTTCAGCATAATTGAAGAACTTAGCTGTTGTCCTAACTTAATTAAAAGATACTGTTTAAAATACTGGAATAGTGTTTGTATCACATACATTGACAAAAGACCTATTGAGATGATTTCTAATAAGTTAACAGATCTTGAAGGAACAATTCGATCAATTATCACTTGAAAGTAATAAGAACCTATGATGCCAAATCCGGTTAATATAAAAGAAAGAAGTACAATACCGGCAATTGTCTTCTTATGACTTGCCAATATGGGCACAAAAGAGAACAATCCATTTGATTTATCTTGTATGGGATGATAATTCTCAGTAGGAGCAGTAGTTAATAAGATTCCTGTCCATATAGAAGCAAACTCTTCTGGCGTTCGTTCTATTTTTCCTTTAGCCGGATCTGCCAGAAGCAACTTTCCATTTTTCATTCCATAAACGACAACGTAATGGAAGAATGCTCCATCAATGATTACGTGGGCAATCAATGGATAGGGCAAGTCTTCTTCCTTCCAAATTGATCCATCAGTTTGAAAAACCTGTGTTTGAAATTGGAAATCGTTTAATGCTTGGACTAATCCAAAGGCTGAAGTACCTTGGCTGTTTGTCCCGGACATTAAACGTAATTTACTGATAGGAACGCTCGTATCATAATAATTTAGGACCATAGAAAGACAGGCAACACCACAATCTTTTTCATCATGTTGCTTAATCAACTTTATTTTTCTCATTGTACGTACACCTTCTCTAGCACTTAATATGGTAAATATACTTCTATTCATATAATATTATTCAGAATTGTCCTGAAATCACTCATTCATATCCTAAAGTGAATAGAATTACAGCTGAAACGATAAATGAGTAAAAATTACACTAAAAAGACACAGATGGATAGGCTCGTTTACATTTCAGTACAGAATAATGTCATCTTGAGATAATTTATCTTAAAAATTCAATTCGAATGATATATTTTTTTCGTAATAAAAATTATATGGGAAGTTTTACTATGAAAAACGTTCAAAGTTTAAGCAAAGAAGAATTGGTACTAGTAGTCGGTGGCTATACTGCTAAACAATGCTTGCAAGCAATTGGTAGTTGGGGGATTGCTGGTACGCAGGGGGTCCCGCTGGAGCTTTCGTAGGTGCACATGTCGGGGTCATTGCTGGGTCAGCGGTATGCATTGGTGGATTTTTAGGACAATAAGGAGGATATGAAAATGAAAACTGCAAATATTACATTATTAACAGATCAAGAAATGATGGGAATTTTTGGAGGTAAAACTAATTGGGGATCAGTCGTGGGTAGCTGCGTGGCAGGTGGATTAGTCGGTGCAGGACAAGACTGGATTTCACAAAAATAAATCTTTATAAGGAGGATTACTATGCCGAAGAATCAAAAAAAGGATTTCTTTTTAACAGCTTCTATTGCAATAATTGGGCTGGCAGTAATATACTTTTCAAATACATTCTTGAATAGTTTAGCGATGTCGGTTTTTTCAATCGGCATAGTAGTCTTAACTACTCTACCGGTTCAGATCAGAAAAAAGAAACAGCGCAAATTAATTGTGGATTATTTAAATAGGATCGATACTACTCTACAAGAAAATATATATGAAGCTACTCAAGTCACTCCGAAACAATTAAAAAACTACACAGTACTAGGAACTGGTATAGCATCTTCTAAGCTTTATAAAATTGAAGAAATCATATCAAAGATGTAGAATGCATGTTCATTTAATCATTTGATGAACTATAACAAATCGGGTAGAGTTGAGAACAATGGATATTTTTATTTCGAAATGTTAATTTATTTCTTAGAAAAAAACTAGCGAAGCGCAATGGATGATTTTCTCTTTTGTAAAAATGAAGTCAATTATGCTATACTAATTGCGAAAAAAACTGTGCGTCAACATAGTCCTTAAGTAGCCCATTTAAGACGGTGGCGAAAATATCTAGTCAAAAAATAGACCGTTAACCTGCCAGAGTGATACACTCCCTATGAAGTAGACACTAGAAAATAAAAAATCTAGTTCAACTTCAGTAAGGAGTGTTTTTGTTATGACTATAAACAAGAGTAGTTTGGAAGAAAGGCTTTTTTGGATTAATGAAATTATTGAAAAAAAGAAAGCCATAAACTTTATTTCTAAGAAAAGCGGAATTCCTAACGGATACTTTATCCGATTGAGTTCGCAAATATCAGGCATATGGAGAAGAGGCACTTCTACCCTATAGGAAAAGGTACTTTTACACCGAAGAGACAAAACAAGCAGCAGTTGAAGATACCCTGTTGGGAGGGGAAAGTAAAAGAAGCGTGATTAGAAAATATAATATTTCTTCAAAATCTGTTCTTTTAACAAAGAAGTATAGGATGTTCTAAAATCTGTCCCGATTAAGGATAATGGATATTTTTTTGATCCTGACGGCTTTCAACAATCTGCTAAGCTCGCCAGATTACTGAAAAAAACTAGATATTCCAAAAACTACCTTCCACGGCCTAAGAGACACTCATGCTTCTTTTCTATTTTCACAAGATATTGATATTGCCTATGTATCAAAACGCTTAGGTCATATCAATATTCAAACAACGCAGAACTATTATCTTGAATTGATGCCAGAAAAAAAGCACCAGCAAGATGCTGATGCTTTAAACCTCTTAGATTCTTTGTCAAATTGATAATTTGAACCAACTTGAACCAAAAAACTCTTGTAAACGTTGATCCAATAAGGAATTGATTAACGTTTTGAGAACTGTGAAGCTTTACGAGCTTTCTTAAGACCTGGTTTTTTACGTTCGACCATACGTGCGTCACGAGTAAGTAAGCCAGCACGTTTAAGCGCTAAACGGAAGTCAGGATCAACTTCTAGCAATGCACGAGCGATACCATGACGGATAGCTCCTGATTGTCCAGCGTATCCTCCGCCGTTTACGTTAACAAATACGTCATATGCGCCTTTTGTTTCAGTAACAGCGAAAGGTTGATTGATTACTTCACGCAAGTCAGCATGTGGAATGTATTCTTCAACATCTTTTTTATTTACAGTAATTTTGCCAGTTCCTGGTACTAGACGTACGCGAGCAACTGCGTTTTTACGACGGCCTGTGCCGATATATTGAACTTGTGCCAATGAAATTCCCTCCTATTAGATTAAGTTTGTGATGTCTAAAACTTCTGGTTGTTGTGCTGCATGTGGATGTTCTGCTCCACCGTATACGTTCAATTTTGTAAATTGTTTGCGGCCTAAAGTGTTTTTAGGAAGCATACCTTTTACAGAAGTTTCGATCAAACGACGAGAATTTTTAGCACGCAATTCGCCAGCAGTGATTGATTTCAATCCTCCTGGGTAGTTGCTGTGACGGTAATAAATTTTGTCAGTCGCTTTTTTACCTGTTAATTTCACTTTGTCTGCATTGATGACGATGACGAAATCGCCAGTATCCAAATGAGGTGTGAAAGTTGGTTTATTTTTACCACGTAGTACAGATGCAACAACTGTTGAAAGACGTCCCAATGGAACATCAGTTGCGTCTACTACATACCATTTACGTTCTACTTCGCCTGGTTTGGCCATATATGTTGTACGCACGTTATTTTCCTCCAATTTAAGTTCTGATGTTTGACATACACTTCGAGTTTCCGGGGCTCTTTGTGGGGCAAACAATACCATTTAACATATTACCCGCTAATCTAGTCAATGTCAACGTTTTTCTGCTTGATTGAAAAATTTATATGAAACTTTACTTCTTTTTCTTTCTTTTATATAAAAGGGTCGTTTCCTGCCAAAATGAAAAACAAAAAGAGGCTGTGACAAAAGTCTTGTCACAACCCCTTATTTTGAATAAACGGTGTTCAATCAGCTGACCCTCGGTATTAGCTCAAAAAACGGCAAAATATGAGGAACTATTTTGACGTTTGTTTCTCTAATACTCAGGTCAAAACGCTGATTTCACAACCTCTTTTTCGGTCAAGTTCAACAACAGTTTTTACGCGTCGATCTCTGGCGCCTTGCCTAGATGAGCTTGGATCATCCAGATACGTTTTTCTGTGGCTGTTTTGAATTCGATAAAGATATCTTGTGTTGGATCGTCGCCTTCTTCTCCAGAAACTTCGATTCCTTTTTGGTAAAGATCTGCTAGATAACGGTAGCCTGCAACAAGTGTTTCCAAACGTTCAGGAATCGTGCGGTCCCAACGTCCTACTTCATCAGGGATTTTCGTGTTATCTGCAAATTCACGCAATGTAGAATAAGGTGAACCGTCTAATGTGATCAAGCGTTCGGATACTTCATCTAACTGAGCGTTCAAATCATCCATGAACTCATCCATCATTGGGTGCAATGTAAGGAAACCTGGACCTCTCATGTACCAATGTGTTTGGTGAACAACAACAGACATTTGGCTTAGATCTGCAACTAATTGATTTAATACTTCTTTGGTTTGTTGGAATTTCATCTTTCTTGCCTCCTAACATTTTCTTACACTTAAAATAATAGTAGACTTTCAATGAAAAGTACAACAAAATCATTTACCTGAGAACGATTTTCATTTCGCTTTTTTATCCGTAAAGCCAATCATTTTTCAGAATCAGCTAATTCTTCTCGCAGTTGAGCAAATTGCTGATAAGTCTGTGCTAAATGCTTTTGTGTCGAAACAAATAATGGATAGATTTTCTGATATTTTTTATGATCGTTTTCTTGTACTCCGACTTGCTCTTTCAATTCTATCAATTCCTGTGCTTCACTGATACTTTGAATCTTTCCGATGCTTCGCCAGCCTAAAATCACAGCTCCTAATGCGGATGCTTCTGTGACAGTAGGGAAAACAAGCGGGTAACCCAGTACATCAGCCATCATCTGACGAAAAATCGGAGATTGAGCAAACCCGCCTGTAGCACGGATCTCTGTGAGCTGATTTTCTTGGCAAACTCCTTTTAAAATCCTATAAAGGTTGAGACAGATTCCTTCTAGAATCGCCTTCATCATTTCTTTTTCTGTATGTTGCCGCTGTAAGCCGATAAAACTGCCAAACGCATCTGCGTCCCAAAGCGGTGCTCGCTCGCCAAGCAAATAGGGATGAAAAATCAGACCATTGGCACCCGCTGGCACAAAAGCGATAGCCGAAAGCAGTGCATCATATGGATTTTCACCTTTTTCTTTAGCAGATTGAACGACTTCCTGTAAAAATGTATGCCCTGCCCAATCAAAGATGCCAGCTCCATTGCTAGTCGCTCCTCCCACTACCCAATGTTTCTGATCCAGAACATAACAAAACGTCTCCATTTCTGGATGGAACTGAGGCTGAGTAGTAATAAAACGAAGTGCTCCGCTCGTTCCTACGGTCAAAGCGGCGATCGTATCACCAAAAGCACCTAACCCTAGATTAGAAAGCGGTCCGTCTGCCCCTCCCAAAACAAATGATATATCATTTGGCAAACCTAGTTCTGCTGCTGTTTCTGACGGTAGACCTGTTACTTGATAGGTGGAAGGAAATACTTGCGGCAATTGTTCTGTCCGAATGTCCAAGTAGTCAAGCACTTCTTCTGCCCATTGGAATTCATGGATATCAAAGTATCCAGTTCCTGAAGCTGTTCCGTAGTCGCTGATGAGTTCGCCAAACAATCTATAAAAGATATAGTCTTTGATACCGACAAAATAAGCTGTTTTTTTGAATAATTCAGGTTGGCTGTTTTGCAGCCACTTGATTTTGTTCAATGGTGTCATTGGATGAATCGGTGTCCCAGTCTGCCGATAAAATTCTTTGCCAAGCACGGTATATTTCAGTTTTTCTGCTTCGTCCGCTGCTCGGTTATCTGCCCAAGTGATCATTCGAGATAACGGTGTTTTCTCTTCATCCAACAATATCAGGCTATGCATCGCAGAGGAGAAGGAGACAAATTGAATGGTCGTGTCTGAAGGCAACTGTTTAATTACTTCTTTTATAACGGTGCATACGCCTTGAAAGATCAATTCCTGATCTTGTTCTGCCATCCCTTGTGTTTCTTGGATCAAAGGGTAGCGAAAATAAGCGGATGCTGCTTCTTGGGCTTCATCTGTGAAAGCAACTGCTTTGGTTTGTGTGGTTCCGATATCTAATCCGATTGAAACGTTCATTTTTTCACCTCAAATTTTATGTATGTACAAAAATTTAGTTTAAGCTTGCGTATCTTGGTTTTGAAAAGGGGGAGATGGCGTGTTACTTTATTTTATCATTGGTTGCTGTATCGGGTCATTTTTATGTTTAACCGCCCAGCGGATTCCGTTAGGTCACTCTATTATTTATCCTAGATCCCATTGTGTCAAATGCTGTCGTTCGCTTTCTTGGTATGAATTGATTCCGATTCTCTCGATCATCGTCCAACGTTTTCGCTGCCGCTATTGCCGGTGTCGGTTGCCCTTCTACTATTTGTTGGCAGAAGTCTTATGTGGTGGTCTTTTTGCCTGGTTCTTTACTTTTTCTTCCGCAAGAAATTTTTCGACGTTCATTTGGGTGCTTTCGGCTTTGCTATTTTCGTTGATGGACTTGTTTTACTTTATGGTCCATTCTCACACGCTATTCTGCTCTTGGGCAGTCTTATGGATTTTTTGGTTGCAGGCCGGCGTTTTCCAATGGCAAAGTGTGCTGTTAACGTTCATCGTAGGCAGTGCAAGCCTTCGCTATGGTCAATCCTATCTCGGAGCTGGCGATACTCTGTTGGTGCTTTCTTGGAGTGGGGGCTTGCCTCTGGAAGAGTTGCTTCGGGTCTTGTTTCTGGCTAGCCTGTTTGGAATAACCGTTTTTTCTGTTTACTTTATCTGTCATAAAAAAAAGTTGGAAAAGCTGCCTTTCATTCCTTTTTTGAGTAGTGCATTGCTGATTGTCCTTCATCTTAGGTATTGAAAAAAGGTTGTGACAAACGACTTGTCACAACCTCTGATATACGGTGTTCCAAAAGTAGCTTTTTCGGCTTCTTATTTCTTGCCTCCCCAATGTCGACGAATGAAACCGGCACGTCCAGAACCTTCTCGATAAAGATTGTAATGGAGCTTGTTTTTCTTGTAATAATCCTGATGGTAATCTTCTGCAGGATAAAATTCGCTTCTTGGTTCGATTTTTGTCACGATTGGCTTATCGAATCGCCCGCTGTCTTGCAATGCTTGTTTTGAACGCTCTGCAATGCTTCGTTCTTCTTCATCACTATAGTAGATCACTGGTCGATAAGAATCACCACGATCAGCGAACTGTCCTAACGCGTCAGTCGGATCGGTTTGCTGCCAATAGATTTCCACCAACTGATTATAAGAAATAACTTCTGGGTCATATTCGATCTCTACGGCTTCTGTATGCCCTGTTGTGCCTGTTGTTACTTGTTCGTAAGTTGGATTTGGTACATGCCCGCCTGTATAACCGGATGTCACAGAAATGATCCCTGGCTGCTCTTCAAATGGTTTGACCATACACCAAAAGCATCCGCCTGCGAAAACTGCTTTTTTTGTCATATAAAATCCTCCCTTTTTTCTCATCATACCTTGATTTCCAAAAGGAGGATAACGTTTTGCTTGTGACAGAAAAAACGGAAACTATTATACACGTGATACGGCTTCTGATAAATGCCAAAACGAACGTACTTGATCAAAAACGGTTAAATCAGGAATCACATATTCAGCAGAAGGAAGATTTATGTTTTCACCTATTCCCAATACATGCATGTTACCAGCCAAAGCTGCTTGACAGCCAGCTTCTGAATCTTCAATGACCAAGCATGCATTTGGCGGTACATTCAATTGCTGTGCTCCTTTGAGAAAAACTTCTGGATCAGGTTTTGCTTTTGATACTTGCGTGCCGTCAATAATGACATCAAAATAACTTGTCAAATTCGTTTTTTCTAAAATGAGGCGTGCATTTTTGCTTGCTGATCCCAATCCAATCTTGATGTTTATTTTTTTCAAGTACTCAAGAACAGCTATTGCACCAGGCAAAACGGAGGTTTCATCCATTTTTTGAATCGCTTGAAGATATAGATTGTTTTTTTGCTCAGCAAAGGCTGATTTCTCTTTTTCTGAGAATTTCTGTTCCATTTTTCCAAATGACAGCAATCGCTCCAGTGACTCGGTTCTGGATATCCCTTTCAGCTGCTCGTTTTCTTTCTCAGTGAATGGAATAGACAGTTGGTTAGCTAAAACCAGCCACGCTTCGTAATGATAACGAGCTGTGTCTACAAGAACGCCATCTAAATCGAATAGTGCTGCTTTGATTTTCATCGATTTCCTCCTTGAAAATGAACGACTTGAAGTAAAGATGCGATGTTTTTAGCTGTACGATGCAGATTATCAGTGGCTTGCTGTAAAGCTTCTTGTAAAGGGACAGCTGCAGGAAGGATCGGAAAAACGGCCGAAATGCCAACATCTGCTGCTTTTTCGCTTCCTTTACCAACACTTCCGCAAATAGCTATCACAGGAACGCCCTCTGGTACTCTTCTAGCAATCCCAACTGGCGCTTTTCCTTTTAGACTTTGTCCATCCAGACGCCCTTCGCCTACGATTACGAGATCTGCTTGCTGTACCCGTTTATCGAACTCCAGCAAATCCAATACGTAGTCGATGCCAGAGACTATTTTCCCTGAAGCAAATGCTAATAGTCCTGCACCCATGCCACCACCAGCACCACTGCCCGATACCTCGATTACTTGAGGGGCAAATCTCATGTAAAAATCATGCATGGCTTGGTCAGCTACTGCTAGTTCATTTTCTTTCAAGCCTTTTTGTGGTCCGAAAACAAAAGAAGCGCCTTCTTTTCCGCATAAAAGATTAGTAACATCAGTAATGACAGTGATTTTGGCTTTAGTCAACTCGATAGGCACGTTCGTTTTATCGACTGTAGCAATTTTACCTAGATTTTCTCCCAGTGCTTCTACTTTTTGATTATCTTGATCGTAAAAAGCATAACCTAGGCCTTCTGCCATGCCGATGCCGCCATCGTTGGTACTACTTCCGCCAACGCCGATGATGATGTGTCGAACACCTTGTTGCAACAATTGTCGAATCAGTTCTCCTACTCCTCGCGTGGATAACCTAAGTGGCTGTCGTTGGTTTAATGGGACATCTTTCAATCCGACGATTTCTGCCATTTCAAAAATCGCGGTTTGACCGTCTGAAGCGTACTGGATTTCTTTGTTTTTGCCAAATGCATTAGTAACGACTGCTGTTTGCTGCTTCAACCTCAAACTGTCTGCTAAAGTTGAAACCGTTCCTTCCCCTCCATCGCCTATGGGTAGCAGATCATATTCAGCCTGAACAAAAACTTCTTGGAAACCTGATCGAATGGCTTGTGCTGCCTCTAAGGCTGTCAGACTTTCTTTGAAAGAATCTGGCGCAATCAGAATACGCATTATTTTTCCCTCCGTTCCAAGATCAGTTCTTTTTCCAGCTGGTATTGGTCTCCATTGACAAAAATAGGTAATGTTTCTTTCGTCTCTTTTTTTATTACTATTTGTTTTTTTGTCAAGACGAACAGCAACCTGTGATTTTTCCAAATAAAAGGAAAAGAAATTTTTCCCCATGCTGAAGGAAGTCTTGGAGAAACTGAAAGAGTTCCATTCGTTACTGTAATACCTGAAAAACCAAATATAACTGCTAGCCATAGTGCTCCTAATGAAGCAGCATGAATCCCGTCATCTGAGGAATGCGGATCTGGTCCTAAATCAATCAGGCACGCGTCTTGGAATAAACGATACGCCCATTCCATTTCTTGGATACGGCAAGCCTCTATGGCGTGAATCGCTTTACTCAACGATGAGTCGTGGATCGTTTTGTTCTCATAGTAACGCAAATTCTTAGAAACGATTGGTTGAGAAAAATACTCAGGCAATAGGTATAACAACATAACAAGATCTGCTTGCTTGCTGACTTGGAGTTCATTTACTTCGCTACGGGCATAATCAAGTAAAATAGATTGGCTGCCAGGACGTTCTTTGTAAGTGGTCAAATCAATAACTGGCTTGCTGAGATACGTGTCATCTTGCGGAATCAGCTGTTCTTTGTTAGGCACTGGCAAATATAACTTGTCTAAAAAATTTTGACATTCTTTCAAAAAAAGCGGATCGCCAGCTTGATATTTGACAGCTAAGGCCACATTATAATGCGCCAGATAGTTCGTATATGCATTATTGTCGATATATTCTGTGTATTCATCTGGACCAATGACTCTGTGTATCTCTAAATGATCATCGACTTTTACAGCTCTGCTCAGCCAAAAAGCTGCTGTTTCATGAATGAGCGTTTTTCCCTTTGTTTCTAAAAACGATTGATCCTCTGTTGCTTGGACATACTCTTGAACGGCATAAGCAAGGTCTGCACTGATATGGTGTTCTGCGGCAGCTGAAGCAACTTCTTGTCTTGTTCCGGTTTTGATATTCAATGCAGCAAATTTGGGTGTCTCTTCCTGACCAGTGTGCGCGCTCTCCCACGGAAAAAGTGCACCTTGATAGTGATGATCTCTTGCTTTTTGCCGTGCGCCTTCTAATCGATCATAACGGTACAGCAGCAAATTCCTTGCTACTTCAGGAAACTGGTATAAAAAGAAAGGCAGGATAAAAATTTCTGTATCCCAGAAAACATGACCTTTATAACCTTCGCCAGTTAGTCCCTTCGCCCCTACACTGACACTTGGATCATTGCGGGGAGTCATAATCTGTAAATGGTAAGCAGAGAAGTCCATCGCTAACTGATCGAAAGAAGAATCGCCTTGGATCGTTATCCGATGCTGATGCCAAAAATCTGCCCAATAAGCCATCGACTGCTCTAAAATTTCTGTATAACTAACGCTTTTCTGTGCTTGGACAATGCTTTTCTCAAATGGGTCTGTTTGCTGAAGAGAGGTAGAGAGCACGATGGTCTTCTCTAGCGTAAAGAACGTATTTTTTCTGACCTTTTCTGAAAAAGAAGCGGTGATCCGGCGATTTTTTGCTTGGAACACACCTGCTTTATTGAACTTGGCTGCAATCCCGATATCAATTTTACTTTCTGTTGTCTGGTAGGAAGCACTGATCAAATCGTCACCAAATACTCGCAGTTCTTTTTCAACCAACTGCTGTGTACCAAAATTAGTTTGCTGTCCATCGATACCCGTTTTCACATCTACTTGGCAGTCTTCGGTCAACGGCTTGATAACCACTTTCAGGGCTGCCTGATGGAGATTATTTTGATCAGCAACACGGCAAGTGATGACTTCCACTTTTTTTCCTTGAGCAGTTTCAATGAGCGCATAGCGTTTAAGCTCTCCCGTTTCTAAATCTAGTGCTCGTTCATATGCAAGAACTTTCATCGTTTCAAGAGAAAAATGTTCACCGTCGATTTTTATTTCCCATCTGATGACATCTGGGAGATTCACTAACTCGGCTGATTCTGCTCCTAAAGGCCGGTTATATACACCAGCTGCAAACATTCCCCTTACTTGATTCCGATAGTCTTCCTCCTGGCTTCCTCTGATACCCAAAAATCCATTCCCAATGGTCATCTGACTCGCATACTTATTGATATACTCTAAATCAAATTGTTTTTCTTCTACTTTCATAAGGTAATAACTTCTCCTGTTTCTGCCGAACGATATAAATTTTCCACCAAATTCTGGATGATGTACCCTTGCCAACCATCTGCAATCATCTGAGTCTGGTCACCGAGCGCCCGATTCACAAAATGAGCCATACTTTGTTCATGTGGGTCATTAACTGGCGTGGTCTTTTGTAAGGAAACCAGCTTTCCATCTACATCTTCGAATAGTTCGCCTGGATACAGATTAGCACCTGCCTGATCGCCACAAAAAGCCACATTCAGTTTGTCTTCTCTGATATTCAAAGCAAACGAAGTATTCAATTGGATGATCTTGCCGTTTTCTAATTCCAGTGTGCCAAAAATTGCATCTTCTACTGTGAATTTGCTTGGATCCCATTTTCCAAATTTCCCTGAATTTTTTTTCGTGCCGATTTTTTGAAAGCTGTAAGCCCGAACGCTTTTTACTTTAGGAAATCCAGTAATATACATCGCTGTATCAAGCATGTGGATTCCATAATCGATCAAAGGCCCGCCTCCTTGAAGTTCTTTATCGATAAACGTCCCCCAGCCTGGCACACCAGACCGTCGAAGCGCATTCGCTTCGACGTAATAAATATCCCCGAGAACATCAAGATGATTCTTGATCATTGTTGCTTCGTCAGAAAAACGATGCTGGAATCCATAAGCCAAAATCTGCCCGTGTTTATCGGCTGTCTCTGCCATCTTTCTTGCTTGATCAGCTGTCATAGCTGGTGGTTTCTCGCACATCACTGAAGCATTAGCTTCGAGGGCAGCCAATACATGTTCGAAGTGAAAGCGATTGGGTGTACAGACACTCACGATATCGGGAGAAATCTCATTCAGCATTTGTGTAACTGACGTATACGCATGAGAAAATCCTGTACGCCGACAAAAGTCTTCTGCTCGCTGGCTAACTGGATCAACCACAGCGGCCAATTCTAAGACATCTGATCTTTTTTGATAATAAGCAGCATGTACTTTTTCTGCTACTTGCCCAGCGCCTATGATTGCTACTTTTTTCATTTGTTTCTCCCTCCTTTACTTATTATTTTTCTTTCTCTATTCTTTCTCTAAATCATTTAAATGACGCGCTGTTTCCAGACAATTTTTCAAGTATTGCAATGATTCTTGATAAATTTTCACTTCATTTTCTCCTCGCAAACGACATTCATACACCATATAACCTTCATACTTATTTTGAAGCAGCGTTTGAAAATGGCGAGTAAAATCAATTGCGCCAGATCCTGGTTGGTAGCGATGATTATCTGCTAAATGGATATGTCCCACATACTCTTTTTGCTTAGTCAATGCTTTTGAAATATCATCTTCTTCAATATTCATATGATAAAAATCAGCGATGATCTGCACATGTTTTAATTGATTGGAGTCAATGTAATGACGCGCATCTGCTAACAAATTGATCATGTGGTCTTGGTATCGGTTCAAAGGTTCCAAATAAATAACCGTACCTGTTTCTTCGGCTACTTTGTCTAAATAACGAAGTGATTCGCTGACTGCTTTGTAGTCTCCTTCTTTGCTTCGTGGTGAAACCATCGGTGGTAATCGATAAGTGAACATTCCCCAAGCTGCTGGAATAACGATTCCTTTGCCTCCAACCTCGCTTAGCGCGCGCAAAATCTCAGCAATTTGACGTACACCATTAAGACGCCGTTCTTCGATAAAGTCACCGATCCACCCATCGTAGCCGTTACAAGCTGTCACTACTGGGATCCCTGTTTCTTTGATTGCCTGTTTGACTGTATCGATATTTTCTATTAACAACTTACCGTCGATTTCGTATTCTTCAAATCCACAGTCTTTGATAAATCTAAATTTTTCTAAAATGTCTCTTGGGAAAAATGCTTGATCTTGCGTACCGAATTTCATTGTTCTCCTCCTTGTACTTGAACACCCATTTTGATACTTTCTTCTGGGTGCTGATCTACATAACGCATGTAAGCTTCTGCACTTTCTGCAAATGGCACAACTGGATCAACGATCTCTTCACAATCCAAGTAACCGTTCATCAATAATTCCCAACATGTGTCCTCGATCCGTTTACGGTTCCATCTTGGGTAATCTGGGTTTGGTTCACTAGATGCTCGAGCAAAGACGATTTTTGCATTATTGAAATGTGCTTCGCGACCAAGATTAAACCCAGCTGGAAAAGGTTTAGCAAAGGCAACATAAGAAATGATCCCGCCATAGCCGATCCCTCTTAAAGAAGCTTGTAATGCGGCAGCACTGCCACTCGTTTCAATAACTGAATCTACACCACGTTTATCTGTCAATTCCTTTAGACGAAAACCGACATCCTCTTTCATAGGATCTAGCGTGTAATCGGCACCGTATTTTTCTGCTAATTCTCTACGCTGCGCTATGGGATCGATCCCAACGATGGTAGTGGCACCTGCTTTTTTAGCTAATTGAATCGCAATTTGTCCGATAGCGCCTAAACCGAAGATTGCTACAGCATCACCTGCTCGAACATGTGCTTCTCGGATACCACCTAAAGCGAATTGAGCGGGATCGTAACATACTGCATTTTTCCATTGATCCAACCGATCAAGTTTACGTAGTTTATAATTATCAACACCGTTTGTAATCAGTGTTTCACGAATGGGTCCATAAGTGCAGACTAACTCTCCTTTTTGATACTCTGTCACCAAACTGCCCGTTTCTTCGATCGTACCGACAATCATATTTCCTAATTGAAATTCGCCAAATACCACACCGCGTTGGCTTCCTTCTTCTCTTGGCATGAATAGGCGCCATTCTTCTGAAAATTCTTCGTCGATAAACGGACTTAGTCCTCTGAAATCTACAATTTCCGTTCCTGGTTTTGGAGTAGCGAAAATTACTCGGATACGTACTTCGTTCTTTTCGATCTCACGGTCTTCGTAATCTTTGAATCCGGCTACTCTTGGTTCTAATGCAACTAATTTTTTCATCTTTTCTTTCCTCTTTCTTTTCTTTTTTATCCTTTTACGCCGCCTTCGACTAAATCACCTTTAATGAATCGTTCAGATAGCGCATACATAATAATGACTGGTAAAGCGGTCACCAATGAAGCGGCCATCATTCGTCCCCAGATATAGTCTGGTGTACTGAATAATGTGTTCAAACCAATTGGTAAAGTAAATTTTTCGGAGGTCGACAGGAAAATCGAAGCAAATAAATAATCATTCCACGAAACCATAAAACAATAAACGAAGACAGAAATGATTCCCGAAATAGCCAATGGTATAATGATCCGAATAATGATCTGTACTCGGCTAAGGCCATCGATCATTGCTGCTTCTTCAATGTCGGTCGGAATCGTATCAAAATAACTTTTTAGCATGAATATCGCCGTAGGCAGTGTTTGAACGACCATCGTGATAATCAGTGCTGTATTGGTATCATACAAACCTAGACTGGAAATGATTTTAAATAACGGGACAACGATCAAAATACCGGAAAACATGTAGACGGTATAAAAGCTAGCATTGATTTTCGAGCGAGCTTTGAAGCGTAGTTTTGACAAAGCATATGCCCCGCTGATCCCAATCACTACTGCAGTTACGGAGGCTATCAAGGAGATCACTAAACTATTTTTGAAATACATGATGAATGGAAAAATCTCAGTATTGAAAATATCCTGATAATGTTCAAAAGTCCATTCTTTCGGAAAAATAGTTTGTGTCGTCGCAATGGCTTCTTGTGAATCCTTGAATGACGTCATCAGCATGATCAAAAATGGAAACAAATTGACAGCTAACAGCAACAGAATCGCCGCATAAAATAAGATTTTCTTGCTCTTTTTATTTTTCATTTTAAGTCCACCTTCTTTCGTGAGAGCAAGACGACCGCTGCAATAATGATGAATAGCAAGATCGATATAGCTGCTGCTTTTCCAAGATCATTAAACGCAAAGGCTGTTTGATACAAATAAACGCCTAAGATATTGACTTTATTCGTCAGTAGATAGACATCTGTAAACATATAGAACATCCAGATAGATCGTAAAACAATCACAGTTGCTAGTACTGGTTTGATTGCCGGCAGTGTCACGATCTTGAACTTCTGCCAAGCATTTGCACCGTCCATTTCTGCTGCTTCATAAAGTGTTTTGTCGACTGTTTGCAAAATAGCCAAAAATGAAATAAACGCATACGGATAGTATCTCCAGATTGCAAACAAAACGACCATAAAGAAGCTAGCAACTGGCTGATCGAACCACAGCGGTGCTTCGTTGAAAAGCTGCAACTTATCTACTAGCAAATCATTGACGATTCCATAACTATTGTTGAACATATATTTCCAAGCAAAAATCAAAGAAATAGATGGCGTAACATAACTTAATAAGATCAGTGAACGAACCGTTTTCCTAAATCTAAACTTGCGGTTAAGTAAAATAGCGACAGCTAATCCTAAAGCTGTACTGCCTGCTACGACTAGTAACGTATAGGCAACTGTCAAACCTAAAGAACGATAAAACTCACTATCACTTAAAATTTCAAGATAATTGTTTAACCCAATAAAAACTGCATCTAAATTAGGATTCAGTGGCATATCGAAAAAACTGATCTGAATATTGGAAAGCATTGGGATCAGCACTAGAACAGCTAATAAAAGCATGCTTGGTGCTAAAAGTCCCATGGCTAATTTTAAGTCAGAATGTTTCCTTGGACGATTCATTGAAACCTCCCCCTGATAATCTGCCAATAGCTATCTACTTTTTTCGGTCACTATTGGCAGAACTTCATGTTATTTCGTATTTTTTTGTGCGTCAGCTAAAGCTTGATCGACATCTTCGTTGCCAACAGTTACTTGATTCACCGCTTTTCCGATCACACCTGAGCTAGTGATATCTCCCATTTTCGTAAAGTTCTTTTCTCCAACTAGTCCAAAAACTTGTACTTCATCAAAAGCACTAGCAATCTCAGATGGCAACTCTCCAAATGACTTGATGACTTCATTTTCTTTGTAACCATCCAATTCTACTACTTGCTTATTCACTGGTTGAGCACCACCAGGGGACATCAAAACCCATTTCTCCATATTTTTCGGTTGGGATAAGAAAGCGGTAAAAGTTTCAGCAGCCTCTTTTTGTTTCTCGTCTAGACCAGAAGAGATCGTCAAGCCAGATACTGTGCCATAGACAGCTTGATCTTTTTGTGTTGGGATAGCAAAACCGATATTTTCTGAATTCCCTGCTTCGTAAACAGAAGGCAAAATATAAGTTGAATAAATAGCCATTGGGACTGTTCCATTCATAAAGGCATCCTTGATTTCTGTCACATCATTGGAACCTGGCATTGTGTATTGTGATAAGTTTTGATAGAACGACAAGGCTTCTCTCATCTTGTCCGTGTCGATCGTTACCTCGCCTTTCTCATCCAAGACGTTTGCCCCATTTGACAAAGCAAATTGAGAGAATGCCTGCTCGCTCATCGTTCCTTCAGCAGTAGGCATAGCAATCCCATATTTTTTATTTTCTTTATCTGTGAAATGTTGAGCAATTTTTAAAATATCATCCCAATTTTTCGGTTCTGAAAAACCAGCTTCTGCTAATTTTTCTTTGTCATACCAAATGCCTTGAACCCAGCCACTGATTGGGGCAGCAATATAGCTTTTTCCATCTTCCGAACGAACAAGATTTTTGGCGCCATCATAATAATTGTCTTCTCCAGCTTTCTCAATAACATTTTGGACTGCCGTCTGATCGATCAGTTCATCTTTATCCATCACTTTAGCAAAATCTTGGCTGACTTCCATTACTTCTGGTAATTTACCAGAACGAGCTAGTGTAACGATCTTCGTATTGAATGCCGACTCTTCTACTGGCATTTGCTTGATTTTGATATCTGGATTTTCTTTTTCAAAATCAGCGACTAGTTCATTGATGACACTTAACCGTTCCTGTTCGACAGAAGAGTGCATGAATTGGATCGTTGTCTGTTTTGATTCCTCAGAGCTTTTACTTCCGCCACAAGCAGTAAGCAGAAATCCAGTAGCCAGCAGACATGTAGTAACAAGAATTTTTTTCATTTTTTCCCACCTCTTAATTTATTATTTTCAGCCACATGTATTCATAAGGCTGGAATCTCAACTTTTGTTCTTGACTGCAATGGATAATTTGACCAGAAAACAAATCTTGGTAGTCTCCTTTTGGTAAAAGATAGTCTGCTGATTGGTCGGAAAAGTGTTGGATGACTAAAACTTTCTCTTCCTTCGCTTCGCGGATAAAACTAATAAAAGAATCTGCTGAATCGAGCAAGTGAATCAAACTATTCGGATGGAAGGCTTTTTCTTTTTTTCGAATAGCTAGCATTTGTGTCAACTCTTCATACACTGCTGTTCTTAATGGGTCTGTCTGCAACTCTTTCTCAATATCTGCCAACGAAAATTTTTGCCGATTGATTTTTCGATTCTCTCCTGTTTTTTCTACGCCTTTGTAATCATTTCGACTTCCTAGCACACTTTGAATATAAATTGCCGGTACACCTGGTAGCGTTACCAAAAATGAATGAGCAGCTAAAAAGCGTTTGCTTCTCCATTCCGTCGTATCTGTTGGAGAGCTCAATGCATCTAGATACGTCGCGTTTATCTCATATGGACTAGTCGTTCCATCTGGATTTTTCTTGTAGTTTACTCGGGCACCCTCTTTCTTCAGCTGTTCCACTAAATCAAGGATTGTTGTTTCTGGCAAAATACCTCGTACCGGATTCAATCCGATACCGTCATGGGAGGCTAAAAAATTGAAAAAAGTTGTTTTTTTCGATGCGAAATCGATGGTTTTTAACCATTCTTTCAACTTACTTGTATTACCCGAACGAATCGCTTGAAGGGTCAAAGGTGGTAGCGAAAACTGATAGACCATCTGTGCTTCATTCTCGCCATTCCCAAAATAACTGATATTATCTTTGTGTGGCACATTTGTCTCAGTGATCAATACCGTTCCTGGAGCTGCTTCATCAACGATTGCACGGAATAATTGGATGATTTTATGCGTTTCTGGCAGGTGTATACAAGAAGTTCCTAGTTCTTTCCATAAAAATCCCACAGCATCCAAGCGAATAAATGAAGCGCCTTTTTCTAAGTAAAACAAAAGAATATCGATCATTTTCAATAAAACTTCTGGATTTTTAAAATTCAAGTCTACTTGATCTTCGCTAAAAGTCGTCCATACGTGTTTTTCTTTCCCGTTTTTGTCAATGAACGTTGTAAGTAACGGGCTGGTCCTTGGTCTAGTCACGCTACTTGTATCTGTATCCAGTGGCAAATCAATAAAAAATTCTTTGTACGTATCATTCAAGTTTAAATATTCCTGAAACCAATTACTTTCAGCAGACATATGATTGCAGACAAAGTCGAACATCAACCTTGTTTCGCTTCTCATTTCTTCTACATCGTCCCATGTGCCCAAATGGTCGTTGATTGCCTGATAATCTAAAACGGAGAAACCATCATCAGATGTATATGGAAAAAATGGCAAGAAATGAACAACACTAAATGTATCTGCCAAATACTTCCGATAAAATTTTTTAAATGTACGTAAAGTTGGTTGCTGCTCTTCAAAAAATTGATCTCCATAAGTAATCAAGAAAATATCTTCTTCGTCCCAATGCAGTTTGCCTGCTTGGTTTTTCTTCTGCTGATAATCACTGACTTTTTGTTCAATTTTGGAGGCGATTTTTTCAGCTAAATCTGAGTCGCGATAAATCGCTTGTAAAAGTTTTGTATACATCGGATTCTCCTTTCTTTTTATGGGAGCGTTCCCAGCAACTCGATCATATTATGGAAAACGCTTACTGTCAATAGCGTTTTTTTTAAATAATTTTGATATACGCAAAAATACAAATAAGAAAGCTTATGTATCAATAGTTAGTGGATTCTTAAAAAAATATGATCTCTTATTATCCTCTAAGCTATTCCTCCATTTTCAAAATCATAGACAAAAAAGAATGTCTATTGTACTATGGAATTATTCTAAAACGCTCCCAAAAAGGAGGTGCATATAAAATTGAAACCAACTATTTATGACATTGCGAAAAAAGCCAATGTCTCAAAATCAACTGTCTCTAGAGTATTAAATAACCAGCCAAATATATCTGATAAAGCAAAATCTAGTGTACTTCAAGCAATCAAAGAATTAAATTATGAACCGAGCAAAATTGCAAGAGGACTATCAGGAAGTGGATTTGATGCGATTTTAGCATTATCCCATCGCACATCCCATACGACTTATGGCAATCCCTTCTTTTCAGATGTCATTCAATCCATTTCTGCCGTTTCTGAACAAAATAACTTCGACTTGATTCTACAGACGGCAAAAACACCAGAAGAAGAGTTGGAGAAATGCGCAAAAAAAATCCAAGAAAAAATGATCCGAGGAATTATTATTTTAAGCTCTACGATGGATGAAACACTTCTTTTTGAATTGGATCAATACAATATTCCTATTGTGGTGATTGGAAAAGTTGGTCATGACTATACGAACATCTACTCAGTAGACACGGATAATTTCCAAGATAGTTACGATTTGGTGGAAATACTAATCAATAACGGCCATCAGCATATTGGCTGCCTCCATGCTCCGACAGAAGTTTATGTATCCAATGATCGTCTCAATGGTTACCGTCAATGCTTATTTGATCACCACCTAGATATCCGTAATGAATGGATCATAGACGGCGGCTTTCGCTTAGAAGATAGCATGGCAGCGATAAATGATTTAATGAAGCTACGAGAAAGACCAACTGCGATTTTTTCTACCGATGCATTAAAATCATTGAGTATTTACAAAGTGGCAGAACAATCTGGAAAGCAGATACCTGATGATCTTTCGATCGCAGGATTCAGTGATCCCTTATTGTCCTCCCTATTTTCGCCACAGCTGACTCGGATAGACATTCCGACAAATCAGTTAGGAATCAAAGCCACAGAACTTTTATTCCAACTAATCCACCACCAATACCCTGAAGAAAAAAGAATCATTCTTTCAACCGAGATTACTCTCACAGATTCGATCCAACAACAAGAAATGTAGAACAGAATTATAAAAGAACAGAAACACTGAGGATAAGTCAGTTACTCTGTTCTTTTTTCAATCACTCATTTCTCGTTACCCCCTCCCGGTATTTTAGCAGATTTTTCTTCATTTCCCTTCTTTTTTAATTGGTTGTGGATAACTACAGCAATTGTATTGAATCACTTTTTCCACAGGCAAGAAAAAGTTGTCTTTTCAGCCACGTTGTGTATAAGTTTTATATGGTATGCTTATCCCAAAATTATGTACCTTTATTTTTTCATGCGAATAAACAAATCCATGTTATCGGAGGGATAACTATGCCTAAAGCAAAAAGAAAACATTCAGATACATCCACTGACTTTATTGCATTTGATGAACTATTAACTAAAGCGAACAAAAAAATAAAAACGCCTCCTGTAACTTCCCATGAATTTGATTCTCATTCAAAGGATGATGCTCTAACTCTTTCGGAAGATGAGAAGCAACTCGTCAATGAACTAGCTTCAGTCATTCCAAATTCACCTGAACATTCGCCATTTGAGGAGTCATTATCATCTCCACCTATTGACATCTCTGAGGAAGGTTATCGTTTCCATAACTTAATGGAGCACGAGTCTCTCACAAGAGAGGAGCGACAATTTATTGATGAACCATTGCCCGATCCAATCTTCCATCAACAAACGAACGAAGAGTCCATCTCGCCTACTGAGCCAGGGCCTTCCTTTGTTGTGGATAGACAAAAAACGAGCAATCTAGTAGAAGGAAATGTTGGAAATAACGCTTATCAGCTTTTGTATGAAACGTTTGGTCCTATTTCTTCTAGAGAAGGAAAGAAGAATAAGCGACTACCACAAGAATTGTGTAATCAAATCAAACACGCATTAACATTGCCTAATCTTAGTCAAAGACAGATTGCCGCATTTTTTGGCGTGTCCAACTCTACAGTAATTAATATATACCAAAAACATTTTGAAGAAGACTATGATGAAAAAATTACCCATCAGCTTTTTCATGGGAAATTCGGAAAAATTTCCAGAGAAAAAAATCAAAGGATACCACAAAAATTACGTAATCAAATCGAAGAAGCATTAACAATACCCTATACTAAACAAAAACATGTGGCAACGTTTTTTGGCGTATCCCTAACTACAGTAAACGAAATAAAACAAAAACTGAAACGCAGTAAACAATTAGCTGACATAGCAAAACCTGTAGCTTCAAGATCATCTCTCACTCTTTCTTCTAACCAAACAAATGAGAGGTAAGCTACTTCATATAAGCAAAAAAAGGGATTGTGACAAGATTTTGTCACAATCCCTTTTTCCGAATAAACGGTGTTCTCCTGCCAACTCCTCGGTCACAAGTCACAATATTCAATAAACATGAGGAGCTGTTTTTTGAAATTGTTCCTTGTGACTCGGAGCTGAACGGCAGGCTCACGACCTCTTTCTTAAACGGTGTTCAATCAGCTGACCCTCGGTATTAGCTCAACAAACGGCAAAATATGAGGAACTATTTTTTCGTTTATTTTCTCTAATACTCAGGTCAAAACGCTGATTTCACAACCTCTATTTTGTTTGATTGTTCATTGCGTCTTCTGCAGCCATTTGCGCTTCAATATCTGAAATACTGTAGACATTTTCGCTTGCTACACCGACTTCTTTTGGTTCCATGTCACGGTAACGTTGCATACCAGTACCAGCTGGGATGATCTTACCGATAATAACATTTTCTTTCAAACCAAGAAGAGGATCTTTCTTACCGCGGATCGCAGCATCCGTCAAGACACGAGTTGTTTCTTGGAATGATGCAGCAGATAAGAAACTATTTGTTTCTAATGATGCTTTTGTGATACCTAGCAAGACAGGTCGAGAAGTTGCTGGAACGCCTCCTGAGACTAGCGTATTGTAGTTTTGATCTTTAAAGTCTGCGATGTCTAATAATGTACCTGGTAAGATATCTGTATCACCTGGATCCATTACACGAACTTTACGCAGCATTTGACGAACCATTACTTCGATATGCTTGTCGCCGATTTCTACCCCTTGCATACGGTAAACACGTTGTACTTCACGAAGCAAGTAGTTTTCAACAGATAATACATCGCGGACTTGCAACAATTGTTTTGGATCGATTGATCCTTCTGTCAATGGCGCACCACGGTGGATCATATCGCCTTCTGCTACTTTCATACGTGCTGTATAAGGAACAGTATACGTACGTGTATCTGTTTTTCCTTTGATTGTTACTTCTTTGGTACGTGTTGCAGGATCTTCTGAGATATCGATGACATCCCCTGTTACTTCTGTGATCACTGCTTGCCCTTTCGGATTACGTGCTTCAAAGATTTCTTGGACACGAGGAAGACCTTGAGTGATATCGTCTCCGGCAACCCCACCCGTATGGAATGTACGCATCGTCAACTGAGTACCAGGTTCACCGATTGATTGAGCGGCGATCGTACCAACTGCTTCTCCGACTTCAACGTCAGAGCCAGTTGCAAGGTTGCGTCCGTAACAATGTTTGCAGACACCATGTTTTGTATTACATGTGAAGACAGAACGAATTGTCACTGTTTCGACACCTGCATCAACGATTTGTTTTGCGATGTCTTCGGAAATCAATTGGTTTCCTGCGATGATCAATTCATTTGTTTCAGGATGACGTACTTCTTTACGAGTGTAACGTCCCACCAAACGATCTTCTAATGATTCGATGATTTCATTTCCTTCACGGATTGCTTGGATTTCAAGACCTCGGTCAGTACCGCAATCTTCTTCACGGATGATTACATCTTGGGCCACATCAACCAGACGACGAGTCAAGTAACCTGAATCGGCAGTCTTCAAGGCTGTATCGGTCATCCCTTTACGAGCCCCATGAGTTGAGATAAACATTTCCAAGACAGATAGTCCTTCACGGAAGTTTGAAATGATTGGCAATTCCATGATTCGACCATTAGGAGCGGCCATCAAACCACGCATTCCGGCAAGCTGTGTAAAGTTGGAAATGTTCCCACGAGCTCCAGAATCAGACATCATGAAGATTGGGTTTTTCGCTTCCAAACCTTCCATCAGTTTTTGTTGGATGCTGTCTTTTGCAGCGTTCCAAACAGCAATGACACGTTCATAACGTTCGTCATCTGTAATCAGACCACGACGGAATTGTTTTGTAATAGTTTCAACTTGTTTATGGGCATTTTCAATGATTTCTTGTTTTTCATTCAGTACACTGATGTCAGCGATCCCTACTGTGATACCGGCATGTGTTGAATGTTTATACCCTAAGTCTTTCATACGGTCAAGCATCTTAGAAGTTTCTGTTACTTTGAATCGTTTGAAGACTTCTGCGATGATGTTCCCTAAGTTTTTCTTCTTGAACGGTAATACTAATTCTTGCTCTTTGATATGTGCAGGAATATCCGTACCAGCTTCAACAAAGTATTTGTCCGGTGTTTGGACGGTCAAGTTGAAGTCTGTTGGTTCATTCAGATAAGGGAATTCAGGAGGCATGATCTCGTTGAAGATGATCTTACCAACTGTTGTGATCATCGTACGTTCTTTTTGCCATTCAGTAAATGGTTTTTCACCCAATGAGTTAGGGTTCACACCGATACGTGAATGTAAATGAACGTATCCGTTGCGCCATGCGATAACGGCTTCGTTTTGATCTCTGAAGACCATTCCTTCGCCTTCGCGTCCTTCTTCTTCCATTGTCAAGTAGTAGTTACCTAGAACCATATCTTGAGAAGGAGTAACAACTGGTTTACCATCTTTAGGGTTCAAGATGTTTTGAGCAGCTAACATCAACATACGTGCTTCTGCTTGTGCTTCTTCATTCAATGGCACGTGGACAGCCATTTGGTCTCCATCGAAATCGGCATTATAAGCTTCACATACAAGTGGATGCAAACGGATTGCGCGTCCTTGTACTAAAACTGGTTCGAATGCTTGGATACCAAGTCGGTGAAGCGTAGGTGCCCGGTTCAGCAATACTGGGTGTTCCTTGATTACGTCTTCTAAGACATCCCATACTTCGTCTTCTTGACGTTCGATTTTACGTTTCGCATTTTTGATGTTTGAAGCTAGTTCACGTTGAACAAGCTCACGCATCACGAATGGTTTGAATAATTCGATGGCCATTTCTTTTGGAAGTCCACATTGGTACATCTTCAAGAAAGGTCCAACAACGATAACAGAACGACCGGAGTAGTCCACACGTTTACCTAGCAAGTTTTGACGGAAACGACCTTGTTTCCCTTTCAACATATGAGAAAGAGATTTCAATGGGCGGTTACCTGGTCCAGTTACTGGACGTCCGCGACGACCGTTATCGATCAATGCATCTACTGCTTCTTGCAACATGCGTTTTTCGTTTTGAACGATGATTCCAGGTGCGTTCAAGTCTAATAAACGTTTCAAACGGTTATTACGGTTGATGACACGACGGTAAAGATCATTCAAGTCACTTGTTGCAAAACGTCCACCTTCTAATTGAACCATTGGGCGCAAATCTGGTGGAATAACAGGGATAACATCCATAACCATCCAGCTTGGTTGATTTCCTGAAGCGCGGAATGCTTCTAAAATATCCAAACGGCGGATTGCACGTGTACGTTTTTGTCCTTGTGCAGATTTCAATTCTTCTTTCAATTCGGCTGCTTCTGCATCTAGATCAACATTATCAAGTAATTGTTTAATCGCTTCTGCACCCATAGCAGCTTGGAATTCTTGTCCATATTGTTCACGTTTTTCGCGATATTCGCGTTCTGTCAACAATTGTTTTTTCTCTAAATTCGTGTTTCCTGGTTCGATAACCACATATGAAGCAAAATAAATGATTTCTTCCAAAGCGCGTGGGCTCATGTCTAATACAAGACCCATACGTGAAGGAATCCCTTTAAAGTACCAGATATGTGAAACAGGAGCTGCTAATTCAATATGTCCCATGCGTTCACGGCGAACTTTCGAACGAGTCACTTCCACTCCGCATCGATCACAAACGATTCCTTTATAACGGATACGTTTGTATTTTCCGCAGGCACATTCCCAGTCTTTTGTAGGACCAAAAATCCGCTCACAGAACAACCCTTCGCGTTCAGGTTTTAAGGTACGATAGTTAATCGTCTCAGGTTTTTTTACTTCACCGTAAGACCAGCTTCTGATTTTTTCGGGAGAAGCCAAACCTATTTGCATACTTTCGAATTTATTTACATCGATCAAAAGGGGTTCCCTCCATTTCATTTAATGGCAAACCGCAAGACGGCTGATCTTCGACCGCCTTGCAGCTCATAGACCGGATTAGTCTAAATTATCTTCTGCGGTTTCAAAGTTTTGGATGACATCGTCTCTTTCATCTTCCACTTGTTCAGCAGCTTTCTTTTCTAATTCTTTGGCAGTTTGCTGTTCGGCAAATTTTGTCAAAGCATCAACAGTGATCAAATCGTCATCTTCATCGTCCATGTCGCGAAGTTCGATCTCTGTCTCTTCGATATCCAAGACACGCATGTCCAGACCTAGTGATTGCAATTCTTTCACCAATACGCGGAAGGATTCCGGTACACCTGGTTTTGGAATTGGTTCACCTTTGACGATTGCTTCGTATGTTTTCACACGTCCGACTACATCATCTGATTTGTATGTCAAGATTTCTTGTAAAGTATAAGCCGCACCGTAAGCTTCCAGTGCCCATACTTCCATTTCACCAAAACGTTGTCCACCAAATTGAGCTTTACCTCCCAATGGTTGTTGTGTAACCAATGAGTAAGGTCCGATTGAACGTGCATGCAATTTGTCATCGACCATGTGAGCAAGTTTGATCATGTACATTACACCGACAGACACACGTCCGTCAAATGGTTCACCTGTACGTCCGTCGTACAGAACAGTTTTCGCATCGCTGGCCATACCGGCTTCACGAACTGTTTCCCATACGTCTTCATCACTTGCACCATCGAATACTGGCGTTGCTACGTGGATACCTAACTGACGTGCAGCCATACCCAAGTGTAATTCCAATACTTGTCCGATGTTCATACGTGAAGGCACCCCTAAAGGATTCAGCATGATATCGATTGGTGTTCCATCAGGTAGGAATGGCATATCTTCTTCCGGCATAATACGGGATACAACCCCTTTATTTCCGTGACGACCGGCCATTTTATCCCCTTCATGGATTTTACGTTTTTGAACGATATAAACACGAACTAACATGTTTACGCCTGGTGACAATTCATCTCCAGCTTCACGAGTAAAGATTTTCACATCGTGAACGATCCCGCCGCCGCCATGCGGTACACGTAATGATGTATCGCGGACTTCACGAGCTTTTTCGCCAAAGATCGCATGCAATAGACGTTCTTCTGCAGATAATTCTGTTACCCCTTTTGGCGTGACTTTCCCTACAAGCAAATCGCCGTCTTGGACTTCTGCACCGATACGGATAATACCCATTTCGTCTAAATCTTTCAATGCGTCTTCCCCGACATTAGGGATTTCGCGTGTGATTTCTTCAGGTCCTAATTTTGTATCGCGGGCTTCTGATTCATATTCTTCAATATGAATAGAAGTGTATACGTCATCTTTTACCAAACGACGGCTCATGATGATCGCATCTTCATAGTTATATCCTTCCCAAGTCATGAAACCAACTAAAACGTTTTGGCCTAGAGCCATTTCGCCTTGTTCCATAGATGGTCCGTCTGCCAGAGTATCCCCTTTTTCGACTTTCTCACCCAAATGAACGATTGGACGTTGGTTGTAGCTTGTTCCGGAGTTTGAACGACGGAATTTTGTTACATCGTATTTATCTAATGCACCGTTGTCGCGGCGTACACGGATTTCAGAAGCATCAACGTATTCAACGACACCGTCATGTTTACATAACAAAGCAGCTCCTGAGTCATGCGCTGATTTGTATTCCATACCAGTACCAACCCATGGTGCTTGAGGATTGATCAACGGCACTGCTTGACGTTGCATGTTGGCACCCATCAAGGCACGGTTGGAGTCATCGTTTTCCAAGAAAGGAATACATGCTGTCGCAACGGCAACTACTTGTTTAGGTGATACGTCCATGTAGTCTACTTTATCAATAGATACTTCTAAGTTTTCACTTTGAGCACGAGCCATAACAACGTCTTGAGCAAATGTTCCATCTTCATTCAATGGGCTGTTTGCTTGGGCTACGATGTAATGGTCTTCGATATCTGCTGTCAAGTAGTCGATTTGGTCAGTAACACGACCTGTTTCACGGTCTACACGACGATAAGGTGTTTCGATAAATCCGAATTTATTTACTTTCGCATAACTGGACAAACTATTGATCAACCCGATGTTTGGGCCTTCAGGAGTTTCGATCGGACACATACGGCCATAGTGGGAGTAGTGAACGTCACGAACTTCATAACCGGCACGGTCACGAGTCAATCCGCCAGGTCCTAAGGCTGAAAGACGACGTTTGTGTGTCAATTCGCCAAGAGGGTTTGTTTGATCCATGAACTGTGACAACTGAGAAGAACCAAAGAATTCTTTGATACTTGCCACAACTGGACGGATATTGATCAATTGTTGAGGTGTCAATGTTTCAGTATCTTGGATCGACATTCTTTCACGAACCACACGTTCCATACGTGCTAGCCCGATACGGAATTGGTTTTGTAAAAGTTCACCGACTGAACGGATACGACGATTTCCTAAGTGGTCGATATCATCGACATTGCCGATACCTTCCATCAAGTTCAAGAAATAGCTCATTGAAGCAATGATGTCGGCTGGACGAACCGTTTTTACAGCTGCTTCTGGATAGCCGTTTCCGATCACGTTCACTTCACGTTCAGGATCTCTTGGTGAAAATACTTTGATGACTTGGACAGTCATTGGATCTGTGACCACACCATCTTCTGATGGATAGTAAGTCACTGAATTTAGACCGTTATCAATGAAAGGAGCTAATGTTTCCATGACTTGGTGAGTCAAGACTGTTCCTTTTTCAACGATGATCTCGCCTGTTTCTGGATCAACTAATGTTTCAGCTAATGTCAGATTCAATAGACGTGTTTTCAAATCTAATTTTTTGTTTACTTTGTAACGACCAACGTTTGCTAAGTCGTAACGTTTTGGATCGAAGAAACGAGCATTCAGCAAGTTACGTGAGCTGTCTGCTGTTTTTGGTTCGCCTGGACGCAAACGTTCGTAAACGTCTTTCAAACCTTCTTCTGTTCTTGAGTCGCTTGCGTTTTTATGCAAGTCTTTTTCGACTGTATTGCGTAATGTTTCGCTGTCGCCGAAGATTTCAAAGATCGTATCATCGGAACCAAATCCTAACGCACGAACTAATACGGTTAAAGGAATCTTACGTGTACGGTCGATACGTACATAAGAGATGTCTTTTGCATCAGTTTCCATTTCTAGCCAAGCGCCACGGTTAGGGATAACAGTAGAACCGAATCCTTCTTTTCCGTTTTTGTCGACTTTTCCATGGAAATAGACACCTGGTGAACGGACTAACTGAGAAACGATTACTCGCTCTGCCCCGTTGATGATGAATGTTCCTTGTTCTGTCATTAATGGGAAATCACCGAAGAATACTTCTTGTGCTTTGATTTCGCCAGTCTCGCGGTTTGTCAAACGCAATGTTACATGTAATGGTGCAGAGTAGTTTGCATCATGCGCACGAGCTTCTGCTACTGTATACTTTGGTTCTTTCAATTCATAATCTACAAATTCCAAAGATAGATTGCCATTGAAGTCATCGATTGGCAAAATGTCTTCAAACATTTCTCTAAGTCCCTCATCTAAGAACCATTGGTAAGAGTCTGTTTGAATTTCGATCAAATTTGGTAATTCCAACACTTCACTGATTCTTGCGAAACTTCTACGTTCGCGATGTTTTCCGTATTTTACTACGTGTCCAGCCAAGCTCTTCACCCCTCTAAAATGTCATTCAAAAAGACTACCCGATCAATTGTTACAATAATATTTCAAATATTATTTTTAGGTAACAACAGACATTTTTTGCGGCTTTTAGGCAAAAAAAAACCAAAAATAGAACATTCTCTTGAAACCTTACTTCGTGAGCTTCTACTTTTGTTTCCTTATATTAAAGCCGAAACGGACAATATTTCGTTTCTGCCTTTTCTTCATCAGATAGTTTTTGCAACTTCATATACTACACTTATTTTCTATAAAAGTCAACACTTCCTGGCGTTTCTTCTGCTTTTTCGCAATATTTTCTTAATGTTTTCAATTTTATGTTTTCAATTATCTGACAATTCTTAATTGACAGACCTTTTTTTCTCGGTTATACTTTAGAAAATTCATTTTGTGGAGGAACTTCTATGCGAACCAACATCAAGCAAATCGTACCAACACAACTGAATAACTTTTACTTTAGCTACTTTAGATAGGTTTGTATTCATCATGATGGATACAAACGTTAAACGACAGTTTGTATCTATGATGGCTAAAGAACTTTGTATTGCAGCAAAAAGCCACGTAGACAAAATGCTAAGTGGCTGAGCAGTGAAAATACAAAGTAAAAGTATCAAGCATTCTACTTTTTCAATTTATTTTCCGACTTTTCAATCCATTTAGACATTTTGTCTGAATGGATTTTTTGTTTCCCAAAATTAAGGAGGAAAAAGAAATGAAAAAAAATATATTCATCGGATTAGGCGCTGCCCTGCTACTAGCTTTAGGAGGTTGCGCACAAAAAGACAATTCCGCAGAGGCATCAGATGGACAAAAAACAATTGGCGTATTGCAACTTGTACAACATAACTCGTTAGACGCTGCCTATAAAGGATTCAAAGAAGGATTAGCAGAAGAAGGATATAAAGAAGGCGATAATCTAACAATCGATTATCAAAATGCCCAAAACAATCAAGACAACCTGAAAAGCATGAGTGAGAAACTCGTCAAAGAAGATCCTGATCTGCTACTTGGAATCGCCACTCCAGCAGCACAATCTTTATTAAATGAAACAACCACTATCCCGATGACTGTCACAGCGGTCACAGACTTGGAACAAGCCCATTTAGTCACATCCAATGAAAAACCTGGCGGCAATGTGACTGGCACGACAGATATGGTGCCAATCGAAAAACAAATCGGCTTACTGTTAACTATCGTGCCAGACGCCAAAACAATCGGCATCATGTATAACAACGGTGAAGCAAACTCTAAGATCCAAGCTGATTTGGCAGAAAAAGAATTGAAAAAAGCGGGCGTCAAAGTCAAAGTACTGACAGCAAATTCCACAAATGATGTCCAACAAGTGACGAAAAGTCTAGCCAAAGATGTAGATGGAATCTATATTCCTACTGATAACACGTTCGCAAGTGCGGCAAGTGTTGTCGGTGAAGTCGCAAAAGAAACAAAAACACCTATCGTTGCTGGCGCAGTTGATCAAGTCAAAGACGGTGGTCTAGCAACAGTAGGGATCGACTACGAAAGCTTGGGCAAACAAACGGGGATCATGGCAGCAAAAATCTTAGACGGCAAGAAGCCAAGTGAACTTCCTGTCGAAACAGCAAATGATTTGGAACTGTATGTCAATAAAGACATGGCCAAAGCATTAGGTATCAATCCAGACAGCATCAAAGAAGCTGAATAAAACACAGGAGGATTCTCATGACAAATCTGCTCTCTCTTTTCTTATCATCTGCATCGCAAGGGGTCTTATGGGCCCTGCTTGCGATTGGTGTGTATGTCACTTTCCGTATCTTGGACATTGCCGACTTGACTGCTGAAGGAAGCTTCCCTTTAGGTGCAGGGATCGCGGCAGTAAGTATTACAAATGGCTATCATCCATTGACAGCTTGTCTTCTAGGCTTTTTAGGGGGTGCGGCAGCAGGGCTTGTTTCTGGACTGCTTCACACAAAGTTAAAAATTCCCGCCCTTCTTGCAGGGATCATCACCATGACTGGTTTATATTCTGTCACCTCCCGTGTGATGGGTGCGCCGAACATCTCTTTATTGGGTCAGCCAACGATCTTTCATTGGGTCGAGTCATTCGGCATAACAAAAGACAACGCTGTACTGATCGTCGGTCTGCTTTTTGCTTTGATCGTTGTATGTTTACTTGTTTTGTTCTTACGTACAGAAACAGGACTTGCTATTCGTGCAACTGGCGATAATCTGGCAATGAGCGAAGCAAACGGGATCAACACAGATAATATGAAGATCATCGGTTATATGATCTCTAATGGATGCATTGCTCTTTCTGGCTCCTTGCTTGCGCAAAACAACGGCTTTGCTGATTTGAATTCTGGTATTGGAACGATCGTGATTGGACTTGCTTCTATTATCATCGCAGAAGTTTTGTTACGTAACCAGCCACTATTTCTCCGTCTCTTGACTGTCGTTTTAGGTGCGGTCATTTACCGCTTTATTTTGGCGTTAGTCTTCGAACTGAATGTTGAACCAAGTGATTCGAAACTTGCTTCTGCTTTCGTGCTAGTGATCTGTCTTTCTTTCCCGCAGATTCAGCAAAAATTCCATTTATCTCAAAAAAAGAAAGGCGGTAGTGTCAAATGAATGACGTCTTAACATTGGAAAATCTCCATCATACCTTTGAAAAAGGAACGATCAACGAAAACCATGTCCTGAAAGGTATTAATCTTTCCTTGGAACCCGGCGACTTCGTGACGATCATCGGCGGAAATGGTGCTGGTAAATCTACTTTGCTGAACAGCATCGCCGGTACATTTTCTGTCGATCAGGGACAGATTTTATTGAATGGAAAAAATATCACGAAAAAATCCGTTGTCGAACGTTCGAAATCCATCAGTCGCGTATTCCAAGATCCTAAACTAGGGACAGCCGTTCGTTTAACGGTAGAAGAAAATCTTGCTCTTGCTATGAAACGAGGAAAAAAGCGCGGCTTCTTCCGTGGTGTCAAACCGCAAGACCGAACATTTTTCAAAGAACAGCTGGCTCGGCTGAATTTGGGTTTGGAAAATCGTTTATCCTCAGAAATCGGTTTGCTGTCTGGGGGACAACGTCAAGCCATCACGCTGTTAATGGCTACATTGCAGCGTCCAGAACTAATCTTATTAGATGAGCACACCGCAGCGCTTGACCCTGCTACTTCCAAAACGGTGATGGAATTGACAGAAAAGCTGATCACTGAGCAGAATCTCACTGCTTTCATGGTCACACATGACATGGAAGACGCGATCCGCTATGGAAATCGACTAATCATGCTTCATCAAGGAAGGATCGTCGTCGATATCCAGCAAGAGGAAAAACAGCAACTCACAGTACCTCAATTATTGGCGTTGTTCAAACAAAACAGCGGCACGACATTAAAAGACGATCAAGTACTTTTATCTTCATAATCAGAAAGAGGCTGGGACAAAAAATGAACGCCCACCCTCTTCTTTTTTCTCTTTCCTTCTTTCGTTTTTGCTTTATGTATCAACCGTTGTTTCTTCGAAAACTATTTTGTTCTCTCCTTCTTCCTGATAGAATGGATGGGAAAGGAGCTTGGTACCATGACAACAAAAGACAAAGTACTTCATTTATTGAAAAAGACGCCAGATTTTCTTTCCGGAGAAAAGTTAGCACAGCAACTGGAAGTTTCCCGGACAAGTATTTGGAAAGCCATCAAAGAATTGGAAAAGGCAGGCTATCGTTTTGAGCACGGGCCTACAGGGTATCGTTACCTGCCCTCTGACGTACTAGATGCAAAAGAAATCCAGCAAGATCTACGGTCTTTTATTCCTGATTTGAAGGTACAAACGATGTTGACTTCTGAATCTACGATGAAAGATGCCAAATTGGCAGCAGCTCACGGAGATTCTGTTTCGAAGTTATTTGTTGCTGATACACAAGAACAAGCTCGTGGACGTTTTGGACGACCTTTTTTTGCCGAACCTGGACGAGGAATCTACATGAGTCTCTTGCTCCATCCAGACAAACGTTTTGATGAACTGCCTCAATATACGATCATCGCAGCCAGCGCCTGTGTGAAAGCCATTGAATCTGTTACTGGACGTCCTGCTTCGATCAAATGGGTCAATGATATCTACATGAATGGGAAAAAAGTCTGTGGGATTTTATCTGAAGCAGTCAGTGATATGGAAAGCGGCAGGATCAGTCATATCATTATCGGGATCGGGCTGAATTTTTCTGTTCCTCAAAATCATTTTCCAGCTGATCTCCAAGAAAAAGCCACCTCTGTCTTTCCCGACGGACAAGCGAGTCTCACAAGGAATCAACTGATCAGCAAAATCTGGCAGGAGTTGTTTACCTATCTTTCTCAACCGAAAAAAGCATTGGACTTTTATAAAGAAAAATCATTCGTATTGGGAAAAACCGTGTCGTTCAATCAAAAAGGAACGACTTATGTCGGTCTTGCAAAAGAAATCGGTGATCATGGCGAACTGATCGTCCAAACAAATGAACAGGAAATGAGTTTGTCTTCTGGCGAAATCAGTCTCACATCTATCCGTACGCAATAATATCAGATTTCACAAAAGGACACCTGATCTCATACAGTGCCCTTTTTTCTGAGTTCTCTTCAAACGACTCTCCTTATCCTCTCAACTTGTAGTTTTTCTATCCTCTAGAAAAAGGTGTTCTAAACGTATCAAGAAAACATGGTACACTTTCATTAAATGAATCCATGCAAAAAACAGGAGAAGCATGCGTTTGTACAGCAAAAAGAGATAGAGGGCCGATTCCTTTTCTCGGTTTTCTATCTCTTTTCTATCAATGGTGGTAAAGCTGATTATTGTTTCTATTCAGTTTTTTTATGATACCCACAAAGGACTATTTGCTAGTCCTTTGTGAAAATACTTATGAGATCATAAGTTATGTGCTTGTTTCCTAAAAAATATCTATCTCCTCATCGTTCTTTTTATTGAGGAACGATGTCGATAGAGCCGATATAGCCTGCGCGATAATTTTCGATGACTATCAGTGGCAGGCATTGCCGATACCATCTTCTCCCCTAGGATTGAGATAGTTCACCTTTTCTTCTTGAAGCGTGCGACTGATATTGAGCACGTGATTTTCCGCTTGCAAGTCTTCATTGATGAACATATTTATCATACTCGTCAACACTAGCGTTGATAGTAATAGACTACCAATGATTTTCTTTTTCAATCCAATTACTCCCCTTTTATTATCTATGTAGCAACCAACTTACAACTAAAAAATCAACGCATCCCATCCCCCCTGTCTGATATTCTCGTGTTTCCATCTCCTATGATAAGGGACTATTTTGTTTTTTAATCTTTTTGTATGCGATTGCAACACTTTTAATAACATATTTGTTATTTTTTCCTACTTGCTACATAAATAGAACAATAAATAGAGTGATCAAGAAAGTTCTTTTGCTTTTGGAAAGAACTTCAGCTGGTTCTCAGGTGCTTCGCACACCACTTGCATTTTGAATTTTTTCTCTGCGACAGAACGGATTAAAAATTTGTCTGCGCTCGTCAATTTTATTCCGCTTTCTTTTTCGATGTCTTCAAACGTAAATGCATGTTTCTCTCCTTTTAGCCGAAGGATCAGGGGCGAAACATCTGTACGTGTTAAATTAGTGATGAGTTTTTTCAAATGCATCCTCCTCGATTTGATTTTTGCGGACAGCTGTTTTTCGCTTAGATAGACAGTAAAAATCGGCTGATTCCTCTGCCAACTTCACTTATGTTTTTACTATAACATGTTTTTTTTCATGCTTTGCGACCATAATTTCTAAAATTAAAAAAGAATGATACGAAGAAAAAAAGCCTTTGACAACAAGGATAAATGAGGATTAAAAAAAATCGTTACGTGTCTTTTCTCATAAAGAAGCCCCTTGTTTTATTTTTTATGGAAAATATCAGAAAAGCGTACCAGATATTTTCCACCTTAGAAAAAGCAGGAACAAAAACAAAAAGAAAGCATGATAAAGTGAATACAAAGATACAAATAAAAAACGAAAAGAGGAATTGACATGCCAAAAGAAGATATTGCAAATTCACCAGATTATAGGCAAGAAACGCTATTAGATAAAATGATCAGTGAGATTAAAGACCCTTCGATAAAAAAACTTGCAGCACAACTACAAGAAAAGACCAATGCTGTGGACATTGCAAAGACAAACGCAAGCAACTACGGTAAACTTACACCTGAATCCAAAATAACTGAATATAAAAATGAGTATAACGAGGCAAAATCAGAAGTAGAAAAAGCACGAGAGGAACTAGGAAAACGATCACCAACAATATTAAAAACCTTTGATGATACTAGAAAGACAATGGCGAAACAACAGGTACAACAGAAGCAAAAGGAACAATCATTTAAAAAACAAGAGGCAAAACAAGAGACCAGTTTAAATGATTTTAAGTCGATGCTAGCTACACAAAAAAATAATTTAAAACAATATAAGAATGTAAATACATTCATGAATAGACGTTTCAACAAAAATAAAATCGCAAATGCAATACAAAATTACGTAACTACTCAAGTAAAAATTGATAATGCACTCAGCGCTAATCCATCGTTAGGTTGGAATGCTAGAAAAGAGATGGCGGAACTAGAAAATCCACCTAAAAAATTACAAAAAGCAGTTGAGGAATACAAACAGAACCTTTCTAAAAGCCTAACCTCTCATCAGGTAAAAAACAGACGAAAATCCACCCACGCAGCATTAGGTAACTTAACTCAACACGCTAGTGAAAAAGCTAGTGGTTCAAATCTATCAAGTCCATCTCTGCCGAAACCTAACCACACACTTGGAAAATAATACTCAAAAAGCCCATCAACCGATTTCAATCGATTGATGGGCTTTTGTGTTCGTACATCATTTTCTTCAAATCAACAGCTTTCTACCTTACGAAGCAACCTCAAATCGATAACGAATGTCCAATCCAATATTGACTTCTTGCTGATAGTTCCCGAAGTATTGACCTTCGATCATAAACTGGGTTTGTTCATTCGGTACTAGCTCAGCAACTACCTGATTTGGTGTACTTTCATAAAGATCGACAAGGATATTGCTCGTCTTGTAATTCATACGAAGTTTTGCTGCTGCCCTCTCTGCAGATGGATCTGCATCAGCTGTACGTAACAGCTCCAAGTTATTCGTATTGTTCGTGATGTTGATTTCCTCCACACTGACTTTTAGATTTCTCGTCCCAGCATTCTCGATGTAGTAAAGCGGGGAAGAAACCATTCCTTTATTTACGTCAGTCGTTCCAAAAAGCAATTTTTTAGGAATCTTGACATCGATCCATTCCGTCGAGTTCTCCACGATAAATGGCACCGTATAGTTATACGTAGCTGTACCGCCTGTCGCTAACATTTCTTCTACTTCGATGATCCCGTTACTTGTTCCAGCTTTACTTGTGTCAGGATATTGGATGAACTTTGTCACATGGATCGTATCGAATCCGTCAGTCGACAGATAAGATTCGATATTTTGACTTAATTCCTCTTCTGTCAATCCACTTTCAATGGTTTGTGTTTCTACCTTCAATTGATTGATACGTAGAAGATTGAACCCATTGGCTGTCATTTCGTAAAAAGCTTGCGGATAGCCGATTACTTCTTTTACTAGTTGTTCATTTCTTGAGACAGCTGTTTTATTTCCAAGTAGGTTATTCCCTACAGAATCGAAAACTTCAAAAGAAAGCACATCGCCATAGGCTAATTCATTTTGTCTAAGAACATTGTTCCAGTTGCTCCTCAGTGTTTGTGCGTCCACAGTTAAGTTATTTGTCAAAAGGGAGAATCTTGGCGAAGTAAGATCACCACGATAAAATACTGCTTGTGGTGCAGAGGCTACTGGACTGAAGGAATCAAGTCCGTCTCCTTGCGTAGCTGTCAGTTTTGGCAAATTATTCTCTTCGGTCAATGACAGAACAGCCACTGTCTTATCAGAGCTTGCTGCCTGATCTTGGGCGATGATCGAGTTCCCCCACTTCACTTCATAAGGAACTGTCAGTTGTACGATACCTAGTCCATCAGTTGTACGGACTTCAATATCGATCTCACGCGTACCAATCAATGACGTATCAAGTTCTGAACGTAAGAATACTTCATACTCACTCGCATCCACAACTGTGCCATTTACTCGTACATTTCTAACCAATTCATTTAGATTGCGTCCATCGGCACTCTCACCTAAGTTGAATGTTTGTGGAGCTACTTCTGCTTCCAACTGTTTGATTGGAACTAATCCATTGTCAGTCACTCGATAATAAGAGAAAAGGGTGCCAAAGGAGTAGTTTTCCGCGACTTCATTTACCATCAGTCTGCTTCGAGTCCGAGATTCTGCATGGTAGACTTTAATGATATTCCCCGCAGAGACCTCTAACGGCTGGCCTTGATTGAATCCATTGATTGCATTCCTGTTACTCGTATTACCCGTGACTTCATATTGATAGGTGCTTGTTTCTCCGTTGAATACTTCGAGGGAATAATAGACGCTACTGCCATAATAAGAATGGACTTGTGTGTCTAGGTTCGCTCGGTTATCTCCAAAAGTTGAATGAAGTCGCAATGTACCATCAACACTTCTCGTCAAACTGTATGCTCCTACTGTACGATTACCAAGTCCTCTCAAGGAAATCGTACTTCCCCATTTCACGTCATACGGTACAGTTGTTCTTAGGATGCCTAATCCGTCCGTTGTGCGTATTTCGACTTCCACTTCACGCGTATCGATCAACGTCGTGTTGACTTCGGAACGTAGGGAGACTTCATACTCACTCGCATCCACAACTGTGCCATTTACTCGTACATTTCTAACTAATTCCTTTAGATTGCGTCCATCGGCACTTTCACCTAAATTGAACATTTGTGGAGCTGCTTCGGCTTCCAGATGTTTGACTGGAACTAATCCATTGTCAGTCACTCGATAATAAGAGAAAAGGGTGCCGAATGTATAGTTTTCGGCAACTTCATTTACCATCAGTCTGCTTCGAGTCCGAGATTCTGCATGGTAGACTTTAATGATATTCCCCGCAGAGACATCCAATGGATTCCCTTGATTGAATCCATTGATTGCGTCCCTGATAACCGCATTCCCCGTGACTTCATATTGATAGGTGCTTGTTTCTCCGTTGAATACTTCGATTGAATAATACACGTCATTGCCGAAATTAGGGTGAACGTTTAAATATTGACGACTACTGTTATCACCAAATGTCGAATGAAGTTGTAGCTTTCCATTCCCATCTTTTATCAAACTGTAGGATCCGACTGCATTTTCACCAAGTCCTCTCAAGGAAATCGTACTTCCCCATTTCACTTCATACGGTACAGTTGTTCTCAGGATGCCTAATCCGTCCGTCGTGCGTATTTCGACTTCTACTTCACGCGTATCGATCAACGTCGTGTTGACTTCGGAACGTAACGAGATTTCATATTCACTTGCATCCACTGCTACACCATTTACCTGCACATCCGTAACGAATTCTTTTAGGTCACGTCCGTCAACACTTTCACCTAAGTTGAATGTTTGTGGAGCTGCTTCAGCTTCCAAGTGTTTGATCGGAACTAATCCATTGTCCGTTACTCGGTAGTAAGAAAACGGTGTACCAAAGGAGTAGTTTTCTGCTACTTCGTTTACCATCAATCGACTTCGGCTGTGGGACTCCCCATGAAAGACTTTGATGATATTCCCCGCAGAGACCTCTAACGGCTGGCCTTGATTGAACCCATTGATTGCATTTTGGATAATCGCATTACCTGTGACTTCGTATTGATAGGTGCTTGTTTCTCCATCGAATACTTCGATGGAATAATAGACACTACTTCCATAATAAGGATGGACTTGCGAACCTTGATTCGTTCTATTGTCACCAAATGTCGAATGAAGACGCAGTGTGCTATCGTTGCTTCTCGTTAAACTATATGCGCCAACTGTACGATCACTAAGTCCTCTTAAGGAAATCGTACTTCCCCATTTCACTTCATATGGTATTTCTACTTCCAAGGAAACATTAGCTACAGTAGATGTTATCTTTACTTTAGCATTACGAGCACCTACTAAAGAAGTATCAAAATCAGTGAGTCGCTCTACTTCGTATTCATCAGGAGGAATCACTGTATCATTTAATGTGACCTCTTCTAATAAATCGTGAAGATTTAATCCACTAGTATTTTCGCCGAGAACAAAATCCTGTTTCATTGTTTTCACTGCCAAAACAGGAGACATTGGTTCAAATCCGTCTTCTGTCACTCTATAATAAGCGTAGTTCGTACCATAAGTGTAATTTTCTTCTTTTTCGTTTTCCATCAGCAGATTTTTATTTGAATAACCATTTGAGAACTTTTCCTCTGCATGATAAACTTTCACGATATTTCCAACGGATACATTTAGTGGAAGCCCATTGTTGAATTGGTCAATCGAATCTTCTGCAATCATTCCACCTTTGACTTCATACATGAATGTCCTTGATCCGTCAGCTAAGACTTCAATTGAATAGTAAAGTTCATCAGAAAACTCTTGATGAATTACTCCAGTAGGAAAGTAAAGTTCACCTTTTGTCGGAACAATTTGCATATTTCCACTATTATTTCTTATTAATCTGTAGACACCAACGGTTCCGTAATCGTAACCTTTAAGTCGAAGTGTACTTCCCCACTTGACAGTAATCGGCACTTCGATGACTGAAACAGCTCCCCCTGAATCTTCCAATTGAATGCTAGCGGTCATCTCTCCAACACGATCGATGTTTGGTCGGTTTAGATAAGTGGCTTTCAGCGCTGACGGATCGTCTCTGTCATCTGATACATTTTCTAGCAGATCCATCGGCGAATCTGGCAATGATTCTCCTAAATGCAATTCTTGCGCAATTGGATCAGCTGTTGGAGGGGCGTTTTCAATTGTAAAGGAAATCTCATAGTCATAGGAGACTGTTTTTCCTGTAGATAAAGTTTCTGTTACTCGGATCGTTCCGCTTGTCGTACCGACGACAGAAGTATCTGGATACTGGACAAATCTATCCAAGCTGATGTTCTCTACACTTGATACATCTAAGAACTCGGCTAATCGGCTGTCTAGTTCACTCTCCGTCATCCCTTGTAAGAGCGTATGACTTGATGTAGTCAATTTATTGATATTCAGCGCTCGGTAACCGGCTGCTGTGATCTCGTAGTAGACTTCTCCGCCGTTAGAGACAAATTGCTCGTTTTCTGTCACTGCATTCTTTGTTGGATCTGCTACCCATGTACGGACGACATCACCGTAGTTGACCGTTTGTGTGGACCAGCGGTTTAAGACATCTTGCTGTCTTTCTCCCCCTCTTGCTGAGATTGTTTGATTCGCGGAATCATTTGTCAAATCAAGAATATTTTTTTGACTAAAGTCGTACCAAGAGAAATTATAGTAATTTTGGCCTAAATAATTTTCGTTTATCACAAAATTATTGGTAGGTAAATTATTTCTACCTGTAACTGCAGTAATTGACGGATGAGCTCCACGATGATGCAAGGTGAAAGCTGCTACTGTTCGAACATTCATTCCATCTCCGCTGCCAAACACGATACTGTCTCCCCATATGACAGCTATGTTGATAGATAGCTCTTGAGAGAGAGTTGTTCCCTTTATAGTAACTCGAACTGCTTGTGATCTTTGAGTAATCGCGGTATCTGTAGCGATAGGTGCAGAGGTCATTTCTACTTCATATCTATCGACATCGAGTTTCTCTCCATCCACCTCGACATCCACAAACTGACGAAGATCGACCGTATTCATATCTGTTCCTAGTAATACTTTGTTATCAGGCTTAGCCGTTACTTCAAGTTTAGGAGACACGACAAATGGTACTGTGTAGTCGTATGACACTGTTTTTCCTGTAGACAAGGTTTCTTCGACTCGGATCGTTCCGGTTTTTTCTCCTAAAGTAGAAGTATCTGGGTAATCCACGAACCTCACTACTCGAAGGTTCTCCTTGCCAGAAGTGTCTAGAAATCGACTGACTTGACTATCTAAAGATGCTTGCGAAGCACCACGTTCAATCGATTGTTCTGTCGGTGTCAACGTATTGATATCCAATCTACGATAACCGTTCGTAGTAATTTCATAGTAGACTTCATTACCATAATAGAAAAATAACGGATTTGCTGTCATTGAACTTGTCACTACGTTCTTTTCCGGTTCTGCCACCCATGTACGGACGACATCACCATAGTTGACTGTTTGTGTCCTCCAACGGCTTAAAGCAGTATCCCGTAGTTCTTCACCTTTTGCTGTTACGGCTTGATTAGCAGAATCGTTCGTCAGATCCGCACTGTTTTTTTGACTCAAGTCATACCAAGAAAAATTATAGTAATCTTGTCCTGAGTAACTTGGATGTATAACACCATTAATTACACTAGAGGTTCTTCCTCTACTTGCAGTAATCGACGGACGAGTTCCACGATGATGTAAAGTGAAAGCAGCAACTGTACTCGCAATCACATTCTGAACCCCGCCAAACGCAATACTGTCTCCCCACACGACAAGTACGTAGAAACGTATTATTTCACTCTCGTAAACGGTTCCATTCATCGTATAGCGAATCCTCACCCATACATATTTTGTTCCTACTGTATCGATCACATCCGAGCCGTCTAGGTTGGTCTCAATGATCTCGTAACTATCTGGACCAGAAGAAGGTAATAGTATTCCGTTGACCCTTACCCTCAGACTATCTTTTTGTGCCTGAGGGTGCACGGACCCCAAAACAAGAGGATTATCAGGATTGGCTGTGATCGCTACAGTAGGTGCTGGCGGTGCTGGCCTAGTATTGACCGAAAAATTCCCGATCGACAGATAATTGATCGGCACATCTTCTATAGGCGTAGGTGGAACCTCATTACCTGAAGCTACGGCAGTAGAACCTAATACAAGATTATGGATCCCAGCTGTTAATTGGTAGTTGGTACGGTTGCTGGCTCTTGTTCTGGTAATCGTCCCTGACATCGTCATCGTGAAATTGTTATTGTTTATCGTGTGATTCGACGTAATACTAAGATCGCCAGAAGCACCACCGACTTCAATGACTTCCGTGCGTCCGATCCGGTAAGTCGTTGAATAGGCACTTGTATGATTTGGCGATCGACCATAGTACATTCTGTTGACATATCCAACACCGAGATTACCATTACCAACGATAAATGAGATCCAGTCACTGCCGTTCCCATATACGAGAGAATGGGTCGGGATCGTAAAGCTGTAGGAAATACTGTCCCCTACATTAGGTCCCAATTCTGACAAATTACTGACTCCCGTATTAAATCCAGGTTGTGCTGCTGCTCGATAAGAACTTTCTCCATTCCTTCTCAGATCCCCACGATATTGTGGAAGATTGGGAAGAGGAATCTGCGGACTTGGCACAGCCGTTTCTGGTACGGGAACTGCTGGCTCTGTTTGCGGTTCGACGGTCGATGGTTCGGCTGGTTCCGCTGATGCTTCTTCTGCTGCAGGCTCGGCTACTGCAGGAGCTTCTTTTAATTGCGGTTCGGCTATTGGTTCTGTCGGTGTTTCTTCGTTTGCTGACTCGCTACTTTCAGGCGTCAAAGATGAGACTGCGTAGACAAGGGTAGTCGGGCTGATGCTGGAAAACAGCAAGGTAAAAACTGCTAGTATTTTGAATAGTTTCATTTTTCTCTCCTCTCTCTTTTGTATTTGCTCGCTTGTCTAAACATCTGTGTCTCCAGACAAGTTTTTTTTACTTAATAAAGAAAGAGAACCGAGGAGAAGCAGCACGCCTGCTGCCGTTACCCACCTGCTTGTCCCTACAGCATTCGTCTGAGGCAGATTGCCTTTAGTGTCGCTAGAACCGGATGTTCCTGACGTATCTCCACCGGTACTTTTTCCCGAATCAGTTGCGGAATCCGCAGTTGAGCCTGTACCAGGCCCAGCACTTGAACCTGTTCCAGGATCTGTGCTTGGACCTGTTCCAGGTTCCGTTGGTTTTTCTGAATAGATCAGTCCGCTAACTTCGATCGTGCTTTCTTTTTCTGCTGCATCTGCCAAACCGCTTATTGATAGACAGATAAACCCTAGAAGGAAAAACAGCGGAATGATCCCTGTTTTTTTCATTTTTTTATACCCCTAGTGCTTCAAATTGCAAGACAAGCTCATATTTAGGGTTGATGGCTTCCCCAAATTGGAAATTCGCTCCGACGCTACCAGAGAAAGTGAACTCTGTGACATCGTTTTGGTTCGGCAATGTCACTAATTCACGTGGAAATTGCGGAGCAGCCGTCGGGTTGACTAAAGGGATGGATGTATTGCTGCTGACACTATCCATGTTCAACACTAATTCCGGCACCTTGTCTGCATCTTGCCCTTTGACGAAGTTGCCCACAGAGACTTTCACGCCTTTTGCTGAATTGTTCCTGATTTGATAGATTGGTGCTACGACCTTACCCTCTGTCGCATCTGTTTGCCCGAATAATACTTTTGTCGGGATCGATACATCGATCCAATCAACTGGATCTGTTGGCCCAGGTCCAGGTCCTGGATCAGTCGGGTCCCACTCTTTAAAAGTACCTTCTGCTGGGATCGTTGCGTTATCTTGCTTTTGGACTGATTCGTAAACTGTATTCGGATCAGGTTCACCACCCACCCATGTATAAGCGCTTACTGTTTGTCCGATTGCTGCACTGCTTACTAATGCAAGTGCCGGCAACAACATTTTTCTTGAGACTCTCATTTCTTTTCCTCCTAAAAAATATATATTTGCTATCAGTTAACTTTCAACTGTTAACTTTCCAACGACAGAAGATGTTCCGACTACATTCTTTTCGGTATCCAAAAATTGGACAGTACTAATCGTTTTGTATGTTCCTTTAGCTACTTTACGCAACAGTTTGCCTTCACTTACATATTGTTCTGGCTGGATCACTCCAGAAATGTAGATTTCATCGTCTTCTCCTTCGATATAAGTTGTCACTTCGATGGCATATTCGTTACTGGGCGGGTTTTGGATATTGACTGACCCAGGTTTGTCAGAGGTATCAAAACGCATCGTCGTGTCCAACTTCAGTCGAACATAATCTTCGTCTGCTTGATCTTGCAGAAAATTACGCAGCTCTTCTTCTGACATGTCCTTGATGAATGATTGATCGCCGCTATTCAAATTCATGATCACTTCCGGCTCTTTCCAGAAATGGTCATAGACAAAAAAGCCGCCGAGTGCAACTACCAGTACTACTAGGGAAGCGATGATCTTTTTTTTGTGTCGTTTGACCAGAATATCTTCCTCCTTTGCCATTTTTTATCGATAGAGCTTTCCTGTTTTTTCTATAAAAACAAATGGATCTGATTTTAGTTTTCCATGATGCTTTTATCGTTAAAACTGCCTACCTGTTAATACTTTATCAGACTCAGAACACACTCTCAGAACAGTTTTTTCCTTTTGTAGAAATATGTGGATGACCAGAAAAGTTAAATAAACTTCCTTCTTATTGGATTATTTATTAGGATGAAACAGTAACCGATTACAACATAAAATAGAGGGATTTGAAATGAAAAAGAGAAAATTGCGTTTACTGACGGCTTCACTACTATTTAGTACATTCCTTACTACTATACAGACCGTGGATGCCAATCAACTGAAATCAAAAAAGAACTTGCGACTTATTTTTGTCGTAAGTTCTTTTTTATTTAGTGTCTTAGTCTTTCAATCCCAACAAACGTCTCGCATAGATCACCTGACCAGAGTGCATGGCAGCATCATCAATAATAGAAACGAGACGCATCCCTCGCGTGACTGGTGGTGTCCAGTTCTCGTCAATTACTTCATCTAGCTCGGAAGGTTCTAACCCTTTTAAATAGGAAATAGCAGAATCAGAAGCAGCCCGCAAGTATCCCAGCAAGTCTTCTACTTGATTAGCTTGGATTTGTTTTGCTTGTTCCAGACTGTGCTTCCAATCTTGTTCGTCATCTGCTATTGTCATCGGAAATCGGCTTTCCCAGTCTTGGCTGTGCCAAATTGGAGAGGTACTGGCTAAATCAGCAATCTGGAAATCCAATTCTCGAGCGGTATGCCAAGCCAGCCAAGTCATTGATTTGATTTGCGGGGCTCTTTCTTCCACTGGAAATCGGTTGGCCTCCTCAATAGAGACGCCTTCAAACAAGCGTTCAAATCGCTCGTATGCTCGATCCACACTCTCGCATAACATATCTAAATAATTCATCTGTTTTCCTCCTTTTTATTTATCCTACGTGCTTTTTCCTAACTCTAGGATTTCTACTTAATATGTTACTACACCCCCTCATTTTTTACACTTTCCAGTCACTAACATGAATCGTTTGAAGATTGAAAAAGAAAAATATTTCTCCATTAGTATTTGAATAAAAGCAAGCAAAATGAATGATTCATTAATATTGTTTAAATAAACAATGATTTTTTAAACGAACAGTTTAACCCTAAGAAAAAAAGTGTATAATAGGAAAATATTTGAAAAAGGAAGAAGGTAAACAATGAAAAAAGGGGTAAGTTTACTCGTACTAGTTACTTTATTGTTCAACATCTTTTCGTATGGTGTGGCCGTTTCAGCGGAGACATTTCCTAAAGATCCTGGGAATGTTTATAATGATTTAACTGGTAACTATGGTTTGCTGGGAATTGCTAGTCAATTCCATGTATTTGCCAAAAATAAGACAACTGTTAATGCACATACAGACGGAAATATAGCGACACATGAACTGGATGCAAAAAATAATTTTGGTACAAACCTTCATGAAGGTTTGTTGAACCAAGAAATCAATTATATACAAAAAACTGATTCTTTCATTAATTCTTCAGGTATCCCTACTGGCGACACAAGAGTAAATAAATTTGTCGTTGGTAGCAATGTGAATGTAGCATTACAAGATGGGCATCCTACGGTTAATGGATCAAGGCTTGATCACTTAACTCCAGATGATTTTTATAAAGATCGTGATGGAAACGAATATATTGATTTCGAGCAAGAGTTTGCTAGATTGAATGTAGCAGCAAATGACCTTGCAACTGCCACCCCAGCTAAAACATATACTGCTGCGGATTTTCCAGACATGAATAATCGAACCATTGATTTGACTGGTTTATCAGATTCTGGATTTTTATTGGTAAATATTGACGCAGAAGTGTTAACGATGAATACGCCACTTCAAATCATTAACCCAAGTGATCAAGTAGTCGTATTTAATGTCATCAACAGTGCTTCTGCATTAAACGTACAGTCACCAATCAAATACAATGATCGTTCAAATCATGAAACAGAAGATTTTTCGGATGCGAATATCTCTTGGAATTTCGGAAATGAAATGACTGATTTGACAATCAGTGCTCCTTTTCAAGGAACGATTCTTGCGCCTAATGCCACTATTCACATTACTCAAAACCAAGACGGAACGATTATAGGGACAAATGTGATTTTAGATGCGGCTACCAATCGTTGGGATCCTAACGAAATATTTATCAGCGACAATGGTACAGGCGGTACAGATACAACGACTACAAGTGACAGTACAGACACAACTGCTTCAAGCGATAGCACAGACACAACTACCACAAGTGACAGTACAGACACAACTGCTTCAAGCGATAGCACAGACACAACTACCACAAGTGATAGTACAGATACAACGGCTTCAAGTGATAGTACGGATACAACTGCTACAACAAGTGATAGTACCGACACAACGACTACAACTGATAGTACAGATACAACGACTACGACATCAAGTGATAGTACTGACACAACGGCTTCAAGCGATAGCACAGACACAACTACCACAAGTGATAGTACCGACACAACAGCTTCAAGCGATAGCACGGATACAACGACTACAAGTGATAGTACAGGTACAACGACTACAACCGATAGTACCGACACAACTGCTTCAAGTGATAGTACGGATACAACTACCACTTCAAGTGATAGTACCGACACAACTGCTTCAAGCGATAGCACGGATACAACTACCACTTCAAGTGATAGTACAGATACAACTGCTTCAAGTGATAGCACAGATACAACGACTTCAACCGATAGTACAGATACAACGGCTTCAAGCGATAGCTCGGATACTACTAGAACAACAAGTGATAGTAACGACACAACGACTACAACCGATAGTACGAATACTACTACCACAAGTGATAGTACAGATACAACTGCTTCAAGCGATAGCTCGGATACTACTAGAACAACAAGTGATAGTAACGACACAACGACTTCAACCGATAGTACGGATACAACTACCACAAGTGATAGTTCCGACACAACGACTACCACATCAAGTGATGGTACAGGTACAACGACTACAAGCGACAACACGGATATCACTGGCACAGGCGTTAGCAAAGACACTAGAACTACAAATATTAGTACGAATACAACGGCCATAAGTGACAGTACCGATACGATAGATACAACATTTATCACAAGTGATCGCCGTCATGCAAGTGTTTCCTTTCCAAAAACAAGTTCGGATAACAGGACGAACGTTAACGTAACTAATAAAACAAGCGATGATCATTTAAACAAATCAAAAAAAGTACTTCCTAAAACTGGAAGTCAATCAAATAATTGGATAACAGTCGCAGGCGTTATATTACTTGTAATCGGTTTAAGAATCACTTTCATGAGTAATAAGAAGTCGAAAAGATAAAAAGATGATCCGAGATAAAAATAAAGAGCAACGTCAGTTAGTGACGTTGCTCTTTATTTTTGCTTGTTAACATCAATAAAAAACATTTCAAGTGATCCAAAAACACGCAGATTTCATCCTTAGGAATCTATCCACGTGTTGCACCAATTTCAATTCAGTCTTTGCGATCCAGAATCAGTCGGGTAAGGGAAAAAAGATTTTCTCTCGTTCGAAGAGAGGTGTCAGGTAATTTCTTGATTTCTTTCAACGCCTTTTCGGTGTAGGCTGCTGCTAATTTCTTGGCTTCTCCCACACCTCCTGTACGTTCAACGATTTTGCGTACGGCTTCAACGTCTTCTTCTGTCATTTCCGTTTTCTTCTCTAAATAAGGCAGTAAACTCTGTTTGTTTTTTTGCAAAGAATAAATCAACGGCAAAGAATAGACTCCTTGACGCATATCTTCTAGTACAGGTTTCCCGATTTCCTGACTCTCTTTTGTATAATCCAAAATATCATCGATAATTTGAAAGGCCATCCCGATAGAGAGTCCGATATCTCCTGCTTTTTTTGCGAAACGCTCGCTTGTTCCACTTTCAAAAGCGCCAACAGAACAACTTAGTTGGAACAATTCAGCTGTCTTACCTGAAATGTTCTCCAAATATTCTTTTACAGAAAGTTCATAATTATAGCGATCATCCATCTGCCCTAGTTCGCCATTCAATACTTTTTCCATACTGCGAGAATTCAATTGAAGACTTTTCAGGGAAGTCGAGTAATCAGACAATAGTTTAAAACAGCAGACGAATAAATAATCTCCTGCATAGACAGAAACGACATTACCAAACTGACTACGGATATTAGGCTGACCACGCCGCAGATCCGCTTCATCAACGATATCATCATGAATCAGTGTGGCCGTATGGAGCATTTCGATGGAAGCTGCCAAAGCGATGGCTTTGTCTCGGTCTTGCTCTGGTCCAAATTGTGAGAACAGTAGCTGATAGGCAGGTCGCAACAGTTTTCCGCCGGCATGGATCGTTTCTTTGATTGCTTGTTCGACAGGTTTGTTTTTCAGACGGACAGTTTCTTCCATCCGTTTTAGTGTTTCTGTCAATTCTTTACTTAAAGCAGGATAGTTTTCCCACATTGGATGTAGCTTCATAAAAAAACTCCTTGTGTAACGATTATTTTTTGGTAAACATCGGGCTCCATTTTTGTTTAGTTCCCTGCTCATAATCTTTTTGGAATCGTTGCAGTGTCTGCACATGTCGTAAAAGATAATTCGCCGCGATCCCGATAGCGATTCCTGACAAGATTCCTAGAACGGAAAGGACTGGCAAGTACAGCATGACTGTCCATGATTGCGCAATGAAAGAGGCCATCAAAAGCTGACCGACATTATGCATGAACCCGCCGGCCGCACTGATTCCGATGATACTGACACGTTTGGGTCCTAATTGCTTGACCAATAACATCCCAAAATAACTAAGCAGAGCTCCGCTCATACTGTAAAGGAACGTAGAAATCGTTCCACCTAGCAAGGTAGTCAGAAATAGTCGCAGCCACAATAACAAGAAGCTGTCCCGTTTTTTCATGGTAAAAATCGCAACGATTGTGATCAGGTTGGCTAAGCCCAGTTTTGCCCCAGGCGCAAAAGCAAAAGGATAAGGGATCATATTTTCCAATAAGCCAATGATTACTCCTTGTGCAACAAGTAGCGAAATATAAATCATTTTTTGTAATTTACTCATGGTGTGTGAAGGTCTAATAAATCAGACTGTCTTCGTCACCCCCATCTGTTGATCGGACCTCGATCACTAATTTATGTGGTAAACAGACAATGGTTTCGCCATTTTTTGTTGCCCAACCTCGACGTACGCAGATCTGGTCATCACAGTCTGCTTCTTTTATCCGTACTCGATCGCCATCTATCTCGATCAAGTTATAATCTCCGTGTTCATCTTTGTAAGTATATGTGTAGCTCTTTTCTCCAGCCATCAAAGGGAATGTTTTGATTTCTGTGCCATCCACACGCAGTACCGCTTCTTTTTCTGCTGTTGCGGTGTTTTGCTGAAGACCAAAAATCATGACTGGTAAAAAAGAAAGAACAGTCAAAAGAAAAATAATAAAAACATCCCAAGGTTTGAGCAGACTTTTTTCAGCAAATTCTTTAAGGCTCATTTTTGTTCTCCTTTTTCCAGATTAACTCACCCAATTTTAGCATAAAAACAAGAGGTTGTGATACCTGCGCCTTGCTTTAAGCATGGAGACTCATCTCGGACATCTTATTCCTTTATTTTTACATAAAAAGGAGGCTGCGACGGTTTGCCTCAGCCCCTTTCTATTGAAATCTTGCATTCAAGTAACGTTGTTCATCTATTTTTGTCTATTTATTTCTTGCCGTATTGAGAACTTGGTCTACCGTACCACCAATTGCCTAGTGTACGTTGTAGCCATGGAATTACCCAGCGATCCAAACCAATCGCACGGCCGGAACCGTTCATCAATGCGAAAGCAACAAAAATGAACCAAATGTTTACCCAGTAAAACATACCTGATAAGCAGAACGTAATCACTAATACGATCGTTGTCGCACTGCATAGCCATGTGAATAATCCAGCAATCAATGCTAATGCCAAGGCAATTTCAAAGAATACCATGAATTTCTGGAAGAACATCGCTACATCATTATTTGGCATGATCACTTGCATGATCTTTGTGAACCAGTCTGGTGACTTCTCAATCACAGCCATTGGTTCTTCACCGTATGCATAACTCAACCCGAAATGTGCAGCTTGAGTCGCTGCTTCTCCGGCACTTGCTCCTGCTCCGCTAGCAGCTGTCGTTGCATCTCCAGCAGCAGAAGCACCACTGGCAACATCTGTTACATTATATTCCCATGTCCAAGGGAATACACTGTTTCCAGTGAACCATGATCCTTCACCAAACCATGTACTTGGTTTGAACACTTCACCATTCCCAATGATTTTTTTGGAAGCTTCAACGAACCAAACTAAACCATAGAAAATACGAAGTGGCACACTCCATAAGACGTTGCCGTAACGAGAAGAATGTCCTCGAGTCACGTTGCGATCGTCTTTGATATGGAAAAACTCATGCATTAAATATTGGAACATATAATAACCAGAACGAATATCAAAGAAATATTTCAAATTCACGATATGTTTCATTACGATAGCTAAAAATCCGCTTAAATGGATCTTATCAAATAGGTTAGCTACCCCCCATTTGGCACCAATAGAAACCATAAATCCTTGATAGTTTCCTTTAAATTTATGCTTTTCTCCGCCTTTGATCGAAGCCACGATATTCGCTGCGGCTGTGTGTCCTGTTTGTTCAGCAGCTTGGACGATCTGCGGTGTCGGTGTTCCTGGGAACTCTTCATAAAAGACTAAATCACCGATGATATAGATATTTTTATCTTCGTAGCCTTTTGCCTGCATGTATTCATTGGCGATCAACCGCTGTCCGCGTGCTGCTTCTAATCCAAAGTCAGCAGCGTCAGAAGTTCCTTTAACACCAGCTGTCCAAATCAGTGTGTGAGTCGGAATGTTGCGTCCGTCCTTCAGCTTGATATGATCCGCAGCCACTTCTACGATTGGTGCGTTCAATAATAATTCTACATTGTGCTTACGCAAATAGCGTTCAGCTTTTGCAGCATCATTTCGGTCTAACATATTCAAGATCGTCGGCATTGCCTCTACGACCATCAGTGTGATTTCGTTTGGATCCAACTTATAATCTTTGGCTAAGCGTTTTTTCCAGTCAATTAGTTCCCCAATCATTTCAATACCGGTAAACCCAGAACCACAGACAACGAAAGTCAGCATGGCTTTACGCAACTCATCATTTGGTTCCAATGCAGCTTTTGCTACTGTCTTCTCAATATGTTCCCGAATCCTTACAGAATCTTCAAATGACCAAAGGGTGAATCCGTGTGCTTTGACACCAGGTGTACCAAAGTCATTCGGCTCTCCGCCCATTCCAAGGATCAGCTGATCAAAAGGATAGGAACCTAATTTGGTCTTGACGATTTTCTGTTCTTTATCGATACCGACTACAGTGTCTGTGACAAGTTGTACATTCTTTTGACGAGCAAACAAATGCTGCAGATCGTATTGGATTGCTTCTGGTTCTACACGTCCGCCAGCTACTTCATGCAACTCGGTCATCATAGTATGGTACGAATGACGATCGATCAGAGTAATTGCTACATCTTCTTTTTTCAGTTTCTTTGCCAAGTATTTTGTAGCTGAAACACCGGCATATCCTGCTCCTACAACGACAATATTTTGCTTTGCCATTGATCATCCGCTCCTTATAGACTATCTATATAATGAATATATGATAATTCTTTTAGTTTGATACTTATTACACAATCTCCATATATTATATAGATGTTCTGTTCTTTTGTCTAACTCCTTTTGGATTTTTTTCAAATTTTAAAATAAAGCGTTTTTTCACGAAATTTGCTGAAAGAAAACGTTTGAAATATTACATGGGTTATTTATCGAAAATAGTTGACTTATAGGCTAAAAAGATTAGAATGTATAATGAATCACAAAGAAAAATTGTGGACTAAAAATGGAATGGTGGGGTATTAAAATGAAGAAAAAACGTTTTGTAACTGGATTTGCCGTGTTAGCATTTTCAGCTCTAGTGTTAGGCGCTTGCGGCGCAGATGACAACGGAAGTTCAAATTCTTCTTCTGAATCATCTACAGCACAATCTTCGACTGCAAAAAGCACAACAGAATCATCTGCAAAAGTTGTTGCTGGCGGAGACTTGCAAGACGGCACATATAAATTAGAAGAAAAAAATTATTCAAATGGTTACCGCGCAGTCTTTGAAATGGTTGTAAAAGACGGCAAAATCACTGAATCAAAATATGATAACGTCAATGAAAATGGCGAATCAAAAACAAAAGATGCAGAATACAACAAAAACATGGAAGCAAAATCTGGCACAAATCCAGAAAAATACATTCCTGAGTTGAATGACCAATTCTTAAAAGCACAAAGCGCAAGCGGTGTGGAAGTCGTAACTGGAGCTACTCACTCATCTGAAAGCTTCCAAAACTACGCACAACAATTGATCCAAGCTGCTCAAGCTGGTAACACAGATACAATCGAAATCGACAATGGTGCTGATTTGAAAGACGGCACTTACAAGCTTGAAGAAAAGAACTACTCTAACGGCTACCGTGTGCAATTCGAAATGACAGTTGCTGGCGGCAAAGTAACTGAATCAAACTTTGATTATATCGACAAAGACGGTAAATCAAAACAAGATGATACAGAATACAATGAAAACATGAAAGCAAAAAGCGGGACAGAACCAAAAACTTACATCCCTACTCTTAACGATGAATTCGTCAAAGCAATGGGTGAAGAAGACGGCTCACCAGCTGATGTAGAAGTTGTTACGGGTGCTACACACAGCTCACATTCATTCATCATGTACGCACAACAATTAGTGAATGCAGCTGAAAAAGGCGACACTCAAACAATCGAAGTAGATAATATCGTAACAGAAAAATAATCACATTATCATACTAATAAAAGTTGAAAAGTTGGAGGGTGGGACGATAGCCAGATTAGGCAGTCGTCTCACCTTTCAAAATGAAGAGAGGAAAACAATGCGGAAAAAACTACTATTTTCCTTAATCACACTGGGCATCTCTTTTATGGTGCTAACTGGCTGCACTAACTCAGCAAAAAATACAACTACTGGAAGTTCAGCATCTACCAAGATCTTAAAAGATCCGTACTCTGATGAACAGTTCTTGTTAGGGACTTACGTTCGTATCCGTGTGTATGATGAAGGCAAAGAATCAGCATTGAAACCTGCCTTTGATCGAGTAAAAGAACTTGGTGATAAAATCACGATCAATCAAAAAGGTTCCGAGATTGATGAAGTGAATGAACAAGCTGGTATCAAACCCGTAAAAGTTTCTGACGACGTCTACACGTTAGTCAAACGAGCCTATGAATACAGCCAAGATTCTCAAGGCGGATTCGATATGGCAATCGGTGCAATCACTCAATTATGGCGAATCGGTTTTGATGACGCCAGAAAACCTTCACAAGAAGAAATCGATCAGGCATTGAAATTAGTGGATTATCATAAGATCGAACTAAATGACAAAGAAAAAACGGTCTATCTAAAAGAAAAAGGGATGATCATCGACTTAGGTGCAATCGCCAAAGGTTACATTACGGACGAAGTAGTGAAAGTCTTGAAAAAACAAGGTGTGACTACTGCTATCGTTGACTTAGGTGGGAATGTCTATGTCTTAGGACACAGCCCAAGAGGTGAAAATCAAGACTGGACAGTCGGCATCCAAGATCCAAATATGGCTCGTGGCTCTGTTCTAGGTTCTATCAAAGAACGGAACAAAACATTAGTTACTTCTGGAATTTACGAGCGCTATTTAGAAGTAGATGGCAAAAAATACCATCATTTGTTCGATCCAAAAACAGGTTATCCATTCGACAACGATATCGCAAGTGTCACGATCATAACAGATAAATCAATCGATGGTGACGGTCTGTCCACGGCAGTCTTTTCAATGGGTGTGAAAAAAGGTTTAGAATATGTCGAAAGCGAATTGAACAATGGGACGGAAGCAATCTTCGTGACGAAAGATGATAAAGTATATGTGACCGATCCAATCAAAGACACCTTCAAATTATCTGAGGACTCCCATTACACGATGGGTGACCGTTCTGAATTAAAATAAGGAGCACGAACCATGACACTAAAAATCTTTTTAGAAGTAGTTGAAATACGAACAAAGGTGGCTAGTGTATTTCCTTTTGCGGTAGGGGTATTATTCTCTATCGCTTTTTTTCACGAGATACATTGGCTGAACACTTTTTTGTTTTTTATTGGGATGCTAGTTTTTGATTTAGCGACTACCGCAATCAATAATTACATGGATTATGAAAAGGCTCATTCTGAAGTATATAAGTATGAAGAAAACGTCATTGGTCGCAGAAATTTATCCCCTGTATTGATTCGAAACATGATTTTAGCGATGATCGCATTTGTTTTTGTTATTGGCGTTATTTTAACGATCAATACGGGTTGGCTTTTGCTTTTGATGGGATTTATTTGTTGTTTTATCGGAGTATTCTATACATTCGGTCCAATTCCCTTGTCTCGAATGCCTTTAGGGGAAATCTTCAGCGGGGTGACTATGGGACTTGGGATTTTTGCCATGGTTGTTTATGTCAATACATTCGGTTCGGATGTCTATGATCTGACAATCAACTTTTCATCCGGGCAATTTGCTTTGGTAGGAAACCTTTGGGCTGTAGCAGCAATTGTCTTAGCCTCTTTACCCCTGGTGTTTACGATTGCCAATATCATGTTAGCTAATAATTTGCGAGATCTTGACCGCGATATTGAAAATCATCGCTATACACTGGTTTTTTATATCGGACGTCCAGCAGGAACAGTCTTATTCCAGCTATTGATGTATGCTTGCTATTTTGTGATTTTGATGGGGTTATTGAGTGGTATCTATGAATGGCCGATCTTAGTCACCTTCTTGACTTTGCCAATTGTGAAGAAGCATTTAGATCAATTCAAGCAAACATTACCCCAGCCTATCAGTTTCAGCTATTCCATCAAAAATATGGTCTTATTCAATGCTAGCTATGTATTGGGTTTATTACTAACAATCATTATGCAAGCCATTTAACGACTTGAAGAGGTTGTGACAGAAGTGGGCAACTTCAAGAAATAAGAAGGAATTTACGAAAATTGCTTTTCAAATTTTTGTGAAATTTCGGCTTATTTCCGAAGAAGTTACTTCTGGAACACTGTTTATTCGGAAAAAGGAACTGCGACAAGACTTTTGTCACAGTTCCTTATTTTTTTGATTCGTATCAGCGAACTTGATGAGGCCTTTTTTGAACTGATGAATTTCTCGTAGATTCAGCATTTTTCCGTGCTTGTTCTACTATATTTCCCAAGTTTGGATTTTGTTTATCTATCTGTCCTTCTCTACGCACAGATGGCAATAAATTGTTCAACGCTTGAGACATTTCTTGTTCATTGTAAAGGTATAACTTGACTTTTGCAGCACCAGCAAGATCTTTGATCGTACTGATAACTGATGCTACTTCGTTAGGATAAAAATTGTTGTAGCTGTTTTTTAAAGCTTCTAGAGCAAATCCTTCTTTATAATTCCACTGTTTAAATGTTTTACTGCCTTTTATATAACTTGGTTTATCCTTGATTTCTTTTCTTTTGCTGTATATTTGTTGCTCAAGATTATGCATTTTCTGACAAATTACTCCATAAACACTCAAATTTGTTTGATATTTTTGAATTAGTTCTACGGGTTTATTATAAATCGACATTCCATTTTTATATTCACCAGATTCCAATGCTTGGCTAAATGCTGCTCTGTAGTCGGTTTTTTTTAGTGCTATCCCTTCCTCCTGTATTTCTTTTTGTCCCTTAATCAGTTCTTTGTACATTGATTGCCATTCTTTACAAACGTTTTTGAAATCCTTATTCAGCAATTCTTTTTCTTTTTTTAAGTTCTTTTTATTAGGCATTTTTTCAGACCTCACTTTTTGTTTTATTAAGCCTACATGTTGGCTTTGCTGTTTTATCGACAACCGTTTTTTTATGTCTTGTTTTTCTCTAGAATTAGTTTGAGTACTTTTAAGGGCTGCTCGATCTTTAATAAGCTCTTCATTCGTGATTTGAAACTTACTAGAAGGTCGGTTTTTATCCACTTGCTGCTTGTATAATTTAATCCCAAAATTTGTTGTCTTCCGGATATCGTTCATTGATCGTTCAACGTTATGACTTAAATATGATTTGGCTGTGCCCACCACATATCCTTTTCTTTTCATCGTCTTGCTTTTATACTGATAATCATTTTTGTCATTCAATAGCTTTCTTACATCTAGAATCTGTTCTTCGACATCCGCTAATCTTTGATTCCACACCCTATATGTTTCTTTTGTTTGATTATATTCATTAAGCAACACTTGCTTTTTAGGAGGGTCAATCATTCTTTTCGTCATTTCCTTCTGTTGTTCGTTTAATTTCTTTTCGATTTTTTTGACGTTCTCTAAAATATAAGTAAAGTGATTATTCAGTGCGTTCTTACTGCTACGTAAATAAGCTTTTTCTCGTTTATCCATAATGAACCTCCGCTTTTTCACTAAATCGAGTCATGTGCTGTTGAACATTACGTCTTGTTTCATTTGTCTATTGTTCTTGAGATACAAACTGTTATACGCTTGATTTAGAAAATGCTTAGGCAGAGATGGAAATCTCGTTCTTCCTAAGCTTTTTCGATTGTTTCTCTTATCTAGATAGTGACGGTGCTGAAATTTTTCTCTCATTAAGCACTTGTTTATTCCATTCTTTGGCTTCCTTAGTTGCGAAAGCTGTAGTCTCTCTTAATGAACGTTGCCGTTTCCGCGATCTAGCAGCTTTGTTGCTTCTTGTTCGCTCATTTCTCTCTGCTTTTGTACCTGATTTTTGCGATGCCGATCCTAGTTCTCTGGTTTCGAAATTTCGGTTCACAGTAATTTCTGGCGTTTTGACTTTTTGAATATTTTTTTTGACGTTTCTAGGTCTAGCCAGCCCTCTTTTAGCATTAATTTTAAATGTGGGTCTAGATGCTTGATGTTTTTTTTCAGATAAACCCACCGTTTTGCCTTGCAATTTCTGACTTTTGGTCTGTCTCTCATTTTGGACTGCTACATTTTTTTTGTTCTCTTGTTTGACTTCTTTTTGTTTTCCACGCAACTTTTCCACAAAATCGATGCTTCTTGTTCTAGCGTTATATAAAAGTTTAAACATAACTATTGGAACACGAGGCAGGCTTTTAATAGTCTCGCGAAAACTTTTCTTTCTCACAAGATTGATTGTTCCTCTTCCAATTCTATATAGAGACTTCACAGCAAATAATAAAATACGGGGAGTACTTTTAGCGAGATAGAGAAACCCTCTTTCCGTGAGTTCTACTTCTTTATCTTTCGCAGCATTATTTCCATCCATATCAGTTCGTCACATCTCTTTCTGTGATAATGACTTTGTTTCCATCTTCATCCGTCGTTTCGATCGTACGTTCAGGCAAATCTTCTCGTTTCGTTCCATCTTGTGTAAGTGTGACATCATCATATCTTTTTTCATAATAAGAGTTCCACTTGAAGGTCCCTACTGGTCCTGCCAAGATATATTTTGACCCTTCTTCTGTTATCTTAAAATTAATATCTTGTTTTCTATCATTTCCGTCTGTTCGGCTTAATGAAACAGTAGCTCCGCTTTGTTCCGTAACTATTCCTGTTATGGTATATTGGAATGTCTCCGTTTCCTGATCATCACCTTCGATTTTCGTTTGAATATATTCCCCATCTTTGAATTCCAACTTGAATGTTCGATCTGAATTTTTGTTCTCCCAGTGACCTTGAGTCAAGATATCAGACCACATTTGGTTCACTGCTTTTTCAGCCGCTTCGATTTGTTCTGCATTTTCTGATTCCATTTTTTGTTTGATGTCTTCATTCGGATATAAGAAGATCTCTTCTTCTCCTTCTTTCAGATACATCACTGTGCTACCCATCCGTGTTTGTAACTGGAATTCCTTTGTTTTTCCATCTTCTGCTTCTAAAACCATAATATTTTGGTCCTTGAGGTAGTATTCGCCTTTAGGAATCCAGGAAGAAGCCCAGTAAGTTCCATCTGCATCTAACTCGATATACATATCATCCGAACGGTTCGAATACCATGTTCCGCTGTAGATTGTTCCGTTATAACGTCCAATCGTTTCTTTGCTTTCTTGGGTCTGTTCTGTCTTATCATTTGCTTGGGCTGTTTCCTTTGGTTTTCCACTCATCAGTGAATAAGTGACAAGAGTAATTACTGCCACGATTAGAACAGCTATACCTATAATGATGTTTCTTCCAGCTTTTGTCTCTAAAAAATTTTTAAGCATCTTCGCACCTTTCCTAAAAATAAGATTATGGGGTTCCATACCCCGAGATAGCTATGCTATCTAAAGCATAGGTTCTTCTTCTTACTCGATTGTCGGAATTTCCTTCGATGACTTGGACCATTCCACCTCCTGCATATTCCACAATTCCGACAAAATCCTTGCCAGTTCTTCCACCTGTCCAATCAAAGAAAATAAGATCACCAGATTGTGGTAAATACTCTTCATCATGACGTTTGAATTTTTCATTTTCGTAGAACCAGTCTCTCATCGCTAATACATTCGGCGTCTTCAATACTTTATTTTGACTGATGTAACCTGCTTGATCTGCTACCCATGAAACGAACATCGCAGACCATTCTGCACGATTTTCAAAACCAAACCAGCGCCAATATTTATCACCATTCAAATTCCCTAACTCTTCTCTAGCTATTTCTACCATACGTCCACTCTCGACCATGATATTATTCGTTACAAGTTGCGCATAAAACATATTTCCATAATCATATCGCCACGTATAACCAAACAGCAACGCAGTAGGATTATGGTAGGGAACAGTTCTACCGTTACTTTTTTCTCGAGCAAAAATCCTACTGTCATCAAATGAATAATCACTGTTTCTCCTAATCAAATCGTCTAAATAACCTTCTCCAAAGTTATATGCCTGGACGGCAGCTCGCTCATTCTTCTGGTTTTCCTGTGCTTTTTTCAGAAGACGAGCAAAATAACGTACGCCAACTTCGATGGATTCTTCTGGACTCCTAATTGAATTTGGCGGTCTTCCTTGTGATTCACTGGCTTGCATGATATCCGGAAATTCTCTCTCATTCCCGCCTGTTTCCACCCAAATAATGGATAAAATCGCATTTTCATACCCTTCGATATCATTCTTCTTTGTTTCTTCAGCCACTTTCTCCCGCCATTTAGTAACAGAAGCTGGTGGATTGATCAGTTCCCCTCTCAACCCTCCGCCACTGCGGAAATAACCGAGATTCGTCTCATGAGCAAAAGAAAGATTATCGATATACACTGCTGGATATAGTGGCGGATCTGCGTGCCAGAAACGATAAAGCTCCATATCCATAAGCAAATTACCACCATTATCAGAACGAGTATGTCCAATAAGATCACCTGCAGATAATCGCTGACCTGAACCTAGTCCAGGGACAAGATCGATATTTCGATAATGCAGATAAAATGAAAATTCATTGATGTAGACCCATGTACGTAAACCAGTTCCGTCTCCTAAAATCCTACCGATGGTTTCTTCCCCCATCGCATAGACAGGCGTGCCAGGCTCGGCTTCCAAGACAATATCTACATGTTGATCGTCTGGATTTCGTCCACGATAACCATAGTTCTCGATTACGCTAGCATAATGAGTAGCGCCGAATGGATTAAGTAAAAAGATTTTGTTCTCAAAGCGATCTAAATCACTAATTGGATAATATTTATCAACTTCCTCTTCATCAAATGCAGATACTCTGCCGTAATAAGGGTCATCGTTTGAAGGAATAATTCCTCCTCTCATCGTATAGACATCTACTTCTGGATCTGAATCTAGCATTTCCCCTAATGTCTGGATATTGATGTTGATTGTCACGATATTTTTTGTTTCTCTTTTGACTTCGACTCTCTCTTCCCCAGTTTCTTCGTCAATCGTTACTGTTGTTGTTTCGATTTCTTTTCCTAGTTCAGCAAGCGTACTGTAGTTATAGACCATGTCATGGATAGCAAGGATTTCATCTCTGACTCGATTGACACGGACTGGTTCTTGCGTCAATGGATGGGGTGCATCTTTGAATATGGCATAGATAGTTCCTCGACTAGTCCAAGGAATCCAGTGACCAGTTTTTTGACCGATTCTTTCCCGATATTTCGCTATTGCTAATTCATCGATATCGTAATCTTCGAATTTTGCATTCAAATAGTATAAGTAACTATCGCCATTTGATGAGTATAAAAACGTTTCTGGATCAGATTGGACACCGTTGACATGGAAGTATACTTCATCGAATTGATTGTCATTTGCTAAGTTTCTGTAAGCATTGTAGACATTTCTATTTTTAAGAGCATCTAGTTGAGTGACATAGCGATAAGCTTCTTCAAGTGCCATGTCTTCGGTCTTTATCACGAATAGACTAGCAATAAACATGAAAATCGTGATAATTACAGTGATGACCGTAATGACTATTGCCACGATGGTTATGATGATAATCAGTTTCAACAATATCGGTACTAAAATAAACAGTGCGATCAATAACCCAATAAAATTTAGATTCCCTTCACCGTCACGTCCTACTTGGTCGATCACTAATTCTTTTATTTTGGAGCGAAATCTATTTTTGGGTGAAATATTTCGTTTTAAAGAACGATCCACTTTCTGTTTCATATTTTTGACGCTATATGTGCTTGCTCGACCAGATTGTCTCTTATATTTCTGGCTGGTTTGACCAGATTGCTTCGATTGAGCAGAGAGAGTCGAACGCTGATGTTTTCTTTTATATGTTTGAGCAGTTTTGGACTGTCTGGTGATTTTAGTCTGATTTTGCTTCAAAGAAGCTTTTTGCGCGTCACTGACATATCCTTTATATGACAAGTCTTTTTGAAAAGCTTGTTTACGGAACTTCTGCTTACGAATAATCGTTTGTGTCGTCTGTGTGCTCTTTTTATTAGAAATCACACTATTCCGATAAGTCTGTTCATTCGGTTTTTCTCGTTGGATGATATGTTGTTGGTTCGTTTGGCGAGCATTTTCCAGCTTTAGCTCTTTTTTTGATTTTAAAAGTAATTGTCTTCTTCGAAATAACTTTTGCTGTTTCGCGATTTTCGGATTGTTCACTGCGACAATTCTTTTTTCGAGAAGCATGGCACGAAGGCGTTTTTTTCGCGTATTCGAAGTAATCAGTTTTACTTTTTTCCCGTTTTTTTTCTTCAACCGAATATTTTTCTTTTTCTCACTACTCGTTTTGAAGGCTTTTCTTTTTGATGATTTCTCACCGTTTCTATTTAAAACAATATTTTCTGCTTTAGACTTGGAAGTGGAGATGCTTCCTTTCTCATCCTCTCTTTCGTTATCCAGTTCAATATTTCCTCTTGGATTTTCCAAATCAGCCACTATCACATATCCTTTCTGCTTGTTTTTTGCTTTATTATGTTTCTCCAGGCTTGGTCGACATCATTTTGTACAGCTTCGTATCTTTCGGAAAGTGATCATAAAACGGGAGAGTGGTATCCCCAAATACCATTAATCCATAGCCCTCTGGAGAATTGACTACGTATTTCTCCTGTTCTTCCGAAATATCGAATAATCGAACGAGCTGTGTCCTATCTGATTTAGCCTGATTGAGCATCATGACGAAGTCACTGTTTGACAGCATTCTTCGTGCAAGATCCGATAGTAGCAATGTCTCCACGTTCTGAGTAATCCCTGTTGGAATGGCCCCCCATTTTCTTGCCCGACTCCATAATTCAAAGAAATAATTTTCAGAGTATTCATTGGTGAACAATAACTGCATTTCATCGATATACAACCACGTACGTACACCACGTTCCCTATTTTCTGTGATTCGATTCCATACTTGGTCTAAAACAATCAGCATCCCCATTGTCTTTAACTGTTTCCCTAAGTCTTTGATATCGTAAATCACAAGTCGTTTGGTTATATCCACATTGGTTTTTGCAGAAAATACCGATAAGCTTCCTTCGATATAAATCTCCAAATCCATGACTAGCTGTCTCGCTTCCTCTTCTTCCTGCTCTTTCAATATGTTATAGAAATCCACAAAAGTGGGTGTATCACCGCTCATTAATTCGTACGTTCTACGACAAACTCGGTCGATCAGCGTTTTTTGAGCAGAGCTCAAGCCTAGTGCCCCACCGATGATCAAATCGAACAACGAAATCAAGAATTCTGACTTCAATACTACAGGATCAGTATCATCTCCATAATTGTCATTGATGTCCATGGGATTGATTGTCGTTGCAGAATCACTGGATATTTTGATGATCTCACCATTGAAATTCTGTCCAATAACGGAATACTCCCGCTCTGGATCAATAATAATGACTTCATCTTCTGCATCTCGCAATAATACATTCACGATCTCACGCTTGACTGAGAAACTTTTTCCTGACCCTGGTGTACCTAGCACAAAGCCGTTAGGAGCTTTCAATAGCTTTCTGTCTAGTGAGAGTATATTTTTGGAAATGGCATTGACGCCATAATATTTCCCGTTTTCTTGGATCAAATCGGATATCGTAAATGGGATAAAAATCGCTGTGCTGGCTGTTGATAGCGTACGATCTAGCGGTATCGAATTTATTCCTAGCGGGAGTGTCGCATTTAGTCCATTCTCCTGCATAAACTCTAATTCAATGATTTTGAATCCAAAGCGACGACCTACTGCATTCACTTCATCTTGGACCTCTGCTAAATTTTCAGTTGTTTCTGCCCGAAAATGGATTGAACTTGTTATGGCGTAAAGCTTCTGACCTCTATTTTGCAAATCATCTACCAAGCCTTTTGCTTCTGTTAATGAATACGAAAGGTCATAAGAAAGCATTTCGTAGTCGTAACCACTTTGCAGTGCCTTTTTTTGTTCATCGACTTTTTGCTGTTCCATAAAGGCTAGCTTTGTTTTTACCAAATCAAAAGCTTCATCTTGTTCTAACGGATCGATATGCAGCGTGATCACTAATTCTTTAGGAATCTCCAGTAGTTCATATAAAAATGTATCAGCTAATTCAGAAGGATATTCTTGTAAATAAATTGTTTTGGCATAATGAGAATCTACCTTCAAATAATTTTTATTTTGTTTTACTTCGATGACTTCTGGGAGTACATCTTCCGCTTCTTGCTTTTCTTTTTTGTCATCTGTTCCTAAAATCTCCGAGAGGATGGTCAATAATTCTGGTTTTTCGATTCGTTTAGTTTTACTTCCTAATCGACTGGCAAACATTGAGAATCGATCTGCCACCATTTCTAATTCTTTTTCTGCATGTTCTATCTTTGTATGTTTTTGGACAAAAGTGAACAAAATACATTTTCGATACCCATTTTTTTCTTCGTCTAATTTTCTAGAGATGACTTCATTCATTTCTGATCGATAGTCATCTAAAAAATCACCTTTTTCCTGATAGTAAAGGACTTTTTGCAAGTCTGCCAAAGGACGTTTCTTTTTATAAACTGTCAGTTGCAACTTGGTTTTACTACTTAAAGAATTCAGAAAATCACAGTATTGAGAAAAAATCTCGATTTGATGTTCTTCTGAAGATAACTGGTAATTGATATCTTCTAATTCAATCGTTGTAGAAAAGGTAATCTCGTCGATTTGACAAATGCCACTAGGATAGATTTCCTGAAACGAAAAAGTAGCTCGCAAAGGATCTGTCTCTTTTATTTCTTTTGGTTTCTTCCCGCCTTTTTGTGTTTTTGGTTCATTTTTTTTCAATTTTTTCTTTAATTTTCTCGTTTGAGTAAGTGACTTCAACTTCATCATGTTTCTTGTCCGCCTAAATCTTTATTTGCTTCTATATTTGTTTCTTTAGTTTGTTCTTTCTCTTCTTTTTTGCTTTTTTCTCCCATTTTCGTCTCCTGCTTCTGCCTCACACCGGGTGAAAAATGGTACTTGAAGAACTGTTTGATATATACTTCAAAAGTCAATCCATTACGCTTGAACCAGCCAAATGAAACGATTGGTATCGATGAAAGGATCATCAACCAACTGGTGATTTCCATCGGGATCTTCAGCCATGCAATGAATATTAAACTGATGACGATATTCACTCCGGCAGCAACACTAAGACAAAGCAGTTGCTTCAGGGTCATACCAGCGATTACTTTTTCTTTGTATTCTTTGATATCTTTTGGTACTTTTACTTCGACAGCCATAGTTCCTCCTTATGATGCAGAGAGCAATGTTTTTGCCCATCCTTTTGTTTTATTGATTGAAAGTAGCAGAGCAAGCATGTAGATGGTTAATCCCATGATGATTCCCCAAATCCCGCTGCCGACTTCTTCCATGATTTTTATAAACAAAAGCGGATAGATCACTAGGACCAAGCCGATAAATGTTGCTTGTAGTCCCGTGGCCGCAAAATTTTTGAAAAAACTTTTCGACATAGCTGAGAATTCCTGATTCGGAAGAGCCCCCATTGGGATTGGAGCCATCGCACAAAAGATATAAAGTTCCAAGAATCGTAAATATGTCGTTACCTGGATCAACACTCGCACAACAAGTGAAACCAAAAACATGATACACATGACTAATAGAATAACTAGTTGTTCCCACCATGAGAGGTCGGCGACTGCTGAACTTACCCGATCTGCCACATTATTCAGTACACCATCATTTCCGATCTCGATCACTCTGGCAGTCAAGTTGCTGGTAATAATGATGATTCCATCTAGTATGTCTTGAATTCTTAAAATTACTATGTAACAAAGCACGAATTTAATCAGTGCTTTCATAATCATCTCGAATCCAAGCATAGGGGCACCACCTGCCCCTTCTACTTTCATTGAGATCTTCTGGAACTCCAAAAGAACAAAAATAGCCAATATTGATAAGGCAATCGGCCCTACTACATGTTGCTGCAGACGCATAACCAAACTGTATGCATCATACATATAAGACTGCAGATCCTGACTCAACATAGCTTGCAAATCTTCTCCATTCAGATAAGTAATAATCTGATTGAAGAGACTCATTATCGCTGTGTGCATACGCTAAACTCCTATCATCCTCATTGTATTCAAACTCATGGCAACAAAGAACTCATATCAAAGGATGTAGCAAACCAGCCTGCAGCCACTAAGATCAATCCGCCACCAACGATTTGCCAGATACCTTGCTGCAGCTGAGGTCCATTTTTATCTTTTAAAGCACCTGCTAAAATAATTGTTCCCCAAATTAGCCACAACCCGCCTCCGACTAAAGTAAAACGTGAAACTAATGTAAACACCTGTTCTAATAATCTTGAATCCATAATAATTACAATCTCCCTTACTAGTTGATTTTTATTTTTAATGCCTAATTTCAGTATAGCTAAATTTTCCCCTTGCTCTCTCACAGTTATTTCTAAGTTCAGAAAATTTTGGAACGTTTCAGAAAACACCTTTCTTAGTCATTTTCACGTAAAGAAGGAATTCTAAAAGAACCCCTCTTTCAATTCATGTAGAACTGCCGTTCATACTTTGTCCCATAATCAAACTGTCTCTCTCAAGGCTTCCTCGTCATAGTTATCGTCATGTTCTTCTTGATACTCGTCATACAAATCAGCTTCCTCATCGATCATGTCATCTGATTCGTATAATGTCTCGTCAAAGTCTGAGAGCAACAGTTCATCTGACTCATAAGGCAACTCCTCTTGTCCAGGAAGCAACTGCTCCTCTTGCTCGGAAAAATTACGCGTATACATATATTTCTCTGTGACGTCTCCGAGTTTTTTATAATTCTTGTGTTTAGTGATGTCATATTTTGAAGATAGGAACGGATGGGCTCCTCGAATTTTCAAGATACATTCTTGTCCTTTCAGACTCGCAACTTCATCAGGATCCATCAGGTTTCTTCCTAGTTTTTGGAAGCTTTCATTGAACGAACCGTTTGCCCCTTTCGTCACACTGATGTTTCGTTGTTCGATCGTTTCTTTACCCAATAATTTAGAGATATATTCATGGGTGCTTTGTTCCATCCCTCCCAAGTACAAGAAAGTATCACTTGTCCCGATGATCGTTTCCCATGTGTTCTTATACAATGTTTTCAGCTGACTGATATTTTGCAGGATCACACTTGTCGAGATCTCCCGACTTCGGACAACAGATATCACTTTTTCAAAATCTGGGATCTGACCGATATTGGCAAATTCATCAAGAATACAGCGTACGTGAACAGGCAGCCGTCCTTTGTATTCGTTGTCTGCTTTGTAAACCAGCATGTCAAATAACTGCTGGTACATCATGCTGGCCAGAAAGTTGAAACTCGTGTCTGTATCTGGTAATAAGATATACAAGATAGTTTTCTGATCTCCGATCGTATCCAATGCTAGTGTGTCTTTGGAAACAAGCTGTCTGACACTTGGTATGTCAAATGGTGCCAGACGAACCCCCAAGCTGACTAAAATACTTTTCGTTGTTTTTCCTGCCGATAATTTAAAGATTTTGTATTGTGCAACAGCAAAATTCTGCGGATCCTTTTCTTCTAATTCTTGGAATAAAACATCTAATGGACTGACAAAGTTTGGTACGTCTTCATCAATATCAGCTAATCGGACTAATTCGATCACACTTCCTAATGTACGATCTTCCTCCACGACTTCTTGGATCAGATAACTAAAAATGGCCATCAGCAAAGCCGTCTCTGCTTTTTCCCAGAATCCATCTCCACCTTTTTTATCCGGATCAGTTGTATTCTTGATCAAGTTGTTGATGATCTTTAAGATATCATCTTCATTTCTGAGATATTTGAAAGGATTATAGTAGTCGGTTGCTTTCCGGTTGATCAAATCAAAAATCTTGATTTTATACCCCGCTTCTTCAAACATTTTTCCTGTCTCCATCAACAACAATCCTTTGGAGTCACTGACAACATAGGAAGAATGCATCTGCATCAGATTAGGTTTTACAAAGAACCGCGTTTTACCACTTCCGGCTCCTCCTACCACGACGATATTTTTATTACGGTTGAAGTTGTCTCTTTTTGTGATCTTCATTCGACCAGATAAAGACAGACTTTCTGTTTTCGTCAATAAGATATTGAAGTCTTTCTTTTTATCAATAAATGGTCTGATATCTCCAGGCTTCCCCCATCGCGCACTTCCGTATTCTTCATTTGGTCTGGTATTTTTACTATCAAATGTCTTATATAAAACGAGCAATATATAAGCAATCCCAAACACAAAACCTGACAGCAATGACATTTGTTCGAATTCGATATGGATGGTGAATTCCGCTATTTCTGCAAAGCTCTGATTGATTGCTTCCATGATCCTATCTGCTAGCTCCAATGAAGCAAATCCTTCACTTAAGAACAGAAAGACGATCCGATTTCCAAAATAAAAAAGTATGCTAAAGACCAATAGATGGAGGCTAAAAATTATAAAGCGTGAATTTTTCACATGACTCTCCTTTTCGTTTTTTCTTCTGTTTCATTTAATGGACTATCTGCTCCTTTTTTGGAGTTGGTTGACTGTTGCTTCTGGTACGTGCTGGGCTGTTTCTATTGCTATCATCTTTTCCGTTTTGATTACCTGCCCTAACAACTGCATCTTGTTTTAAATCTTGAAATTGACGTGGCCCTATCACTGACGAAATTTGAGAAGGCGTATTTCGATTATTTTCTGTCAATTTTTGATTTATAGGAATTACTTTGTTAGGTTCCTTTCCTTGTTCGAGTGATGCTTTCCTATTTGGCTCTGCGTGGATCTCTGCTTTCACTTGTTGGTTATCTTTTGAGTATGCAAACAAGTTGTAGTCTATGGATCCAAGAGAACTTTGAGAACTTCTTCGGGAAGTATCTGACAAGATGCCTTGTTCTTTTGCTTCTTTTATTTTTGAGTCTTTAGTTACTTCGTGTACCTCTTTCGCTTTCTCTTCTTTTTGATTCGAGAGGTCAAATGAATGAAGTGCTTTTTCTAATTTTTGATCAAAGTTTTTCTCTTCTCTTTTATTCAAATGATTTTCTACTTTTTTCAATCCAAATTTGTCGATCAGTTGCGCCCCGATACCCACAGAAGCCCCCATCAACGCTACAGTTCCAAGGGTAAATATACCGGCCCCAACTAGTCCTGGTGCGATGACTGGCATGAGGAATACAGAAGCTACTGCAATCAACGTACTTCCGCCTACTATGATCGCGAGTGTCTTCCAATTGTTCTTCAAGAAATCTTTCGTTTTGGCTTTCCAATCTTTTTTCGCGGAAGGTTCCAGACTTGGTTCTGCCGTTTTTTCTCCTTTAAGCGTTTCTTTGCCTTTTTCATTTGTCGTTATATCTATTTTCTTTGCTTCTTTTTCTGTTTCTTGGACTACTTCTTTTGTTGCTTCTGGCTGCTCTTTTTCTTTTGTCAGTCCTTTATTTAGTTCTTCTTTATCTTTCTGAGCTTCGCGTCGATTGGCTATTTTTTTCCTCGCATAATTGATCAATTTAGGGACATAATAACTGGCACAAAAGAAAGAAAAAGCAGTAATCGCAACTGGTGCCGCATAGAGACTAACTGTCAGAGCTGGTAAAATCATCACTGCCCAACTCACAAATAAAGGGTATGCCGCCAAAGGCCATAGATGCAACGCTCGGCGGAGCCAACGCATTTTTTTAGAATGTGGGAATAGTTCTTTTTTTAAATCTTTGATATCCATGCTTTTGATCTTTTCGATATCTGTTTTGATTTTGTCAGTATCTGCTTTGATATTTTCAACAGTAGCGGATTGTCCCTTTGGCAGTTGGATCATTTCGGGCTTCCACGTTTTAGGGTCATCTAACTGGGTCTTCAGTTTTGCGAGTTCGGCTTCATTTTCTTGGATCTTCTTATCTATCGCATTTAATTCTGGTAAATGTTTCGCTTTTTTAGGAATGATACCAAGTATTTCTTTTTGTTTTTCGATCGTCACTTGGAGCAGTTCTTGTCTAGCTTTTAAATTTTCGCCGATTGCTGTATGTAAAGCATCTTTAGTTGATTTATCCGGCTCCTCTTTCTTGTCTCTTTCAGGTGTATCTTGCGTCTTTTTACCACTATCTGGTACATCTGTCCGAGACTCTCCAGGATCGCTAGCAGCTCTTGGACGAGATCCATTTTCCCGTTTTTGGCTAGGATTCTCTTGAATGATAGCCTTCGGATCAATAGGATCAGGTGCTTTCTCTGACTTTTGTGTTTCTTGTGTCTGCGATAATTCTTTACTTAGCATAGATGGTGCTGTTAATGGAGTACTCAGCTGTGCCTTTTCACTATCAGCTCGATGCAAAGGTACACTTTCTTGGACTATTTGGCTAGGCTGCTCTTTTAGGATACCTTCCTTTTTTGGCAGATCTTTGGAGAATTCTACTTGTGCAGTAGGAACAGTTCGTGAAGTTGCAGCATCAATGGTTTCGATTTTTGATTCAATTACTTTTTTTTCTTCTTCTAGTTTTTGAAGCTGTACAATCACCACCTTGTTATTCGTTTCCCAACTTTTTCTTCGCTCTTTATCTTCAGGTGCTGGAGGTAAAGAGGATTTAAGATTTATGATTTCTTGTTCTTTTTTCTGTAAATCTCTAGACAAATGCTTTTTTAGTTGCCTCGATTCCTTCCTTAGCTCATTTACTCTTTCTTCAGCCTTTTTGGTAGGTTCGTTTATTTCCCCGATTCGATAGTTGTTTTCTGCCACATTTATTCTAGATAAGATTAGCATTTCATTTTGATAGCTATCGGTGTTAAACGTTTGATCGGATGTATAAACAACCGTACCTTTTTCTTGTTTGATCTTCTCTTGATGGCCAGTGACTTTTTCAAGCTTCTCCTCGAATGTTTTTCTTTCCTGCTCCAATTCAACGAATGGCTTTTCATTTATCTTATTGATGATGCTTTGAAGTTTCTTTTCCTCTGAAAGATAACCATATAGCTTCTGTTCATCAGTTAACGTTTTTATTTTTCCCTCAATTGCTTCTGAAACAGATTCGTTCAACTTATTCATATTGATATCAATTTTCGGGTCGCGTGGGTTTACGAAGGAAGATGGTTCTTTTGTAAATCTTTTGTCTTTTACGTCATATTCCAGAAGTTCAAATAACTTTTGATTGATTGGTGTAAGCATCTTTTTTACTTCCTCTCAGATTTTTACTCTATATACTGTTACGGCTAGAATGTGCTAGATCTTGTAAAGGTACTTTTATTTTTCTTGACTCATTTGTCCTGTCTGCATCCTTAAAAGCATCTGATATCCGATTGGTAATAGTCCCATATTGCCTATTGCTTTCTCTTGATGATGTAGATGAAATATCTGAAAGATTGCTCTCTCTTTTGTTGGCTTTGCATTCTTTGTAACACTTGTATCCTGCGACTGGTAATAAAACAAGGGTTCTTGCCACGTAATACAATCCTTTGATCATTGAGGCCAATATTCTGAACGTAAAGGATAAAATACAAAATAAACCGATTAACTCTTTCATTTTCGTTCCTCCAGTGTTTTTGTTTTTATCTTAACGCTGAAAATTGTCTATACCACACCTACTTTTTCCGAAATAATAATTTATTGGCAACTTTTTTCTCAAGTGGAATGAAGAAATGTTTCCAAATTATGCCAGAAAGCATCCGTCGGTACTTTAGAAATTTTCAGAATGGCGGAAGATATGCGATTCAAATTCAAATTCACATCGGTCAACACTAAGTCATATTGGTTGATCAGTGTATAGTCTAAAGAAAAAACATCTTTTTCATAAATATCGACTTTCTTAAAAGAAGGGTACTTATTCAAAATCAAGTTCTTATATAAAATAGGAAGTCCCATTTCTTGTGAACTTAATAACAAAATAGACCGTTCTTTTAGTTTTGGCTCCACTCGATGCAATAATTCATTCGAAGAGACAATCAGCTCCAACAGTAATTCTTTTAACAAAAGCTCATTTTTCCGTACAGAGGATAAGTTAGAGATGATCAATGCACTTTGATAAGCTTCCCATATCTGGACTTTTTTCTTCAGGATTTTCTTATAAAAGATATCTGCATAGCTGACTTTGAAAAAAGTCAATTCTTTATAAAAGGTAATAAAACTGGTGAAATGCAAAACCTTTTCAGTTGTGACCGTTTCATTGATATTGGAAAGATAATAGAAATGTTTAAGAAACAGTTCTACTCTTCTGAGCATATACTCATCTGTTTCAGCTGGATTGGTAAACAGCAGACTGAGATATGGGCTCAAAATATTTTCTATATTTTCTCTACTGATCACAAATTTATAATTTTGATTGATAAGCGTGCAGAAGACGGTATCGCTCTTGATTGTTTCCATAATTGAGTCAACGACAGCTGGCCGATCTGCCAGTTCCTCTTTGGGAATCAGATGGTCGTTCCCGATTCGAATGATCGAAGTAAAAATATAATAGACTGTATAAATGATTTTAGAAGAGCTAGCATCCCGTTCTTGCTTGATCAAACAGCGTTTCAACATTTTATAAATCATTTCAAAATAAGGAAGATCTTTTTCTTTGCAGATTTCTTTGAACATACTTGAGAAAAATTTGCGAATATAGATTTCATCACCGATGATTTGTAGTCTGGTGGTTAAGATGATTTGTATATCTAATCTTTCTTTTGAAAAGTACGTATTTATTTTGGTAATGATTCTCCTGACACTTGTCTTACTCAAAAATAATTTAGCTGAAATCTCAGTTAAAGACGGTTCTGAAATCAGAATGTATTTTAAGACTTCTATATAGATAGAATTATTTAGGATCTTGATAAAAATATCATCTAAATTGAGGTTACTGGGTATTTTCAACGTTACTTCTTTATACTGATTGACCTCGATGTACGCAGGAAAACAAGAAGAATTAAAATTATCAATATCTGCAATAATTGTTTTATCCGTCACTTTTAGCTCTTCCGCAAGGTCGTTGATCTCAGCCATATCCATGCTTAGCAAGCAGATCAGCATGATTTGTCTCTCTAGTTGCTTTTCCAAAAATCCTACCATTTTTTACTTCCCCTTTTCTCGTTTGCTATTAAATCTATCCTACAGTTATTTACGCTAGAATTTAGTATTATTTTTTTTCTATTTTGGAAAACCTGTTTCTTAAAAACTGTTTTTATATGTTATAATTATTATTTTTGGATAAACAGTATAAATAACTATATCTAAAGGAATAGGTATCAAAAAAATAAAAGAAAACGATCTTTTATTTTCGGAAACAAAAAATCGAATGAAGAGCAACTCCCTTGAAATATCATTTTCAACCCTCGAAGATATAAATAAAAAAAACAATTTTATATAAAATAATTAAAAGTATAGTTGGTTTAATTTTCATTCAGTAGTTATATTTGCTATTTTAAATAACAATAATCTAAAGAACATAAGCATGATATTTCTATCTAATCTTTTTATTTATGTTTTATTTTTTTACTGTAAATATAGAGAGTACAAAAAGGTTTTATAAATACATAATTAAAAATAACTAAAACAAAAAATATAAAACTATTTATTTTATCGTTGTTACGTTATTTTAATTAACAAAAATATGAGGTCAAGGCATTCTGTTTTTGCTGTTTATTCTGCCTGTTGCTTAAAATTGTTGAACAAACATACAAACGAATCAATTTTCTCTATAACATGGGATAATGGTTAAGAACGACCGAAAAGAAAGGAAGTGAAGGAGCGTTTTATCTATTATTTCTTAAAAAACGCAGATGGAAATATGACAGAAGATATAACTATGCTTGAAAAATTATCAGAAAGACAGTTAAGATTAGCCATGCTTTTGAGTATGGATTCCTTTTATTTAGAAGACTTAGAGAAGAAAATTGCTGTAACAAAAAAAACGCTCTTATCTGATATTGCCGCATTTAATTTTGTTCATTCTCCGGCATCTATTCATATCGACGAGCATCAGAAAGTTTCTTTGAGATTACCTTGTGAATATAATTTAGAAAGCATCACGAGTACTATCTTAAAACATTCAAGCCATATACAAGTGTTGAAAATCATTTTGATGCAAGAACCTTGTATTGCTAAACTAGCTGATCAGTTATTTCTAAGTACAGCAAGTATTCGCAGAATCATTATGTTTCTGAATGAATCCTTTCAAAAGCGAGGATTTCTTTTTAGAATCCACGCTACTCCATATGTACATATTCAAGGTGAGGAGAGACAAATACGTTTTTTCTACTGCAGTTTATTTGAGGAGATCTATACACCGGATCAACTTCCTCATTACCAAATATTGTCTGCAGCTATCAAACGATACATGAAACTTTATCCGCCATTAAACAAACTATCTGTCCACAAACAGCTTTTTTTGATTTATTATTTTTTGATTTCTATTATCCGGATCGGAAAGAAACATAGATTATCCGATCAGTTGAAAAGCCAACCTCTCGAAATGGATATTGATTTATTTTTTGAGCGAACGAAAAATAACATTACATTTTGCTCCGTTATGGAGAAAAATTATCATTTCTATTTGACTAAAGAAACAGCTAGTGAACTTTTGCGTCCAATCAGTCAGATGATCCATTTTGCTTCTGTAAAGGCACCAGCTCATGAAATCAAAAAATTAAGAAACTTGTCACAAAATTTCTATCGTTCTTTATCTACTGATACGGTGTTATCTGATCAGCAATTAAATTACTTGTATCATTTGATTTCTTTCAAGAAGGAGTTTTTACCTTTTCTAACCAATTCCTTTAAACGGTTCTTTGTGATCGTCTTGAAATCGGATCCACTCATTCTTTCTTTTTATGAACAAGCATTGGTGGAAGAAAATTATTCGTTTATTCTAATCAATCGTCTATTATATGAAGAATTGCTGGAAGAACTGGTTTTGCTGTCTCCAGCTCTTATTGATCGAATCATTCCCCAAAAAAAGACATATACAGTCATGATCCTTTCTTCTCAAGAACCGAAAGTTTGTTTCTTATATAAGGAATTATTAACTAAAAAATTTCCTGAGATAAAAGAAATAAAAGAATATCAGGATAGCTTTTTTGATTTGAACTATGGATTGATCAATCAATATGATTTGGTTTTGACTGACTTTCCTTTAGATAGGAATCGGCTGAACACGAAGATGATCAAAATATCCAACTTCCCTACTTATTCGTTTTGGGAAAATATCGAAGCAATCTTACATAAATAATGAAAAAACAAAAAACCCGAAAATCAGTATACAGATTTTCGGGTTTTACATTGGTTTATTCAATAAAAAGCTGCTGGAACTGTTAATATTAAATTATCGCATCGTTACGAATTCTTCCGCTCCTGTTGGATGGATGGCTACTGTATTATCAAAGTCTTCTTTAGTTGCGCCCATCTTGATAGCCACAGCAAAACCTTGTAGCATTTCATCGACACCTACACCAATAGCATGCAAGCCGACAATTTTTTCTTCTTTTCCGACGCAAATCAATTTCATTTCGCATTTTTGGCGATAATCATTCAAAGCAAAGTACATTGGAGTAAAGCGTGAACGATAAACTTTCAGGTCATTTTCTCCGTATTTTTCCAATGCTTCTTCTTCTGTCAATCCAATCGTTGCAATTGGTGGATGCGTAAAGACAACTGTCGGAACAAGTTTATAGTCCAGATAAGAATCTTTCTTCCCATTAAACAAACGTTCCGACAAACGTCGGCCAGCTGCGATTGCAACAGGAGTCAAGTCTAATTTACCGATCACATCACCAACCGCAAAAATATGTTCATCCGTTGTGTTTTGGTATTTATCTACTTTGATAAATCCTTTTTCGTCCAATTCGACATTTGTATTTTCCAGACCTAATTTTTCGGTATTCGGTACACGCCCGCCTGCAAAAAGGACACAATCGCCAGTTAAGGTTTCACCATTTTCAAATAACACCGTGTATTCGTCATTGTTTTTAGTGATTTCTTTAGCAATATGATGTGCGTAAGTCTTGATCCCAGCTTCTTGGTACATTTGGATCAGATTGTCCGAAAGCATTTTATCAAACGTTCTAAGTGGACGTTCTTTTCGGTATGCCCACATGACTTCACTACCTAAACCACGAAATACACCTGAAAGTTCAGCTGCGATGTATCCAGCACCTAAAACGATTGCTCTCTTAGGTAATTCCCTTAATTCAAAAAATCCATTTGAATCAATGGCGTACTCGCCACCAGGAATGCTCATCTTGCTTGCACGGCCTCCAGTTGCAATCAAGATTTTAGGCGCATGATAAGTTTCACCGTTTACTTCGATCGTTTGACTATCGATAAAAGTAGCATATCCTTTTATAGCCTCGACATGATTGCTATCTAATCCTCTTTGGTAAGCACCATGTAGAAAATCAATATATTTTTCTCTTCTTTCTACTAGACCAGCGAAATCGACACTTTTTAAATCTGCTTGGATGCCGTAACTTGGAGCATCACGTTCAATTGTTTCCAAAATCGTACTTGCTTGCCACATGACTTTTTTAGGTACACAACCGACATTGACACAGGTTCCGCCTAATTCATTTGCTTCGATCAGCAAAACTTTTGCGCCATGCATCCCTGCTCTGTTTGCTGAAGCAATACCGCCAGAGCCGCCACCAATTACGATGTAATCATATATTTGCATTTTGTTCCTCCTTATTGAAGAGATCAATCAAAACATTTATTTAACGATCCTTTTTCTACAGAAAACAAGTGTAACACTTTTCTTGGATTTTGTATGCGGAGATGCTTGAAACAGGACTGTATCAGCTTTTCTTTATTTACGTTTCCGGATCATATCACCAGGTTTCACTGGTTGTGCGACTGGCATGGTCAAAACCATCATTGGATTTGGTGCTCGGTCAATGGATTCCCCTTCTTCATTATGCATGATTTCGACTGTTTGACTGAAATGACTGAACCCTGGACCATAAAATTCGATTTCATCCCCTACAGAGAATAAGTTTCTCTGACGTATCGTAGCAATCTGTGTTGCCTCATCATAAGATAATACTTCACCGACAAATTTATATACTGGGATTTTACGACGCTCACCGAATAATTGCTCGTTTTCAGTTGGTGTATTGTAATAAAAGCCTGTAGCTAACTCTCGTTGTGCCACTTTCCATAACTCGTCGATCCATTCTTGTTTGCAGACATAGTTTTCAGGATCTTCCATATAGCTGTCTACAGCTGCTTTATAGACGTTTGACACTGTAGATACATAATGGATCGATTTCATTCTTCCTTCGATCTTGAAGCTGTCTACGCCGTTTTCAATCAATTCTGGAATATGCTCGATCATTGACATATCAACTGCACTCATCGAGAATTCTTCTTCAATTTCTCCTGTATCAGTCAAACTATTCCGTTCTTGACCAAAAGGCATATCAAACAATCCATATTTCCAGCGACAAGATTGAGAGCATCCGCCACGATTCGCATCCCGCATTGACATATGGTTGGACAATGTGCAGCGACCAGAATAAGAGATACACATGGCACCATGAATAAATGCTTCGATTTCGATATCCGTATTTTTACGAATCTCTGCCACTTCCTCCATTGAAACTTCACGAGCTAAAACGACACGTTCCAACCCTTCTTCTTTCCAGAATTCCAATGTCTCAAAATTGGTTGCTGAAGCTTGAGTGGATAAATGGATCGGCAGACCTGGAGCTTCAGTCGCGCAAATTTCGATCAAAGCTGGATCAGAAACGATTACTGCAGAAATACCGACATCGCGCAGACTGCGGAAAAATTCCCCAGCGCCTTCTTCATTTCCTTCATGGGTGACCATATTAGCAGCAACGTACACTTTTGCATCGTGTTCTTTTGCAAAAGCAACTCCTTCAGCCATTTCTTCATAAGTAAAATTACCTGCACGGCTTCTTAAACCATATGCATTTCCGCCAATATATACTGCATCTGCTCCATAATGGATCGCTGTTTTTAACTTTTCCAGTGTTCCTGCTGGCGCTAAGACTTCTGGACGTTTCAATTTTCTTTTTACTGTCATTTCATTCATCATACTCCTTATTTGATAGCAGAAGGATCAATATAAAAGAATCCTGTATCTAATTCACGGTTTTCAGGATGCAATTTGTTGATTTCGCTCGTCAATTTTTCTGCTTTTTCTTGATTCCAGCTACCTTCTAAAATTTGTTTTTTTGCTTCGGCGAATAGTTGAGTGATATTCACGAAATTTTCGCCTGGAGTAAATAACCCGTCCAATTTCCATGTACGGTAATGATGCTGATAAAGTTCATTCAATTCATTCGAGAGATTTAGATCATTACTGGCAAAAATATGTGTGCCATGACTATCTTCATAAATAGAATAATGTGTCTCTTCTTTTTTAGGTTCCGAGATAAAAAGACCTCTTTCACGATCTTTTTGTTCGTCTTGCTTCGTATAGTTATAGTAATTCTGTAGCAGTGGACGTTTGGATTGATGGATGCATGTAGCACCATACACAAGGATTTCTACAGGAATGTCGAGTTTTTCTTCCATCGCCTTCATCTCTTCAAACGGAACTTCACGAGCAAGTACTGCGCCAACTGCGCCTTTTTTCGCCCAGAAATTGATTTGACGTGCACTCGTTACTAATGTTTCAGCATCATAAATATACGGTATACGCAATTCAGGATTTTTTTTCATCGTATAAATGATACCTGTATCACCAACTGTGATCACATCTACATTTATTTCTTTTAAAAAAGCCAAATATTCAGGTACATTTTTCATTTTCTCAGGATGAATGATCCCATTTACAGCAATATTTGCTTTTTTACCATGCTTGTGTGCTAATTCTACTAATTGTCGCTGTTCTTCTCGTGTGAACGAAGCAGGCAGACGCAATCCAAATTGCTCTTCACCGAAATATAGTGTGTCTGCACCTGCAGCAAGCAACTGTTCTGCTTGTTTGATAGTCTCTACTGTGGTTATGAGTTCGATCATAATTTCCTCCTCCTACAACTTCATAATAGTAGCATAGCTCTAAAAACTTTCCAATACTTCTTCTATTTAAAGTTGGATTTTTGAAAATTATTTCACAAAAATTCAAAATAAAGTTCGGTATATTCTGTCCAAATATAAAAAGAGATTGTGACAAAAGTCTTGTCACAACCTCTTAATCAAGTCTTACTATTATAAAAATTCAGCTACATAGACCAAGTACCTATAGGGAACCTACTGTTTCCTTTTTAGGTCCGCGAACATTCAATGTGATTTTTCCTTTTGAAGCACCTACTGTTACGTGGTCACCTAAACGAATCTCTCCGCCAAGCAACGCCTCGCTCAATCGATCTTCAATTTCTTTTTGAAGTGCGCGACGGATTGGACGTGCACCATATTCAGGATCAAATCCGGCTTTCCCAATCACATCGATTGCAGATGGGGTGATTTTCACTTGAATATCTTGTTCTTTCAATCGTTTGATAATCGCTTTACTCATAATTTGGACGATTGTATGGATTTCATCTTTACTCAATGAGTGGAAGACGACAGTCTCATCAATTCGATTCAAGAATTCAGGTCGGAAAGCTTTCTTTAACTCTTCTAAGATACGTTTTTGCATGGCTTTGTGATCTTTCGTGACATCTTGGACATTAAATCCGACATTTTTTTCTTCTCGAATTTGTGTCGCTCCGATATTTGAAGTCATAATCATGATCGTATTTCTAAAGTCCACTTTTCTACCTTTAGAATCTGTTAAATGACCATCATCCAATACTTGCAGAAGTAAATTGAAAACATCTGGATGTGCTTTCTCCACTTCGTCTAAGAGAATCACTGAATATGGTTTTTGACGAATTTTTTCTGTCAACTGTCCACCTTCATCATACCCTACGTATCCTGGAGGAGATCCGATTAATCGGCTTGTACTGTATTTTTCCATAAATTCTGACATATCAACACGGATCAGGGAATCTTCGCTTCCAAACATGACTTCTGAAAGTGCTTTGGCCAATTCTGTTTTTCCGACACCAGTTGGTCCGAGGAACATAAATGACCCAATTGGACGGTTAGGATCTTTCAAGCCGCTTCGTGCACGACGGATGGCGCGTGAAACTGCTTTGACAGCCTCATCTTGACCAACCACACGTTCATGCAGAAGACCTTCCAATTCTAACAAACGTTCACTTTCTTTTTTCTCCAACTGCTGTAGAGGGACACCAGTCCACTCCGATACAACTGTAGCAACATCTTCTTCTGTTACACGATCAGAATATCCTTGTTCCTGTTTTGCTTCGATTGCAGAAACTTTTTGTAGCTTTTTACGTAGTGCTTTTTCTTGTCTACGTAATTGCGCAGCATTTTCAAAGTCTTGTTTTTGGATCGCTGCTTCTTTTTCTTGTACTAATTCATCAATTTCTAATTTGATTACAGTTGATTTTGTTAAGTGATCGGTTTGATCCAAACGGACTTTCGCTGCTGATTCATCAATTAAATCAATAGCTTTATCAGGTAGTTGACGAGAAGTGATATAACGAACAGAAAGATTCACTGCTGCCCGCACAGCTTCATCTGTAATCTCTACCCCGTGGTGCTCTTCATATCTTGAACGTAATCCTTGAAGAATCTCTTCCGCTTCTTCAGGAGTTGGTTCATCTACTTGAATTCGTGCAAAACGTCGCTCTAATGCAGAATCTTTTTCGATATATTTTTGATATTCATCTAGGGTCGTTGCTCCGATCGTTTGTAATTCTCCTCGAGCTAACGCCGGTTTCAAGATATTCGAAGCATCAATTGCTCCTTCTGCTCCACCTGCACCAATCAAGGTATGCAATTCATCAATGAATAAGATTACTTGACCATCATTATAGATTTCGTCGATGACTTTTTTCATTCGATCTTCAAATTCACCGCGATATTTCGTACCAGCAACCAAAGATCCCATATCAAGCATCATCAGACGCTTTTCTTGCATGTCTTCTGGGACTTCTCCTAAAATGATTTTTTGCGCTAGTCCTTCAGCAATAGCTGTTTTACCTACACCAGGTTCGCCCACCAGTACAGGGTTGTTCTTTGTCCGTCGGCTAAGAATCTGAATAAGCCGTTTGACTTCTCTAGAACGACCAACAACTGGGTCCAACTTGTTTTCTTTTGCTAATTTCGTCAAATCACGTGCTAATGAATCCAGTGTAGGTGTTCCTTGCGGTGTTTGCCGTTTATCTTGTATATTTCTACGACGATTCATTCCCTTTCCACCTGAATCACCAGCTAGTCCCATTTTTTGTTTCAGAACTTGTCGGGCTTTTGAAAGGCTGATACCTAAGTTGATCATGATTCGAGTAGCCATGATACTTTCATCTTTTAATAAGCTCATCAAAATATGTTCTGTTCCAACTTTTTGAGAACCCGTTTTCTTTACTTCGCTGCTAGCTAAAGCAAAAACTTGTTTCATTCTTGGAGAATATGGAAGAAAGACTCCTTTAGGGTAAGAACGGATACCGCCATAACCAATCAGATGTTCAATTTCTTCATAAATTTCTGTCTCATTCAAATCCATTTCACGTAATACTTTTCCAGCAATTCCATTTTGTTCAACTACTAATGCTAGTAAAACATGCTCTGAACTAACTGATTGATGTTTCAATCGTTTTGCTTCTTCTTGTGCAATTTCTAATACCGCTTGGGCTCTTTCAGTAAAAAGTTCTTCCATCTAATCTCACTTCCCATCTTCATAACTTAAACGTTCCAGAAATGCTCGGAGAATCCGAGCACGTGTATGATCTTCAAATTCATTGAAATTCAATGTGTTTTTTGCAATTGCACTTAACATCAAGTTTCCTTCTTTTTTTGTAATTATTTGGTCTTCATAAAGTTTTTGAATAATAGCAAAAGCATTTTTCTCACTGATTGTATCATCAAACAACTGATTTATCTGCTCAAGTAACTGTTTTTTGTCTGAAATTCTTACTTTCGCAATTCGTATATAACCGCCACCCCCGCGTTTGCTTTCTACTAAATAACCGCGTTGGATGGTAAAACGGGTATTAATCACATAGTTGATTTGTGAAGGAACACAGTTAAAGAGGTCTGCCATTTCAATCCTTCGAATCTCGATCATTTCACTATTTTCCAGAATTTTCTTTATATATGATTCAATTAAATCCGAGGTATTCTGATGTGCCATCTTATTCATTCCCTTTGACTAATATTGACCTTAATTATAACGAATTTGGTAATAGAAAGAAAGAAGAACGCTTTTTGTTAAATAAATCCTTTAGAATCAACAAAAAAAATACGGAATATACTATTCCGTATCGACGCGCCCAAGAGGAGTCGAACCCCTAACCTTTTGATCCGTAGTCAAACACTCTATCCAGTTGAGCTATGGGCGCATATTCAATTTAAAAAAATTATAAATCATTTGAAAACAAAAAGCAAGATAAAAAAAATCGGGAAGACAGGATTCGAACCTGCGACCCCTTGGTCCCAAACCAAGTGCTCTACCAAGCTGAGCTACTTCCCGTTAAAAAAATAAAAAAGACTACGCGCCCAAGAGGAGTCGAACCCCTAACCTTTTGATCCGTAGTCAAACACTCTATCCAGTTGAGCTATGGGCGCATATTTGAAATGCCGAGGACCGGAATCGAACCGGTACGGTGATCACTCACCGCAGGATTTTAAGTCCTGTGCGTCTGCCAGTTCCGCCACCCCGGCGCGATTGCTTTGGCAAAGCGGAAAACGGGGTTCGAACCCGCGACCCCCACCTTGGCAAGGTGGTGCTCTACCACTGAGCTATTTCCGCGTGTTTAAAGATGCCGGCTAAAGGACTTGAACCCTCGACCCTCTGATTACAAATCAGATGCTCTACCAACTGAGCTAAGCCGGCATGTAAAACTTAAATGATGCGGGTGAAGGGACTTGAACCCCCACGCCGTAAGGCGCTAGATCCTAAATCTAGTGCGTCTGCCAATTCCGCCACACCCGCAAAAATATGAGCCGTACAGGGCTCGAACCTGTGACCCTCTGATTAAAAGTCAGATGCTCTACCAACTGAGCTAACGGCTCATATGGAGGTTAACGGGATCGAACCGCTGACCCTCTGCTTGTAAGGCAGATGCTCTCCCAGCTGAGCTAAACCTCCATGGATAACTTAAGCGTGGCGACGTCCTACTCTCACAAGGGGCAACCCCTCACTACAATCGGCGCTAAGAAGCTTAACTTCTGTGTTCGGCATGGTTACAGGTGTATCCTTCTCGCTATCGCCACCACACTGTGGTGTTA